>NZ_NRRG01000007.1 GCF_016583575.1 Thiocystis violacea
GTCGTTGCCGCTGCGCGGCGCGCTGACGAGGATGCATGGGGGCTGGCTCCACGGGTGGGCAGTTGGGTTTGGCCACTCTCAGCCTACCACCACCGCCAGCCTTTCTCATGCGTTTCAGCAGGTTGGGCTTATCTTAGTGCCATTCGGAACGGGTCTCCAATTCGGACGCGCTCGTGGCGTTCATCGCGGAGGTGAAGAGGTATGGCGCTCGAATCGCGATGGATGATTTTGGCAGCGGCTACTCGAATTTCGAGAGCCTCATCCAGTTGGATGTCGATTTCCTTAAGATCGACGGCTCGCTCATAAAAAACATCATCGTTGACAGGAACTCCGAGATCGTCCTGGAGACCCTTATCTCGTTCGCCGGCAAGCTCGGCATCACGACCATCGCGGAGTTCGTGAGCAGCGAGGAGCTTTATAATAAGATCAAATCGATGGGAGTGGATTTCGCCCAGGGCTATTTCATCGGTAGGCCGGAGCCGCTCATCGAAATGGACGCTTCGTCGAATCCATCTCGTCGCGCCAGCCCAACGCGCATCGATGCTCGGGTCGCGGTTCCAGACCGACGGGAGGATTCATGAGGGCTATCGGAATCGTCTGGATGCTATTGAGTATCTGCTGGCTCGGCCTTGGCTTCGCCGAGGATAGGATCCGACTGACGAACGGCGAGTGGCCTCCCTATTTTTCGAGCCATCTCAAGCATTACGGCGTGGGTTCGCGGATCGTGTCGGAGGCGTTCGCCATGGAGGGCGTCCGGGTCGAATATGGTTTTTTCCCCTGGAAGCGTTCGCTGAAATTGGCGGAGGAAGGAACCTGGGATGGAGCGGTCGGTTGGGACAAGAATCCCGAAAGGGAACGGAAATTTCATGTCAGCCTTCCGGTATGGGAGGCCCCCTGGGTCTTCTTCCACCTGAAGTCCCTTTCATTCGACTGGATCGATTTCGATGATCTCAGGGATCTGCGTATCGGGGGTACGCTTGGCTATATGTATTCTCGCGGGTTCTTCGAGGCTGAAAGCTCGGGTCGAATCAAGGTGGAAAGAACCACGTCCGACGAGTTGAACTTCAAGAAACTGCGCGGCGGGCGTATCGACGTTTTCCCGCAACTGATGGATATCGGCTATTTTCAGCTACATGAGCTCTATGATCCCGAAACGGTCGACTTGTTCACACATCACGATATCCCGATCGGAAAACACTGCGACTATCTTTTGTTGAGCCGCCATGGTGAACGAAATACTGAAATGATGGAGCGCTTCAATCGAGGGTTGAAGAAGTTGAGGCAAAGCGGAAAGTACGAGCAATATTTCGACGAATCCCGAAGAGGCGAATACGGCGACTGAGCGCGCCGACCGAGGTTCGATCGCTGGAAAGCCCATCGAATCAGGCGTCGGCGGGCGCGGTCAGGCGCTCTAGCTCGGCGAGATAACGCATGGCCTGGGTTCTGTCGGTGCCGCACATTTCTCGATTCGGCGATAGGGATAGGCAGACCCTGGGGCGCTCGGGTGAACCGAAGAGTCGGCAGGCGAGATCCGGGGCGAGCTGCGCGCAGGGCGTCCCGGCGGGTTTGCCCGCTGGCATCTCCGGGATGGGGCTGCTGATCGAGACGGCGATACAGCAGGCGGCGCAGCCGGGCCGGCAGGCGATGGGCTGGCGATCCAGTTCAGGGCTTGGCATCGGCCCCGGCGATGACGCCCAGACGTTGCCCGAGCCGGACCTTGTCTCCGGGGACCAGGGCGGGCGCCCATCGGGCGCGACCGGGCGGGAAGAGCAGGATCACGGTCGAGCCGAGATTGAAACGCCCCATCTCCGCGCCACGCTCCAGTGGATTCGCGGGGCCGTCGGCGGTCTGGTCCCAGTGCTTGAGCCGGGTGCCTGAATGGGGCGGCGTGATCTGGCCCGCCCAGGTGGTCTCGATCCCGCCGACGAAGATGGCGCCCACCAGGATCAGGGCCATGGGACCGGTTTCGGTCTCGAAGCGGCAGACGACCCGTTCGTTGCGGGCGAAGAGATCGGGCACGCCGGTCGCCGTGGTGGCGTTGACGCTGAACAGACGCCCCGGCACATGGGTCATGCGGTCGAGACGTCCGGCGAGCGGCATGTGGATGCGGTGGTAATCATGGGGCGCGAGATAGATGGTCGCGAAGGTGCCGCCATCGAAGGGATGGGGTTCGTCCGGCTCCAGCGCCAGCAACTCCCGGACACCGTAATCGCGTCCCTTGGCCTGGATCAGCCGGCCCTGGGTGATGGGGCCGATTTGACTGATGGCGCCGTCCACCGGGCAGAGGATGGCGTCGGGGGCCGGATCCAGGGGCCGGGCCTCGGGCTTGAGGGCGCGCGTGAAGAAGGCGTTGAAGTGCGGATAGGCGGCCAGATCCGGCTCCAGCGCCTGGCGCATGTCGATTCTATAGAGATGCGCGAAGGTCTGGATCAGGAGGTTCTTGAGCGGCTTCCATCGCAGGCGCGCCAGCCCATGCATCCGCTCCGAGAGCCAGAGCTGAGGAATCAGGTGTTGCAGCGCGATGAAGAGACGCGCCTTGAGGCGCGTTGAGGCGGAATCGGTCATGGTGTCTCCGGAAGCAGGGTGTGAGCGTTCGCCAGGATCGCTTTCAGATCCTCGGCCATGGCGCCGCCGTCCTGGGTTTCCGGGAACAGGGCCAGCAGATGACCGCCGGGGGCGATCACGAAGAGGGTCGGCGAGTCCTGGGTCGGTAGCCCCAGGGCGTCGCGCAGCGGCGCGATCTCGTCCGGCGTGCCGCCGAGCAGCCGCAGGGCGGGGGACAGGCGGGCGAAGTCGCGGGCCAGGGTGCTATTCCCGTCGCCCGTGATCAGGACCAAGCCAAGCTTTTCGAGCAGCCCCCGTTGGTCGGCGAGCCGGTTATTGACGTCGATCAGTCGCCGAACGGCGCGCTGCCCCGAGGCGTCGGCGAGATCGCCGAAGGCCAGCAGGGTCCAGCCCGCGTCCAGGTCCGTGCGGGCGACGGGGCGGCCGAAGGGATCCTTGAAACTGAAATCCGGAATCTCGCCCGGCGGCTGGATGAGGACGCCGCCGATCTGGAGCGGTCCGGTCGCGCCCTGTCGATGCTGATTGCCCCATTGGTAGCCGAGCACGAAGAGCGCCATGGTCGCCAGGGCGAAGAGGAGACGGAACCAGAGGTTATGGCGGTTGGGCAGAAACATGCGGCGCCTTCCTCAGTCCGAGGCTCCGTCCAGATCAAGCACCGCCCGCGCCGCCGTGAGCGCTTGTCCGCCATCGGCGGGATGGCCCATGGCCGCGAGTTCGCTGGCCAGCGCGCCGAGACAGAGCAGGATGTTGGCGGGACGACTGCTATGGCCCATGAGTCCGATGCGCCAGATCCGACCGGCGAGTTCGCCGAGTCCGGCCCCGATCTCCAGGCCATGGCGCGCGAGCAGACGGGCGCGCAGGGCCGCCTCATCGATCCCGGCGGGAATGCTCACGCTGTTGAGTTGCGGCAGACGCTCGGCCTCGGGGACGATCAGTTCCAGCCCGAGCGCCTGCAGACCGGCGCGCAGGGCGCGATGGTGGCGGGCGTGACGCTCCCAGGAGGCTTCGATGCCTTCCTCGGCCAGCATCAGCAGCGACTCGTGCAGCGCATAGAGGGCGTTGACCGGCGCGGTGTGGTGATAGGTGCGTTTCCCCTCGCCGTTCCAGTAACCCATGACGAGGCTCAGGTCGAGGAACCAGCTCCGCGCCTTGGTCGCGCGGGCGCGCACCTTGTCCAGGGCGCGCTCGTTGAAGGTCACCGGGGCCAGTCCAGGGGTGCAGGAGAGACATTTCTGCGAGCCCGAATAGACCGCGTCCAGCCCCCAGGCATCCACCTCCAGCGGCGATCCGCCGAGCGAGGTCACGGCGTCGACGATGGTCAGACAGTCGTGACGACGCGCGATCCCGGCCAGCGTTCGGGCGTCCGACTGGGCGCCGGTGCTGGTCTCGGCCTGGACGAAGGCGAGCAGGCGCGCCTCCGGATGGCGCTTGAGGCTGTCCTCGACCTGATTGGGATCGACCGCGCGACCCCAGACGCCGGGCACCGGGATGGGCCGGCCGCCGGCGCGCTCGACGTTCTCCAGCATGCGTCCGCCGAAGACGCCGTTGACGCAGACCACCACCGCGTCGCCCGGCTCGACCAGATTGACGAAGCAGGTCTCCATGCCGGCCGAACCGGGCGCGGAAATCGGCATGGTCATGGCGTTGCGGGTCCGGAAGGCCCCGCGCAGCAGTTCCTTCAGCTCCTCCATCATGGCGACGAAGGCGGGGTCCAGGTGCCCGATGGTGGGGCGGGCCAGGGCGGCGAGCACGCGCGGGTGGACATCGGCGGGGCCAGGCCCCATGAGAGTGCGCACGGGTGGATTGAAGGAACGGATGGTCATGGGGGCTTCCGTGAATCGATCGGCGGGCTGGCGAGTATAAGTGGCGCCCCCTGGTGGCTCAAGGACGGGCGCGAACAGTCAATCGGGCATCGAACGAGGGCGATATGAACAAAAAAATCGACAAATCGGATGCGGAATGGCGCGCGGAACTCACGCCGGAGCAGTATCGCGTCTGCCGGGAGAAGGGCACGGAGCCCGCCTTCACGGGACGCTATCATGCCTTCAAGGAGAAAGGCGTCTACCGCTGCGGCTGTTGTGGGGAGAGCCTGTTCGCGTCGGACGCCAAGTTCGATTCCGGCACCGGCTGGCCGAGCTTCTGGCAAGCGGCCGATCCGGAGGCGGTCGCGACCGAGGAGGACGTCAGCCACGGCATGCGCCGCACCGAGGTTCATTGCCGGAGCTGCGGCGCGCACCTGGGGCATCTGTTTCCCGACGGCCCGCGTCCGACCGGATTGCGTTACTGCATCAACTCGGTCTCGCTGGCGTTCGAGCCCGAAGGCCCCTGATCGTTTCGGAGCCTGGTCGCGGGGAGGCCTCGTCTCGCGGTCCGACGCGGCTATTCGGGAGCCGAGTCTCCGAGTTGGTCCGGGATTTCAATCGTCTCCGACCCCTCCGGATTGTCCGGCGTCTTGGCCTCGGGTTCGCTCGGTCCCGTGCCGAGCAGTCCGGACGTGGCGCTGCGGCCCGGAACATCGAAGCGCATCTCGGGCCAGACCGCGAGACCCTTGGCGGCGGACACGGTTCCGCCCGACTCGCCGTCGATGGCGGTTCCGCTCAGGGCGGTGCGCACTATCATCGGGCTTTCGCCGGTGATGCCCGTCAGTTTGCCGGTTCCGCCCGTGATGGTGAACTTGCCCTTGCAGGCGCCGGGCTCGCCGTCGCAGGTGAACTCGGCGAAGACGTAGTCGCCGGTCGGGCTCTCGATGGTGCAATAGCCCTGCCCGGAGATCTGATTGTTGAGGACATGGATGATCTGAGTGCTGGGACAGGTGAAGAGCGCGGCGTCGAAGAGCCCGTCACCTTGCTCGATGTACATGATGCCCTCGAAGGTGCCGATGAACTGGAGCTTGTCCACCCCGACCTGAAATAACTGTCCGTTGGCCTCCCAGGGGGCCATGATCTTGGCCGTGCCCACCTCGGCGGCGACCTGGAGTGACGGAAACAGCAAGGAAAGAAAGAGGGCAAGGGTGTGTCCGTGCATGGGGCTCCGGCCGGAAACGGCCGCGGTCGGTTGAAGTTGGGCGCGATTCTAGGCTAGTTGCCGAGATGGCGTCGATTCTTGCCCGCCTGGCTTGAACGCGGGCTGGCTAATGACCGAGTGGTCTTCGGTAGGGTACATTCAGGCGGTTGCCAGGGCGGATTTAGGCATGGTCCCAGCTCGGTCACTCTCGTAATGACATCCATATCCTGACCGAAGGGGAGGATTCATTCGCGTCATGAGACCTGTGACCAAGCCTCTCCTGGCCGCGCGGTTCTTCCCTTCCCGGAGGTGGCGGCATGATTGATACCGACACGGAATCTGGCGCTATGCGGCTGGGCTGGCGCGAATGGCTCGCGCTCCCGGACCTGGGTCTGACCCTGGTCAAGGCCAAGATCGACACGGGGGCGCGCACCTCGACGCTGCACGCCTTCTACGTGGATACCTTCCGTCGTCGGGGGCGGCTCCATGCACGCTTCGGGGTGCATCCGCTTCAGCGCCGAACGGATGTCGTGATCCATGGCGAGGCCCCCGTGATCGACCAGCGGCGGGTCTCCGACTCCGGCGGTCATCGCGAGGAGCGCTACGTGATCCAGACCCGCCTGTCGCTGACCGGCCAGGAATGGCCGATCGAGGTGACCCTGACCAATCGCGAGAGCATGCTCTTTCGGATGTTGCTGGGGCGCACCGCCGTCGCCGGCCGGGCGCTGGTGGATCCGGATCGGTCCTTCCTGGCCGGCCGGGTGCGGCGACCCTGGGAAATCTATGGGGTCGAGAGAAAGGTCGACGCGGCCGTCTGATCGATCTCCGCGCCGGACGGGCGCGGTGGCGGGATGGACTTCCAGGTCTCGTGTCCAGCATACTCGATCCGGCGCGAGTCCGGACCCTCTCGGCTCGCCCGCATCCGCCCCTTTAGGCATCCGGCTTCAGGTCTCGCGTCATGAGTATCGATTGGAACGACTATCCCTGCGAGGGTTTGTACGACGAGTTGGTCGAGGCCCCCGGCAAGGGGCGCTCCAGCGTCGAGGGGCTGCTCCAGGATCTCGAGGCGCTCGGCCCCGAGGAACTGGTGGCCCGACAGGAGGCGGCCAATGTCTCCATCAAGGAAATGGGCATCACCTTCACCGTCTATTCGGAGGAGGGCGGGGCGATCGATCGAACCTGGCCCTTCGATATCATCCCGCGCATCATCCCGCAGTCCGAGTGGAATCGGGTCGAGGCCGGGCTGCGTCAGCGGGTCCAGGCCCTCAACCTCTTCATCGACGATCTCTATCACGACCAACAAATCATCAAGGACGGCGTCTTCCCGGCCGAGGTGCTGGCCAAATCGGTGAATTTCCGACCCCAATGCGTGGGCGTGAATCCGCCGCTCGGGATCTGGGCGCACATTTGTGGCTCCGACCTGGTGCGCGACGCGGACGGGGTGCTCTATGTGCTGGAGGACAATCTGCGGGTGCCCTCGGGCGTCTCCTACATGCTGGAGAACCGGCTGGTGACCAAGCGGGTGTTTCCCGAGCTGTTCGAGCACTACGCGCCGCTACCGGTCGACGATTATCCGTCCCAGCTCTTCGACACCCTGGCCGCGCTCTCGCCGCGTCCGGCCGATTATCCGGCGGTGGTGGTGCTCACGCCCGGCATCTACAACTCGGCCTATTTCGAGCACGCCTATCTGGCTCAACAGATGGGCTGCGAACTGGTCGAGGGGCGCGATCTCTTTGTCGACGATGACGACTGCGTCTACATGCGCACCGTCGACGGGGCGGCCAGGGTCGATGTCGTCTACCGTCGCATCGACGATCTTTTTCTGGATCCGGAGTCCTTCCTGCCGGACTCGGCGCTTGGCGTACCGGGTCTGATGCGCGCCTGGAAGGCCGGCAAGGTCGCGCTGGCCAACGCCCCCGGAGCCGGGGTGGCGGACGACAAGGTGGTCTACGCCTTCGTGCCCGAGATCATCCGCTACTACCTGGACGCGGATCCCATCATCCCCAATGTCCCCACCTATCGCTGCATGGAGCCGGACGCCCTGGCCTATACCCTGGCGAACCTGGAGTCACTGGTGGTGAAGCCGGCGAACGAGTCGGGCGGCTACGGCATGCTGGTCGGGCCGGCCTCGACCAAGGCCGAGCGCGAGATGTTCGCCGGGCTGATCAAGAAGGATCCGCGCAACTACATCGCCCAGCCGACCCTCAAGCTCTCCACGGTTCCGACCATCATCGGCAACAAACTGGAGCCGCGCCATGTGGATCTGCGCCCCTTCATCCTCTCGGCGGATCGCCAGCAGGTGACCATGGGCGGACTGACGCGGGTCGCCATGCGCAAGGGTTCGCTGGTCGTCAACTCATCCCAGGGTGGCGGCAGCAAGGACACCTGGATCCTGCCCGATCAATCCGAAGCCGAATAGCCGAAGGGAGCGGATTTCATGCTGTCGCGTGTCGCGGAAAATATCTACTGGCTGTCCCGTTATGTCGAACGGGCGGAAAACACCGCCCGTATCGTCACCGTCAACGCCAACCTGCTACTGGACCTGCCCAAGGGTATCGCCCCCGGCTGGGGTCCATTGATCTACATCACGGGCGCGAACGCGCTCTTCGAGGAACATTACAAGGACTACAGCGAGCGTCACGTCCTGCGTTTCCTGATCAGTGACGAGCGCAACTCCTGCTCGATCCTCTCGGCGCTGGTCGCGGCGCGCGAGAACTGCCGCGTCATCCGCGATTTCGTTCCGCGCGAGGCATGGGAGCAGCTCAACGCGCTCTACTTCTTCGCCCGCGAGGAACTGGATCGGGGCATGACCAAGGGTGGGCGGCACGCCTATCTCAAGCACATCATCCAGGGCGCTCAAACGATCACGGGCATGCTCTCCGGGACCATGCTGCATGATCAGGGCTACGACTTCCTGCATCTCGGCCGTTTCCTGGAGCGCGCCGACATGACCACCCGCATCATCGACGTGCGCTCGGCCAACCTGCTGCCCGAGGAAACCACCGAACTGCGTCCCTTCGAGACCATCCAGTGGGTCAGCGTGCTCAAATCGCTCACCGGCTATCAAGCCTATCGGCGCAGCGAGCAGATTCGGGTGCTGCGCGGTCCCGTGCTGCGCTTCCTCTTCCAGCATCCGGCCTTTCCGCGCTCGGTCAATTACAGCCTCGAATCGCTACGCAAGGGCTTGGAAAAGCTGCCGCGCAACGAATCGACCCTGCGCGTGGCTGGCCGGCTCAAACGGACCCTTGAAGGCGTCGAACCCAGGCGACTGAACCAGCAGCAGATCCATGCCTTCGTCGACGAACTCCAGGTCGGCATCGGCGAGTTGCACGACGAGATCGCCCGGACCTGGTTTCCGCCGCCGCTCGGATCGGAGCTCCAGTCCCAGACGCAAGGCTGATCACGGTCTGGCGGGAAAGGCATCGGGCTCTGGCGGGACATGGCCGAGTCAGCGCGGGTTTCCCCGGAAATCGCCTGATTCGGAAATACATTTGGATTTCACCCTGTGTCTGTTCATCGACCGGCTGTCGGAGCCTCTTTCGACGCCGGTCCTTGCCGAGAATGGAGGAGGAAGACCATGAATGTTGTCCCCTTGTTCGGCCTACTGCTCACCGGCGCCGGCTGGATGCTGACCCTGATGACCGCGACCGCCATGCTGTCCGGATCCTACGAGGCGCGCACCTGTCAGACCGAGTGCGTACAGACCCTGTTCTTCTCCGGCATGGCGGCTGGCCTCCTGGGTTTGCTGCTTGGCCTCATCGCCATCCGGATGTCGACCGGCCGCGCGCTCAGCCAGGTCGTCCTATGGCTGGCGGTTCCACTGTGCGCCATCTTCGCGGCCATCTTTCTTATCGGAACCTTGGCCTGATTCAAGATCACCGGACCACCGGGCATGTGAAGTTAAAGCTTCATCACCGGGAACCTCCCCGGCAAGACCTGAGGGCGGCGGCGGCTGTGCTAGTGCGGTCCCTGGGGTTCTTGCCGTGGTATTAACTTGCGCGCTTCATGGCTGATGATCGGGGGATCTTCTGGTGTTCTTGAGCCGTCAAGCAGGTCCAATAGCTGTCGGCGGCGGGCCTTGTCCATGGCTCTGAAACCCTCGATCAGACCGCGCTCCTCCTCAAGCAGTGGTTCGAACTCATCAAGCAGCAACAGCCAAGCGGGAGTCACCGACTCCAGCGCGGACGCCAGTTGCGAAGCGGCCTCCAGGCTCATGCGGCGAATGCCCTGTTCATAGTTGCTGATTCTGGATTTGGAAAGTTGCCCGTCGGTGCGCATGGAAAGGTCTCGCAACGACCAGCCGCGCCGTTGTCTTTCCGCGCGAAGACGGGTTCCGATTCGCTCCGAGAGTTTTGCAAATTCAGGTTCCACGATCGGATGGCTCCAATATTGGCGGGACATTAAAATCCCGATGAATTTACTGTAGCAAATCTCTCGTAAACTGCTCTTTTCGATTTGTGTCCGCGCGCGGGGCCTGATCCGGGATCTCTCCGGGCGATGGATTGTTGACCGTGACCCGAGCGGCTATGATCGGAACCGAGAAAGGATCCCTAAACCGCTCGGCGGATTCTTTGGTACCCGGCTTGATCGTGAGACAGGCGTTGGGTTTCGTCGCGGGGAGGTGGCTCGTCCATAGGCCATGCGGAATTGCATCACGAACACATTTTCCAGGGTGCGAGGGGGCGGTCGAGGTATATCCGTCATGAATGGCCAGGCTGGCCCGTCCGCGCATCCGTACACGATCAAGGCTGGGTGTCACATGTTAAGAGATTGGTCCGACGTTTACCTGATCGGCATCGCCGATATCGATCAGCAGCATCGCGGTTTTTTTGCGGCCTCGCATCGCCTGTACGAGGATATCCTGGATCGCGAGGGGAAGAGCGCCGTCACCGAGGCGATCACTTTCATGCGGGATTATGCGGAGAGTCATTTCCAGACGGAGGAGGTCTTCATGCGCGAGCACGACTATCCCGCCATCAAGGAACATCTGCGACAGCATGTCGCTTTCTTTCGGAGTCTGGACGAGCTGGAGAATGATCTGATGATCTTCGGACCCAGTCAGGATCTCGCGGATCGTGCTTTGGATATCACTCAGGACTGGCTGATCGATCACATCGCGGATGAGGATATGCTGTATTCATTGCATATCAAAGGTCGCTTGGCCTCCTCGTGACTTCTCGGCGCCGGGATCCTAACGAACTGTCTGGGTCTTCCGGCTTCCTTGAGGATGTGGTGAGCGAAAGCCGCGTCTTCATCCAGCAGGCCATGAAACAGCGGGTCCGGGTCGGTCATCCGTGCAATCACCGATGACCGACCCGACAAAATAGGTCTATCAGGCTGTTTTATCAGCCTTTCCCGAGCTTAACGACTTGCGGCGACCAATGGCCGCCCCGCCGAAGAGCGCTGAACCGAAAAGCCAAGCGGCCGCCGGCACCGGTACTACGGACGAGGTTCCGCTGGAGAATGAAGCCTTCACCTCGCCGCTATTCAACTGAGTAGTGAATCGGAACACGGCGGCCGTATTGTCAAAGTTGCTCGAACTTAATGTGCCAGAAATCGTGACCGAAAGCTCATTGCTGGTTTGTACGTTGGATATGGATTCGGTAACAAACTTGAAATTATGGGAGTTTTTATTGAATTCCCATATCGAGGTTCCGGCGATGTCACTGAATGCGAAATCGTACATTTTTAGGGTGTTGTTTATGGTGTTAGCACCAAGCATTGGCTCCAGGTCGCCCTGTGCGTTATCCACGTCCCAATCTGAAACCCCGGATGTCTTGAAATTAATTCCTGTTGCAGTTGGGAGTGTTCCCTTGGTCTCCATCGTTCCGACGATTTCCACCGATCCATTAATCGTGGCGGCACTTGCGATGCTTGTTGTCGCAAGCATCGCGAGTCCACTTAGTAGATAGATAAATTTTTTCATTGGCCGACCTCGGTAATTAGGAGTTGACAATTTGATTGCCTGAGTAGTGCATGGTTGTGACGTGTGCTTCGTATAACTCGAAGCAGTTTAGGTTCCGATTCAGGCGGGTTAAATTAAGCAATAAAAGGGCCAGCTATTTGTTTCCATGCAAATCAAGGATGTAAGCGATTTCTCCTTGTTTCCCCTATCGTTTGTGTAACAAAATTGAGTCGCTTTCTTGACGCGATTTGTGATGCGAAGGTTGCGTAATAATTTAATATTTAAAGTGAATTTGTCATTTATGTCTTCGGGGTTCGTCTCGAGTCTGGTACACGCTTCCGGTGCTCTATCAGGATCGATGTTGCTGCATCGATGCCGTGGTGCAAAAGCATTCCTCGAGGACTGCGCCTTGAAGCGGTGCTGGTGGCGTTTGGAGTGGGGTGCGACCATAACCTGGACTTGGGCGGGAACGAACCCCGGCAATGGCGTCCCTACAAAGCTTGAGCCTCGGAGCGTACTTGAGAAGGACAGAATCGAGAGGTGCGAAATTTCAGGAAACTTCAGTCATGAGATCTTCCCTGTCGATTAGGTGAAGGCGGCTGTCGGCCAATCTTGCGCGGCAGGTAAGATAGCCGAGTATAGATCTTGATCTATCTCACGGTCAGTCATACGCTCACCTGAACATCGTGCCAGAGGATACCGCCATGACCCAAGTTGCCAAGCTCTTCACCAACGGTCGCAGCCAGGCGGTGCGCTTGCCAGCGGCTTATCGGTTCGAGACCAAGGAAGTCTTCATTCGTCAGGATCCGGAAACCGGCGATGTGATCCTGTCGCGCAAACCCTCGACCTGGGACGATTTTTTCGCCGCGCTCAAGGGTGCCGGGATACCCGCCGATTTCCTGGACGCACAGGAACGCCACCAGGGCATGCAAAATCGCGATCCTTTGCAGGGATGGTGCGAATGAGGCGCTATCTGCTCGACACCAACACCGTCAGTCACCTGCTCAAGGAGCATCCCGCCGTTGCCGCGCGCCTCGTGGCCGTGCCCATGGCCGCCCTGTGCCTCTCGGCGATCACCGAGGCCGAATTGCTGTTTGGTCTGGCGAAGCGACCGGACGCGCCGCGCCTCCACCGCGTCGTCCGGGAATTTCTGCGCCGCGTCGATGTGCTGCCCTGGGACAGCGCCATTGCCGAGCGTTATGGAACCGAGCGGGCCGCCCTGGAGCGTCAAGGAAAGAACCTGGCGCCGCTGGATCTGCTGATTGCCGCGCACGCGCTCGGCGTCGACGCGGTTTTGGTCACCAATGACCGAGCCTTTACTCAAGTCGCTGGGCTGACGGTTGAAGACTGGACCCAGTGATTCGCGTGCGCCAGAGCATCTGACCCGCCGTGGCTATCGGCGGACCGCCGGAGCCTCGAATTCCTGTACCGCGACCCGAACGAACGTCGACATTCTATAGGCCGGGTTTTGAAGGCTGTTGGCTCGGATTTGGCCCGGATTGACGGGTCTCGAACCTCTCTGTTGAAGCGAGAACCGATAACTCTTTGACTCAATTGTGGTGCCCGGAGCCGGGGTCGAACCGGCACGGCCGAAGCCGAGGGATTTTAAGTCCCTTGCGTCTACCAATTTCGCCATCCGGGCTGTTGGAGAGGAATTTGCGTTTGGCCCGCTAGATTAGCGCAGCCAGGTGGGTTTCGAAAGATCCGATCGCACCCGGCGGGTTGAGGTCAGAGGGATTGGGCCTTCTTTGACCGCGTTGACCAGGCGCGAAAAGCCCCGACCGGAGTCGGGGCAGGACGGGGCTTCTGAATCTCCGCGCGCTTGGGTGTGTCGATCAGTAGGGGCCTTGCTCCAGCGCGGCGATGCGTTTTTCCAGCGGTGGGTGGCTGCGGAAGAGGGCCATGAAGCCTTCGCCGATCTTGCCGGAGATGCCGAAGGCGGCGAATTCGCCGGCCGGCAGATCCTGGGGTTCGTGAACCCGTTGCAGCGCGCGCAGGGCGTTGGCCATCTGGCGTCGGCTGGTGAGGTTGGCGCCGCCTTCGTCGGCCCGGTATTCGCGGAAGCGCGAGAACCACATCACGATCATGCTGGCGAGGATGGATAGCATGAGTTCGGCGATGATCGAGGCGATGAAATAGCCGACGCCATAACCCTGTTCGTTTTTCAGAATCACGCGGTCGACGATGTGGCCGATGATCCGGGCGAGGAAGACCACGAAGGTGTTGACCACGCCCTGGATGAGGGCGAGCGTTACCATGTCGCCATTGGCGACGTGGCTGATCTCGTGTCCGACGACCGCTTCCACCTCGTCACGGCTCATGTGGCGCAGCAGGCCGGTGCTTACGGCCACTAGGGCGTCGTTGCGATTCCAGCCGGTCGCGAAGGCGTTTGGATCGGGGGAGTCGAAGAGGCCGACCTCGGGCATACGGATACCGGCGCGCTCGGATTGGCGCGCGACGGTTTCCATCAGCCACTGCTCCAGCGGAGTCGAGGGATGCTCAATGACGTGGACCCCCATGCCGCTCTTGGCCATCGTCTTGGACAGGAAAAGCGAGATGAGCGAGCCGCTGAAACCGATGATGGCGGCCATGATCAGGAGCGCGCCCATGTCGATCCCGCCGCTCTCCAGGAGGACGCCATCGATTCCGAGCAGTCTGAAGACGACACTGATGACGATCAGTATCGCGACGTTGGTGGCTAGAAACAGCATGATTCGCATCATTGGGGTTGGATCTCATTGATTCGTAGTCCAAAAATACCCCTAAGCTTGCTTGGCGCGCAAGCCCGGAAGGTCTCCGATGGTACTGGCGCCTCATATAGGGGCGATGCCTGAACAACAAAATTTTAAAACTACTGGACAGGTCCGAGAAAGACCTATAGTATTTCGCGTCTCGAAGCCATGGGGCCATAGCTCAGCTGGGAGAGCGCAACACTGGCAGTGTTGAGGTCGGCGGTTCGATCCCGCCTGGCTCCACCAAATTCAAGATCATTCAAGGTATTAGGCCGCCTTGAAATCGATCTAAAAATAGTAACTGTCCCCATCGTCTAGTGGCCTAGGACACCGCCCTTTCACGGCGGTAACCGGGGTTCGAACCCCCGTGGGGACGCCAATCAAGCATAACGGGTTAGCCGCGACAGTGGCTAGCCCGTTTGTCGTTGGGGGTGCGTATCAATGCGCTCGATCCAGGACAAACTCGCCACCATCGTCTCCGATATCGACCGGGCGGGGCATGCCAATCAAACCCCTATGTCTCGTCGCGTTCCATGCGCCGCGACGTCCGAGTCAGTGCTCGGGCCGCCGCGACGCTCGCCTGACCGAGCGCCAGGCCGCCGTCGTTCGACGGTACGTGCCGCTGACCGAGCGGGTTCAGTCCGGCGGCGCTCAAACCCTTGGTGACTGACTCCATCAAAATCCTGTTCTGAAAGACGCCACCCGAGAGCGCGACGGTCGTGACGCCGTGTGTCCTCGCCAGCCGTACGGCCGTATCCACGATCGCGTCCGCGAAGCCGACGTGGAAACGGGCCGCGATGCGTGCCGGCGCGACACCCTGGGCGAGATCGGTGAACAGCGCCCCCCAGAGTGGGGCCGCATCCAGTTGCCACGCGGATGACTCCTGGTCGAGCCGGCAAGGATAGCCGGGCGTCGAGGCGTCGATCGCCCCCGTGGCGAGGGCCTCAAGCTCGATCGCGGCCTGCCCCTCATAAGTCACCCGCTCACCCCCGAGTCCGAGCGCGGCCGCCACGGCGTCGAAGAGTCGCCCGGCCGAGCTGGACCGCGGGGCATTCAATCCGCGTTCGATCAGTGTTTGTATCAGTTCAATCGGCTTGTCGCTCAGTCTTCGCGTGACCTCCAGGTCTGGGTAACGGGCGCGCATGGCGTCCCAGCCGTCGGCGGCCTCGAGTTGCGCCAGTAGATTGCGCCAGGGCTCCAGGATCGCCTGGGTTCCGCCCGGCATGGCGACCGGCTTCAGGTGCCCGACGCGGCGGTAGTCTCGGTAGTCGCCGAGCAGGAACTCGCCGCCCCAGAGCGTGCCGTCGTCGCCGAGACCCAGACCATCGAGGAGGATCCCGAGCACCGGATCGGCGTCGAGTGGCCGGTCGTTGTCGGCCAGCACCGAGGCGAGGTGGGCGTGATGGTGCTGGACGCCGACCAGCGGCAGCCCCTCACGCTCCGCCCAGGCGCGGCCGATGAGCGTGGAGCGATAGTCCGGATGGAGATCCACGGCCAGGATCGCGGGTCGATGCTGAAAAAGGTCGCGATAGAGCCGGAGCGTAGCCTCGTATTCGCGGGACGTTCTGGCCTCTTCCAGATCACCGAGATGCTGGGAGAGGATCGCCTCGCCGTCGCGGACCAGACAGAAGCAGTTTTTCAGTTCGCCGCCGAAGGCGAGGATCGGCGGTGACTCGGCGAATCCGGGTGGCAGCGGCCTGGGCGCCGGGGCGTAGCCGCGTGCCCGGCGCAGCCGTCGCGGGGCACCGGCCATGACGCGTACAACCGAGTCGTCGACCCGGTTCTGGATGTCGCGATCGTGTAGCAGCGAGAAATCGGCGATCGGCTTGAGACGCTGGCTCGCGTCCTGATTGTCGAGACATTGCGGCTCGTCGCTCAGGTTGCCGCTGGTCATGATCAGCGGGCGATCCCAGTCGGCCAGCAAAAGATGGTGGAGCGGGCTGTAGGGCAACATGAA
Organism: Thiocystis violacea; assembly: GCF_016583575.1. Taxonomy (GTDB): domain Bacteria; phylum Pseudomonadota; class Gammaproteobacteria; order Chromatiales; family Chromatiaceae; genus Thiocystis; species Thiocystis violacea. Next base: position 16,163 of record NZ_NRRG01000007.1, read on the forward strand.
GCCGAGCGTGACCTGGCCGGGGGCGATCGCGGAGGCCAGTCCGGCGGACGTTCCGTCGGCGTTGGCGCATCGATCCAGCAGGACGATCGGGGCCGCCGGGCTTCGCAGTAGCTCGGCCTCCTGGTCCGAGAGGTGACAATAGGTCCGGATCACCGCCAGATCCCGCGCCATCAGGGCGAAGGGCTTGGCGAAGCGGCGCTTGCGACCGCGCAATTCGGCGACGGCCGGCTCGTTGGTGGCATCGCAGGCGAGATGGAAACCGCCGATGCCTTTGATGGCCAGGATCCGGCCCGCGTCCAGCAACCGGCTGGCGGCGGCGATGGCATCCCGATCGCCCCTGTCGGCGGCTGTCGGCTCGGCGCCATCCGCGTCGATCAGCCAGACCCTGGGTCCGCAGTCCGGGCAGGCGTTGGGCTGGGCGTGGAAGCGACGGTCGCCGGGATCCTCGTACTCGGCCTGGCAGCGTGGACACATGGGAAAGGCCGCCATGCTGGTCCGCGCGCGGTCGTAGGGGAGGCCGCGCACGATGCTCAGTCGCGGGCCGCAATGGGTGCAGTTGGTGAAGGGATAGCGGTAGCGTCGGTTGGACGTATCGCGGATCTCGGACGCGCAGGCGGGGCAGGTGGCCGCGTCGGCGGCGAGGCTCGTATGGATCTCGGTGGCTTCGCTGGCCAGGATCACGAAAGACTGGGTGACGAGCGCGGTCTCCAGGGGCTGGCGCTCGATCGCGTCGATCCGCGCCAGGGGCGGGCATTCCGCTCGCAGTCGCGCGCAGAAGCGATCGATCGACTCCGTCTCGGTCGAGTCGCCCGGCTGGACGCGGATCAGCACGCCCTCGCCGTCGTTGCGGACATCACCGACCAGACCGAGGGCGCGGGCGAGGCGCCAGACCGTCGGTCGGAATCCGACCCCTTGCACCAGCCCTCGAACCCGTATCCGTTCGGCCTTCATCTCGATCGCTCCAGGCGGTTGGCCCTTGAAAATCCGCGTGACTTCTGTCTATCTGTCGACTGCATTCGGTGACGATCGACAGGATTGACATGAATTATTGCAGCCGATGTGGCGCCCCCGTCAGCCTTCTCATCCCCTCCGGCGATAACCGCGAGCGCCATGTCTGCGGCCAGTGCGGGACCATTCATTACCAGAACCCCAAGGTGGTGGTGGGCTGCATCCCGGAGTGGGAGGACCGGATCCTGCTCTGTCGGCGGGCGATTCAGCCGCGCCTGGGTCTCTGGACCCTCCCGGCCGGCTTCATGGAGCGCGGCGAGACCACCGAGGATGGGGCCGCGCGCGAGACCCTGGAAGAGGCCAATGCGCGTGTCCGGGTCGGGCGTCTCTACAGTCTCTTCAGTCTGCCCCATCTCGACCAGGTCTATATGCTCTTTCGCGCCCGGCTCCTGGATCTGGATTTCCACCCTGGCGAGGAGAGCCTGGAGGTCCGTCTGTTCACGGAGGCCGAAATCCCCTGGGAGACGCTCGCTTTCCCGACCATTCGGGAAACCCTGCGACTCTATTTTCGCGATCGCGAGGGCATGTACTCGGGCGAGATCGTCCGCGAGTGGGGCGACGCGCCGCGCGTGCGGGTGATCATCCATGAGGGAGGGCGCGACGACGAGCATCCCTTGTGAGCCCAGGAATTCGTGCGCAACCGGCCGGCCGGCCGGCCGGGCGGGCGTCCACTTCGAGGATCATCCCCTTCCGGTCCGTCCGAAGCTGGTCATTGGCCGGCGCCTGGCGCGATGGGCGCTTGGCTCGGACAGGTCGCACCCTCATCTCCCAGTCCCATGAGCCGGCTCGAACGGGCCGGCGATGAACAACCTGGGGGACGAATCGATGACGATACAGAAGGCGACGCTCGGTGGTGGCTGTTTCTGGTGCCTGGAGGCGACCTTTCAATCACTCAAGGGGGTCCGGTCGGTGGTGTCCGGATACGCAGGCGGTCAACGCGCGAATCCAACCTACCAGCAGGTCTGCACCGGCGCGACCGGACATGCCGAAGTGGTCCAGATCGAATTCGACGAGGCTCTGATCGACTTCGCGACGCTGCTGGGTGTTTTCTTCGCCATTCACGATCCAAGCACGCCCGACCGGCAGGGCGCGGATGTCGGGACTCAATACCGATCGGTCATCTTTCATCACGGCGAGGAGCAGCGAGCGATCGCCGAGTCGGTCATCGCCAGGCTGACCGCCGACGGCATCTGGCCGCATCCCATCGTGACCCAGGTGGCGCCGGCGCCGATCTTCTATCCGGCGGAGGATGAGCACCAGAATTACTATCGCCTTCATCCCAGGCAGGGGTATTGCCAGGCGGTCGTCGCGCCTAAGCTTGCCAAGCTGCGGGCCGGGTTTCGGGATCTGTTGAACGAGTAGGGGCGGTTCAGCCTAGAAAGAGCCGCCAGCGATCAGCCTCCAGCTGTTGTGTATGGCCGAGGTTTTCGTTTCTTGCGGGCATCACCCAATGGGTTAGCCTCGGCCGGTCTCGGTCAATGGCCAAGTGACCGATTCCCAATAGCTGGAGGCTGGAGGCTGGAGGCTGAAAGCTCTTTTTAGGTTCAGTGGTCGGTGTCGCGGGGTGGCGCGGCCTGTTTGCCTTTTGGGCGTTCTTCGGTTGCGATCAGCCGGTCTTCGCTTTGGGACTCAATCGGGGCTGGTGCGATGAAGAACGGACGGTTCGCCGTCCGTTTGTTCGTGTGTCTGGATCCTTCCGCGACGAGCCAGGGCGTCGCCACGCGCCCGTCAATCCCAGTTCAGCGCACCGCCGGTTTGATACTCCGTCACCCGCGTTTCGAAGAAATTCTTCTCCTTCTTGAGATCCAGCACCTCGGACATCCAGGGGAAGGGGTTGGCGGCGCCAGGATACTGTTCGGACAGTCCGATCTGGGCGCATCGGCGGTTGGCGATGAACTGAAGGTATTCCTCGAACATGGGCGCGTTGAGCCCGAGCACGCCGCGCGGCATGGTGTCGTGGGCGTAGCGGGCCTCCATGGCGACCGCGTCCCGGATCATGGTCACCAGCTCCTGCTTGAACTCGGTCGTCCAGAGGTGTGGGTTCTCGATCTTGATCTGATTGATGACATCGATGCCGAAATTCATGTGCATCGATTCGTCGCGCAGAATGTACTGAAACTGCTCGGCGGTGCCGGTCATCTTGTTGCGCCGCCCCATGCTGAGTACCTGCACGAAGCCGACGTAGAAGAAGATCCCCTCGAAGATGACATAGAAGGCGACCAGTTCGCGCAGCAGTGTCTGGTCGTTCTCGGTGGTTCCGGTGTGGAAGTGGGGATCGGCGAGGTGCTGGGTGTAGGGCAGCGCCCATTCGGCCTTGCGCGCGACCGAGGGGACTTCCCGATACATATTGAAGATCTCGCCCTCGTCCAGTCCCAGGCTCTCGACCACGTACTGATAGGCGTGGGTGTGCAGCGCCTCCTCGAATGCCTGACGCAGCAGATACTGGCGGCACTCGGGGTTGGTGATGTGACGATAGACGGCCAATACCAGGTTGTTGGCGACCAGTGAATCGGCGGTCGAGAAGAAGCCGAGATTGCGCTTGATGATGGTGCGCTCGTCCTCGGTCAGGCCATCGGGATCCTTCCAGAGCGCGATGTCCGCGTTCATGTTGATCTCCTGCGGCATCCAGTGGTTGGCGCAGGCGTCCAGATATTTCTGCCAGGCCCAGTCGTACTTGAAGGGCACGAGCTGGTTGAGATCGGCGTGACAGTTGATGATCTTCTTATCATCGACGCGCACACGCCCGGCCCCCATCGCGAGGGTCTCGAGTCCGGTGGCCCCGCCGACGCTGGCCTCCTGTTCGCGATGAGCGGTGCTGGATCCGCTCGGCGGTTCGGCTGTTCGCATGGCGGGCAGCAGGGTGTCCTCGATCGGCAGGGCCGCTTGAGGATCATCGAGCGAGGCGAAGGGATTGGGATCCACCACCGGCGCGGCCCCGGCGGTCAGCATCAGCGATTGGTTGTCGATCAGCCCCAGGCCAGGTCGCGCGCGCGCCTGGGAGTCGTGGGACGCGCTCCTGGTCGCCGCCGTCGCCATCACCCGAGGTGTCTCGATCCCGGCCGGCGGCTCGTCATCGAAGGCGCTCGTCACCCGAGGATTCGGGTTCTTGGTGGCCACGGCGAGTGGGTCGTCCCAGTTCAGCATGATGCTCTGCCCTCGGTATCGGTCGGTGTGGGAAGAAGGCCGCGGGTCATCTGGATTTCCCTGTGGCGGTGCCGCTGGCCCATGGGCGCAGTGTAAGGCATTTTTCGGCTAAGTCTAGTCGGTGGCACTATATGTTGTAGCGTCTTGATTTTGTATCTCGATATATAGTGTCCGCGATCGACCGCTCGGGTCGGCCTGGCGCGGGGCGAAGGCGGTCGTCGCGCCCGCTGGGAACACCGACGCGCCCGAGCGCGGGCGAATCGGAGGGCCTGGCGGCGACTTCAAGGGCGTGTGGTGGCCTGGCGGATCGCCAGGGAGCGACCTGGGAAACAAGCGGTGGTCCTGGGAAGATCAGGCGGGGGACGGTGAGTGGTCGCGTTCTTCCATCCAGAACCGGCGGTTGCCCATGTCTGGCTCGATGGGTCGATTGATGTCGTGAACGTCCGGGGGCGGGTTGGCTGAATCGCTCTTCCGAGGGGCCTCGGGCCTGGATGGGGATGGCCCAGAGGGGAGATAAGAGGCGATGACGCCATAGAGATCGCTCGCGGCGCGTTTGGCCTGGGCGACGGGCAGATGATCGAAGCAAATCAGGGTCGGCTTGATCCGCAGATAGGAGCCGGGAACCGCGAAGCGGTCGAAGATGGCGCGGACCTCGCGTTCCAGGGCGGCGAAATTGGCTTGAATTCTGGCGTCGCAGCAGGGCGGCAGGGTGACATAGTCCCAGAGCACGTCGGCGGACATCTCGCCGCTACGGATGACGACGTAAGGCGTTTGAGCATTGCGGCAGGCGTGAAACCAATCCGTGTCGGTGAAGGAATCCCTCGCGTCGACCAGATCGAAAGGCGCGGCTGTCATGGCGGCTGTTCTCTTTCTTTATTCCGTGAGTCATTGGTTTTCCTACGATTGATCCTTGTCCCTCGAAAGACGCGGGAATCGCAAGCCGGATCGGATCCGGCCGATCCAGAGGAGGGCCATGGCGCGCACCATGGGGCGCGTATCGTAGCCAATAAGGATGAGGCAATCGCGCGGCCCTGTCGATTATGGATGTTCCCAACATCGGCCTATCGGCGCGCCGAGGGGGCGGCGCCATCGCAGTGGACGTCTGGCCGGTTGTGACGCCGGCTTGCTTGGCGGAAAATGAGCGTCGTTCGCAACGGAATCAGCCGAGGACGCCCAGCCGCCTGTCGGACTCGAGCTTTCGGATTGGCTGAAAAAGCCAATCAAAAGGCTATTTTCTCGAAAATAGCTTTTTTGGCCAATAACGTACTTTTCCGCGAATTTCCTTACCGCGGGCGCAGGACGGCCATGCGTTCGAGGTTCCTCGCCGTGCGGACGGTGGTCCATGCGTCGCGCACGTTGTCCAGACCGCGCGCGGGAAACTGACGAAATCCCATCGCGGATTTGATAATGCCGAAGACTGGTTCGACGGTTTGTTTCGTCGACGCACCTGAGTAGTTACGTTTAGCCTATGGATCGAGAGCAATTTGTGTTCCGTGACCCACATGGCGGTCGCTGGAAGACGCTTAGCCGCGTCGCTGGCGTCGGCGTGGCCTTTGCCACGCTCGTCCTGGCGATCTTCCTCTATTCGTTGCTGGTTGAGCCGCGCCTGGAGCCATTGCCCGCGACCCCGGAGCATCGGTTGGCCATGCTGTCGGGCGTTCTGACCGCGACCGTGAACCGGCCCAAGTCTCCCGCGCCCTGGTTGACCCAGACCTCGGCTGGATCGTACGCGGCGGGGACGTCCCATCCCGAGCCCGTGCGACTGGGTTTCCTGGACGATGACGAAGAACGCGCGCTTGCTTCCCTCCGGGAACATGCCGACCAACTCACCCATGTTGCTCCTTCTTGGTTTCAGCTTACCGGCATGCCGCCGCGCTTGGAATCGACGCCCAGCCCGGAGGTCGCCGCCATCGCCGCCGAGCGGTCCGTCGGCCTCATGCCGATACTTGCGAATCTGCTCGGAGAGGAGTTCGATCCCGAGGCCGTGGAGCATTATCTGCGAGCCGACAGCGCGGAGCAGCGCGCGCTCGCCGGGGAGATCCGGGAGGCGTTGCTGGCGATCGGGGCGCGCGGTGTCACCCTCGTCTTGGAACAGATCGATCCGACCTACCGGGAGGAGATGGTTCGGCTGATCGGCCTGCTGGGGTCGGAGCTGCGCGCGGCCGGTCTCGAACTGTGGCTCTGCGTCCCGGTCGGGGACGACCTCAAGGTCTTCGACCTCGACGCCCTCGCGCCCCATGTCGATCGCTTCGTCGCCATGCTCTATTACGAAACCGGCGAGTACGACGAGGCCGGCCCGCTGGCCTCCCTGCCCTGGTTCGGCGAATGGCTGGAGGCGCTGGCGAGGCATGGGGATCCGAGCCAATGGGTCATCGGTATCGGAACCTTCGCCTATGACTGGCCAGTGAACGGCAAGCCCGAGCTGGCGTCCTTCCACGACATCATGGCCCGCGCTGCCTCCGCCCAGGCCGGCCGGATCGCCAATCCCGCGCCCTATGAAGGCCCCCATTTTTCCTATACGCGACAGGGCGTCGAGCACAGCGTCTGGTTTCTCGACGCGACGACCTTCCGCAACGAGCAACGGCTGGTATTGGAAAAACGTCTGGGCGGAATCGGCATCGACCGGCTGGGCACCGAGGATCCGCTGATCTGGAAGGCGATCGGCTGCGGTCTCTCATGCGCCGCCAGCCATTTCGAGCGGATATCGGCCTCGGACCATATCGGCATGGTCGGCGACGGGGATTTCATCGAGGCGAGTAACGATCAGCGTCCTGGACAGCGCCATATCCAGGTCGACGAGGCGGGTGCCTGGGGCGTCAGCTATATCGATTTTCCGCGATTCGCCGTGGTGCGCCGACAAGGCGATACCGCGCCGGACCGCATCGCCCTGACCTTCGACGACGGTCCCGACCCGGAATGGACGCCTCAAGTCCTTGACATCCTTCGGGACGAGGGGATCAAGGCGGCCTTTTTCGTCACCGGAACCCATGCGAGCGAGTATCCGGATCTGGTGCGGCGCATCGTCGCGGAGGGACACGAGATCGGCAATCACACCTTTACTCACACCGACCTCTCCAAAGCCGGGCCGCTGCGAGTGAAGCTGGAGCTGAACGCGACCCAGCGCGCGATCGAAGACATCACGGGACGCTCAACCCTGCTGTTTCGTCCGCCCTATGACGCCGACCGCACGCCTCACAAGCTGCGCGAGATCACGCCACTGATCCTCGCGCAGGAGTTGGGCTACATCCCGACCATGGCGAGCATCGACCCGCTGGACTGGCAGACGCCGCCAGCGGAGGAGATCCTGGAGCGGATCAGGTCCGCGCGGGCCTCGGGTAGCGTGGTCCTGCTCCACGATGCCGGTGGCGATCGCTCCGCTACGGTCGCCGCGCTGCCTGAGTTGATCGCCTATCTCAAGGCGCGTGGCGATGAGATCGTGCCGTTGCACCGTCTGCTCGGGGTTTCCAGGGAGGCCGTGATGCCCGCGATCCCACCGGCGGACCCCCTGCCGCAGCGGCTGGTCGCCGGTACCGGGATCAACCTCTTGCAGGCGCTGGAGAACGGACTCCAGGTCTTTCTCGTGCTGGCAACCGCCCTGCTTTTCCTGCGAACGCTCTTCGTCGTCTGGCTTGCCGCGCGGCGTGCGCGCGCGGAGTCGCGGGAGGCCGAGGTGTCTGCTTTTAGTCCGCCGGTCTCGGTGATCCTCGCCGCCTACAACGAGGAGACGGTGATCGCGCAGACGCTCCGCGCCTTGCTGGCGAGCCGCTATCCCGCGCCCTTCGAGGTGATCCTGGTCGACGACGGCTCGACCGACCGGACCGCCGCCATCGTCGCCGGAATCGCCCGTGCGGAGCCGCGCCTGCGGCTGGTCAGCCAGCCCAACCGGGGCAAGGCCGCGGCACTGCGATCCGCGCTGGGGCAGACGCGGCATGACTTCATCGTCACGCTCGACGCCGATACCCAGTTCACGCCGGAGACCATCGTCGAGCTGATGAAACCGCTCCGGGATCCTAAGGTCGGCGCCGTCTCCGGGCAACTCCGTGTCGGCATGCCGACCACGCTGCTGGGACGTTTTCAGGCGCTTGAATACCTGGCGGCCTTCAATCTGGATCGTCGCGCCCTGGATCGGCTGAACGCCATCACGGTGGTGCCGGGGGCGGCCAGCGCCTATCGGGCGGAGGCCATTCGAGCGGCCGGCGGCATCCAGTCCGACACCCTGGCCGAGGATACGGATCTGACCCTGTCGCTCCACCGCGCCGGCTATCGCGTCCGGCACACCACCCGGGCGCGGGCGGTCACCGAGGCGCCGCGCTCGGTGCGGGGGCTGTTCCGGCAGCGTAAGCGCTGGTCCTTCGGAACCCTGCAATGTCTGTGGAAGCATCGCCGCCTCTTCTGCCATCCCGCGTACGGCTGGCTTGGCTGGTTCGCCATCCCCGGCATCTGGTTCTTCCAGATCTTTCTGGTCGCGCTCGCGCCGGTCGTGGATCTCTGGTTGATCGCGACCCTGCTGCGGGGTGCGTCCGGTCCCGCGCTCTTCTATGCCGGACTCTTCCTGGCGGTCGATCTGATCCTGGCGCTGGTCGCCTGTCGGCTGGACGGGGAGCCAGCGCGGACCGCCTTGCTGGTGCTGCCGATGCGTCTGCTCTACCGCCCCCTGCTCAGCCTCGCCATCCTCTCATCGCTTCATCGCGCGCTGCGCGGGAGCTGGATGGCCTGGGGTCTCCAGGAACGCTGGGGGTTGGCGCGACGCCGGGGCGAGGGCCTGACATCATGAGGCATCGGCACTGGATGATCATTGGTGGCACCCTGGCCCTGCTGTCGCTTGGAGTGCTCTCGCTCGGCCTGTCGGCGACCCTCGGGACGAGTGGCACTCAACCGCCGCCGCCTGACTCCATGCGCGGGACGAAGCTTCTGGCGCCCGGGCAAGGCGCCTATACAGGGGCCTATATCGACTTCGGCGAGCACGAGGACGAAGTCACGCTGGAGAAGATCGACGCCTTCGCGACACTCGTCGGCAAACGTCAGGCGCTGGTCGCCTTCTCCAATTTCTGGGGTCGCGGACACTTCCCGACGCCCCAGGCCCGGATCATCGTCAACGCGGGCGCCACCCCAGTGCTGTTCTGGAATCCCTGGGACCGACGCGATGGCAAGCGGCGAACCGAGTTCGATCTGAACGAGATCGCGGCCGGTCGCTGGGACGAATACATCGACACCTGGGCGAGCGAGGCGCGCGCCTTCGGCAAGCCCCTACTGGTGGCCTGGGGTTTGGAAATGAACGGCAACTGGTTCCCCTGGTCAGGGGTTCTGCACGGCGGCGGCGAGCCCATTCCCGGCTCCGACCCACCGCTCCACAAGGGGCCGGAGACCTTCAAACGCGCCTATCGGCACGTCGTCGACCGGGTACGGGCGGCTGGCGCGTCCAATATCTCCTGGCTCTTCCATGTCAACAACGCCTCCATTCCCCGTGTCTCCTGGAATCGGATGGCGGCCTACTATCCCGGCGGCGACTACGTGGACTGGCTGGCCATGAGCGCCTATGGCAAGCAGTTTCCGACCCAGCCCTGGGTCGGTGTGGACAAGGCGATCCTCGGTCCCTACCAGGAACTGGCGGCGGTGGATCCGAGCAAGCCGGTCCTGCTCGCCGAGTGGGGCATCGGCGAGTTTCCCAAGCAGGGCGACAAAGGGGCCTGGATCGACGAGGCATTCGAAGCGATGGAGCAACGGATGCCACGGCTCAAAGGGGCGGTGTTCTGGCATGAGCGCTGGCAGAACAAGGATCTGTCCTACAGCAATCTGCGGGTAAACTCGTCCTTGCCAGCGCTCACCGCCTTTCGCAAAGGCGTCTCGCGGCCTTTTTGGCTGGCCGAACCGCGTAACTCGACGACCCAGCCAGAATCGAGCGGGCAAAGGATCCAGTGACCCCATCCTCATTCGACTCCGCTCAGGTCAGGTCGAGTACCTGGAGCAGCTTGAACAGGCCAAAGGCGATACCGCCGGCGGCCGGGATCGTCAGGATCCAGGCCCACAGCATGCGCTCGACCACGGTCCAGCGGATGGCGGAGAAGCGCTTGGCCGCGCCCACGCCCAGAATGGCGGCGGAGATGTTGTGGGTGGTGGACACCGGGATGCCCAGCGAGGAGGCGAGCGTGATGACGCTGGCCGCGGCGGTCTCGGCGGCGAAGCCGTGGATCGGATGCAGCCGCACGATCTTATGACCCAGGGTCTTGATGATTCGCCAGCCGCCGACCGCCGTCCCGGCGGCCATCGTCAGGGCGCAGGTCACCTTGATCCAGGTGTCGATGTCGCCGTGGGCGATGGCCGCCTCGCTCGGGCGCAGCCAGGTCAGCCAGGCCGGTAGGATCTCAAGGGTGCCAGCCTGGTGCGCCGAGAGCAAGGCCAGTGCGATGATGCCCATGGTCTTTTGCGCATCGTTGAGGCCGTGGGCGAGCCCCATGTAGGCCGCCGATCCGAGCTGGGCCTTGCCGAAGAAGGCGTTGACCCAGCGCGGGCGGGCGAGACGCTGGAGCCATCCGCCACGGCGCGCCATCGCCCATAACAGCGCGAAGAGCAGACCCATCGCCAGAAAGCCGGCGGTAAAACCCAGCAGCGGGCTGCTGACCATGGGCACCACGACCTTCCAGAGCACGCCGGCGCCCTTGTACCAGGGATCGGCCGGCTCGGACCAGATCACCGCCGACCATTGCAGATCGGTCGCCGCGACGGCCGCGCCGCACAGACCGCCGATCAACGCATGCGAGGAGGATGAGGGCAGACCGACGAACCAGGTCGCCAGGTTCCAGACGATGCCGCCGGCCAGCGCGCAGAGGATCAATTGCGAGCTGACCTCGACGACGGTCTGATCCAGGAGTCCGGAGGCGATGGTCTTGGCTACCGCCGTGCCCCAGAGCGCGCCCAGCAGGTTGGTGGTAGCCGCCAGCGCCACCGCCTGCATGGGCGTCAGCACCTTGGTCGCGACCACGGTGGCGATCGAGTTCGCCGTGTCGTGGAAGCCGTTGATGTATTCGAACACGAGCGCGGTGAGGATCACCGTCAGGAGGAGAGTCAGCACGCCGGTCTCCTCAACTGTTCTTGAGCACGATCTGGTAGGCGACCAGACCGGCCTCGCGGCAGCGATCGATGGCCTTCTCCAGGATCTCGAAAAATTCCTTGATCAGGAACATCTGCTGGCCATCGAAGTGGCCAGCGTAGATGTCGCGGTAGAGTTCGAGCATCAACCGGTCGGCCTCGCTCTCGATGGAGCGCAGACGATCGTTCAGATGCTTCATCTCTTCGAGCTTCATGCGCCGGAGCTGGCCGACCATCTCCGCCACCACGCTCGCCGCCTGCGCCAGCATGGCCGCGCGAGGGGCAAAATCGATTCCATCCAGCAGCCGAGTGGCCAGGGCGTAACGCTCGGCGAACCGCTCCACCTGTTTGGGGATGCGCACCAGCGCGGAGTTCAGCGCCTCGATGTCTTCGCGATCCAGCGCGGTGACAAAGCTGTTGATCAGCTCTTCGTTGATCCGATCCGCGATGGCGCGTTCGCGCTGGCGAGCCAGCCGGAAGGCGTCCAGCGCTGGAGGCTGGTCGCGCTCAAGGAGCATCCGGTGCAGCGCCGTGGTGCTGTCGGCCGCCGCCGTGGCGGCCTCCTCAAGCAGGCCAAAAAACTGGTTGCCTTTGCCGAAGATCGTCTGGAGCGAGAACATGGAACGGCCTCAAAGGTGGAGAGGATAGCGATTTTTGGTCTATCGCGGCGTCGAAGTCAGGCCGTTCCCGAGACGGTGCCAGCGTTCCATCACACCCATTCGAAGACCGGATCCGGGGACGGCCATGACGGTCTGTCGCGGATTTCGTGTCAAGATTCGACGGTCGCCAAGGCACTATGGTGACGCGAATAGGTGAAATAGATCACGAACCCGAGCGCCAGCCACAGCCCGAAACGCAGCCAGGTCACGAGTGGCAGATTCAGCATTAGATAGAGACAGGAGATCGCGCCCAGCAGCGGGACCAGCGGCGACCAGGGTGTCTTGAAGGGACGCGGCAGGTCGGGATGCGACGCGCGCAGACTGATCACCCCGAGGCAGACCAGGAAGAAGGCGGCGAGGGTGCCGATGTTGACCAGCTCGGCGACCTCGCCGATGGGTGTCAGCCCGGCGACCACCGCCATCAACAAACCGCTCACCACGATGACCCGAATCGGAGTCCGGGTGCGCGGGTTCACGCGGGCGAAGACCGGAGGCAGGAGCCCGTCGCGCGACATGGCGAGGAAGACCCGTGTCAGTCCATAAAAGAGCACCAGCATGACCGTGGTCAGACCCGCGATCGCCCCGGCCGCGACCAGCCCGGCGGCCCAGGGATAACCCAGCCGGAGCATCACGTCGGCCACCGGGGAGCCAACGTTGAGACTGGGATAGGCCACGACCGCCGTGAGCAGCCCCGAGACCAGGATGTAGATGAAGGTGCAGACCGCGAGCGAGACCAGAATGCCGATGGGCAGGTCGCGCTGGGGGTGGCGCGCTTCCTCGGCGGCGGTCGAAACGGCATCGAAGCCCACATAGGCGAAGAAGATCAAGGCCGCGCCGCCCATGACCCCGTTCCAGCCAAAGGGCATGAAGGGACTCCAGTTGGCGGGTTGGACATGGGACGCCGCCACCAGGATGAAAATCGCGATGGCGATCAGCTTGACCACCACCATGATCGCATTGAAGCGCGCGCTCTCGCGCACCCCGAGGCTCAGGAGCGCCGCCAGGATCAACACGATCAGCGCGGCCGGCAGATTTATCAGCCCGTCCTCCAGCGGCCCCTTGGTCAGGAACTCCGGGAGGGCCAGTCCGACCGCCGCCAGGGCGTTGTTGACATAGCCGGACCAGCCGATGGCGACCGCCGAGGTCGCCACGCCATATTCGAGGATCAGATCCCAGCCGATGATCCAGGCGACGATCTCGCCGAGTCCCGCGTAGCTGTAGCCGTAGGCGCTCCCGCAACCGCCCACGGACGCGGCCAGTTCGGCATAGGCCAGGGCGCTGAAGGCGCAGGCCACGCCGGCGACCATGTAGGACAGGATGATGGCCGGACCCGCCTGGGTGGCCGCGGCCACCCCCGTCAGCACGAATATCCCGGCCCCGATGATGGCGCCGATTCCGAGCAGGGTGAGATCCAGGGGGCCGAGCACCCGCCGCAGCTCCCCTGTATAAGAGGCGTGATCCGCGTTGATAACCTTGGTTCGCAGCAATCCGGAAAAATTCATGGAACCTCCTGAAAATTCAAGTGGATCGGATCGGCGGCAATCCGCCAACGGGACAGGAGCGGTTTTGTCGGCGTGGACGTGTCCATGCCTACTTCCGCCAGAACTGCGGTGTAAACAGGATCAGCAACGAGAAGACCTCAAGCCGCCCGAGCAGCATGGTGAAGCTCAGGACCCAGATCTCATAGTCCGTGAGGCTGCCGTAATTGGTCGCCGGCCCGACCTGCCCCAGACCGGGGCCAGCGTTGTTGATGCAGGCGATGACGGCGGTGAAGGCCGAGACGAAATCCAGTCCGCCGAAGATGAGCAGAAAGGTCAGGGTCACGATACTCATGAAATAGAGAAAGATGAACCCGAGGATGGCCACGACCACGCTGTTGGGAATCATCATCCCGCCGACGCTGACGGGCGCGGCTATGGCGGGATGGAGCAACCGGGTCAGCTCGCGCGAGCTTTGACGCACCAGGATCAGGGTGCGGATCATCTTGATCCCGCCGCCGGTGGAGCCGGAACTGGCGGTGAGCGTGGAGAGAAACAGCATCCAGAAGGGGACGAAGATCGGCCACTGGGCGTAGTCCGTGCTCACGAAGCCGCAATCGGTGGCGATCGAGACCAGATTGAAGCTCACATAGCGCAGCGCGGTTAGGAAGTCTGGATAGACATCACCCCACCAGATGTAGAGGGAGCTGCCCAGACAACTGACCAGGAGAACCGCCAGCACGCCACGCGCCTCCGCATCCCGCCAATAGGGCCGCGGGCTGCCCGCGCGCCAGGCCGTGAAGTGGGTCGCGAAGTTGAGCGCGGCGAGCACCATGAAGCCGATCAGCACCGCCTCGATGGCGGGCGAGTCGAAGGCGCCGACACTGGCATCCCGAGTCGAGAAGCCGCCCAGACTGAGGGCCGCGAAGGCGTGACAGATGGCATCGAACCAGCCCATGCCGACCAGCCACAAACCGAGGATGCAGGCCAGGGTCAGCACCAGGTAAATGGTCCACAGCAAGGCGGCGGTATCGGCGATGCGGGCGGTGAGCTTGGCGTCCTTGATCGGGCCGGGCACCTCGGCGCGCAGGAGCTGCATGCCGCCGACGCCGAGCAGCGGCAGGATGGCGACCGCCAGCACGATGATGCCCATGCCGCCCAGCCAATTGAGCGCATGTCGCCAGAGGTTGATGGAGGGGGCGACGCTATCGAGCCCGGCCATCACCGTCGCGCCAGTGGTGGTCAGGCCGGACATGGTCTCGAAAAAGGCATCGGTGAAGGAGAGCTGTTCGTGCAGCATGAGCGGCACGGTGGCGATGGCTGAAATCAGGATCCAGGCCAGGCTCACCAGGATGAAGCCATCGCGGGCCTTCAGTTCCCTCTGGAACCTTTGGGTCGCCAGGGTGAGCGCGCCGCCCGCGGCCAGGCAGGCCGCCAGACTGATGACGAAGGTGAGCAGCGTGCCGTCGCGGTAGATGACCGCGGAGGTGATCGGCATGGCATAGGTGAGACCAAAGACCATCAACAACCGGCCGAGGACGTTGGCGACGGACAGCAGGCCACGCATCAGAAGAAGGCTAATCCGACCTGGAACAGCCGCTCGACCTTGGGCACCAGTTCCTTGCTCGCGAGGAAGAGGATGACGTGATCCTCGGGTTCGATGATCGTCTCGTGATGGGCGATCACGACCTGACCGAGTCCGAGCCTGGCGCCTGGCGTGTCGCGGCTGATCCCGCGCACGATGGCCCCGATGCTGGCCCCCTTGGGGAGAGCCAGCGCATCGATGCGCCGTCCGATGACCTTCGAGGTCGAGGCGTCGCCATGGACGACGAACTCCAGCGCCTCCGCCGCGCCCCGGCGCAGGCTGTGCACGGCCGCCACGTCGCCCCGGCGCACATGCGCGAGCAGCGAACCGATCGACACCTGGGCGGGCGAGATGGCGATATCGATGCGGTCCGCCTGCAACAGGTCGGCATAGGCGCGCCGGTTGATGAGCGCCAACACCCGCCGCGCGCCCAGGCTCTTGGCCAGCAGGGAGGCCATGATGTTGTTTTCGTCGTCGTTGGTCAGGGCCAGGAAAAAATCCATGTCATCGATATTCTCGGCGGCGAGCAGGGTCTCGTCCGTCGCGTCCCCCTGCAACACCAGCACACGCTCCAGCGTTGAGCCGAGCGCCTTGGCGCGTGCCTCATCGACCTCGATCACCTTGACCCGATAACGATCCTGGGCAACGCTCGCCAGACGAGACCCGATGTTGCCGCCGCCCGCGATCATGAGTCGCCGCGTGGGCCGATCGCGCTGGCGCAGTTCGCTCATGACCTGACGGATGTCGTGGGTCGCCGCCAGGAAAAAGACCTCGTCGCCGACCTGGATCAGGGTCTCGCCCTCGGGTGTGATCGGCTGATCCCGGCGGTAGATGGCGGTGATGCGGACATCGATGTTCGGCATGTGCCGGCGCAGATCGGAAACGCGATGCCCGACCAGTGGACCGCCCTCGATGGCACGCACGGCGACCAGGCTGACCAAGCCCTCGGCGAATTCCAGAACTTGCAGCGCCTCGGGAAATTCGATGAGTTTGAGGAGATAGTCGGTGACGATCTGCTCCGGACAGATACTGAAATCGACCGCGAAATTGCGGGTATCCAGCAGTTCCGGGTGTTGGCTGTAGTCGGCCGAGCGCAGCCGTGCGATCTTGGTCGGGATCTTGAACAGGGTTTCGGCGGTGCGGCAGGCGCAGAGATTGGTCTGATCGCTTTGGGTGACCGCGATCAGCAGGTCCGTATCCTCGGCCCCCGCCTGGCGCAGGACCGAAGGCAAGGCGGCGTTCCCCACCACGGTGCGCAGATCGAGCCGATCCTGCAACTGCCGCAGACGCTGGATATCGGTGTCGATCACGTTGATTTCATTGGCTTCGGAAACCAGGCTCTCGGCCACGGACGCGCCAACCTGACCGGCGCCCAGGATGATGATTTTCACGGCTGGCGGCTTCGGGTCAAATAGTCCTCGAAGGCCGGGCTGCCGAAGCCTCGCAGCGTTTCTCCCTCGCGGACGATGAAGTAGGCCGCCAGCCCCTGATCGGTGGCGAGCGCCGGTCCCCGCTGTTCTCCAAGCACCATGAAGGCGGTCGCCAGTCCATCGACGACCATCGCGCGCTCGCCGACCACCGTGGCCGAGCCGAGGTGGCGCTCGATCGGGGCGCCGGTGCCGGGATCGATCTCATGGGAGTAACGCTTGCCGTCCTTGACGAAAAAGTTGCGGTAGTCGCCCGAGGTCGAAATGGCCCGATCGGAGACCGGGACCAGGCGGTGAACGGAACGTTGGTCCGGAAGCGGCTCCTCGATCGCGATGGCCCAGGGCTGGTCCTTGGCATTGCGCCCCTTGGCGCGGATGGTTCCGGCCACCGCCACCATGTAATCGCCCACGCCCTGCGTCTCCAGCTCGGTCGCCACCCGGTCGGCGCCGACCCCTTCGCCAAGCGCCGAGAGGTCGATGTAGAGATCGCCCCGCGCCTTGCGAACGGCCGGCGGCGAGGCGCGCAGCTCCAGCTTGCGCCAGCCGACGCGCGCCCGCGCGGCCTGAATCGCTTCCTGGGTCGGCAACTCGTCCGGGCGTGCCTCGGGTCCGAAGCCCCAGAGGTTGACCAAGGGTCCGATCGTGATGTCGAACGCGCCATCGCTCAGGGCGGCGATGCGCTGGCCTTCGGCGATCACCGCATGGAGGTTGGGCGAGATGGGAATCCAGTCGGTGCTGGAATCGCGGTTGAGGCGGGAGAGCTCGGACGTCGGCTCATAGGTCGAGATCTCACCGATCACCTGATCGAGCGCCGATTCCACCTGGAGCCTCAGCGTCTCGGCGCTCAGGCCAGCCGGAGGGCGGGCGACCTTGACCGAGTAGTAAGTCCCCATCGTGGGGCCCTCGATCTCGATCAAAGGGGACGAGCGTTCGCCGCAGCCAACCAGCAGCAAAGCGCCCATACTTATCGCAAGAGGCCACAAATTCATGCGTTTTGCCTTTCTCGGGATCGAATGCCGCCGGATCGCGACCGCCGGATTCATGGGAGCACCGCCCGGCGCCATTCAGTTTGGCCGATTGGGCGTCGCGTCCCTGGTCTGGCCACTCTCCGCGCCGGTGGCCTCATGCGATTCCGTGGGACCGTCGCCCGAGACCGAGCGTCGGAAATCGCGAATGGCCGAACCGAGATCCGACGCGATGCCTGGTAGCCGCTTGGATCCGAACAAGATGAGCACCACGACCAGAATCAACAGAAGCTCCCAGAGACTCATGCCGGAAAGACCCATGCGAATAACCCCGTTGAAAAGGACGGCTGACAGGATGGTCGCGCCGGCCACGGCTTGGCCGAGCGCGCTCGGATCCAACATTGAGCGCGGGATTCTAGCACCCGGTTTAGGGGCATGACACCAACCGGCTTCGCGGATGCGCGAAAGCCCGTCGGACGGATGCGCCAACGACAGGCAGGAGAGGAATGACCCACCAGGGTTCCGCCTGGGGTATCTTTAATGACCGCGAGCCCTTCCCCCGGCGGGAGGGGTCAATCTCGACGCCTTGAGGCGTGATCCAACCCCTCGATGTCGCCATTCCTTTCGGCTGAACGCGACGTATCTCGCGCGGCAGCCGCAAGAAGGAGAACCGCCGACCATGACCGACAAAGGCTTCACCGGGGCGCTCGGCGGTCGTATCGCCTTGGGCGCTTTCTTGATTGGCCTGCTGTTCCTGAGCTACCGGGTGCTGCACCTCTTTCTCGTTCCCGTGGCCTGGGGGCTGATCCTGGTCTATGTCACCTGGCCCCTGCACCGTCGTTTGCGCGCGCGGCTGAGTCCCTATCCGGGTCTGAGTGCCTTCGT
This sequence comes from Thiocystis violacea, assembly GCF_016583575.1. Classification (GTDB taxonomy): domain Bacteria; phylum Pseudomonadota; class Gammaproteobacteria; order Chromatiales; family Chromatiaceae; genus Thiocystis; species Thiocystis violacea. The sequence goes on from NZ_NRRG01000007.1 coordinate 34,400, forward strand.
AATGAGCCTGTTGCTCACCTTGGTGTTCGTCCTCCCCGTGCTGTGGGTGATTTTCATGCTGAGGGCCGAGGTTCCCGCGCTCTATGCGCGGCTTGTCGTCCTTCTCAGTCAGGGGCCGGATATCCTTCCGCCCGGTCTGGCGCGCCTGCCCTGGATCGGAGCCGAGCTTGAGCGACTATTGGCAATGGCCGCCGAGGATCCATCGGCCTTGCGCCATCAAGTGCTCCTGTCGCTCAAACCCCTGGCGGAGGATTCACTCCAACTGGCCGGCGACCTGGGGGCGACGGCCTTCAAGTTCGGCTTCGCCGTGCTCAGCGCCTTCTTTCTCTACCGCGACGGCGACCAACTGCTCGACCAGACGCGGCGGCTGCTGTTGGGTCTGCTTGGTGGACGCTCCGAGTCCTACCTCAAGGCCATCGGCGACACCACACGCGGCGTCCTCTACGGGTTGGTCTTGACCGCCCTGGTGCAGGGCGCCCTGGCGGGCGCCGGCTACTGGGCGGCGGGGATCGAGACGCCCATCCTGTTCGGCGTGCTCACGACCTTCCTGGCCCTGATCCCCTTCGGTACCCCGCTGGTCATCGGACTGGTCTGCCTTTGGTTGTTCCTGACAGGAGAGGTATGGCCAGCCGCCGGACTCGCGGCCTGGGGCGCCCTGGTCGTGGGCCAGATCGACAATCTGTTTCGTCCGCTGGTGATCAGTAGCGCCGCCCGCATTCCCTACATCCTGGTTCTGTTCGCGGTGCTTGGCGGCCTTACCGCGTTTGGGCTGGTGGGACTCTTCGTCGGCCCCATCGTCATCGCCATCCTGCTCGCCGTCTGGCGCGAATGGATCGCGGAGCAGGGATCCCGAGCTTGAGATCCCGCCCATCGCCACATCACCAGGACACCAGCCCCGTATAGGCGGTGATCAGCACCAGCAGGCCAAATCCGATGCGATACCAGGCAAAGACCTCGAAACTGTGGTTGGACACGTAACGCAAGAGGGCCTTGATGGTCAGCGTGGCGGCGAGAAAGGCCGCGAGGAAGCCGACGCCGAAGACCGGCAGGTCGTCCATCACGAGCAGATCCCGCGCCTTGTAGACGTCGTAAACGGTCGCGGCCAGCATGGTTGGAATCGCGAGGAAAAAGGACAGTTCGGTCGCCGCCTGCCGTGACAGCCCGAAGACCAGCCCGCCCATGATGGTGGCGCCAGCACGGGACACACCCGGAAACATCGCGAGTGTCTGCATGAAGCCGACCTTGAGCGCCTCGCGCCAACCGATCTCGTCCATCTCGGCGAAACGCACCCGTGGCGGACGCCGCTCCAGGTAAAGGATCACCAATCCGCCGACGATCAGCGCCCCCGCCACAGTGAGCGGATTGAAGAGATAGGTCTTGATCGTGTGATGGAAGAGCACGCCGAGCACCAGAGCTGGCATGAAGGCGATCAGGATGTTCAGTGCGAAGCGACGCTCGGGGGTCGGCTTCCACATGTGTCGCACCACCCGTGCGATCCGCCCGCGATAGAGCCAGCACACGGCCAGGATGGCGGCGAGCTGGATGACGATCTTGAACACCTTGCTCTGCTCGTCGGTGTAATCGAGCAGGCTACCGACGATGATCAGGTGCCCGGTCGAGGAGATCGGCAGAAACTCGGTTAAACCCTCGACAACGCCGAGAATCAGTGCATTTGTCATGTCCCATGACCATTCCATATGTGTTCGTCACCTTTAGTCGTGTTACGCCATTACGAATCTCGCCACCCACGAGCGCGCCAGCGGCCGTCTCGGGGTATTTCGAGGATAACCGTTCCTTGGCGCTGATTGTTCCTTAATGGACAGTCGCGCCCATGCCGCCAAAGCGGCGCGGACATCCACCAAGCCTCGAATGCCCTCCAGCAAACCGCCGATGGAGGAACTCCAGTTCAGTGGAGAGCCCGGGGCCTCACTGAATGGATGGGGCGCCGATCGAGGTCGCCCCTTGACCTCGATCAGCCGGTCTTGATGACAGGTTCCGCGCGGGGCGTGTCGTTGAGGATGCGCTCCGAGATGCTGCCGAGCCGCATGCGCGCCAAGCCACGCCGTCCGCGCCGCCCCATCAGGATGAGATCGACGTTCAACGCCTCCGCGAGATCGCGGATCTCCTGATGCATATTGGAAACCTTGCCGCTTTAATGAAAAGAATCGATATTTTCAAATATAAGAATAATCTATGATTTTGGCGGTTTGAAAATGCCGTCATGCCCTGTCGACCGCCTTGGTTCCTCCCGCCCGATTGGTTCGTCTCTCTGCATGAATATCGAATTATTACAGCTTACTATGCTGGATTTTTGGGTCGGTCCGCCAAGGTTGTTGGCTCCTGTCGCGGGAGGTTTTCAGGGTTGATTCAGGCGCCGGCCTCACGACGAAGCTGGACCTCCGGCGCTATTGGGACGATCAGGGGCCATTGCATATCCAACAGGGTTAGACGTACCTTCACTTTTTGTGCGCCGCAGCAAGGCGGCGTCGCTGCCGATGTCGAACCACCTTCCTGATTGAGGTCGCTTTTTCATGCCCATTGATGTCGCCTCGCCCGAGGATCCGACGGATCCGCTTCAGCCGGCGCTCGTCGAGGGCCTGGCGCGCGTTGTGGCGGTCGAGGGTGGCGTGGCCTGGCTCGAACCCGAACAAACCACCAGTTGCGGTGCCTGCGCCTCTTCCGGGCTGTGCGGCTCCAAGGGGATCGGAACGAGCGAAAGCTGGCTCGAACGGCGCCGCTTTCCGCTCACGAACGCACCGGGGCTGGTCGTCGGCGAGCGGGTGGTCGTCGGCGTCCACGAACGTGCCCTGCTCAAGGCGTCGGGAACCGCCTATGGGTTTCCTCTGGTCGTCATGCTGGGTGCCGGCGCCGTGGCGCAATGGATCGCCGGGAGCGACGGCATCACCATGGCCACCATGGTCGTCGCGCTTGGCGTCGGCCTGGTCGGCGCACGCCTGGGCGCCCGCTGGCTGGGTGCTCGCGGCCAGCTTGCCCCTCGTTTTCTCCGCCGTGCCAGTGCCGGCGAAACCTGTCGGATCGATTAATCGGAAGGGTTCGGAACATGCAGGAATACATTCTTCTCATGGTCGGCGCGGCGTTGGTCAACAACGTGATCCTGGCCCGTTTCCTGGGTCTCTGTTCCTTCATGGGCGTGACGACCCGGATCGATACCGCCATCGGCATGGGTCTGGCGACGACCTTCGTCATCACCGTCTCCTCGATGGCGAATTGGGGAGTTGAACACTATTTATTGGTGCCCTACGGTCTAGGCTATCTGCGCACCGTGACCTTCATCCTGGTGATCGCCGGCGCCGTGCAGTTCACCGAGATGACGGTGCGCAAGGTCTCGCCGCCGTTGTTTCAGATGCTGGGCATCTATCTGCCGCTCATCACCACCAACTGCGCCGTGCTGGGCGTCGCGCTGCTGCTGGTCGAGGGCAAGATGACGTTTATCGCGGCGACCCTGTTCGCCTTTGCCTCCTCGCTCGGCTACAGCCTGGTCATGGTCATCTTCGCTGGGCTGCGCGAGCGTCTGGCGCTGGCCGAGGTACCGCGTCTGTTCGCCGGTCCACCGATCGGATTCATCGTCGCCAGCCTCCTCGCGCTGGCATTCCTGGGTTTTTCTGGCATTAGCACGAGCTGAGGGCTGAAGCAATGTTGACGGCGGTTGGAAGTTTGACGGCGATGGGCGTGGCCCTGGGTGGCATGCTGGGTGTCGCGGCGCGTTTGCTCGCCGTCGAGGAAGACCCCTTGGAACTTGAGCTTCAGGCCATGCTGCCGGGCTCGCAGTGCGGGCAGTGCGGTTTCGTCGGCTGTGCCCAGGCGGCGGTGGCGCTGGCCAAGGGCGAGGCGTCGGTCACCCTCTGTCCGCCGGGCGGCAAGGCCGTCGCGGAACAATTGGCCAAGCGCTTGGGCGTGACGGTCGATCTGGGCGATCAGGCTCCGCGAGTGCCCGTGTATGCGGTTATCGATGAGGAACTCTGTATCGGTTGTACCCGTTGCGTCAAAGAGTGTTCGGTCGATGGCATTGTTGGTGCCAGCAAGCTGATGCACACGATCGTCGCCGAGGTCTGTCACGGCTGCTCCAAGTGCGCTCAGGTTTGCCCCACCGATGCGATTCGCATGGTAGAGATCCCGCTCACCCTCGCCGCCTGGCATTGGCCGAAGCCCGCCTCGCCCCATACGCACTAAGGTTCTTCTCCCCGCCCCTCTTCTCAGCGGGGGGATTTCGAGCGCCCGCGGCGCGACTTTCACGGTGTCCCTGGAGCCGTCGATAACATGAAGCTTTTCCCGATCCGTGGCGGTATCCATCCCGAATACCGCAAGGAATTGAGCGGCGAACGCGCCATCGAGGCGCTGCCGCTGCCCAGCCGACTCTATATCCCGCTGCAACAGCACATCGGCGCGCCCGCCGAGATCCTGGTCTCCGAAGGCGATCTGGTCAAGAAGGGCCAGGTCATCGCGCGCCGTCAGGGACAGATCTCCGCGCACCATCATGCCTCCACCTCCGGGCGCGTGGTCGAAGTGACCGAGATCCCCGCCCCCCATCCGTCGGGCCTGCCGCAGCCGACCATCGTCATCGAGCCCGATGGCCGGGATGAGTGGGTCACGCTGCCCGAGCCCATCGCCGATCCCTTCGCGGCGGCCCCCGAGGTCATCGAGGAGCGCGTCGCCGAGTCCGGCATCGTCGGGATGGGTGGCGCGACCTTTCCGTCGGCGGTCAAGCTGAACCTGGGCATCCGGCACCGGATCGACACCCTGCTGATCAATGGCGCCGAGTGCGAGCCCTATCTGACCTGCGACGATCGGTTGATGCGCGAGCACGCCGAGGCGATCATCGACGGCGCCCGCATCATGGCTCACACCCTGGGCGCACCCAGAATCGTCGTCGGCATCGAAGAGAACAAGCCGCAAGCATTGGCGGCCATCACGGTCGCGGCCAGCGACTTTCCGAACATCGACGTCGCCGCACTGCCGGTGAAGTATCCGATGGGTTCCGAGCGTCACCTGACGCTGGCGATCACCGGACTGGAGACCCCGGCGCGCAAGCTGACGGCGGATCTGGGCGTCGTGGTGCATAACGTCGCCACCGCGCGCGCCGTCCATCAGGCTGTGCGTCTGGGCCGTCCGCTGATCGCCCGCGTGGTGACGGTGAGCGGCGGGGCGATGCGCGAGCCCAAGAACATCGAGGCGCCCATCGGCGCGCGGGTGTCCGATCTGATCGACTTCTGCGGCGGCTTCTCACAGCGCCCGGAACGCATCATTCAGGGTGGCCCCATGATGGGTACGCCGCTGCCGAATCTGGATGTACCAGTCGTCAAGGGCACCTCGGGCATCCTGGCGCTCACCGCGGCCGAGATCAACGAACGCCCCGCCGATCCCTGCATCCGCTGCGGCGCCTGCGTCAACATCTGTGCCTGCGGTCTGACGCCGGTCGAACTCGCCGCGCATATCCGCCATGACGATCTGGAAGGCGCGGCGAAGCTCGGACTCGCGGACTGTGTCTCCTGCGGTAGTTGTTCCTGGGTCTGTCCTTCGCATATTCCGCTGGTCCATTATTTCAATTACGCCAAGGGTGCCCTGAACGCTCGGGATCGCGAGCAGCGCAAAACCGAGCGGACGAAAACGCTGGTCGAAGCCAACGCGGCGCGTCAGGAGCGGATCGCCGCCCAGCGCGCGGCCGCCCGCAAGCCCAAGGCGGCGCCCGCCGCCAACGAGGTTCCGTCATGATCGGCGCGGAGACCACGAAAAGCGGGCCCTTCGCCCACAGCACGAACACGGTCCGACAGACCATGTTCACGGTGATCCTGGCTCTGTCGCCCGCCACGCTTTTCAATCTTTATCTGTTCGGCTGGCCGTCGATCCTGCTGTTCGGCGTCACCATCGGCGCCTGCGTGGTGACCGAGGCCATCTGTCTGGCGCTCGCCGGGCGGCCGGTGACGCACACCCTGAGCGACGGGTCGGCCGTCCTCACCGGCTGGCTGCTGGCCATGACCCTGCCGCCCTGGGCGCCCTGGTGGATCGGCGTGCTCGGCGCCGTCTTCGCCATCCCGCTGGCCAAGCAGGCGTTCGGCGGACTGGGTCAGAATCTGTTCAACCCCGCGATGGTCGCGCGCGTCGCCCTGCTGGTGTCCTTTCCGGTGGTGATGACCGCCTGGATCGCGCCCCATCCGCTGTTCTCGGCCAGCGCGCCCGGTCTGGCGGACTCCATCGCCATCACCTTCGGCGGGCAGGTGCCGGACGGCGTGACCGCCGCCACCGCGCTCGGCTATGTCAAGACCGAGCTGTCGCGGGGGATTCCGGTCTTCCAGTCGCTCGTCGAGTACGGCCGTGGCAGTAACCTGACCTATACCCCGGATCTCATGGATCTGGCGACCGGCTACAAACCGGGCAGTCTGGGCGAAACTTCGGCGATCCTGATCCTCATCGGGGGCTTGTTCCTGATGCGTCGGCGCATCATCACCTGGCATATCCCGGTCACGGTGCTGGGGACGCTGTTCCTGATGGGCACCCTGTTCAACCTGCTGGATCCGGGCCGCTTCGCCCCCGGACTTTTCCATGTCATCTCCGGGGCGACCTTCCTCGGCGCCTTCTTCATCGCCACCGACTATGTGACCTCGCCGGTCTCGGAGAAGGGACAGTTGATTTTCGGCATCGGTGTCGGACTCCTGACCTGGGTCATCCGCACCTTCGCCGGTTATCCGGAAGGGATGGCCTTCGCCGTGCTGCTGATGAACTCGCTCACCCCGATCATCGACCAATACACCCGTCCGCGCCTCTTTGGCCGCACGCGCAAAGGCGAGCCCTTGCCGCTTAAGGGGAAAGCATGAATCCGCTCATGAAACAGGGCACCTTGATCCACGCCGCCATTCTCGGCGTCTTCTGTCTTGGTTTTGGCATCTTCCTTGGATTGACCGAGCTGGCGACCCGCGACGCCATCGCCGCCCGCGCGATGGAAGACCGGCAGAACTCGCTCGGACAGGTGATCCCGGCGAGCCTCCACGACAACAACCCGGTCATCGACAACTTGACCATGCAAGACGCCGAAGGCAACGACATCACCATCTACCGCGCCCGCAAGGCCGGCCAGGTGACCGGTGTCGCCTACGAAATCCACGGCTCGGGCTATGCCGGACACATGAAATTCATGCTCGGCGTGGACGCCGAGGGCCGGGTTCTGGGGGTACGCGCCCTGAGCCACAAGGAGACTCCAGGGCTGGGCGACAAGATCGAGATCAAGAAGGGCGACTGGATTCTCCAGTTCGCCGGACTCTCGCTGGGCAACCCGCCCGCCGAGAAATGGAAGGTGAAGAAAGACGGCGGACAGTTCGATCAGTTCACCGGAGCGACCATCACCCCGCGTGGTACCGTCACCGCGATTCGTCACGGGCTCGAATTCTTTGCCGCCAATCAGGCGAAGCTGCTGGAGGTACGCTGATGGCGACCGATTACGGCCGGATCGTCCGCGACGGTCTGTGGGACAACAATGGCGTGCTCGCCATGCTGCTCGGCATGTGCCCAACCATGGCCATGACCACCAGCGCCACCAACGGATTGGGGATGGGACTGGCCACTGCCGTGGTGATGGCCGCCTCCAGTTTCATGGTCGCCGCCTTCCGTAACTACATCACCCGCGAGGTGCGCATTCCGGTCTATATCCTGATCGTGGCGGCCAACGTCACCTTCGTGGATCTGACCATGAATGCCTGGATGCACGAACTCTATAAAGTGCTGGGGCTCTTCATTCCGCTGATTGTCTCTAACTGCCTGCCGCTCGCGCGGCTCGAATCTTTCGCCTCGAAGGAGCCGGTCTTGCCGTCGCTCATGGACGGCATCTTCATGGGTCTGGGGTTCACGCTCGCGCTCACATTGATCGGCGCGGTGCGCGAGATTTTCGGATCGGGCACCCTCTTTGCCGACGCCTCGCTCCTGCTGGGTCCGGCCTTCAAATTCATGGAACTGCGCATCATGCCCGCCGATATGGGCGTGCTCATGATGATCCTGCCGCCGGGCGGATTTCTGGTCACCGGGCTGGTGGTGGTGGGCAAGCGCCTGCTCGACATCCGCGCCGGAAAGGGCATCCAGATGGCCGGCGCGCATAGCGTCTGAGGAGATTCCAATGAAGGTGAGCATTGTCTATGCCTTGGCCAAGCGCCAGACCTGGTTGGACGTCGAGGTTCCCGAGGGGGCTACCCTGCGCGAGGCGATCGAGCGCTCGGGCATCCTCGCGCAATGTCCCGAGATCGACCTGGACCAGCAGAAGGTTGGGGTCTTCGGCAAGGTCTCCGCCCTGGAGACCCGGCTGGAAGATGGCGATCGCGTCGAGATTTACCGTCCGCTGATCGCCGATCCCAAGACCATCAAGACTCGCGCCAAGAGCTAGCACGGTGTCGGCCTTAAAGATGGGGCATTGAGCGTCCCCGATGGGGCTGGCGTTCTTGGTTGAGTTGATCGCTCGTCGGACCCCTCGTATCGTCGGGTGTGAGACCGAGGAACCTTGCCTCCGAGCCCCGCTCGATCGCTTGCGCGAGCCACGGGACCGCAGGTTCCGTCATGCTCCCTCAATGATCTCTAAATCCACCGAATCGAGGTTTGACCCGAATGCTGCACGAGTTTATCGACTGGATCCTGATGACGGTCAATGGCTGGGGATATGCCGGGATTTTTATCCTGATGGCGATGGAGTCGACCGTCCTGCCGGTGCCAAGCGAGGTGGTGCTGATCCCGGCGGGATATCTCGCCTATCAGGGCCAGATGGACCTGATACTCCTCCTGCTGGCCTCGACGACCGGTTCCCTGGTGGGGGCTTTCGTCAATTACGGGTTTGCGCTCCTGGTTGGGCGACCCTTTCTGGAGCGCCACGGCCGGTATTTTTTCGTGCGTCCCCCGCTCCTGCATAAGACGGATGCCTTTTTCGCGAAACACGGAGCCATCTCGACCTTTACCGGGCGGCTGATTCCGGGTATCCGCCACCTGATCTCCCTGCCCGCCGGGCTTACCCGCATGAATATATCGGCTTTTGCCTTCTATACCAGTCTCGGCGCCGGACTCTGGTCGGCGGTCCTGATCGCGCTGGGTTACTTCATCGGTGGCAATGAAGGGGTCATCGAGGAGAACCTGCCCCTGGTGACGGCGGCCGCCATGGCCTTTGTCGCCCTGACCCTGCTGGGCTATGTTGTCTGGCGGCGACGGCAGATCGTCTAGCCGATCCGATCGGGATCTCCTCGATCGCTTTCGATTTTGGGTTCCGTACCCGACCAGTGGCTCAATCCTTCGCCACCCCGATGAGTACCTCGTTGCGTCTCAGGAAACCGGGGGTCAAGGGGTCGTTGTAGTAGGCGTAGACGGGCGGCGAGGCTGGTTTGAGATCGCGTGATCGCATCCATTCCAGTAGGGCCGCCTCATGTTCGGCGATCAGGGCGTCGGTCGTCCTTCCGCTGAAGCGCACGGCGGCGGTGCGTCGCGGCGGGATCTCGCGCAGGCGCACGTCCGTCGATCCCGGTGGCGGCAAGGCCGCAAGCGCGCGGTCGGCCGGCATGATGAAGCTCACCGTCCATCGATCGCCCTCCGATCGGGATTGGGTCACGGGCGCGGTCATGGCGATCCGTTCCTCGGGTTGCTGGATCACCGGGGCGGTCATGGCGACTCTGGTTCCGGCGCGATCCTTGGCGAAGATGTAGTTGGCGAGCGGCGAGAACGCCTCGCTCAGCGCCTCCTTGCGCGCGCCTTCGCGCGCCACCTCGGCGACGACCATCGCTGGATAGTCGCGCAGCTCGAACGCTCCCTCCGCGACCACGACCTCGTAAGCGGGCGTCTCGACGTTCTGCACCACGAAGACGAAGACCGCCATCGCGGTGATACCCAGCAGGGCCAGGGCGGACAGCAGGATCAGCAGGATTTTCATAGGCGGCATTCAGACCTTTTGGGTGGCCTCGGTGGTGTGTTCCCGGTGACCGATCCAGGCCCAGAGACGGGAGGCGCGCGCGTGCAGGCTCTCATGCAGCGAGAGCAGAGCCGGGGTGAAGATCAGCACCAGAATGGTCGAGAAGCCGATTCCGAAGGCCAGCGAAACGGCCATTGGAATCAGGAACTGGGCCTGAAGACTGGTCTCGAAGATCAAGGGGCCGAGACCCACGACGGTGGTGGCGGAGGTCAAGAGCATCGCCCGCAGTCGCGAGACTGCGGCCTCGACCAGGGCGGTGTCGACCTCCATCCCCTCGTCGCGCAGCTCGTGATACATGCTGACCAGGATGATGGCGTTGTTGACCACGATGCCCGAGAGTCCAAACAGACCGAACAGGGACAGGAGCGTCAGATCCAGACCGAGGATCCAATGTCCGCCGACCGCGCCGACCAGCCCGAGCGGTATGGCCGTCATGACCACCAGCGGCCAGCCCCAGCTCCCGAAGACGGCGGCGAGGATCATATAGATCAGCCCCAGGCCCAGGATCAGGCCCAGGCGCATGTCGCCCAGGGTCTCGCGCTGATCGGCCGCGCGTCCCTCGAAGCTGTAGTCGACCTCGTAGTGCGTGACCAGCTTGGGCAGCAGCTCGCGTTCGAGCGCCTCGCGCACGTTGTCCGGGGTGGCCAGCGCGCGATCGATATCGGCCGAGACCTCGACCGCGAGCCGCCCGTCGGCATGGCGCAGGGCCTCGAAGCCGCGTTGGGTGTCCCAGGCGGCGACCGTGGTGAGCGGCACGAAGCTGCCGTCCGGCACGCGCACCAGCAGTTGTTCCAGGGCGCTCAGACGAACCCGTTCCAGACGCGGCAGCAGAACCCGGACCTCCAGCTCGTCCTGTCCGACCTGGACCAGTTGCGCGAGGTGGCCGTCGAAGGCGGCCCGCAACTGCTTGCCGAGCGATTCCGTGGTCAGCCCCAGGGCCTGCCCGGCGGGCGTCAAGCGGTAGATCAACTGCTCGCGGCCGAACGGCATGTCGTCGACCATGTCCGAGACGCCCGGAAGTCCTTCCAGACTTTGCGCCAGCTCCAGTGCCGCCGTTTTCAGCTTGGCCGCGTCGTCGCCGGTCAGGCGCACCGTCAGATCGCGTCCGGGCGGACCTGATCGGCGCGATGAAATGACCAGGCTCTCAAGCCCCGCCGGCATCCGGATGTTGTCGCGCCAGGTCGCGAGGAATTCCTCGTTACGGACCTCACGATCCTCCGAGGGAGTCAACTCCACCAGGATCGAGGCGAGCTGATCGCCCTTGGCGCTTCCACCGGCCTCGACCGAAACCGTGGCGCCGAGCCGGGCAACGGCGGCCTCGATCAGATCGCCGCCGAATTTCTGCTCGGTCATCATCAAGGCCCGCTCCATCTCGGCCATGAAGGCGGCGCTCTGATCGCGCGGGGTTCCGGCGACGAAGGTGGCATTGGCGAAGACGATCTGGGCTTCGGGGGTCGGGAAGAAGACGAACTGAATCCGCCCGCCCGCCATCAGACCGACCGCGAGGATCATGAGCACCGCGACCAGGCTGACGGTAACACCGCGCCAGCGCAGCGCCAGCACCACCAGGGGGCGATACATGCGGTCGCGGAAATGATCGAATCCGGCGTTCACCCGCTGTCTCCAGCGCGGAACGCTGGCCACGGCATGGTGTTCGAAGGCCGCGCGCAGGTGCGACGGCATGACCAGGAAGACCTCCATCAGCGAGGCCATCAGGACCATGATGGCGACGAAGGGGATGTCACCCAGGATGTTGCCCATGATGCCGCCGACCAGGATCAGCGGCAGGAAGGCCGCCACCGTGGTCAGCGCGGAGGCGACGACCGGCCAGAACATGCGCCGCGCACCGGCGATCGCCGCCTCGGCGGGCGTCAAACCCTGTCGGAAGCGCGCCTCGGCATGCTCGCCGATTACGATGGCGTCGTCGTCGATGATGCCCAGCGTCAGCAGCAGCCCGAAGAGGCTGATCATGTTGATGGTGCCGCCGAAGGCCCAGAGCAGCGCCAGCGCGGCCATGTAGGCGGTCGGGATCCCCATGGCGACCCAGAAGGCGACCCGCCCCGGAAGGAACAGAAACAGCAGGAGCAGGACCAGGGTGAGACCCTGGAGTCCGTTATGGATCAGCAAATCGATGCGATCCTTGATGCTCTCCCACTGGGCGTCGAAGATCGTCAGTTCGATGGCGGGCGGCAGGGTCGGGCGGGTGTCGTTCAGCCAGTCGTCGAAGATCTTGGCCGCCTTCAGCGAATGGCCCTGCTCGGCGCGCTGGACCAGGAGTTCGACCGTCGCGGGCGCGCCGGCCATGGCGTCCTCGGACTCGCCGACCGGGATGGCCGAGAGGCTCAGGCTCGCCGGTCGCGCCTCGCGCACGATGGTCGCGACATCGCCCAGACGCACCAGGCCACGCTGGTCGCTGACGATCGCCAGATCTTCGAAGGCCACCGGGTCGCGGCGCTGCTCCAGGCCGCGCAGTTCGCGCGCCCCATCCGCCTCGCCGGCGACGCCGGAGGGGATGTCGCGGGCGATCCGCCCGACCTGCTCGCCGATACCGTCGAGCGACAGCCCCAGGGTTTCCAGAGTCCGCCCCGGCACCTCGATGGCGATGCGTTCCTCCGGCAGGCCGGAGATGTCCACCCGGTCGATGCCGCGCGCGAGCAACTCGCGCTCGAACTGGCGGATCCAGGGGCGCAGCTCGGCGAGACTCGGACCCGAGACCAGCAGACGGGCGACCGACTCATAGCGCGAGATCCGGCTGATCTGCGGGGTCTCGGCCTCCTGGGGGAAATTGCGGAACTCGTCGACCCGCTGGCGAACCTGATCGAGCGCGAGCATCGGGTCCGCGTCGTCGCGCAGTTCCAGCGAGAGACTGGCGATGCCCTGGCTGGCGGTCGAGGTCAGCTTTTTCACGTCGTCGACCGTCTTGAGGCGCTCCTCCAGGGGGATGATGATCCCGTTCTCGACATCCTCGGCCGAGGCGCCGCTCCAGACCACGCGCACCGCGATCACATCCAGGGCGAAGGTCGGGAAGAACTGGATGTTCATGCGTGTCAGGGCGATCGCGCCCAGGATGAACATGCTCGCCATCAGAAGGTTCGCGAGCAGGCGATGCCGTGCGAAGACCGCGATCAGACCCGTGCTCATTGGATCGTCTCGACCTTGAGTGTATCCACCGCGTTCGGCAGATGGGTGATCATCACCCGCTCGCCGGGCCTCAGATCCGGCGCTCGCACGAGAACCAGTCCCGCGCCGCCGGTGGCCGTGTCCAGCTCGCCGACACGCTGGACGGCGAGGCCGCTGAGCCGGCCATCCCGGATGGCGAAGACGCGATCGCCTCCATGCAGGGCGGTGAACGGCAGGGCGATGGTCCCGGGCGCCACTGGTCGTTCCAGACGCAGATCCACGAAGGCGCCGAGCGGAATGCTGGTGTCCGGATCGAGCCGCAGCAGGGCGTCTACCCCTCGGGCGTCGGCCTCGCCGGCGAGGCGTTCCAACACGGCGGAGATGGCTTGACCCGCGTGGGATCCCTGGGCCGTCAAGCGCAGACCGGCCGACAGGGCGTCGCGCAGCTCCTCGCTGTAGGTGCCTGGAATCTTGGCCCGGACGTAGAGACCGTCGAGCGGATAGAGGGTCAGGATGGTCTCGTTGGGTTGCATCTGATCGCCGGCGGCGGCCTCGACGACGCCGATGCGGGCCTCGAATGGCGCCCGGATCGAGCCTCGCGCCGCATCGCGTTCCGCCTCGGCGAAGGCCGCCGAGAAGGCCGCCAGACGTGCTGGGTGTTCGGCGATGGACTGCTCGCGCAGCGTCACGGCGAGACGCGCCCTGGCGTACTGCTCCCTGGCCTCGTCGACGCTGGAGATGGAGCCCAGCTTCTTCGACTGGACCGTATCGGCGCGCTCGACCGCAGCCAGCGCCAGTCTAAGGATCTCGCGTTCCTGCTCCAGCGCCTCGGTGTCATGGATGAGTCGCAGCCCTTCCTTTTCGAGATCCGCCTTGGCCTTGTCGAGCCGTGGCTGAAGGTCGCGCGGATCCAGTCGCGCCAGCAGGGTGCCGGCCGCGACCCGTTCGCCGTCGCGCACATGAATCTCCAGCAGTTGGCCCGCCACGGGCGCCGCCGCCCGAATCCGGTCGGGCGCCTCCACCCGGCCGAAGAGCGCGAGCACGGGATGATGGTCGGTGGGTTGGACGGCGTTCGCCTCGACCCGCCAGATGCGTTCCATGGGTTCGACGGCATGCGGAACGGGGCGGGTTTCCTTGAGGCCAATGAAGGCCCCGATTCCGACGAGCAGGATCAGGACCGGAAGAATTCGGCGCGGCATAGGGACGGCTTGGCTCGATGTTGAGAGGTTCGGTCAGTGGCTAAAGGTGTGGGGTGTGGTGGGTCGGAACAAGCGTCCCAATCCCGACGCGCCCATGGAGTGCGTGCCATGCTCGCGCTGGAAGGGGTGTTTCGGCCGGGTCTGACGCGGGGTGATGGCGTGGCGCGCCGTCGCGGGTGGCGCGCCTGGCGAATGTCCATGACGAGGGGCTTTCGAGCCGCCGGTACTGGTCCGGAAAGGAATCGGAGTTAGTGGCGGGTGGCGCCGGACGTTGGATCGGAGCGCGTTCAGTCCCCGCGAGGCGGATCCGGCCGGATCCTGTCCTTGTCCGAATCCGGCTTCCGCGTCTCGCCGTCGGACGGCATATCGGACCGGGCGGTTGTCTTGGGCGGCTCCTCCAGGATGGTTTCCAGGGGATTGAGGCGTGCCTGATGGTCGAGAACCTTCCTGAGTTCCTCGGTCTTGAGCTCGCGATCGATTTCCTGCTTGACGCTGGCCAATGTCCGGCGCGCGTGTCCGACCCACTTGCCGGCGATCCGCGCCACCTTGGGCAGACGCTCGGGTCCGATCACGACCAGGGCGACGATCGCGACGAGAATGAGTTCCTGGAATCCGACGTCGAACATGGGTCGGTTTCAGCCATTCAAGCCAGAACGGGGCTCAGGTCCGGTCACGATCGGCGGGCCGTGCCTGGGTTGGACTCTCGGTCGTCCGCTTTTCGCCGGCCTGGGTCAGGGAGGCGGGGTCACCGGACTCCTCGTCGTCATGGTCCGATTTCGCCATGGAGCCGCGGAAGCCCCGAATGGCCTCGCCGAGGTCGGATCCGATGTTCTTCAACCGCTTGGTGCCAAACAATAGGACGACGATCACCAAGATGATCAAGAGCTGCCAGATACTGATGCCACCGACTCCCATGCGTTTCTCCGTCTAGTTCGACCCGTGATTGAGCCGGGGCGTCCAGGGCTGGCGCCCGGTCGCGATACGAGGCTCGTAAGGGGGCCGATCATAACCGAAGCGGTTTCGCCCTGAAAGCGATGCTTGACCGCTCTCCACCGATGGCGGACTGTGCGTCGACCGGCACGGATTCAAGCCGGGCGATGGGGCGATAATCATCCCAGGGCATTAATCGACGGGGTGGTTCTCCAGTTGCGTATTCATCTAATCTGCGTAGGGCGACGGATGCCCGGCTGGGTCGAGGAAGGCTATCGGGAGTACGCCAAGCGGTTGCCTCCGGAGTGCGGGTTGCATCTGATCGAGATCGACCCGGTCCGTCGGGTCAAGTCGACCGCTTCGAGGGCGGCGCGCGAGGAGGAGGGACGCCGTATCCTCAAGGCGATTCCCAAGGGCGTCGACCTGATCGCGCTCGACGAACGTGGGCGTTCCTGGAGCACGGAGACCCTGGCCGGCCAACTGCGGAACTGGTTCGCCGATGGCCGGGATCGCGCCCTGCTGGTCGGGGGCGCCGACGGACTGGCCGAGGAGTGCCTGGCGCGCTCGCGCGAGCGCTGGTCGCTCTCGGCGCTGACCTTCCCGCATCCGCTGGTGCGGGTGATCCTCGCCGAGCAGATCTACCGGGCCTGGAGTCTGACGCAGGGACACCCCTATCATCGAGGCGACGCCACTCAATAAGCCTGCCATGATCCAGGCCGGATTCTCTAGCGAACGCTGACCGGAGGATCGTCCGGCCTCGCCTGAATGGCTTGAGTTCACACAGACATGACCGACGCGGACCATCAGCATGACATTTATCTGGCCTCCCGATCGCCCCGGCGCGGCGAACTCCTGACCCAGATCGGGGTCAGGTTCGCCGTCGTCGGCGCGGATCTGGACGAGACCCCCAGGCCGGGTGAGTCCCCGGAGTGCTATGTCGGCCGGCTCGCGCTGGAGAAGGCCCGGCTGGGCCGCTCGCGTGTGCCGGACCTGGACCGGCGGCCGGTGTTGGCGGCGGATACGGCGGTGGTGCTGGGTGAGCGGATTCTTGGCAAGCCCGAGGACCAGGCCGAGTTCCTGCGCATGATGGGCTGGCTTTCCGGTCAAACCCATCGGGTGCTGACGGCGGTGGCGCTCCTGGCCGAGGGCGAGGTCTGGCATGAGATCAGCGAGAGTCGCGTGACCTTTCGTGTTATCGACCCCGAGGAGAGGCTGGCCTACTGGCGCGGCGGCGAACCCCAGGACAAGGCGGGCGGTTACGGCATCCAGGGGCTGGGCGCGCTCTTCGTCGCGGGTCTCCAGGGCAGTTACTCGGGCGTGATGGGACTGCCGCTTTACGAGACTGGCCTTCTGTTGCGGCGGGCCGGTATTCGTTTGATAGCGGACGAGGACCCGGCCGCTTGAGACCCTCATCCTCCTCCGGCGGCGGAGGTTGGCGTACGCGCTAGCCGCGATCCACGAACAAAAACGCAAACCAGGATGATGATTTCGTGAGCGAAGAGATCCTAATCAATGTCACGCCCCCCGAGACCAGGGTCGCCGTGGTCGAGAACGGCGTGGTGCAAGAGATCATCATCGAGCGCGCCGAGCGTTGCGGTCTGGTCGGCAGCATCTATAAGGGGCGCGTCTGCCGGGTGTTGCCGGGGATGCAGGCGGCCTTCGTCGATATCGGCCTGGAGCGGGCGGCCTTCCTGCACGCCTCCGACATCATCGGCCACCAGGGCGAGCCGCGCGGCGACCAGATCCACGAGCTGGTGCGCGAAGGCGACATGATCGTGGTGCAGGTGGTCAAGGATCCGCTCGGCACCAAGGGCGCGCGTCTGACAACCAATATCTCGATCGCCTCGCGCTATCTGGTCTGCATGCCGGCGCTCGCCAGCACCGGCGTCTCGCAGAAGATCGAGGACGACGACGAACGCCGGCGTCTGCGTGAGATCCTCCAGCGCTACGTGGAGGCCCACGAGGGTGGCGGCGGCTTCATCGCACGCACGGCGGCCGAGGGCGTCACGGAAGAGGCCCTGCTCAAGGACATGGCCTTCCTCGCCAAGCTCTGGCGGGGCGTGCGTGACCGCTGTGCCGCGGTCAGTCAGATCGGGCTCATCCATGACGATCTGCCGCTCGCCCTGCGTGCCCTGCGCGATCTGGTCACCCCGGAGGTGGAGCGGATCCGCATCGACTCGCGCCTCATGGTCGACAAGGCCGTTCCCTTCGCCAGGAAATACATCCCGGAGATCCACGACCGCATCGAGTATTACCAGGGCGAGCGTCCGCTGTTCGACCTCTACGGGGTCGAGGAGGAGATCAAGAAGGCCCTGCTGCGCAAGGTCAGCCTCAAGTCCGGTGGACACCTGGTGATCGACCAGACCGAGGCCATGACCACCATTGACGTCAACACCGGCGCCTTCGTCGGTCATCGCAACCTTGAAGAGACCATCTTCAAGACCAACCTAGAGGCCGCCCAGGCGATCTGCCGTCAACTGCGTCTGCGCAATCTCGGCGGAATCATCATCATCGATTTCATCGACATGACCGAGGACGAGCACAAGCGCCAGGTGCTCCGGGCGCTGGAGAAATGTCTCGCCCGCGACCATGCCAAGACCCACATCACCGAGGTCTCCTCGCTCGGGCTGGTCGAGATGACCCGCAAGCGCACCCGCGAGTCACTGGAGCATGTGCTCTGCGAGCCCTGTCCCTGCTGCGGCGGCCGAGGCTCGATCAAGACCGCCGAGACCACCTGCTTCGAGATCTTCCGCGAGATTCTGCGCGAGTCGCGTCAGTTCGAGGTCGAGACCCTGCTGGTGCTCGCCTCCCAGGAAGTCATCGACCGTCTGCTCGACGAGGAATCCGCGCATCTGGCCGAACTGGAGGAGTTCATCGGGCGACCCATCCGGCTCCAGGCCGAGGCGCTCTACACCCAGGAGCAGTACGACGTCGTCCTGATCTGAAGGCGATTGTCGAAAAAGAGGGTATCCCTGTGGCGGGGCAAAGCGCGGTGTGCCATCCCGGCTCACCAGGCGGCGGGTTCAAACCCCTCGGGGTTGCGCACCTCGACCTGCTCGCCGTTCTGGCAGAGCACATAGAGACCGTTGGCCATGGCGTAGGTCTGTACGCTGTCCGGGATCACCATCGCGGCGACCGCGCCCAGCACTCGATGCGCGTGATAGAGCGGCAGTACCCGCTTGAGCTTGGCCATGCGCGCGAGATGCTCGTCGACGTACTCGCGCGTCAGCTTGCTCTTGCACTCCACGCCGACCAATACCCCATCGTTGACCACCAGCAGATCGATCTCCAGCGCCTCGCCGGCGCGTTTGGCCGTCACACCCTGATAGACCTCGTGGACCTCGATGCCCTGGGCGCGGAACAGACGCACCACCGCCGGGGCCACCATGTACTCCACGAATTCACCGAGCCGGTTGCCGAGGTCGCCGAGTTGTTTCGACACCCGCTTGACGATCTTGTCGGTCTCCTGGATCTGTCGGTCAGTCTCCTGGATTAGTCGGTCGGTCTCTTGCATCTTACGGTCAGTCTCCTGAAACTTCAGGTCGGTTTCCTGAAACTTACGGTCGGTCTCCTGAAACATCCGCCACACGTCCTCGAAGGTCGGGGCGGGTTGCTGGACGGTCGTCATGGCCGGTCTCCAAGGAAAAAGGCGTCGCCGAGTGCGAACGCGCGTACACGAAAAACAAGGGGCCGCGCCGAGGATCGCAAGCGGCGAACGCCTCATGTCTTCAATCGGTATCGGTCTTGGCGATCGGCGGTCCCCTATCCCCGGTCAATCGCGCTATGTGGTGGTCGCTGGTGTGCGTCCCCAGAAGAGTAGATGCCAGCGATACGCCTCGTCGAGGACGGCGCGGCGTTTGCGGCGGCGCGGGCTTGGGCCGGAGGAGCTGTCGCGACGCAGGAGATTCAACGCCATCCGGCGGATCGACGCCAGGTTTTCCGCCGAGTGGTCTTTGCGGGTCCGGCAGGCATCCTCCCCAAATTGGACAGCTAGAATCCAGACCTTTTCCAACGCTGTCTCGGAGAGACGGGAAACGGCGACCCCTTATTCGTCATCGGACACGAGTAACACTAGCCGTGCGGTCTTGCCATAGAACTGGCGATAGTGTTCCGGTAGATGCACCTTGCCTGCGTAATCGATCGTGGTTTCCATTTCGATGGAAAACATGGTTTTTACCTCCTGGCTCTTTATCCATACGGCGTATCTCCGTACAGGCTAAGCGGCCGTGCCTCTACCGAAGATGGACTCCCGGTGAGCGATGACCCGCTTGGGGAGCGACGAGACGCCGCCTGATCCAGGGATACTCAGCCGCCATGCGCCAGCGATCAGTGGCGGCCATGGTCCGCACGGCGACCAGCAACGGCCTGAGAAATAGGGGGCTGGTGCAACAATCAGGCGATAAGATGGCGAAACTGGCAAGGACTGCTGCATCAAGGCATCAATCACGGCCGTGGATGACTTCAACGATCTGGTCTATTTCGCCTCCGTGGTGGAGCACCACGGCTTCTCCGCCGCCGCGCGGGCGACCGGGGTCGAGAAGACCCGGCTGAGCCGGCGGGTCGCGGCCCTGGAACAGCGTCTGGGGATGCGCTTGCTGCAACGCTCGACGCGCAGCCTGGCGCTAACCGAGGCCGGCCAGCGGTTTTATGACCATTGCCTGGCGGCGGTGGAGGGTGCCCGTGTCGCTTACGAAAGCATCGCCGAATTGCGTCGGGAGCCGGCCGGGACGGTGCGGATGAGCTGTGCCCCCTTGATGGCGCAAAGCTATCTGGCGCCGATCCTGCCGGGCTTCCTGGCCCGGCATCCCAAGGTCGATCTGATTCTGGATTCCACGGACCGCGAGGTGAATCTGATCGAGGAGCGAGTCGATCTGGTCCTGCGCTCCCGGCTCGAGATCGAGGATTCAGCCGGCCTGGTGGCCAGACCCCTGGCCGACGCCCGGCGCCTCCTGGTGGCCAGCCCGGCCTACCTCGGGCGAATCGACCCGCCCAGCGCGCCGCGCGCCCTGTCGGGGTGCGAGACCCTGGGTCGGCCACTGGAGCTGTTCGAGGGGCGGATGCGCTGGGAGCTGAACGGACCCGGAGCGGAGACCCTGGTCGTGCCAGTCTCACCGCGCCTGGTCGCCAACGACCTGCGTCTGCTGCTGGAGGCCGCCATCCATGGCATCGGGATCGCCCTGCTGCCGGAGCCGATCGTGGCGAGTGACATCAGAACCGGCCGGCTCACGCAGGTGCTTCCGGACTGGACGGCGACGACGCACCGCATCTATCTGCTCTACCCCAGCCCACGCGGCATGCTGCCCTCGGTCCGCAGCCTGATCGACTACCTGTTGGTGCATCTGCCGGCGAGCATGAGCATCCAGGAGCGCGGTGTTGAGGCCGATGCCCTGCGGTATCCCTGATTGAGCATCCCGCCCGAACCGTCCGCGACAACGGAGCCTGGCTGAGAACCGAGAGATCTCCGCAAGGCGCGGCCGGTGATTCTCCTTGATCGCCTTCAGGACCAACTGGCTTGATGCGCGCGAGCCGGGCTACAAGGCCGCGCGCAGCACCGCGACGATGTCGTCTTGCGTCATGGGCGGGCGACCCAGCAATCGGCCCTGATCGTCATGGACCACGAGCACGGCGTCCTTGGCGTACGCCTCGAACAGCGCGTCGCCGATGCCCAGCTCCGACAGGCGGGTGGGGCAGCCGATCTCGCGCAGGAAGCCCTCGTAGGCCGCGATGCCCGCCAGGCCCAGGGTCAGCGCGTCTTTCCCGTCCGGCGACAGACCGAAGATGCGCTGGGCGAACTGGGCGAAGCGCTCGGGACGCGCCCTGGCGGCGAAGCGCATCCAGGCCGGATTGACCACGGCCAGCCCCGCGCCATGGGGGATGTCGTGGTGGGCGGAGAGGGCGTGCTCGATCATGTGCACCGGCGGCACCATGCCGACACCGGCCTGAACCCAGCCATTGAGCGCGACGATGGAGGCCCACTGGACCTGGGCGCGGGCGTCCAGATCGCGGCCGTCGGCCACCGCCCGGCGGCCCCATTCGATGGCGTTGATGATGACCCCTTCGGCGAAGCGGTCCTGGATGGGCGTGCCGTCCACGCCGTTGAAATAGCCCTCGGTGACATGGGTGATGAGGTCGCACACGCCATAGGCGGTCTGGTCCTTGGGCACGGTCAGGGTCAGCTCGGGGTCGACCAGGGCCACTTTCGGATACAGACACTCGGCCTGCACGAAGGATTTCACCTTGGTGGCATCGTTGGAGATGACCGCGCCACAGTTCATTTCCGAACCGGTGGCGGCCAGGGTCGGCACGGTGATGATGGGCAGCGCCTGGGTCGGAATGTGCCAGTGCTCCTGGCCGTGACCGATCATGTCCCAGGGGTCGCCGGCATAGAGGACCGCCGCCGCCATGACCTTGGCGGCATCCATGGTGCTGCCGCCGCCCAGGGCGATGATCACCTCGCACCCTGCCTCGCGCGCGATGCGCGCGCCGCGCACCACGGAGGTGATGCGCGGGTTGGGCTCCACGTCGGTGCATTCGGCATGGGCGACGCCGGCGTCCGTCAGACTCGCGACCGCGCGATCGAAGGCGCCGCTGCGCTTAACGCTGCCGCCGCCCGTGACGATCAGGGCCTTCTGGCCGTATTCGCGCGTCACCGGCCCCAGTCGCGACAGCGTGCCGGCGCCGAAGATCAATTTCGTCGGGTTATGGAATTCGAAGTTCATGGCGTTTTCCTCGTATCAGTGCGTAATGTTTGTGGAGAGGGACGGACGATCAGGCGTCACGGCGAAACGGGTGCGGACGCCGTGGTCGGCGCGACGGCGGCCGGCCCGCGAAACGGGAGGCGCAGCCCAGGTGCGCGGGCGGCGAGCGCGCTCATCACGCCCGCGACCGCCACCACCGCCATGCCCAGCAGGCTCAGGTGATCCGGCACATGGCCGAGCGCCAGCCAGCCGAGCAGTCCGACCCAGAGGAGTTGCAGATAGCTCATCGGCGCCAGGAGCGAGGCCGGCGCCTGCCGATAGGCCGCCGTGAGCAGGAAATGCCCTAAGACCGCGGCGACGCCCATCGCCAGGAAGAGGATCAGCTCCAGCGTCGTCGGCACCGGTCCGCCCCAGGTCCAGGGCAGTGAGCCCCCGAAGCCAAGGGCGCCCACCAGGGCGGCATAAAACAGCAGGCTCAGCGTCTGTTCCGTGCTGGCCAGGACACGCGAGAGCAGGAAGTAGACGACCGTGGCGCCGGCCCCGCACAGGGCAAAGAGGACGCCGGTCGGATCGAGTCCGCCGCCGGGGCGCACGATCAGCAGGACGCCGACGAAGCCGGTCACCGCCGCCAGCCAGCCCAGCCAGCCGATGCGCTCGCCCAGGATCGGACGCGCGAGCAGCACCACCAGCACCGGGGCGAGGAACACGATGCTTACGGTCTCGCCCACGGGCATCCGCCGCAGCGCCAGCGCGACGAAGAGCGAGGCCATGGCCAGCGACACCGCGCGCACCAGGACCAGACCGGTCCGCTGCGTCTGGATGAGCGTTCGCCCCTGGGTCGGCGCCAGGAAGACGACCATCAGCAGGCCATGGACGATGTAGCGCATCGCCATGACCAAGGGCGCCTCGTAGTGGGCGGTGAGGATCTTGGTCGTGGTATCCATGCCGGCGAACAGGACGGTCGCCGCCAGGAGCAGCAGAATACCGCGCAGCGTCCCGGCGCCTGGGTGGCGCGTGGCGGTGTCTGATTGGCGGGTTTGCATCATGGGTCTACCGGTCTGGATCGCGGGTGCCGAGCGGAGGTCGACACGGGATGCTCACACTCTAGCCGCCGCGAGACCCAGTGATAAGATGGGAGAATCGGGATGACCTTATGAGAGCGATTCATCAATGCCGCGTCAGAGCCTGGATGACCTGGTCGCCTTTCTGGCCGTGGCGCTCGCCGTGATCTGCGCGACAAGCCGGCGGGAACCATCCGCATCACCACCGCCGGCCATGCCGCCGAGACCATCCTCTGGCCCAAGCTGTCGAGGGTTCTAGCAGCAGCCCGCCGATGCGGCAAGCGGCACTGGCGGGCGCTGGGCTGGCCTATCTGCCCGAGGACATGGTGCTGGAGCCCATCGCGGCTGGGCGGCTCGTCCGGGTGCTCGATGACTGGTGCGCGCCCTTCACGGGCTACCATCTCTACTATCCCGGTCGCCGCCAGTCGTCACGCGCGCTGGCCCTGGTGATCGAGACGCTGCGACATCGAGCTTGAGGTGCCGGCCTGTTGGGTGAGGACGCTTATCGCTTTGCGCAAGCGACCGACGGATTCCGAGAAAATCTAGCATGAGCGACAACAGCATGACGTCCATGAAACCCCCTGATTGGGGCCTCGACCCCGCCGGCTGGCTGACCGGGGCGGAGCGGCGTCCCTCGCCGAATCAGGACGAGCGGCCGCCTGGGACCGATATCGATCTGCTGGTGATCCATAACATCAGCCTGCCGCCCGGCGAGTTCGCGGGGGATTGGATCGATGATCTCTTCCTCAATCGGCTCGATCCGACCGCTCATCCCTATTTCGCGCCGATCGCCTCGGTGCGCGTCTCGGCGCATCTGCTGATCCGTCGCGATGGTCGGCTGATCCAGTACGTCCCCGGCGAGCGGCGCGCCTGGCATGCCGGGGTCTCCAGCTTCGATGGGCGCGAGCGTTGTAACGACTATTCGATCGGGATCGAGCTGGAAGGCGCGGATGATGTGCCCTTCACCGAGGCGCAATACCGCACGCTCGCCGACGCCACCCACTGTCTCCAGATCCGCTATCCGGCCATCACGGCTAGGCGTATCACCGGACACAGCGACATCTCGCCCGGTCGCAAGACGGATCCGGGTCCGGCCTTCGACTGGGCGCGCTACCGTGCTCTGATCGCCGGCTGAGACGGCCCATCGCCGGCCATCGGCCAGGTCATCCAGTGCGCGGCATTGAGCAGGCGATGCAGGCTGGCGGACCAGGCGTCGATGGCCAGGCGCGTGATAGCGAAAGGGTCCAGCCAGGGCGGCAGGCTGTCGGCCGGTTCCGCCTGGGGCTCGGCGAAGTCGTAGTCGTAGGTCAGGGTGCCGTCGTCCAGCCCATGGACACGACCGCCAAGACTGACCGCCAGCGCCCGCATGTCCTTGTTCGCCGTCAGCACCTCGTACCTGAACCGGCGCAGGCCCTCGCGGCGGGCCAGCACGACCAGTTGCTTGACCAGCGCCTTGCCGAGGCCGCGCCCCCGCGCCGCGTCGATGACCGCCATCGCCAACTCGCTCGTATCCGAGCCAGGCCCCAGGCGAATGCAACGCGCGGCGCCCAGCACCTCGATTTCCTCGCCCCAGGCGTTCAACCGAAAGGCGCCCAGCGCGATGTGGTCATGCCCGTCCGCGCTGGTCAAAAAGGCCAGATCGCTCTCGGTGAGCGCGGGCTTGGCGCCGAAGAAGCGCTGCCATCGCGACTCGGGCGAGAGTCCGGCGAAGCAGGCGAGCATGGCCTCACGGTCATCCCGGCCGATCGGGCGCAGGCGGCAGGGCGTTCCATCCTTGAGTCGGATGGCGTGACCGGAGGTCACCGGAGCGGTCAAGGTGTCGAACATGGCTAACCTCCGCCGAATGGTCGATGGCGATCATGACCGCTGACTCGGAGGCCGCGCCCCGGCCCAACCTGGGACGGTGCGCGACAACCTCCGGTGAAATCCGGAGCGCCAGCGGTGGCGGTGCACGGACAGGGTCGGGCTTGACCCGATCGGAATTTGTGCACTGCAACATTGGAGGCGGGTGATAGGCAAAGGTTCAATTGGCCCCGGATCCCTGGGGGATCGGGGGCGCTCCGTTCTGGTGAGGCTCTCGGAGAATCAGCGTCCGCGCGTCCCTCCGAGCAGGGAGCCCAGGATGCCGCGCACCAACTGACGCCCGACCTGGGTTCCAAGCGAGCGCATGGCGCTGGTGGCGAACGCCTCGATCGGGCTCGGGCGGTTCCCGGTCCTGGGGCTCGGCTCGCGGCGGTTCGCGGGCGAGGGCGCCGTCCGGCCGCCGCGTCCGAGATAGCCCGACAGATCCGGGATATCGGGCGCGTCCGCCTGCTGGGCGCGCTGTTCGAGGATCTCGTAGGCCGAATGACGGTCCACCGGGGTATCGTAGACACCCTTGGCCAGGGACTGGTCGAGAATGTCCTGGCGTTCCGCCTCGCTGATGGGGCCGAGCCGGCTGCCGGGCGGGGCGATCAAGACCCGTTGCACCATGCCGGGCACGCCGTCCTCGTCCAGGGTCGAGACCAGGGCCTCGCCGACCCCTAGGGCGGTGATGGTCGCCTCGGTGTCCAGGGCCGGGTTCTGGCGAAAGGTCTCGGCGGCCACCCGCACGGACTTCTGATCCTTGGGCGAGAAGGCGCGCAGGGCGTGCTGAACCCGGTTGCCGAGCTGGCCCAGCACCTTGTCCGGCACGTCGATCGGGTTCTGGGTGACGAAATAGACGCCCACGCCCTTGGAGCGGATGAGCCGGACCACCTTCTCGATGCGATCCTGCAAGACCTTGGGGGCGTCGTCGAACAAGAGGTGCGCCTCGTCGAAGAAGAGCACCATCCGGGGCTTGTCGGGGTCGCCCACCTCGGGCAGTTCCTCGAACAGTTCGGAGAGCAGCCAGAGCAGGAAGGTGGAATAGAGCGCGGGCGAGTGGATCAGCTTGTCGGCGACCAGGACGTTGATGTAGCCGTGCCCGGCCACATCGGTCTGCATCATGTCCTGCAACGCCAGCGCCGGCTCGCCGAAGAGCTTCTCGCCGCCCTGCTGCTCCAGGGCCAGGAGCGACCGGAGGATGGCGCCGACGCTGGCCTTGGAGACGTTGCCGTAACGGGTCCGCAGACTCTCGGCCTCGTCCGCGACATGGGCGAGCAGGGCGCGCAGATCCTTCAGATCGAGCAGCAGCCAGCCGTTCTCGTCGGCGACCTGGAAGACGATGTTGATCACGCCCTCCTGGACCTCGTTGAGATTGAGCAGGCGCGACAGCAGCATAGGGCCCAGCTCGCTGATGGTGGTGCGCACCGGATGTCCCTGTTCGCCGAGGATGTCCCAGAACATGACCGGATTAGCGGCGTGGACGAAGCCCTCTTCCTGCTCCAGGTTCATCTCGGCGACACGGGCGGCGACACGCGGATTGTCGCCGCCGGCCTGGCTGATTCCGGCCAGGTCGCCCTTGATGTCGGCCAGGAATACGGGCACGCCCTGGCGGCTGAACTGCTCGGCAAGCCGCTGGAGCGTGACCGTTTTGCCGGTTCCGGTCGCGCCGGCCACCAGACCATGCCGGTTGGCCAGGCGCGGCAGGAGTGAAACGGACGTATCGCCCTGTTTACCGACGAGGATGGACGTTGTCATTGACGGCACTCCGTGTTTTTTTAGAGATTCTCGACTGGCCACGAGTATATAACGGTCGCGCCCCCACTCTGGAGGCGCGGGCCTCTAGGCCATGTCGAGCCTTCCGACTTTCAACACCGAGAGATCATCATGCTGTACAGACCTATTCGCCGACTCGCCGTCCTGATCGCCGCCAGCTTCCTGGCCATCGGCTGCTCGCAGGCCGCGGATTCCGGACTCACCCTGACCCCGGAGGCGGCGCTCGCCAAGGCCCAGGCGGGGGAAATCACCCTGGTCGATATCCGGACCCCGGGCGAGTGGCGTCAGACAGGCGTTGCTCCGATGGCGCGACGCATCGACATGCGCAACCCTAAGGACCCCAGTGGTTTCGCTGATCGCGTTTTGAAGGAGGTCGGTGGAGACAAATCCGCCCCGATCGCCCTGATCTGTCGCACCGGTAACCGTAGTGGTTACCTTCAGCAGGAGTTGCGGTCCCTAGGTTTCACCAATATCCATAACGTCCCCGAGGGCATGGCGGGAAGCAAGGCCGGCCCCGGTTGGATCCGCCGCGGTCTGCCTGTACAGCCCTGTCCCAATTGCTGAGCCCAAGGGAACCGCACGCATGCTGTTCGACGTCGATGAAGCCACCCGCAAGCAGGCCAAGTCCCCGCATGAGCTGGCGATGGTCAATCTGGTCATCTTCAACCTGCTCATCGGCGTCGGTCTGCTGGCGGGCTCGATGGCGCCGCCGGACTCGACCATCGCGCGGTTCAAATGGATCGCGGTTCTGGCGCCGCTTGCCGGTTCGCTCGTCCTGATCGTCTTCACCCACTGGCGGGCGAGGCGGGGAGCGAGGCGGTCATCCTGGTTCGTCGCCGCGCACTGGCGGCTGGCGGCCTCGCGCTATCGTCTCCTGCTCGTCGCCTATCTGGTCTGCGCCGCGATCCTGAGCCTAGCCCTGTTCGGCGGTGGGGTAGGGGGCCGGAGCGAGGCTCGGATTCGCGACCTGCCGCCCGTGATGCAGGAGATGGAGCGACACAAGCTGGAATCCCAGGACATGGGCGGGGCGGTGTGGGCGCGGATCGGCGTGGTTCCGCTCCTGCTTGCGATCATGGTCAGCATCATGCTGGAATCCGGCTCCATCTATCAGGCCGGTCGGGGTGAACTGCCCGACGCCCTGGTGGCCCGTTTTCCTCCTCCGCCGGACCTCGCGGAACTCCGGGAGGCCGGCTAGAGGACCGGATCGTCTTTCACCATCTCCACGACGCGCTCGCCTTGTCGAAGGTTTCCCATCACCCCTTGATCTTCAACCACGAGGAAATCCCATGAAAACATCACCCATTCTGCTCGCTGGCTTCCTGCTCGCCACGACCGTCACCTCGGCCCTGGCCGCCAACCCCAAGGTCGCCCTGGATGTCAGCATCGGCGGGGAGCCGGCCGGGACCATCACGCTGGAGCTGTTCGCCGACGTCGTGCCCAAGACGGCCGAGAATTTCCGCGCCCTCTGCACCGGAGAAAAGGGCGAGGATCTGACCTACGCGGGCAGTCCCTTCCACCGCATCATCCCCGGCTTCATGATCCAGGGCGGTGACTTCACTAACGGCAACGGCACCGGTGGCAAGTCCATTTATGGCGAGAAATTCGAGGACGAGAATTTCGACCTCAAGCACGACGAGCCCGGCATCCTCTCCATGGCGAACGCCGGACCCAACACCAACGGCTCGCAATTCTTCATCACGACCGTCGCCACGCCCTTTCTGAATGGCCGGCATGTCGTCTTCGGCAAGGTCGTCGACGGCATGTCCGTGGTCCGCGCCATGGAAGAGCAGGGCAGCCCATCGGGCCGCACCAAATCCGCTCTGAAGCTGGAGAGTTGCCGCCAGCTCTGAGGTCGGTCGCCTGGCCATCTCCCCGCGCGGGGAGATGGTTCGGAACCGGGCCGGGAGCGACTAGGACGATCCTCTCGCACTCGAAGGCGAAGCGCACCGCGTCAGGGCAAGTCGGCCCGCTCATGCACTCCAATCGACCTTGGATCGCTCGGTTTCATCGCGTGATGAGACTTGATGCTCGGACGCCGAGGGCGAGGGCGGTCAAGAATTAAGGTGAAACGAACGGAGCCAACCCCAGGAACAGGGGGAAATCGGCGGGTTTTCATCGCTGAGTCGATCCCCCATCTTGGCTTTGACCCTTTCGGGCAGATTTCTTGCTTTGAGATGTCCGTCCACCGATTCCACACGACACGAGGCTCCGATCATGCCAGACCTCCATGCCGACCAGAATCCCAGGGGAGCCAACCATCGCCCCGAGGACCGCCGATGGCCAGAAGCGGAACTCGCCCCCCGGCTCCATCCCTGGGCCGATCCCCAGGCCAGGGATCGAATCGACGGGTCTCCCGGTCGCTTCGACCGTCAGATCGAGGCGGATGTGCTGAGAAACCTGGCGAGAATGGGTTTCTGAGCCGAGCCTTCTCAATCGGTCTCCCGCACACGCTCGAAGCTCGCGAAGCGCGGAATCCCCGCGCTCGTGCGGCCCTGATACCTGAAGGTCACGGTGCTTCCGATGGGCGGCGGTGATCGCCGCTCGGCATCGCTGAAACCCGTCCCGATACGGAACCTTGGCCCGTCCGGTTCTTCCACCACCAGCGCGCCCAGCATTCCCTCGTATTTGCCCTTGCCGGGTCGATGGGCGATCACCCGCGCCTCGGCGTCCAGATAGGGTTTGACCTTGAGCAGGTCATCGGTGCGTCCGGCCCGATAGGCGGATCCATCGCGATGCAGCATCAGCCCCTCGCCACCGGCCCGGACGACGGCGGCGAGCCGCTCCATCAGGTCGGCGTGATCGGCGACCCGGAATTGCTCGACGGCGGCGATACGCTGATTCGCTGAGCCGGCCAGGAGTCGCTGGAGCGCCTGGAGACGTTGGCCGAACGGGGCCGACAGCCCCGGCAGGTCGAAGACCATGTAACGCACCGATCGCCAGGCTTGCGGATCCGGCTCCTGGCGTCTGACCGTTCCCGACAGCTGCTCGAAGGTTCCGCGTCCCATCCAGAGCTCGCCGTCCAGCGGCACACTCGGGAAATCCGCCGTGAACCAGTCCGGCGTCTCGATCCGCTGTCCGCCCCGGCTGATCAGTCGGGTGCCGTCCCAGTAGGCACGCACGCCGTCGAGCTTCTCGCTGACCCAATAGTCGGACAGCTCGACGCCTTCACGATAGAGATTCGCCAGCACCAGATCCGGCTTGATCGCCGGCGTTTCCAGGCCGACCACCGGGGTTGTCGCGGTCGCGGTAGTCGGCTCCGCCATCCCGGTGGAGGCGGTGACACAGAGCAGAAGCGCGCACCAGGCGGCCTGGGGAGCGCGGATACTCGACCTGTTCAACATTCCTGTCCTCCTATCGATCCATGGATGATTACCGTCCGCTCGGGCGAGCATAACCCCCCTCCATCAAAGCATCAAAAACTACGATCCGTATTTCAAGCCCCCGGCATAGCCGCGACCCCTCGCGGGGGTACCTTAGCAAATTCCGATATTCGGGCGTTCCCACCGCACCGGATCACCTGAACGACGCAGACCTCCCCCGTCCCTTCACCGCTGAGTCGTTCGCCACGCCATATCCGCGAAGACGGAGGAAAGTCCATGACGGCAGTCGTCGCAACCAATGAGACCATTCTGGTGGTCGGCGGTGGCATCAGCGGCATGACCGCTGCGCTGGAAGCCGCCGAGACCGGGAAACGGGTCGTGCTGGTTGAAAAGCGTCCCTATCTGGGTGGCCGCGTCACCCAGCTCTATAAATATTTCCCGAAACTCTGTTTCCCCACCTGCGGTCTGGAAATCAATCAGCGCCGCGCCAAGATGAACCCGAACCTGACCATCCTGACACTGGCCGAGGTGATGGGACTCACGGGCCGCGAGGGCGACTACACCGCGACCGTCAAGCTCTCCCCGCGCTATGTCAACGAACGCTGCACCGCCTGCGGCGACTGCGGCACGGCCGTCGAGGCCGAGTTCGACGACGATTACAACTATGGTCTCGGCAAGCGCAAGGGCGCCTATCTGCCCTACCGCATGGCGCATCCGGCGCGTTATGTGCTCGATCCCGCCATCATCGGTACCCCGGACGCGGACAAGGCCAAAGCCGCCTGCCAATATGACGCCATCGATCTGGAGATGCGCGAGGAGACCGTTGAATTCCGCTGCGGCGCGGTGATCTGGGCGACCGGCTGGCGTCCTTACGATGCCGCCAAGATCCAGCCCTACGGCTATGACCGGATCGCCAACGTCATCACCAGCGTCGAATTCGAGCGACTGGCCGACCCCAATGGCCCGACCGGCGGCAAGTTGATCCGTCCCTCCGACGGCAAGGAAGCGAAAAAGGTCGCCTTCATCCAGTGCGCCGGCTCGCGCGACCGCAACCATCTGCTGCACTGCTCGCGCATCTGCTGCATGGCCTCGCTCAAGCAGGCGACCTATGTCGCCGACGCCTTCGCCGATGACGCCGAGATCAATATCTATTACATCGACCTGCGCGCCATCGACCGTTTCGAGGACTTTTACAACAAGGTCCGCGCTAACCAGCGCATCAAGTTCATTAAATCCAAGCCGGCCTCGATCGTCGCCGACAAGGACGGCAACCCGGTCGTCCATGGCGTCGACACCGAAGGCTACAACCGTTTCGCCGAGCCGCACGATCTGGTGGTGCTCGCCATCGGCATGGAGCCGTCGGTGGACAAGGACGACTTCCCGGTGTCGATCGTCATCAACCGCGAGGGCTTCATCGAGGCCGCGCCCGAGAACGGCGGCGTCTTCGCGGCGGGCTGTGCGTCCGATGCGCTGGACGTGAACCGGGCCGCGCAACATGCCACCGGCGCCGCGCTGCGCGCCATCCAGGTCGTCAACCGCGTCGCCAGGGCGGAGGTCTAACACATGGCAGTCGAAAAGAAATTGGCCGGCTATCTCTGCACCGGCTGCGGGATCGGCGAGCGTCTGGATACCAGTCAGCTCATGAATATCGCCACCCGCGAAGGAAAGTTTCCGAGCGTCAAGCAGCACGCCATGCTGTGCTCGCCCGCGGGCGTCAAGCTGATCCAGGACGACATCGACGCGGGCGCGGCGACGCATCTCATGATCGCTGGCTGTTCGCGTCGTTCCAAGGTCGAAGCCTTCAGTTTCAGGAATGTCGCCATGTCGCGCGCCAATCTGCGCGAGGGTGTCATCT
This sequence comes from Thiocystis violacea, assembly GCF_016583575.1. Taxonomy (GTDB): domain Bacteria; phylum Pseudomonadota; class Gammaproteobacteria; order Chromatiales; family Chromatiaceae; genus Thiocystis; species Thiocystis violacea. The sequence goes on from NZ_NRRG01000007.1 coordinate 66,144, forward strand.
GGGCGCGTCCGGACACGCCAGAGAACACCGAGACCACGCAGGAAATGGCGGACGACTACATCCGCATGGCCTGCGCCGAGGTCAAGTTCATGACCGTGCCGACGCCCTCCGGCGAGCAGGAACTCAACAAGAATATCCTGGTGGTCGGCGGCGGCGTGACCGGCATGACGGCGGCGCTGGAAACGGCGGCGGCCGGTTATCCGGTCCATCTGGTGTGCGACGAGGACGTGCTGGGCGGGGTCTGGAAGGATCTCTACAAGCGCGTGCCCTTCCGCGCCGCCGCGTCCGACGTGCCGAACGGGCGCGATGTCGATCTGCCGGGGCCGGAAGATCCCGGCATCGCGGACATGATCGAGCGCGTTCTGGCCAACGAGCGCATCACGGTCCACCTCAACGCCCGGCTCTCCAAGACCTCCGGCGCGCCGGGGCGCTTCTCGGCTGACATCGACGTTCAATCCGGCCCGACGGTGACCGAGAACTTCGGCGCCATCGTCCAGGCGAGCGATTTCAAGCCCTACGACGCGAACAAGCTGCCCGAGTTTGCCTACGGTAAGACGCCGAACGTGCTCACCAACTTCGAGCTGGAGCGTCTGGCCAAGGCCGCCAACGGCGGTCCGCTCAAGCGTCCTTCCGACGGCAAGGTGGTCGAGTCGGTCGCCTTTATCCAGTGCGCCGGTCAGCGTTCGGACAAGGAGGGTCATCTACCCTATTGCTCCGGCTTCTGCTACACCGAGTCGATCAAGCAGGCGATGTATTTCCGCGAGCAGAATCCCGACTGCGACACCACCATTCTGTTCGACGATCTGCGCACCCCCGGCGCGGCGGGCGAGGATTTCTACCGCTGCGGCCAGCAGGCGATGGTCACCTTCACCAAGGGCAAGGCCAGCGCGGTGGTCCAGAATGGCAAGGGGCTGAAGGTCCAGTTCAAGGATCTCATCCTCAACGAAGCCACCGAGATGGACTGCGATCTGGTGGTGCTCGCCACCGGTCAGGTGCCCAACAACGGCCCCGATCCCTACGCCCAACTTGCCGTCGACGAGGCCGAGAGCGAGGAAGAAAAGGAAGCCGCGCGCCAGAAACTGGCCGTCGCCCCGCCGTCGATCCTCAATCTCGACTATCGCCAGGGCACCGACCTGCCGCAGCTCAAGCACGGCTTCCTCGACAGCCATTTCATCTGCTTCCCTTACGAGACGCGGCGCACCGGCATCTATGCCGCCGGCCCAGTGCGGCGTCCGATGGACATGAAGCAGGCGATGGAAGACGCGGTCGGCGCCGCCATGAAGGCGATCCAGGCCGCCGAAAGCGCGGCCCAGGGCACCGCTGTGCATCCGCGCGTGGGCGATCTCAGCTATCCGAGCTTCCGCAAGGAAGGCTGTACTCAATGCAAACGCTGCACGGTGGAATGCCCCTTCGGCGCCATCAACGAAGACGAACAGCGCTACCCGGTCTTCAACGAATCGCGCTGCCGGCGTTGCGGCACCTGCATGGGCGCCTGCCCGGTACGGGTGATCTCCTTCGAGAACTACTCCATCGATACCGTCAACCAGCAGATCAAGGCGGTCGACATCCCCGATGAGTTCTCCGAGAAGCCGCGCATCCTGGTGCTCGCCTGCGAGAACGACGCCTATCCGGCGCTCGACATGGCCGCCCAGGCGGGGATCGAGACCACGCCCTTCGCGCGCGTGGTGCCGGTGCGCTGTCTGGGCTCCGTTAGCCTCTCCTGGATCACCGACTCGCTCAACTCCGGCTTCGACGGCATCCGCTGCCGGCCATGGAAGCGCGAAGCGCGAGGCCGGTAGTCCCGGGTAGGCGTAGGGCGCGGGCGGATCACCGCCGTGGCGAAGGGGCCTTGTCCCGAGCCGCGTAGGTGATCTGTAAGCGCATCCGAGACGCCGTCAAGTCATTCGTCGTAGGGTCGTGCGTAGCCCGCGCGCGCCCGGTGGGCGCACCGCGAGGCGCAGCCGCGGCCCGGAGCGGGACGAACCCGGGCGTAGCCAGTTGTCGCCATGGCGCGAGTCCCGGCGGCGAGGGATCGACCCGCCGGGTATCACGAGCGCTAACGCGACACTCCGGGCGCAACCTCGCCCTGAGCGAGCAGCACAACCCCGGCCAGGATGTCGTCGCCACCTGCGCCGCCTGCTGGCTCTCCACCCGCGAGGCCCAGGAGCGGCTGCACGAGGATCAATCTCTGCTGGCCGAGGCCAACACCGCGCTCGCCGAGGCCGGGCTTAAACTCACCAAGGAGATGCCGATCAAGCACATGGCCGAGGTGCTGATCGAGGACATCGGCTATGCGGAACTGGGCAGCAAGGTCAAGCGCCCGCTGGAAGGCATCAAGATCGCCGGCTATGTCGGCTGTCAGACCAACCGCCCCTTCGGCATCGCCGGGGAGTCGTTCGAGAATCCCAAGTATCTCGACCAACTGGTCGAGACCCTCGGCGGCGACTCGATCCCGGACTACGAGAAAAAGGTCCAATGCTGCGGTGGCGCGCTCACCTTCTCCGAACCGGAGAAATCGCAGGAAATGGTCAAGGGCCTCATCGAGGCGGCCTACGACCACGGGGCGGATCTGATCGTCACCCCCTGCCCGGTGTGCCAGATGAACGTCGAGGTCTATCAGGACCAGATCAATCAGACCTACGGCACCCAGTTCAAGATGCCGGTGGTGTATTACTCGACGCTCATGGCCGTGGCTTATGGACGCAGCGCCAAGGACGCGGCGCTCAATGGACAGGTGATTCCGGCGAAGAGGCTGGAGGCGATTGCGGGGAAGTAGATCGACTCGATGTTCCACATGCTTGACAAAGCCCGCTGATGCGGGCTTTGTCTTTTCAGGAGCCTGGACTATATTGCGTACTGACTTCCCGTACAGAAGAGACATTCATCAATGGACACCGTAACCGTCAACCATTTCCGCGACAATCTACGCGCGCATGTCGAAAAGGTGATCTCCGACCACGAACCGCTGAAGGTCTCCCGTCGCAACGGTGCCGACTTCATCGTCCTCAGCGCCGAAGACTGGGAGCGCGAGCAGGAGACCTTGTATGTCCTGCAAACCCCGGCCCTCATGACGCAGATCGCGCAGTCGTTGCAGACGCACGCGACCGCCAGCGGTTATCGGCCCACACGCGAGCAACTTGATGCGCTCGATCGTCTTTGAGGGCGGTACCTGGGAGCGCTACGAGGCGCTTCGGATCGCGGACAAGCGACTGCATCTCAACCTATGCCGGATTCTCAAAGAGATGCAGCGGGGCGATCCCGCAACCGGGATCGGCAAGCCGGAGGCTTTGAAACACAACCTGAGCGGCCTCTGGTCGCGTCGACTCTCGCAGAAAGACCGTGTGATCTACCGGTTCGACGACGGGGCGATCTATGTCTTCGCGATCGGCGGGCATTACGATGATCGATAGCGGCTGGCGGGAATCGCCGCCTCTTACCATGTAAGAGCCAAGGAATACTCAATGCCGCCAGACACCAAACCGAGATCTCGAAACTGAACGCCGCCGCCCTATCCTGGCCGCCCCCTGGATTCGGATTTCCCTGCTACCTGGGAGCGACAGGATCGAGCTGCTCCTGCTCCAAGGGTCCAAGTCCGGCATCAAGCCAGCGGCGAGCCAGGTTGCCGGCCGGATCGGGTCGGGCGGCCAGGGTCTCCAGGGCTCGGCGCTCCGTCGCGTTGAATTCTTCTCCGCCGTCCATCGGCTCATCCATTAGGTGCGGTTGCAGGACGTGCGCCCTCAAGGCGGCGGAGAGCTGGGCGAAGATGCGCAGGCCGCCGATGTCCCGGTCGCCCCAGTGGAGGAAAGGGCAATGGGCCGGCAAGGTGCAATCCAAGAGCTGTATCACTCGGATCAGGTCCGGTCCCGGAAAGCCGGCGGTGTAGAGCAGCAATGCGCGGTCCTGGATCTCGCGCGCATGGTGCTGGAAGCTCGCCAGGTTCTCGATGCACAGCAGATAGGGGACGGCACCCGCGGGCTCCAGGGACTGGATGGCGTCGGGCGAGAGGCCGACGTAGGGGGTCAGGCCGGTAATGTCGAGCCGCCGTTCTTCGATGCGCAGCGCAAGCGGCCCCTTGATGAGGAGCGGCGGCGGGAACTTCTCCAGACCGATGACCCGGAACAGGTCGCGGTTTTCGGTCAGATCCTGCCATTGGGGGTTGTGCCGCAGCAGCTCGGCCAGTCGGCCGGACAGGCGCTCGACGGCCTTGGAGTCGCCGAGCAGCCGGGCGCTGAAGCGGCGCAGGTCGAGTCCCAGGTGCCGCTCCTCGGCGACCGCCAGGGCGGTTTTGAAGAGCGCCAGGGCGCCGTCCCTGTCAGCCGCCTCGATGCGGAAGGCGCTTTGCCCCAGGCACCATTTCGCAACCGCCATGCCATAGGCATCCCGCAGCCAGGCGGGCGCCTCGGCCAGCAGCGGCCCGAGCGCCCCGCTGATCCGCGTGACGGACTCCCGCGCGCGCGGCACGCCCAGCCAGTCGGCCAGGCGATCGGCATCGCACAGGCGCAGTCGCAGCAGATCCTGAGCGGCGGCGCCCCGACCCCATTCGAGTCCAATACAGCCGGCTGCCTCGGCATTGGCCAGCGCCGCATGGATCGCGTCGCGGCCCGCCAGGTCGCATACCGCGAAATAGTCGCGGGCCGCACGCTCATTGATCGGGAGTGTCGCGCGTCCGCCCCGCTCGGCCTGGGCCAGGAGCTTCAGCAACAGGGCGCGGGCCGGCTCGCTCACGGCCGTGCCGGGCTCGGCGTTGGACGCAGCACCGGGTTGTCCGCCGCAAGGGCGCGCTGGGCCTCGGGCTTGATGTACTCGGTGTCGATGTAGACGCTGCCGCCGTCGCGGTAGACATTGACGATGGTGTCGACATTCTCGGCGATCTGGCCGTACTTCTCGTCCGGCGCGGCCAGGATCACCTGAAGCCCCAGCTCGGTGAGGAAACCCAGGGCGCTGACGGTGTTCTGGAGATCGAGCTTGGAGAAGGCTTCGTCGAAGACCGCGAGTGCGATGCCGCCGCGCGGCCCCCCATCCGGTTGACGCTCGATGCGGTAGGCCGCGGCCAGGGCCGCACCGATCGCGACGTAGAAGGGTGACTGGTGCTCGCCGCCGGAGCCCTTGCTCAGGCGCCGCGACAGGAGCTCGGGGTTGCCGCCGCCGTCGGCCTTGTCGCTCATCCGCACGTCGAAGTGATAGTACTGGCGGTAGTCGGCCAGACGCTCGTCCCAGCCGCTGGCGCGGCCCTCGGTGCTCGCGGCCTCCATCAGGAGATCGCGGATGCGGCGGATCGCCTCCCGGTGGGGGTGGTTGGGGTCGTCCGCCGCATCGAAGAGTCCGCCCACGTCCCGGCCCTGCTCCGGCGACCAGGCCAGAACCCAGTCGAGAACCTGCCGCAGGTCCGGCTCAGGGTGTTTGACGAAGCTGTAGTACTGGCCGTGGAAGGGACGGTGGCGCAGGTTGCGGTTGAGCTCGACGCGCTGGTCTTCGAGCCGCTTCAGGTTCTCCTGGAGCTTGCCGACGAAATCGGCGCGGAAGGCGTACTCCGCCTCGCGCAATGCGTTCTCGGCCTCGGTGACATAGCGGGCGAGCTGGGTGTCACGGATCTGGGTCAGCTCGAGCAGGACCCAGGCGGCGAGCGGGCGATGGTCGTCGAAGGCACCGGCTGCGGGGCGGGTCTCCGGAGGACAGGCGGCCCAGTACTCGGTGATCTGCTGTGCGGCATCGTTGCGGGCGTTGCGGGATGAGCCCTCCTGGCTGACCGCTCGCCTGCTCGCCTCGGCGCTCAGGGCGCGCCAGCTATCCGGGGTCTCGGCCGAGAAGAGTTGCTGACCACGCAGCTCATCCAGGCGCTCGCTCGCGAGCCGGGCATCGAAGCCAGGCGCCTGCTGGGCCTGCGTGCGCCGGGCGGCGACCTCCCGCGCAGCGTGCTCGCGCTGATCCAGGTGCAGACGGTCGCGCTGAAGCGACCGCTCCCGGTCGGTCTTCCTCGCAACCGCAGCCGTCTTCCCGTCGGCGACGAGATCGCGCTCCTTGCGACGCTCGACAGCGTTCTGCTGTAGGCGCTGGTAGCTGGCATCCTCGTCGAGCGCATGGCGCTCGGCCTTGAGGGCGCGGCGGCTCTGCTCCTTATCGCCACGCTCGGCAACGAGCCGGGCCAGATCGGGGAGGGCGTCCAGATGACGCTCCAGGGGCATCACCAGCTCCTCTCGCAGCCGCGCGATCAGCGTCTTCTCCTGCTGCTTCTCGTAATGGCGCCGGCCGTTCTCGGCGAACCGGCGCTCCAGCGTCTCCTGTGTCAGGGCCCGTGCGGCCCGGCCGAGCATCGGCTCCTCGGGCTGCAGGCGCACCACCGAGCCGCCGGTCGCGAGCATGCCGTCGGCGGTGATCGCACGCTCGTGGCGCACCAGCTCGTCCTCGGTCTCCACCCTTAGGACGTTGCCGGCATGACGGTTCACATAGGCGACGGCGTGACGGTCGTCGCTCTCGGTGACCTCGGCAAGGCTGCCCGGATCACGGCGACCGGTCCATTCATCCGTCCTTAAGGTGTTGATGATGCGGCTGCCATGGATGCCCCGGCGCCGGCCCTCGCGGCGATACAGGGTGATCGCCTCGCTCACCTGGGCCGGGTCCACCAGCAGGGCCTCGCGGTGACCGCCAAGGAAGGCTTCCAGCGCATCGCGCCAGGGCTCGTCGGCTACGTCCACCCGGTCGCAAAGCGGCACCGCCTCGATGCCCCGCTCGCGCAGCAGCTCGATCAGCCGGAGCGTGTTGGGCTGGAGGTCGCTGCCGCCCTGGCGCAGTCGCTCGATCCGCTCCTTGAGTGCGCGCAGGTCGCGATCCAGCTCGGCCTCTTCCAGGACCAATGCCTCATAGCGCGCCTTCAGTCCGCCGGCTGTCTGCGCAAGGCGCTCGCGAAGCCGAGCCGCAGCTCGCATGACATCCTTCGGCGCCGCCGGCCAGGCCGCCGCGAGCAGGCCCTCATCGCGGACCAGTACAGCGGCGACCGCCTGCAAGGACTCGGTCAAGGTGTCGTCGGCGAGCTGCTCGGCGTGGTCCAGCAGGGGATGCACGGCACCCAGACCCTGGCGTGCGCGCTCCAGGTCGGTGCCGAGCGCCGCCAGGCCCTGGCGCAGGGTCTCCAGCTCGGCATCGATCCGTCGGCGCTGCTGCTCAATGTCGCTGGCCGCGAGGCGGCGGTTGGCCTCTTGAAGCGCCTCATCGGCGGTCTTCCAACGCTGCTCCAAGTCGGCGATCTCGAGGTCTAGCCGGACGATCTCGCCCTCGGCCTCGCTCAGCGCGGCGCGCAGCGGCTCCATCTCCGTCTCCAGGGCGTTGAAGGCGGCCTCCTGCTCGACCCAGCGCCAGGCCAGCGCCAGGCACTCGGCCTTCTCGGCACGGCGGTAGAGTCTGTCGATCTCGCTCAGCAACTGCTCGCGCCGCCGGGCCTCCTGGGTGCTGATCTGGATCTGGCGGTACTGCTGGAGGGCCTGCTGGAGCGAGCGGACCTGAATCGGACGCTCTTCGAGAATGTAGTCACGCACGAAGCCGGAAACGTTGCGGATGGGGCTGAAGGTGATGGCGTTGCGGAAGGCGCGCAGGAAGCGCTCGCGGTCGAGCGTGCGCTTGCCGTCATAGAGATAGTGGCAGAGCTCGCGCTGGTACTCGCCGACCTGCGGATGGACGCGCAGGGCCGCGCCGAGCCGTCCGCGCATGGCCTCGCGCAGCCGTTTCCAGGGCATGGGCGTCGCGCCGTCCGGGGTCTGGTCCACGAGATCGGCGAGCCTGAGGTCCAGCCCGGGGGCGATGAACCGTCCGTCGATCTGCTCCTGGCTCTCCTCCAGACGGGCATGCATCGCGAGCCCGATGCTGGTAGCGCTGCCGTCCTCGGTGTCGCGAAAAACCAGCGCCAGGTAGGTGATCGCCTGCTCGCGGGGGCGAAACTCCTGGGACAGGTCCGGGTTGTCGGGGTCGCGGACGACTCCCAGGCAGTAGTCCCGGAGGCTGCGGGTGCTCTTCTCGCCCGCGCTGGCGTTGGGGCTCCACCAGCGCTTGTCGCCGCCGACCAGCACCGCCTGGATCGCGTCGAGCAGGGAGGACTTGCCGGAGGCATTGGGGCCGATGACCGCCGCATGGCCCTCGATCTCGACGCTGGCCTGGTCCAGACGGTACCAGTTGATCATCAGAAGCCGGATCAGGCGCTTCATCCGCCGCTCCCATCTTCGCCGGGCGCGTTCTCGTCCGCGACGGTCCCGTCGTCATCCTCGGTATCCGCCGTCTCCTCTTCGGCCGTGTCGAGGAAGGCGGCGAGCCGCTCCTGCACCCGCTCGCCGGTCACCAGCCGGATCGTCGGCAGGATGCGCAGGGCCGGCAGACCGTCCTCGGCCGCGTCCCCGGTCTCGATCAGCGAGTGACGGCGCAGCCGGCCGATGACCTCGCGGTACTCCGAGACCAGGGGGCGCTTGCGCCCGAGCAGTGCCTCGTAGCGTCCGAGGAGGGTCTCGGACGCCGTGTAGACGCTACCCTCCCGCGCCTCGAAGCGCTCCATCCCCTCCTCGTAGAGCAGGCGCAGGCAGAGCAGCATCAGGCTGTCCACCAGGCGCAGCCGGGCGAAGCCCTCCGCCTCCGTCGGCAATAGGCCGATCAGGCCGAAGGTGTCGTCCCGGTGCAGGGTCCAGCCCAGGGCATCGAAGAGGTTCGTGAAATAGTCGAAGTGGTTGGCCACCAGGCGGTAGAGGTCGCGGTCCCGAGACCGCTCCAGCAGCAGGAACTGGCGCTCCAGCAGGCCGCGGGCGGCGGCGCGGAAGTCTTCGGCCTCGGCGCCGCCGGGACGCTCGCAGATCTGCCGCAGATCACGCAGCATCTCGGCTCCCCGCGGCGCCTGAGCGGCGATGGGCCACGAAGGCCGGACAGCGCACCCAGTCGTTCTCCACCCAGCCTGGGCGCCGTTCGATACGGTATTGGCGTCTGAGACTCGTCGCACCGGGCAGATACTCCAGGTGGCGCACATGGGTGAAGGCGATGAAGTCCTCGACGCTCTCGATCCGCATATCGGCGCCGTCGAGGGCGCCACGCCCGGCGAGCTGGCACTCCAGATAGCGGGCGATGCGGCGCGGGTCGATCCGGCGCCGGTCCAGATAGGCCCTCAGGGCCTGCTGGCGAGCGGCGACCGCCGGGTCCGCGGGCCGACTGCGCAGGGCCAGAGGCTCGGGTAGGCGGCGGTGACGCGGGGCCTCGCGCAGACTCCGGGTGCCGACGGGACGGACGTCGAGGAGCGGCATCGGGAGCGGCGTCGGCGCATCCTCCGGAAGATCGGCGAGCTTGGGTCCGAGCCGTTGCAGCGCCGCCGCGATCCTCGTCGCCATACCGGGGTGGGCGCGGTCCAGATAGCGCACCCTGTCGGCGACCCGCCGCTCGACCTTGGCGCGATAGGTGTCCACGCGCGCCAGATGTCCGTCGAGCTGCTCGAACACCGCGCGCAGTTGGACGATGTCGTCGTTCATCGCCCGCCAGGCGAGCTCGCTGTCCGCCTCCCCGGTCTGCTCCATGAAGCCAGCCACCAGCTCCTGCTTGCGCGGCAGATCGTATTCCAGCTCGCGGACCAGTTGGAGGATCCGCAGCCGATGGCGGAAGGGGTTGTTGCGGGTCTTCAGCCGCTTGTAGTCCTGCACCAGGATGCGCTCGACGAAGTCATCGAAAAAACGCGAGAGCACCAGGCGGTGGTCACGGGCATCACCGATCTCTCCGAGCAGTCCCTTGAGACCGTAGATCATGGTGTTGATGTGCTGAAGGAAGCGCCGCGCCTCCCGCGACGCCTGGCGCAGGGCCAGAACCTGCGCCCGCGGCTCCTCATAGGCGCGCTGCACGTTGTTGAAGATGGAGAGCACCATCCCCCCGTAGAAGACCCGGTCGGGCCGGGCAATCTCCACCAGGGCAGCCCACAGGGTTCCCACTGCCGGCGGAACGGCGACGCGCACCCGATAGCCCTCGGTCTCCTCCTCCAGCCAGCCCGCGGCCACCAGGCGTCGATAGGCGAGTGCCGCCGGGGTGCCGTCCGCCTCCTGAGCCGTCGGATCGGCCTCGTCCTGCCAGCTCGCCGCCATGACCGCGAGCCGCTCCTCGATCTCCCGGCGCACCGTCTCCCGGGACGGAAAGACGTCCTCGTGGACCTGGTCGAAGAACAGCGGATAGAGGTCGAGCAGCAGGCCCGCGTACACTTGGCGGTTGGCGCTGGCGAGCGGCGAGAACAGCCGGTCGGAGACGCGATCGAAGAGCTGGCTCATTGGCGATACCGGTCGTGGGTCAGGCTCGGTCGACGCCCGCCATCTGGGGCGAGAATAGGGGACGCGCTAGAGTGTGTCATCAATTCTCGCTGTCAGTCGGATGAACGCGGAGAACAAGGATTCCTCCCTCCCTTGAGCCGCATGTCGGTTTGTAGGGACGAATTCATTCGCTCCTACAAAGGATGCCGCGCGACATCCGACTCGACACGAATCACGCGCCTTTTTGAAGTGCGAGATGATAAACCGAATCATCAAGACAACATCCAGCATCGGTTCTCAACGCATTGAGGCAAGGACAGGTCAGATCCGCTTTGTCATCGTGAGCGGGCCGTTACGGCCTGGCGCACGACGTCAAACGGCTCGGGCCGGGCCCGAAGAACCAGCCTACCGCCAGATTTGCCCAACTGTTCTGGGACAATCCGAGGGTCAAGGGCTGCGTCAATGAGCTGAAACCGGGACTCAGTCTCTACTTCATGAACGGCCTCGGCGACGGCGTCAAGGCGCCTCCTCCTCGAACTATCTGATCTCGATCCAGACCCTGTGCGAGGCACTGGACGTCCAACTCAACGAGATCCCGGACTGGAACCGCAGCGCCACTTCGATCGGCTGCGCCAGCGGCGGCGAGCGGCCGCGCCTGACTTTATCCGCGCGCAACCTGGCCTTGAGCGAACAGCACAACCCCGGCCAGGACGTGGTCGCCAACTGTGCCGCCTGCTGGCTCTCCATCAAAACAGATCAGCAAGGATGACGTCGACCGCTCCGAAGCGGTATTAGGATTTTCACTTTGGGCCACTAGGCGCGGTTTAATTCCGGATACGCCAAAAAAAAACCCCGCGAATGCGGGGTGAATCACCACTGAGGAGGTCAGAGAACGTAACGCGCGAACAGAGGTTCGCTCGCTGCTTTGATTAAGCATGTATCGGGCCACTTTGCAGTCGATTCGTTGTTTCTTTTATTGTTAATCACTTACCTGGTGGCGATCGGTTCGCTGCCGGTGAGCGCCGACGGCCGACGCGCACTCTTCGGGTCTGGGGGGCGTGTCGGTCGCACTCGATTGGTGCGTTGGCCTGGGCTTGGGGCGGTGCGGAACGCTTCGATGACGCCTGCCAGGGGTGTCTTTCGGCCGTTCCCGCGCCTTTGTGTGCGACTCTGTGTGCGAAACGATTGGAAGATTGATCGAAAATTGATCGGACTTAGCCGGCATCGACTCTCCTGATACCATCGTAAGGAACGGTGCAAAAACAACCGTCACGACGATGGCTCGACTTTCTCCCCTCTCCCCGCTGGGGCGAGGGGCTCCGGAGCGTACCGTTTCGGTTATTTTTGAACCATCACTCAGTCTCTCCAATCCTCGCTTCCCGTCTAATCATGAATACATCCGCCAGAGTCAAGATCCTGTTTGTTTGCATGGGAAATATCTGTCGATCGCCCACGGCGCATGGGGTGTTTCGCAAGCTCGTCATGGACGAGGGTTTGCCGCATGTCATCGAGATCGATTCGGCCGGAACCCATGCCTATCATGTCGGTGAGCCGCCGGATCGGCGGGCGCGGGAGACGGCGCGCGAGCGCGGGGTCGATATCGGCGATCTGCGCGCCAGACGGGCCAGGCCGGAGGATTTCCTGCTGTTTGACTATGTCATCGCCATGGACGAGGACAACTACGCCAGCCTCGCCGGGATCTGTCCCACCGGGATGGAGGACAAGCTGAGGCTGTTCATGGAGTTCGCGCCGGACCTGGGAATCCGGGAGGTGCCCGATCCCTACTACGGCGGTCAGGGCGGGTTCGAGCGGGTGTTCGATATGGTCGAATCCGCGACGCGCGGTCTGCTCGCCGACATCAGGAGCCGGTATCTCTGATCGCCGTCCTCGTCGATGGCGGCGTAGTCGGCGTGCAGGCGAAACCGGCGCAGATCCCGGCGCAGATCCTCGGCGAGCGCGAGATCCAGATCCTGGGGATGGATGCCGATGCGCAGCCAACCGCGCCGTCGGCTCCGGTGGCGGTTGAAGTGATTCCAGATCCGTATGACGGGAATCCGCCAGGCCCTGTCCGCCTCGTAGCCGAGCATGGGGATGGGGTAGAGCCGTCCGGTCTGCCCGGAGAGGACGCCGGAGAAGATCTCATAGCGCAGGAAGGGGAGTTCGGCTAGGGCGTTGCGCGGGATGGCTCCCATCGCCCAGGCCGGGGGGACGTAGAGCGTGGGCGCGCGCAGGCCGTGCGCGCGAAACCAGGCGTGGCAGCGGCTCATGAGGTTCAGGATGCCGTCGGCGTCGAGCGCTAGGTGCTCGGCGACGTTGCGCGAGAGGAACCAGGCATGGAGCCGGTGCCGGAGTCCGCCGTAAGTCGCCACGCGATGGAGCCATCCATGTCCGGCGAGCTCGTAGCCGCGCGCCTCGTGTCGCCTCAGCCAGTCGATCTGCTCCGACGACCAGTCCAGCCCAGGGACCACCAGGAGGGTGACGGCGTTGACCCCCTCGGTCGCGAGCAGGTCGAGAATGCGCTCCACCCGCGGCAGGGTCTCGGGCATGACGTCATGCACCGAGACCAGGGTGCGAATGTCCTCAACGCTGGACATGGAGCGCTGGCTCCTGGCTGTCGCCGAGAACGGCGATCCAGTGCTCAAGATTACGTTCGTTGAGCTCGATCGCCGCAGCGCGGGCGATGCGCGAGCGATGCTCGCGGATCGCCGGATCCAGATCGCGCAACCGCGCGAGCGCGTCGGCCAGATGTTCGTCGGCACGGATCTGGAAAAGACCGCGACTCAAGACGTCCCAGCTCAGGATTCCGCACGCGGACGACACCAGTACGGGGCGGGCGCGGGCCATGGCCTCCAGCGCGATGGTCCCGAAGGACTCGACCTTGGATGGCAGCACTAGGGCATCGGCGCTGTCGATCAAGGCCAGGATGCGGGCGCGCTTGGCCCAACCGATCAGCGTGAGGTTTTCGAGGGCGCTCGATCGTGCTTGCAGCCAGGGCTTGAGCGGTCCATCGCCGACGATGAGGAATTCCAGGTCGGGCAGCCGACGCGCCGCTTCGACGATGGCGTCCAGGTTCTTCTCGGGCGCCAGCCGCCCGGCGAACAGGATCCGTTTGAAGCCGCTCGATGTCGCAACCGGCGGCCGGTCCAGGAACGGCTTCGGGATGGGGGTGGCCATGAGCCCGACCTGTTGGGCGCCCATCGTCCGTGCGATCTCCATCATCTGGGTGGAGTTGGCCAGGACCAGATGGCTACGCTTGAACAGGAGTCGATGGCAGGTACGCAGATAGGCATTGGCGATGCGGGCGCCTAGTCCCCAGCCCTGAAACAGATCCGTCAGGGCCTCGAAATGGGTATGGAAGCCGACCACTACCCTGAGGTCGCGCCGCCCGGCCAGATAGAGACCAAGCAGACCATAGGGGCCCGGCGTCGGGATCACCATGACGTTGGGCGCCAAGCGATCCAGCCGGTCGCGGATGCGCGACCAGGAAGGGATGAGGATCTTCTGAGTCGGATCGCCCGGAAGCGGGAGCCGACAACCGCCGTGCCAGTTCCCGGCGTGATATCTCGGGGCGATCAGTTCGACGCGCGCCCCCCTGGCCTTGAGGTGATCGGCCAGGTCGCGATAGTAGGCGCCGACACCGTTGCGCTCGGGCGCGGCGTCGGACAGGATCGCGACGCGCAGCCGCTCGGCCCTGGTGGCGGAGTCGGTCCCGACCTGGTTGTCGGTGCCGGATGGGTTCGGCATGGCGGCGCGGCTTCCGTGGTCGACGAGGGGCGTGTTCGATCGCTGATGGGATGGGTCAGCTTCGCCGCGAGGGCGAATCCGGTCGGGACTGGATGGAGCGCGCGGCGAGAGCGGCATAAATGAAACCGAGTTCCTCGTCGACCGGACCCAGCGAGAGTCCGTAGGGCTCCAGGCGATACTGGTGGCGGCTGCGGTAGTCCCGCGACTTGGCCTCTTGCCGGCGCAGCTCGGAGCGGAAACCGACGCCTGGCTCCAGTTCCAACTGGCCATGGATTTGCTCGATCGCGTCCTCTAGGCCGGCCTTCAGCGTCTCCATGGTAACCCATGCGCGGCGGTTGTCGGGCATCTCGGCGAAGACGGCTTGCAGGTTTCGATAGTAAAACCCGAGTTGTCCAGTCAGTCGCTCGCCTAGATTCGGGGTGGCGGAGAGCGAGTCGAAAAAGGCGATGCCGGAGGCGATCGAACTGAGCTGGGAGGGCAGGGTGCGCTCGGGTTCGCGCAGACAGAGGATGAAACGTGCGTCGGGAAACCGACCCGCCAGCGCGCCCGCCAGTGGGGCGAAGGCCGCGTTCTTCGATAGCAGCCGCTTGTCCGGGCCGTGGACATAGAGGTGTCGTTGCAGGCAGCGGTGGTAGAAATCCATCAGGCGCGCGCGTTCCGCTTCCGGCATGTCGCGGTCGAAGGTGCCCATCCGCCAGAGGAAATCCGAGTTCGGAAACGGCAGGATGAGGATGAAGCAGGCGAGCACCGGCATGAGGGCGAAGTAATCCTCCTCCGGGTCGCCGAGCCGCATGGGATGCACCGCTTCCAGTGTCCCGAAGACATGGGTCTCCATCCAGCCCAGCAGGTGTGCGAGCGGGCGTCCGAGCCGTGCGTCGAGGCGGGCGATGGCGAGCCAGAAGCGGCGGGCGCTGATCGAGAGCGCGAACAGACACTCCCAGGTCGAGAAGGTGGTGTACTGCGGATCGCGCGCCAGGACGTGGTGGAGATGGGTCGTGCCGCTGCGCGGGACACCGAGGACGAACAGTGGCTCGCGAATGGCGACGCGGCGGTAAGCGGGGAACAGGATCTCGTCGAGCAGGAGTCCGATCCACTGAATCCCCTGGATCAGGGCAAAACAGGGAATGAAGACACTCATCACGAGCAGGCGGCGGACACTGGCTCGCGGCCGACCCCGGCCAGGAACATAGGTCCGGAAGATGAGCCGAAGGAAGCGCGCCAGGCTTTCGAGCAGGATGAGCGGCATTGTTATCCGGCCATCGATTGAAGGCTGTCGCATCCGGGATGAGCGGGATGGGGTCGCGGATGGAGCCGCCTCGCCAAGACCCCAGTGCCCAGTCTCTCCAACCCCTCGCCGAGCGGCGAGGGGGCCTGGCGGGAGCGTCCCACCAGGAGCGGGTCGGAGAGAGATCGGGTCATGGCTGGTGCCGAAGGGTGCTTGGCCTCGGGAGACGGCTGGCCAGCGGCGTCAGGAGCCGTCGTCCACCCGATCCGGATCGACCCGAGGCGCGGCGACCGGCGTGTTGGGCGCTTGGGGCTCCCCCGCGACCGAGTCGGCTTGGCGTGGTTCGGGTGCTGGCTCGGGCATTGGCGCTGGCCTTGGTTCGGGTACTGGCTCGGGCTTGGGCGCTGTTATTGGCTCGGGTGCTGGCTCGGGCATTGGCGCTGTCATTGGTTCGGGCGTTGGCTCGGGCGTTGGCTCGGGTGCCGCGATCAGTTCCCGAATCGGTTCCGGAGCCTGCAGCATGGCCTGAGGCTCGCTCTCGCGAGGCTCGGTCTCGATGCAAGGCTGGGGAGCCGGTTCCTCGGACCACTCGCGTTCCGGCTTGGCGGGCTCGGATGATTCCGGGCGTGCTTCCACCACCGGGTACGTATCGGCGGCGTCCCAGCGTCCGGGATGCTGGTCGCCTGAATCGGAATCCTGATCGGAATCCTGATCGGGTTCGGCGGTCGGCCGGGTTTCGCCATCCGACTTGCCTAGCTCGTCCGCGTCGGATTCCGTTCCATCCGTTGCCGCGGTCTCCGCCGAGGGACGGCGTCTGTTGCGTCCGCCACGACGACGGCGCGACGAGCGGGGACGGTCCGGATTGACCGGCGTGTCCGTGCCCGGCGTGAGTTCGAGATCCTGCTCGAAATCGCCATCGACCGAGTCACGGCTTGATGTCTCCGGTCGCGCGGACGTCTCGCCAGCGTCTCCAGACGATCCAGCGGCGCGATCGCGCGGTGCCTGGTTGGGTGACGACCCGTTCCTCGGCTCGCCGCGACGGCCCCGCGTGGGCGATTCCGGGCTGGCGTCCTGGTCGGCTCGTTGAATCTCCGGCTGATTCATATCGGAGCCTTCCTGCCCACCCGCCTGCTCCAAGCGCTCGTCGCCGCGTGGGCCGCTCGTGGGCGATCCCGATCCCCGACGGCCGCGTCCGCGCGAGCCGCCGCGGCGCGAGCGGGGTTCGCCCGTGCGCGCCTGGCGTTGTTGCTCGTCCTCGGTCGTCGCCTCGCCTGGCTCGTCGTTCGCGCGTCTTTCCTGATGCCCGCGAGCCGCGGTTTGGGACGCCGGCGCTGGTCTCGCCGCGTTGGCGCGTCCGCGATCGTCGCGCGACTGGGGCGGCCGAGACGCCGCGGAGCCCTGGTCGGCATGCGCGCCGTTCCGTGGCGATCCCTGACCACGCTGGTTCTGTTCCTGTCGATTCGGTCTCTCGGAGCCGCTCATGGGCTCGGGAGCCTGGGCCGATTCCTGCCGAACGGGTTCGGATTCGCCGGTGCGCGGCACGAATAGCCCCGTCCAGATGCGCTTGAGGAGGCTTTCCGGCTCGGTGCGCTCGGGCTCCTTGCGAATCGCGGTCGGCGTCGGGAGGCGCGGCGTTTCCCGTTGGGGTGCCGGTGCGCTGGGCGCGACATGCTTGACGGCCGGTTCCTCGACGCGGATCGGCTGGCCGAGCTTGGCGTAGTGCGGCGGTGCGTTCGCCTCGATCGGGGCCGTCATCTCGTAGCTGGGGAGATCCACGGCGGTCGCCGCGGCATCCTGGGCGCGCACGCGCTCGATGCGATACTCCGGCGTCTGGATATGCTCGTTGGGAACCAGCAGGATCTCGACCTCCTGGCGTTCCTCGATATCCAGGATGGCGCGCCGCTTCTCGTTGAGCAGGAAGGTGGCGACGCTGACCGGGAGCTGGGCGAGGATGCGGTGGGTGCTGTCCTTCATCGCCTCCTCTTCGAGGATGCGCAGGATCGAGAGCGCCAGCGATTCGACGCCGCGAATCATGCCCTGACCCTTGCAGCGCGGGCAGGGCTGTTGGCTGGATTCCCCAAGCGACGGACGCAGCCGCTGGCGTGACATTTCCAGCAGGCCGAAGCGCGAGATGCGCGCCACCTGGACGCGCGCGCGGTCTTGCTTCAGCGCCTCGCGCAGGCGGTTTTCCACCTCGCGCTGATTTTTGGGCGGGGTCATGTCGATGAAGTCGATGACGAACAGTCCGCCAAGGTCGCGCAGTCGCAACTGGCGGGCGATCTCGTCGGCCGCCTCCAGGTTGGTGTTGAGCGCGGTCTCCTCGATGTCGGCACCCTTGGTGGCGCGCGCGGAGTTGATGTCGACCGAGGTCAGGGCCTCGGTGTGATCGATGACGATGGAGCCGCCCGAGGGCAGGCGCACTTCCCGCTGGAAGGCGGACTCGATCTGGGTCTCGATCTGGTAGCGGGTGAAGAGCGGAACCTCGTCCTGGTAGAGACGCAGCTTCTTGAGGTTCTGCGGCATCACCTGACGGATGAAGTTCTCGGCCCGCTCGTAGACCGCCTTGTCGTCGATCACGATCTCGCCGATGTCCACCCGCAGATAGTCGCGGATGGAACGGATGATGACGTCGCTTTCCTGATAGATGAGAAAGGGCGCCTTGCGGCTCTCGCCGGAGTTGACGATGGCCTTCCAGAGCTGGAGCAGATAATCCAGATCCCACTGGAGCTCCTCGACATTCTTGCCGACGCCGGCGGTGCGCACGATCAGCCCCATGTCCTCGGGGATCTCAAGCTGACTCATGGCGTCGCGCAGCTCGCTGCGGTCCTGGCCCTCGATGCGGCGCGACACGCCCCCGGCGCGCGGGTTGTTGGGCATCAGCACCAGATAGCGACCGGCCAGGGAGATGAAGGTGGTCAGCGCGGCGCCCTTGTTGCCGCGCTCCTCCTTGTCGATCTGGACCACCACCTCGGTGCCTTCGCGCACCGATTCCTTGATGCTGACGCGCGAGCCGGCCTTGGTGGTATCGGGCTCGAAGTAGGCGCGCGCGATCTCTTTCAGCGGCAGGAAGCCGTGGCGGTCGGCGCCGTAGTCGACGAAGGCCGCTTCCAGGCTGGGCTCGACGCGGGTGATGGTGCCCTTGTAAATGTTGGCCTTTTTCTGTTCGCGGCCGGGCGATTCGATATCGAGGTTGTATAGCAACTGGCCGTCGACAGTCGCGACGCGCAACTCCTCCGGCTGAGTTGCGTTGATCAGCATTCTCTTCATGTTATTCCTTATCCTGCACACCACGGCGCGTGACCCGTGGTTGGGCGCCTCGCCACGGAGTCACCTTTGGAGACTCCCGCGGGCGGCTCGGCGCGTCGCCGGTCGACTCTCAGCCGATGCGAGTCGAGGGCGTCGGCACTGTCCGTTCGGCCAACGTCGGTGGGCGGGCTTGAACGGGCACGCGCGTATGAACAATCGTTTACGGGCCCCGATGGGCACCCGCGTCTTTCGGGTCTTCTCTTGTGGCCGAAGGCCCGTTTCGGAGCGGTCGATCTGGCGCCGGCGGCGCTGGTCCGCCTGGATGCGCGCCTCGGGGAAAGCGCTGGGTGTAGAATCGGCTTCGCTCGATGTCGCGAGCTGGCTGGAAGCACCGCGCGGCCCTTCGGGCGGCATGTCGGATGCCGGTATCAGGACCAGTGGTCCGATTGGCGCCTGTTGGATGGGCGTTGGATGCGAACCCCTGGATGCACTCGCCGCTCCGGAAAATCTCGCTTTCACTGGCCAGCGCAAGCCGTCAATGGTATCAGCGAACTTTACTAGCAGCAATTGAGCCACAAGGGCGGATCCAAAACCAAATTGAAATCCCCAACAACAGGTTCCAAAGGCTCCACGAGCCGCGTCTCGATCACCCTGTCCGAGTCCAGTCAATACGTCCTAACCCGGCAAGATGGGGATCATGCCACATCCCCACAACTTGTCCGTGTCGATGAAGAGGTGGATGGTCAGCGGATCGACAACTTTCTGCTTCGTGTCATCAAGGGCGTACCGCGCAGTCATGTCTATCGCCTCCTGCGGCGGGGCGAGGTGCGGGTCAACAAGGGTCGGGTGAAGGCCGATCATCGCTTGCGGGTCGGCGATCTGGTGCGGATCCCACCGGTGCGCATGACCCCGCCGGCGCCCAAGGGACGCGCCCCCGATGCCCAGTTGGCGCGGCTGGAGCAGGCCATCATCCACGAGGACGAGCGTCTTCTTGTGATCGACAAGCCGGCCGGGCTGGCGGTGCATGGCGGCAGCGGTCTGAGCTATGGACTGATCGAGTCGCTGCGCCAGTTGCGCCCCGGACGCGAGCTGGAGCTGGTCCATCGACTCGACCGCGAGACCTCGGGTTGTCTCGTCCTCAGCAAGCGCCGGAGCGCCTTGCGCGAGTTGCATCGCCTGATCCGCGAGGGCGCGATGAACAAGCGCTATCTGGCGCTCCTGGTCGGCGAGCTGCCGCGCCAGGAGGTGCTGGTCGACGCGCCTCTGCGCAAGAACGTGCTCAGCAGCGGCGAGCGCCTGGTCAAGGTCGACCCGCTGGAGGGCAAGGAGGCGCGCACCCGCTTCCGGCGTTTACGTCGTCTGTCCGCGGCGGGCCAGCCGCTGACCCTGGTGGAGGCGGAACTTATCACGGGTCGAACCCATCAGATCCGGGTCCACGCGACGCACCTGGGAATGCCGCTGGCGGGCGATCCCAAATATGGCGACGAGACCGTCAACCGTCTCCTCAAGGGGTTTGGGCTGACGCGCTTGTTCCTGCACGCCTCGGTTCTCAGCTTCCTTCTGGAAGGCATGACCCGGCCGCTGCGACTGGAAGCCAAGCTGCCGGACGAACTGGAGCGTGTACTGAACGCCTTGGAGAGCGAAGAGTGAGTTTCGAGCTGATCGTCTTCGATTGGGATGGCACCTTGATGGATTCCGAGGCGCGCATCGTCGCCTGCCTTCAGGCGGCCTTCGCCGACCTGGGGCTCGCCGAGCCGACCCGGGAGGTCGCCCGCGACATCATCGGGCTGGGGCTGGAGGAGGCGATGGAGCGCCTTCTGCCCAGTGGGGACGCGGCCCTGCGCGCCGAGCTGGTGGTCGGCTATCGACGCCACTTCCTGGTGTCCGATCCGACACCCTCGGTGCTTTTTCCGGGCGCGCTCGAAATGCTCGACTGGATGACCGGACAAGGCTATCGACTGGCGGTGGCGACCGGCAAGAGCCGCCAGGGATTGGACAAGTCGCTGGCCGAAACGGGTCTCGGGAGGGTTTTCCATGCTACCCGCTGCGCCGACGAGACCTTGTCCAAGCCCAATCCTCGCATGCTGTTCGAGCTGATGGACGAGCTCGGCGCGCATCCCGACGAGACCCTGATGGTCGGCGATACCGAATACGACCTGCAAATGGCCAGCAATGCCGGTGTCCGATCGCTGGCGGTCTCCTATGGCGTGCATTCGCCAGGACGCCTGCTGACCCACGAGCCGCTCGCCTGTCTCGATTCGCTCCGAGCCATCCAGGACTGGCTGGCGGAGCATTCCGGTTGACCGGCCCAAGACGTCGACCGGGCGCCCGTTACCGTCATTTTCGTCTCGAACCCAGGTTCTAAGGAATCACTTATGAAATCAAGGTGTCACGCATGAACTGGAGATTTTGGAAAGGTCGCGGGGAGCCCATGCCGTCGCCGGACCATCCCGATTGGGAACGCGCCCTCTTCAATCGCATGGCCGCCGAGTACGTGGCGGATCAACGCACGCGCCGCCGCTGGTCGTTCCTCTTCAAGTTTCTGGTGCTGCTTTACCTGTTCGGTCTGCTCATCGCGGCCAACACCCGGAATCTGACCGAGATGATGTCCACCAGCGAGGGTCACGCGGCGCTGATCGAGGTCAAGGGGGTCATAGGTCCGGCATCGGAGGCCAGCGCGGATCGGGTCATCACGGCCTTGCGCGCCGCCTTCGAGGCGGACCATGTCAAGGGGATCATCCTGCGTATCAACAGTCCGGGCGGCAGTCCGGTCCAGGCCGGCTACATCAACGACGAGATTCGTCGCCTCAAGGCCAAGTACAAGAAAGACAAGAATAAGGAGATGCCGGTCTATGCCGTCGCCGTCGATCTCTGCGCGTCCGGTGGTTATTACATCGCCGTTGGCGCTGACGCCATCTATGTCGACAAGGCGAGTCTGGTCGGTTCCATCGGGGTGCGCATCGACAGCTTCGGTTTCCAGGAGGCCATGGATGAGTGGGGGATCGAGCGGCGTCTGCTGACGGCGGGCTCCAACAAGGGGATTCTCGATCCTTTCTCGCCCCTGCAAGAGTCGCAGCGCGCCTTCGTTCAGTCGGTGCTCGAAAAGCTCCACGGACAGTTCATCGCCGAGGTCAAGAAGGGGCGCGGCGACAAGCTCAAGGGCGGCGACGAGCTGTTCAGCGGGCTCTTCTGGAGCGGGCAGGAGGCGGTCGAGCTGGGATTGGCCGACGGCCTGGGCAGTTCCAGCTCGGTGGCGCGTGAGGTCATCGGCACCGAGAAGATCGTGGAATATACCCAGAAACGCGATCTCCTGGAATCGCTCGCCAAGCGTTTCGGCGCGAGCCTGGGGCTTGGGATCCTGGAGAGCCTGAGTCTTTCGAGCGGCCTCGGCCTTCCTCGCTGAGGCCCGCGCGGAACCTGGCTCGACCGTTCGGTCGAGCCAGGTCGCGCGCTATTTGGTCAATGCCGCCTGGATCGCGTCCATATCCAGTTGCTCGAAATAGGCCTCGATCGGCTGGCTGTCCGCGAGCCGGCTTCCCTTGCCCTGGATCACCAGCCGGTTGCCGACCATGAGCGTGATTTCGTAGTCCTCGCTGTTGGCCGCGTGCTCCAGCATTCCGCGATGCCCCTTGAAGGAATAGGTCTTCATGTCCTGGTTGCTCTGCATCACGAAAGGCATGGACATGGCCATGGTGAGCATCGGCATCAGGGGCGAGTCGGCCATCAGGCTCAGGGTCACCTCGGCGCCATCCTCGCGCGCATAGCGCCGGCTCAGCGTGGTGCCCGTGATCATGGCCGCCATGCCACCGGATTGGGATTGGGGCTCGTCGCCCAGCCAGCCATCCAGCGGCTCGGGGAGAAGTTTCAATAAGGTGGCGGTCATTTGCTCCTGGATCTTGGCGACCGCGAAATTGAGTGTCTCGACGGCGGTGCGCAGCTCGCCGGATTCATAGGCCTTTTTCGCGGCCTCCATCTGGTCGGTGACCTCATCGGCGCGCAGTTGGCCGGAGAGACAGAGGGTGGCCGCCAGGGCGATCAGGGTGGGTCGTCGAATCATCATGGTGCGGCTCTTGATTGGTGACGTCTGAGTGTTTGATTGTACGGTCGTTCGGAATGGCTGGGTTCTGGGTCGTCGTCCAGCCACTGAAAACCAAAGAAAAGTTTAGAGTCCGAACTCCTGGCGCAGCCGGGCCTGGAGCTTGCGAGCCTGTTTGAAGGACTCCTTGAGCATCAGCCGGTGCAGTTCGTTGAGATCGTCCGGGTTGACGCGGTTGACCGCGTCGGGATCCTGGGTCTGGAGCTGTTGATTGATCCGGAAGCGCTGGATCAGATGGAAGGCCTCGACCTCGGCGGAGATGTCCTCGGGCTGGCGCCGACGGATGCGTCCGACGGCGCGCAGACGCTCGGCCGTGTTGGTCGCCCAGACCCCTTCCTTCAAGGCCCAGAGACGGGCCGCGTCCATGAAGAAGCGCGCGCCCTGGAGCTTGAGGTCGATGGTGTGGGGGAAGGCCCGGTTGCGGTCGAAGGCGAACTGGCCGGCCCAGCCCAGCGGCGGGACCGTGCTCAGGCTCTGATCGGCGAGCGCGTGGAAGAACCGGCTTTGCTCGGGCGCCTCGCGGATCAGCCAGCCGCGGAGTTGGTCGACCGGATCGCTGCTGCCGTAGAGCGGCCGGAAATCGAAAAAGATGGCGCCGTGCAGCACCGCCTCGGGGTCCGGGAGGTGCAGCCAGTCCGCGAAACGCTGGCGCCACTCGGCTTCGCTCAAACACCACTCGGGATTGCCGGCCATGATGTTGCCCCGGCAGCGCTCGAAGCCGCAGTGATGCAGGGCTTGATTGACCGCCCGCGCGAAGGGCAGGAAGGCCTCGCGCAGGGCCGGGGTGCTCTCGGGATCGGGAGGCACGAACAGCAGTCCGTTGTCCTGATCGGTCACGAAGGTCTGTTCGAGCCGGCCCTCGGAGCCGAAGACCATCCAGCACCAGGGCACGGCCGGCAGGTCGAACTCGTCCTCGATCAGCTCGATCACCCGCATCCCGATCAGGTCGTTGAGGCCCGACATCCACTGACAGAGCGGTTCGACGCCCATCCCGCCCAGGAACAGCTCGGCGCCGCGCCGACGTACCCGATCCGCCGCGAGGGTCATGGCCGCCATGTCGCGCGCGGCGCCGATGCTGGCGATCAGCGATTCCGCGCCGCCCGCGCGCAGCCCAAGCAGATCGGCCTGGGTGACCAGACCGCACAGCCGACCGTCCGGCTCGGTCAGTACCAGATGGCTGACGCCCTTCTTGGCCATCATCACCTTGGCGCGGTGCGTGGGGGCGTCCGCAGCCAGGCTCAGGGGCGCACCGATCATATGGTTGGCGACCGGATCCTCCAAGCCGCCACCCTCGAAGCTGATGACGTGCAGCATGTCGCGCAGCGTGACGAGCCCCAGCGGCAACCCGGTCGCGGTGTCGGCGACGACCGCCGCGTCCTCATCGTCCTGACTGAAGCGATAAAGCGTTTCGCGCAGTCGTGTCTCGGGCGCGACCACCAGGGGTTCGCGGCGAGCCAGCGCCCGCAGCGGGGCGAGGTCCGGTCCTGATTCGGTCGGCGGCGTCTCGATCTCGCTCATGTCGGTCCTCTTAATCCTCCGGCGGGTCGGCGCTTCATCGCTCGATCCGGAGCGGTGTGCCTTGTCGTTGGTCGCGGCGGCGTTCGCCCGGATCAATCCGTCGTGGCGAGCAGTTCCTTCACTTTATCGACCAGGTCGCGCGTCGAAAATGGCTTCGGCATATAGGCGTCCGCGCCCAGGGCGAGTCCCTTGTCGTGCTCGGCTTCGCGGCCCTTGGCGGTCAGCATGAGCACGCGCGTCCTGGCCAGGGCCGGATCCGCGCGGACCGCGGCCAGGACGGCGAAACCATCGAGCTTGGGCATCATGACATCGAGCACCACTAGGTCCGGTCGATGGGTTCTGACGGCGGCCAGGCCGGCCTCTCCATCGCGGGCGACGCGCACCTCATGCCCCTCGCGCATCATCAGGAATTCCAGCGAGATGACGATATTGGGCTCGTCGTCGACGATCAGGATCCGCTTACTCATGGTCAGGCCTTCGGTCCAGGGTATCCGAGTGATGGGCTGGTAGCTCGAAGCAGAGGTTAGCACCTTTTTGGGGCGGATTTTCCGCCCAGATGCGTCCGCCCAGGTTGTCGATGATCTGTCGGCTGATCGGGAGGCCCAGACCGGTTCCGGCGGGTTTGACCCCGCCGATCGAGGTTTGGCGGAATTTTTCGAAGACCAGCTCAAGCTCGGTCTCCGGGATGCCTGGTCCGTTGTCGGACACGCGGACGCGCCAGCCCGCCTCGACGCCATGGAGCCCGATCCCGATGCGTCCGGTGTCGGCCGGAGCGAATTTGGCCGCGTTCGACAGCAGGTTCACGAGCACCTGGACCAGACGATCACGATCGCCCCAGACGATCGCGGGTCGCGGATCCAGATCGATCTCGAGCGCGATCCCCCGCTCCTCGATCAACTGTTCGGTCGCCGAGACCGCCTGCTCGATCACGGTCTGGAGCGTCACCGCCTCGGTGCGCCAGTCTGCATGGCCCGATTCGATCTTGGCCAGATCCAGTACCTGATTGACGAGCCGTGACAGCCGCTCGGTCTCGCTGACCAGGATGCCGAGAAAACGCTTGCGCTGATCGAGTGCGATCTCGGGATCGTCGTACAGGATCTCGGAGAAGGCCCGGATGGAGGCCAGTGGGGTGCGCAGCTCATGGGTGACGGACGACATGAAGTCGTCCTTGAGCCGATCGAGTTCCTGGAGCCGCACATTGGCGGCGCGCAGCTCGGCGGTGGCGACCTCCAGCGCCTGGGATTTCTGCTCCAGCTCGTGGCTGTAGGCGCGGATCTGCGACGCCTCGTCAAGGATGTCGAGCACCTCGTCGAGTCCCAGCGCCTCCTCCTGCGTGACCGAGCCCACCATCAGTCGCGCCGAGGCGCCGCCGATCGCGCCCGAGAGCAGGGTCTCGGCGAAGTTGACCGTCTCGGCGTCGGCGGGCAAGGCGTCGGGCGAGGCCAGCCCCCGCGACTCCGCGTAGCGGGAGAAGGCGAAACGGGTGCGAGCCAGACCGAGGAAACGCCCGTTCAGGGCCATCAACTCGCGGATGTCCGCGCGGCCGCGCCAGAGCGGCGCGCGGCTGGTCTGGCGTTGCCGCGGGGCGTCCACGAAGATGCGCGCCTGGGCCGCCTCGATCGCGTTCGGCTCGCGCCGCGAGGAGACCGCCAGAAAGGCGCCGATGTTGGCGATCAGACTCCAGAATAGGCCATGGGTGATCTCGTTCCAGCCGGTCAGACCGAAGAGCGCCAGCGGGGCGAGGAAATCCATGCCGCCGGGACCGGATTCCATGAAGGCCGGAGGCAGCCAGCCGGACTTGGCGAAGGAGGGCAACAGCAGGGTGTACATCCAGACCGCGAAGCCGGCGCTGAGTCCCGCCAGCGCCCCTGCGTGGGTGCCGCCGCGCCAGTAGAGCCCGCCGATCACCACGGGCGCGAACTGGGCGATGGCGACGAAGCTGATCAGCCCGATGCTGACCAGGGCATAGGCCTCGCCGGCGAACCGATAGTAGAGATAGCCGAGCATCAGGACCAAGACGATGGCCCCCCGGCGGACATTGAGCAGCAGCCGGCCGAGATCGGCCGGCGGCGGGCGACGGCGCCAGCGGCGCAACAGCATCGGCAGCACCAGGTCGTTGCAGACCATGGTCGAGAGGGCGATGGTCTCGACGATCACCATCCCGGTCGCGGCGGACAGACCGCCGATGAACACCAGCAGCGCCAGCCAGGGCTGGTCGAAGGCGATCGGCAGGGTCAGCATGAAGGTATCGGCGTCGACCGTCCCGTCCGGAAAGGTCGCGAGCCCGGCGATCGCGATCGGGATCACGAACAGATTGATCAGTAGCAGATAGAGCGGGAACAGCCAGATGGCGCGCCGGATGTGGCGCTCGTCGCTGTTCTCCACCACCGCGACCTGGAATTGGCGCGGCAGCAGCATGACCGCCAGCGCGGCCAGGAAGGAGATCGCGAACCAGTCCTGGAAGGGCGAGAGACTGGGCTCCAGCAATGGCGCGAGCCGCTCGGCGAGTCCTGGGTCATCCAGGACGCGCGGCAGCTCGGGGCCGCCGAGGCCAAGCAGGCCGGCGGTGACGAACAGCCCGACCGCCAGGAAGGCGACCAGCTTGACGATCGACTCGAAGGCGATCGCCGCGACCATCCCCTCGTGTCGCTCGCTGGCGTCCAGTTGGCGCGTACCGAAGAGGATGGTGAAGGCCGCCAGCAGCAGGGCGATGACGAAGGCCGAATCGTGCCAGAGCGGCAGGGCGGTCTGGCCCGGCATCCGGACCTCGGGGTAATGCTGGAGGATGGCGAAGCTCCAGGCGATGGCCTTGAGCTGGAGCGCGATGTAGGGCACCACCCCGATCACCGCGATGACGGTCGCCACGCCTCCGAGCGCCTGACTCTTGCCATAACGCGAGGCGATGAAGTCGGCGATCGAGGTGATGCGCTCGGCCTTGCTGACCCGAACCATCTTGAGGAGCACGGATCCCCAGAGCAGGGCGATCAGGGTCGGTCCCAGATAGATGGGCAGGAAGCCGATGCCGTTCTCCGTCGCCCGCCCGACGCTTCCGTAGAAGGTCCAGGCCGTGCAATAGACGGCGAGCGAGAGCGCGTAGATGGTCGGATGCGCGATGATGGAGCGACCGTGATCGGCGCGCCGGTCCGCCCAGTAGGCGATCGCGAAGAGCAGCCCGAGATAGGCGAATGAAACACCGATGATGAGCGGCCCAGTGATCACCATGGGCCGTCATTCACGCCCGCGCGTCGCGACCCAGGCGGCCAGACCAATGACCGTGGCCCAGACGCCGTAGAGATAGAGCAGGAGCGCCGGGATTCCCCGCCAGCGTTCAAGGGCCTCGAACTGGAGCACGAGCGGCGAGAACAGCAGCAGCATCGCCGCCAGGAAGAGCGTCAGCAGACGTTGTCTGAGCAAGGTCGCGCGAGGCATGGGCGGCTGGCTATCCGGTCGGGTCGGAGGCGAAACGGCCCGCGCGGATCGCGGGCCGTCATGCGCTGAAGACGAGGATTCAGGCGACCTTGGCCTGCATGCGTCTCAGAAAATCCGCAGGGGCCAGCACCGGCAGCGTGGTCTCGGGGAAATCCGAGGGATT
The DNA here is from genome assembly GCF_016583575.1 of Thiocystis violacea. GTDB lineage: Bacteria > Pseudomonadota > Gammaproteobacteria > Chromatiales > Chromatiaceae > Thiocystis > Thiocystis violacea. The sequence goes on from NZ_NRRG01000007.1 coordinate 93,812, forward strand.
GAGGGTGATGACATGATCGAGTCCGTTCACGCGGGCGCAGGCGTGGGTCAACGCATCCTCGAAGTAGAGCCATCCCAGATCCATGGCCGCGTCGACCACGGCGGCGTCGACCGGGGCGACCTCCAGCATGGCGCGCAGCTCGGTCAGCTTGGCCCGCGCGCGGGGCGATCCTTGCGAGCGGGTGAGAAAGTCGTTCAGGTATTCGATCGCCGTGGCGCAGACATATCCCGCGACATCGCCATTGGCGGCCAGCGTCAGGGCCGCGTTGGATTCCGGAGTGGGTTGACCGTCATTCGTCAATGCGTCGACCAGCACGCTTACATCGAACAATGCCTTGGGCTGTGGGTTCATGAGTTGCTCCTTATTTCGATCCATGGTCCTGTGGGGCGATCGGTGCTTACTCGCTAGCGCCCCTTGGCGGGCTCATCGCCTCCGGTGCCGCCGTCGCGCGTGCCAGGAAACCAGCGGAACTTCGCTCTCCGCGAGGAGGCGGCTGGTTGGATCCAGGGTGATCCAGGGATGGCGCGAGCGAATGTTCCAGGAGCTGGAGGAAGGCAAAACGGCTACGGATGGCCGCGTCGAGACAGGCCAGTCTCCTGGATGCGGTTGAATATCTTCCTTGATCATCCCCGCTCGTCGGCATGACGGAATGGCGTCAACCGATTCTGCCTCGATTCTTGAGCGCGCGCGAGCCTATTTTTCAGGCATGGGCGAGTCGGGCGGCCATACCCCGCCGTGTATCAGCGAGGATGCGTCTCGACGTAGGCGCGCACGATCTCGTTGACGCGCGTCTGCCAGCCCGGCCCGGTCGCCTTCATCGCGGCCAGGACATCGGCATCGAAACGGATGGTGGTCGAGACCTTAGGCGTCGGCGAGGGCGGCCGGCCGACGCGCGACCGGGGTTTCACGGTTTCCCACTCTTCATCCGTCAGTGGTCGGGCGTCCGGATCGGACAGCGCGGCGGCGGCGGTGATGGCGGCGTCTTCTTCGTCGGTGGGTATGATGGTGCCGGGTTTAAGACGTGGCATAGTGATTGATCTCGCGTTGATTGGCCTTGCGCAGGCTGATGAGGCGTCGCGCATCGGATCGATCGACGAAGACCACCGCGAACAGGCGCAGGCCGATGTAGCCGATACCGCCTTGCCGCTCTTCGCCGTAATCCCAGCGGTTATCGATAAGGAGGAATTAAGATCCTAGGGATCGATCGGCTTCGGTGTGACCTTCCAGATGTGTTCCGCGTACTCGCGAATGGCGCGGTCGGAGGAAAATCGGCCGATGCGCGCGACATTCAGGATCGACATGCGGGTCCAGTGCGCCTGGGCACGGTAGGCTTCCCCCGCCCGTTCCTGGCATTCGAGATAGGCCCGGTAGTCGGCGAGCACCATGAAGGGATCGTGATTGATCAGGTTGTCGGTCAGCGGACGGAAGAGCTGTGCGTCTCCGTGGGAGAAGAGGCCGGAGTTGATGAGATCGATGTCGGCCTTGAGATCCTGGTCGCCATGGTAATAGTCCCAGGGACGATAGCCCGCGATCTGCTTATCGAGAACCTCCTCGGCGGTCATGCCGAAGAGAAAGAAGTTGTCTTCTCCAACCTCGTCGCGGATCTCCACGTTGGCGCCGTCCAGGGTGCCGATGGTCAGGGCTCCGTTCATCGAGAATTTCATGTTTCCGGTGCCCGATGCCTCCTTGCCGGCGAGCGAGATCTGCTCGGAAAGATCGGCGGCGGGGTAGAGTCGCTGACCGTTCTTGACATTGAAATCGGGCATGAAGACCACGCGAATCGAGCCATTGACCTCGGGGTCGTTATTGACGACCCGAGCGACCGCGTTGATGAGCTTGATGATGAGCTTGGCCATGAAATAGGCGGGGGCCGCCTTGCCGCCGAAGATGAAGGCGCGCGGGACCGGACTCAGGTTCGGGTTCTGCTTGAGGCGCTGATAGCAGCGGATGATGTGCAATACGTTGAGATGCTGGCGTTTGTACTCGTGAATCCGCTTCGCCTGCACATCGAACAGGGCGTTCGGGTCCAGCTCGACGCCGGTCGCGTGCTTCAGCCAGGCGGCCAGATCCTGCTTGGCCGCGTTCTTGACCTGGCGCCAGCGTTCCTGGAGGTCGGGGTCGTCGGCGTGAGGCTCCAGCTCGCGCAGTCGGTCGAGATCGCGAATCCAGTCGTCATGGCCGCAGGTCTCGGTGATCAGGCCCGCCAGTCGCGGGTTGGCGACGACGATGAAGCGGCGTGGCGTGACCCCATTGGTGACGTTGTGGAAACGCTCCGGCCAGAGTTCGTTGAAATCCTTGAAGAGCGTCGACTTGACCAGCTCGGAGTGGAGTTCCGCCACCCCGTTGACCGCCCGACTGCCCACCACCGCCAGATGGGCCATGCGGATGCGTCGCACCTCGCCCTCGGCGATCAGTGACATCCGCCAGACCCGTGCCTCGTCGCCGAGAAAGCGCATCCGCACCTCGTCTAGGAAGCGTCGGTTGATCTCGTAGATGATCTCCAGATGGCGCGGCAGCAGGCGCTCGAAGAGGCTGACGGACCAGGTTTCGAGCGCCTCGGGCAGCAGGGTGTGGTTGGTGTAGCAGAAGGTATTGTGGGTGATGTTCCAGGCCTGTTCCCAGGTCATGGCGTGCTCGTCCACGAGCAGCCGGATCAATTCGGCCACCGCGAGCGCCGGGTGGGTGTCGTTGAGCTGGGCGACGAACTTGTCGGCGAAGGTATCGAGCGGACCGACCGTGTTCAGATGCAGCCGGATCATGTCCTGAAGCGAGCAGGAGACGAAAAAATATTGCTGCTTGAGCCGCAGTTCCTTGCCGGCCTCGGGCTCGTCGTTCGGGTAGAGAACCTTGGAGATGGTCTCCGCCTGGATCTTGGCGTGGACCGCGCCGTAATAGTCGCCCACGTTGAACGCCTGGAAGTCGAAGGACTGGGATGCCTCGGCCTTCCAGAGCCGGAGCAGGTTCACGTTGCCGGCTCCATAACCCAGGATCGGCGTGTCATAGGCTACCCCATTGATCTCCAGGGCGGGACGCCAGCAGGTGCGCGTCTGGCCCCTGTCGTCGCGGTACTGCTCGGTATGGCCGCCGTAGAGGACCGGGAAGCAGATCTTGGGGCGCGGGATCTCCCAGGGGTTACCGTTGCGCAGCCAGGTGTCAGTCTTCTCCACCTGCCAGCCGTCCTCGATCGCCTGATCGAAGATGCCGAACTCGTAGCGGATGCCGTAGCCGATCGCCGGAATCTGGCAGGTCGAGAGCGAGTCCATGAAACAGGCGGCCAGCCGCCCGAGCCCGCCATTGCCCAGACCCGGTTCCTCCTCTTCCTCCATGATGGCGTCGAGGTCCAGATCCAGCTCCTGACCGGCCTCGCGCGATACCTCTGTGATCCCGAGATTGACCAGGTTGTTGGCCAGATGCGGTCCCAGCAGATATTCGGCGGACAGGTAGCAGAGGGTGCGCGCGTGGCTGGTCTTGAAGATCTGAGCGGACTTGACCCAACGCTGGAGCAGGCGGTCGCGCGTCGTGAAGGCGGCGGCCATGTAGAGATCGTGGGGTGTCGCGACCTCGCGGAAACGCCCCTGGATATAGAAGAGATTGTCGAGGAAATCCTGTTTCAGCGAGGCCTTGGACATCCCTGTGCGGGTCGGTTCGCGCTCTGGGGGAATCGTCTCGGAGGAATGCGCCGTGCTCATGATGGTGCCTCGTCGGAACCTGATGGAAGGAGTTGGAAGAGCCCGGCCGGATCCGGGGTCGCCCCGCGCTATCCGCCCGGAATCGGTGTTGGGGTGACCGCCGTTCAGGTCGCTGTGTCGCTGTCGCTGGCCTGTCGGGCCTTGATTTGGAACCGACCACTGACCTTCGCCAACTCTAGAACGCTCGGGTTCGGTCGTCCATGTCTGGCCTGGTGGCGCCGTACCCCAGAGCCTGGTTCAGGACTCCAGCGTTGTCAGGAGTAGCTCCGGGATTCGTTCGCCGACATCCGGGAAGGACTCGATCGGCACCGGACGCGAGAAATAGTAGCCCTGCGCGTAACGGCAGCCCATGCGCCGCAAGAGCCTCACATGGCCGGCGTCCTCCACGCCCTCGGCGACCACCTCGATCTCGAAGCTGCGCGCCATCGCGGTCACCGCCTCCACCAACGCCTGGTCACCGACGTTGGTGTTGATGTCGCGCACGAAGCTCTTGTCGACCTTCAGGCGATCGACGGAGAAACGCTTCAGATAGGAAAGCGATGAGTAGCCGGTGCCGAAATCGTCCAGATAGACGGGGAAACCGTTCGCGCGCACGGCTTCGAGCCAGGTCTGAGCCCCGCCCAGATCACTGAGCAGGACGCCCTCGGTGATCTCCAGGGCCAGCGAGGCGGGCGTGAAGTCGAGACGGCTGGCCAGATCGAGCAGGATGTCGGGCGGGAGACCATCGGGGATCTGGCACGCCGATACATTGACCGACAGGGACAGTGTCTTGCCCTCGCGTCGCCAGGCGGCGAGCTGCCTGCCGGCCTCTTCAACCACCCAGAGTCCCATATCCGTGATGAGGCCGGTTTCCTCGGCCAGTGGAATGAACTCGTCGGGGGGAACCAGCCCGCGCTCCGGATGTTGCCAGCGGATCAGGGCCTCGGCGCCAGCCAGTCGGTTGTGCTTGAGATCCACGATCGGCTGGAAGAAAAGGACGAATTGCTTTTCACGGACGGCGCGTCGCAGGTCGTATTCCAGGCGTCGTCGATGCTCGGCGATCTTGGCCAGGTTCGGATCGAAAAAGCGCACGTCGCTCCCGTTGCTGGCTTTGGCATGGCTCAGGGCCAAGCCGGCATGTTGCATCAGTCCTGGGATTCCGGCGTCGGTGTCCTGGGGATAAAAGGCGATCCCGGCGCTCACATGGAGCCTCAGGGGCGAGCCGGCGACGAAATAGTGCTGATGCAATCCTTGCAGAATGCGGGCGGCGACGCGCTCGGCGTCCAGATCGCGCTGAAGGTCGACCAGCACCAGGGCGAACTGGTCCGCGCCGATCCTGGCCACCACATCGGTGCTCTTCACGCTCCTGGACAGGCGTCGGGTGGCTTCCTTGAGGATCTCGTCGCCGGTGGCTGGACCGAAGCCATCGAGGATTCGCCTGAAGTCGTCGAAGCTGATCAGGATGAGCGCGAAACCCTCGTGCTGACGAAGATCGCAGGCCAGGGTCAACTCTTGCATCCGTTGCTCCAGTCCGAGCGGGTTGGCCACGCCGGTCAGACTGTCCGTGACGGCCATTTGTCTGGCCGATCGCTCCGCCTCCTTGTGCTGGGTGACATCGTGGATGACACCTTGGATGGATTGCTCCGCGATCGGCGTGAGCACCATGCTCAGCCATCGATCCGGTCCCTCTGGCGTGCGGAATGGCAGGTCGGCCGCGGTGCTGCGATGGTTGCTCAGACAGCCGAGCAAGACCTCGGCCAGCCGCGCCGGCTCTTTCCAGCCGAGACAGAAGATCGACAGCTCGGTCGGCGGCTCGTCGACGACGGGCAGACGCGCGAGCCGAGCGAACGCGGGATTCCATGAGGTCAGAATCCCTTCGTTGTCGATGATGAAGATGCCCGTTTCCGCGTTCTTGAAAATGGCGTGATAGCGGCGCTCGTCGATCTCCCGTTGGATGCGCAGGCCACGCTCCTCGTCGAGCGCCTTGACCAAGCGGTCCGCCATCAGATTCACGTCCGTCACCAGACGGCCGATTTCGGAGCGACGGTGTCCGGCCGGTAGGGGCAGACGCTCGCCTCGGGTCGCGTCCATGCCGTGCAGCCCATCCGAGATGGCCTTGATGGGTCGGATGATGCGCAGCAGCATCGCCGCCGCGACGGCGAGCGCGACCAGCAGCAGTTGCAGGGCCATTTGCACCATGGCGACATGCGCTTCCTGGTGCATGGCCTCACGGATCACGCTCAGGTTCGGGGTGAGCAGGATCCGGCCGACGCGCGTTTCGGGCGTGAAGGGAGAAAAGACCTCGCGCACCAGGGGCGTGGCGTTCGCGTCCGCCGACGCCTCGACCGGATCCTGGGACCGGCGGCGACTAGCCAGTTCCAGCTCACCCGCCTGGATGACGACGGACAGAACCTCTGAATTCCTCAGCAAGCCGGACGCGAGTTCGGCGGCGAGAACCTCGTCCCCGGCGAAACAGGCGACGCTGGCGGTGCTCTCGACGGTATCGAGCAGTTGACTGAGACGGAGCTTGGAGGCTGCCTCCGCTTGTATCCGGTCGTACTTCAGATTGAGAGCGACGGTGAGGGCGCCGAGCAATACGAACACCGCGACCAGGACAAGCCCGGTGCGAAACAGGATGCTGCTGTGCCAGCTAGGAGGCATGAGGCCGCGTGCTCAGGGGCCGAGCGTGAAGACCACTTTGAGCTGGGACGGACGTGCGTCCGAGCGCATGTAGCCGACCGCCCCTGGGTTGTCCGACAGCCATTTCAGGCCCTCTTCGTGTGATTTGGCCTGGCGAGGCGGAGCGGTTTTTCCCGAGAAGACCAGGCGCGACCAATAGGCGCGGATTTCGGCCGGCTTCTTGTTGACCAAGCGCTGATAGAAGTCGGCCAGGAGCGCCGGATCCTCGGGTTGGTCGACCGGAAGCGCGGCCTGGCCGCTCGGCAGTTGGCGGAAACGCCCGAGGAAGATGTTGATGACCTCCTCGCGCGTCAGGCTGTCGACACCGCTGGCGCCGCTCATGACGACGACGAGCGCGCCATCCGCGCGGGCTCCTCCGAGTCCAAGCAGGAGCGTGATGATCAGCAGCCGCCTAAGTCCATGACGTGTCTTCATGGCGGGCTAGAACACGAAATCCAACGAGAGGCTGAACAGATTCATGGAGCCATCCCACTCGGACGTTTCCCAACGATAAAGGAAGGTTGAATCCGGACTCCCGCGGATGATGTCCACTTGAGCCTTCAACGCCATGTTCTCCCGAAAGTCCCAGCGCGCGCCGAGGAACAGCGTGCGCTGATCGGTGCGGAAGTAAGCCTGATAGGCGTCCGTGTAGCCTGGGATTGGGTTATTCAGATCCTTGGGGCTGGATTTCGCCGCGGAGAGTCCGACGAACGGGGTCCAGTCCTGGACCCGATAGCCGAGGATGAAATAGCCGGCCCAGGTATCCTCGAAGGTCGCGTGCTCGGCGAAGGTCTTGCTCAGCATCAACTGGGTCTGGAGCGGTCCCTCGTCGTAGACGATGCCAAAGGAGTTGAAATGCGACCAATGGTCCTTCACGCGCAACTCGTTCGCGGTCGCGGCGGGCAGGAGGCTATAGAAGTCATCGATCGGAAGCTCGTTGTCGAACTGGACACGGGCATGTCCAAGGCGAACCTGCCAGGGGCCTTTCAGGTAATCCAGATAACCCCCGACCAGCAGCGAGCCGCTCATGTTGAACTGCCGATCCTCCCAGGGTGATTGCTCGCGACTGAGACCCGCGTACAGCTTGCCCTTGAGCAAACCGCCCGCGAGCGGCCTGGCGGCGGCCACGTCCAGTCCATCCACGTAGTTGAACGGCAGGGTTCCGTAGTAATCGACGGGCGGCCGAACCGTGGTGTAGGAGTAGCCGACCAGGCGGGAGTCGGACAGCATGTAGAACTCGGTGCCCAGGCGTCCGGCGCGGAAGGTCCAGGCGGGAGTGGGCGTGAAGCCCAGGAAGGCCCAACTGATCTCGGGTTCGTAGGTGCCGTCGTAATGGTGGCGCGAGACCGCCTGAATCACGGCTTGCAGCTCGGGGCTGAATCCGAGGTTGGCCTGGATGCCCAGGACCGAGTCGGTGTCGAGGCTCCAGCGCTCGGTCACCCCGTGGGGTTGGGACAGGTCACGGACGATCTCCGCGGATCCGTCCGAGGTACGGGCGGCGCCCAGGGTTCCAAAGCCGCCGAGCGAGAAATCCATCCCGCTGGCTGGGGGGATGAGCGCGCTGCCCCACAACAAGGCCAGTCCCTGGATGAAACCTCTGGTCGTTCGGGTTGATTGGCTCAATCTCACTGTCCTGCGTTGCGAGAGACTCCCTAAACCCGGCAGTCCTTGGTTGTCGGTCGAAATGGCGTGGCGGTCCAGCCGCCGCGGCCCTTGAAACCTCGGGTCGCTGGCTTGCTCGGTGACCTTCCGAACGCGCGTCAATAATGCGGCGGTGGCGGCTCCGGTATCCGGGACACTGGGCTGGATTCGGCGAGGGATCCGACCCTGGTTCGAAGTCGGTCGAACTCGGCGCGCAGCGAATCGATCTCGCTCTGCTGGCGGGTAATGATGCCGTTGAGTACGCGCAGATCGTCTTCCTGGTAGGTCAGCCGGGTCTGAAGGTCGGCGAGTTTATCGTTGATGTCCATTGGAATCGTCAAGTCTTTCGGCGCGTCGAGGCTCAGAGAAACAGCAGGATCGTGAAATAGTGACTGACACTGCCGGCGAGGACGAACAGGTGCCAGATCCCGTGACACCAGGGATAGCGGGTGTCGAGCACATAGAAGATGACGCCGACGGTGTAGAAGAGTCCGCCGGCGAGCAGCGCCCAGAAGCCGGCCGGGGGCAGGGCGGCGATCAGTGGATCCAGGGCCAGGAGCACCAGCCAGCCCATGGTCAGATAGATGACGAGCGAGAGGATCCGCGGACCCTTGCGCGGCAAGGCGTCGAGCACCATGCCGATCAGCGCCAGGCTCCAGACGGCGCCGAACATCCACCAGCCGGTGGCGCCTTGCAGCGCCAGTAGTGTGAAGGGGGTATAGGTGCCGGCGATCAGCAGATAGATGGCGTGATGATCGAGCTGGCGAAAGATCCGCTTCGCCCGGCCCTTGAGGCTGTGGTAGAGCGTCGAGAAGAGATAGAGCAGGAAAAGGGTGAGGCCGTAGATCGTCAGGCTGAGGATGCGCAGGGCATCCCCCTCGGTGCTCGCCAGGGTGATCATCACCGTGGCCCCGATCAGGGCGAGAACCGCTCCGATCAGGTGCGAGATGCTGTTGAAGAACTCGCCTCTGTACATTGGGAGCCTTATCTGGAGGCCGTCCGGTGACTCGCCATGATCCAATCGCGCACCCGATTCGAGTCACCCACGGTACTCAACTTCCCGTTGGAATCCAGGAAGACCATGTACAGCGGCTGATTGTCGATGCGTGCCTGCATCACCAGACAACGTCCGGCCTCGTTGATGAATCCGGTCTTGCTCACATCGACGGCCCATTCCGGACTGCGGACCAGTGGATTGGTGTTGCGGTAATGGAGGGGTACGTGATCGGAGTGGGGATTGAGGGTCATCTCGCCGCGCTCGGTCGTGGCGCGGATCAGCGAATAGTTGGAGGCGGCGCGGACCATCTTCACCAGATCCTCCGCCGTGGAGCGGTTGCGCGGGTCCAATCCCGAGGAGTCCACGAACCGGGTGTTGTTCATTCCGAGCGCCTGGGCCTTGCGGTTCATGGCCTGGACGAATTCGGGCATTCCACCTCTGTAGGTCGTGCGGCCGAGGGCATGCGCCGCGCGGTTATCCGAGGACATGACGGCCACCATGATCATGTCCTGGCGCGACAGCGTGGCATCGCCGATACGCAGTCGCGAGCGGCTGTTCTTCAGGCGGTCCCGGTCCTGCTCGACGATGCGGATGGGCGTATTCAGCGACACGCCGGTATCCAGCACCACCATCGCGGTCATTAATTTGGTGATCGAGGCGATCGACTTGACCTGGCGCGGGTTTTTTGCGTAGAGCTGATTCCCCCGGCTGTCCATGATCAGGGCGCTCGCCGAATTGAGCCGGAGCGCCGAGCGGTCGAGATCCTTCCAGACGCTGCCGGAGCGATCGCCGGGCGGCCAGTCGGCCGCGTCCTGTTCGAGCCGCGCCCAGTCATAGGCGGAGCCTTGGGGCGGCGCGGTGGCGTGCACGTAGGGTTTGGGCCGATGTAGGTCGGGGGCGGCCTGCCCCTGGTTGGAGGTTGGGCCTTCCTGGCTCCCGGCGCAGGCCGCCCCGGTCAGGACGATCGGCCCCACCAACAGCAAGACGAGCGCGAGGCGCGTCAGCCGACACGCTTCCGAGCCCCATTGGATTCGCGACAGGAATGAGGAGGCGGGCGACCTTGACATGGCGGTAGAGTCCTGGTTTGGATGGTTGAGCCGATATTGCATTATCGCATAGGGATATGGGAATGCGATGGGTGGACGCGACCGTGCGTCTTCTAACTCGACACGCGCGAGGCGCGGCCTCGGGCCGGTTCCAGGCCGTTCGCGACAGCCGTCCTTCAATCAAAGGATTCTAGCCGCCCTTGGGAAGACCATTAGAGATGATCGATTTCGACTGGAAGACGCGACCGAACCGCTGGCGCCGGCTGCGGGACATCCTCTTGAGCCCGCGCGTGGCCGACCGGGAACTCGCGGCGGCGCTCGCGGCGGCGCGCGTGCGCCTGCCCTTGCCGGTGATCTGGCTGATCGGCAAGACCCAGTCGGGCAAGACCTCCATCATCCACGCGCTCACCGGGAGCGCGCGCGCCGAGATCGGCAACGGGTTTCAGCCCAGCACCAGAAGCTCGCGGCTCTATGATTTTCCGGCTCGGGTTCCCGTGGTGCGTTTTCTCGACACCCGCGGGCTGGGTGAGGTCGCCTACGATCCGGGCGAGGACATTCGGTTCGGCGAGTCCCAGGCGCATCTGTTGCTGGGGGTCATGAAGGCGACCGATATCGAGCAGGAAGCGGTGTTCGAGGTCATTCGCGCCGTGCGTCGACGCCATCCGGAATGGCCGCTCGTCATCGCCCAGACCGGGCTGCACGAGGGCTATCCGCCCGGTCACGACCACCGCTGGCCCTATCCCTTCGAGGAAGAGCCCTGGCCGGCCTCGGTCCCGCCCGATCTGGCGCGGGCGCTCAAGGCGCAGCGCGATCGGGCGGGTCCGATCCCAGGGCGAACGCCCGCGCGCTGGGTTCCGGTCGATCTCACCTTGCCGGAGGACGGCTACGAGCCGCCGCACTACGGCCTGGAGGCCCTGTGGCGCGCCATCGATAGCCTGGCCGTTCCGCGTCTGCGCTTTCTGCTCGGGAGCGACGCCGAGGTGCGGGATCTGTTCGAGCGCGCGGCCCATCCGCACATCCTCGGCTACGCGCTGGCCGCGGCGGGGGTCGGTGCATTACCCTTGGTCGACTTGGCGGGAGTGCCCGCGATCCAGGCGAAGATGCTGCAAAGCCTGGCGGCGATCCATGAACAGGAGTGGGACCGCCAGACCATCCTCGAATTTCTCGGCCTCCTGGGGGCGGGTATCGGGGTCGGCTATGGGGCGCGTGTCGCGGGTCGGACCCTGATGAAACTGGTGCCCTATCTCGGGCAGACGCTCGGCACCGTCTGGGGTGCGAGCACCAGTGGCGCGACGACCTTCGCCCTCGGCAAGGCCGCGGCCTACTACCTCCATCGACGGAATCTGGGATTGGCCACGGATGCCAGGGCGCTGCGTCGGGTGTTCGCGGATCAACTGTCTCAGGGCTCGGATATCCTGCGCGACGGCATCGGGTCAGGTAGACCATGAAAGCATTGATGAATCGGATCGATCGCTGGTGGCTGGGGGCGCTCCTGCTGTGGGTGATCCCTTTCGTCGCCCTGCTGCCGATGGGTTTGCTGTGGCTGCATGAGCAGGGCGCCGTGCTGGTCTGGCTCGGCTCCATCCTCCTGTTCAGCGTCGCTGGATACGCCCTGCAACAGTGGCGGCGCAAAGAGGCGCGGGATGCGCTCGACGCCGCTCGAACCCAGCCGGATCCCGCCTGGCCGCCGCTCGCCGATGGCGCTTGGGCGCTGGTCGAGGCGATGGCCGAGGGGATCGATCCGGCGGACTGGCCGCTCGACGAGGAGATGCGGCTCGGCGCGCTCGCCCGGCGGACCCTGGAACAGATCGCCGGCTATTATCACCCCGAGGTCGACCAGCCCCTGCTGGAACTGCGCCTGCCCCACGCCCTGCTCATCATCGAGCGGGCGAGCCGCGATCTGCGCGAAAGCCTCACCGAGCACATCCCCTTCAGTCATCGCCTGACGGTCGGTGCCCTGGCGCGCGCCTACCGCTGGAAACCCTTCGCGGAGCGCCTGCTGGGTCTCTATCGGGCGGGGAATCTGGTGCTCAATCCCAGCCATGCCTTGCTCAACGAAGCCTGGGGTCGGCTCCGCGAGCGTGGCTTCACGGCGGCCAGGGAGGATCTCTACCGCTGGTTGCTCCAGGAGTACGTGCGCAAGGTCGGACACTATGCCATCGAGCTTTATAGCGGACGTCTGCTCCTGAGCGACGAGGATCCGGTCAGGCGTCCGACGCAAGCCTCCAGTCGGGATCTGGAGCGCGCCGAGGCCGAGACCGCCAGCGGCGGCCCGCTGGAGGAGCCGCTGCGGATCCTGGTCCTGGGCCGATCGAATACCGGAAAATCAAGCCTCATCAATGCCCTGTTCGGCCAGCTTCGGGCCGCGATCGATCTGGTTCCCGATACCACCAGGGCGCTCACGCCCTACCGTCTGGAGCGCGAGGGGGTGGATGTCGCGCTGATTTTCGACACGCCCGGTTCCGAGCGTCTGGCCTACAAGAGCCTGCACGACGCGGCCACCGCGGCCGACATGATCATCTGGGTGAGCGCCGCGCATCGTCCCGATCGCCAGTCCGAGCGCCAGACCCTGGACGCCCTGCGCACCGCCCAGGGCGCGCGGGTCGACCGTCGTCCACCGCCCCTGATGGTGGTGGTGACCCACATCGATCGGCTGCGTCCCCTGCGCGAGTGGCAGCCGCCCTACGACCTGACCGACACGACCAATCTCAAGGCGATGAGCATCCAGGCGGCAGTCACCGCCCTGGCGGCGGATCTCGAGGTGCCCATCGCCAACGTGATTCCGGTCTGTCTGGCGGAGGGACGTGTCTACAACGTCGACGACAGCCTCTGGACCGCGCTCATCGAACAGACGGACCGCGCCCAGCGGGTGCGGCTCCTGCGCTGTCAGGACGCGCGGCGCCGGGAGGAAAACTGGAACCTGCTGCGACGTCAGCTCGCGAATGCCGGACGCTTCCTGCTCGCCCTGCCGGGACGCACGTCACGGAATCCATGATCCGCGTCCGGTGGCGATACTCATCCTGTGTCGGTCGGCGCTACCATGCGCGCATTCAATTCAAGCCCGGTCAGCCGCCGCGCCGGGCGTCCGTCACTCCAGGGATTTCCAATGCGCCTCAATCTTCCAGTGACCGACGTCGAGCACGCCATGCCGGACGATCGGTTGATCGTCTCCCGGACCGATCCCAAGGGTCGGATCACCCAGGTCAATCAAGCCTTCGTCGATATCAGCGGTTACGCGGAGGAGGAACTGCTCGGCGCGCCGCACAATCTCGTGCGTCATCCGGATATGCCGGCCGCCGCCTTCGCCGACCTCTGGAAGACCATTCAGGACGGTCGTCCCTGGAGCGGAGTCGTCAAGAACCGCTGCAAGAACGGTGACTACTATTGGGTCGAGGCCAATGTCTCGCCCCAGTTCGAAAACGGTGCCGTCACCGGCTATATCTCGGTGCGACGCAAACCGAGCCGGGAACAGATCCAGGCCGCCGAGGCCCTGTATGCCCGTCTGCGCGCGGGCAAGCCCGCCCTGCCGCTGTTGGCCCGTGCCCTGGCTCGGATCAACGACATTTTCATCGCCAGGGCCTTGCCCGGTGGTCTGCTGCTCATCTCGCTGCTGTTCATCCTGGCCATCGCCCAGTCGCTGCTCGGCCTGCGTCAGGCGACCGAAGAATCGAGACGCCTCACGGAGGAAACCCAGGCTCTTGAGCAGTCGTACAACGATATGTACGCGCAGGGTCTCCAGATGGTGGCGGCCATGCGCTTCATCCTGCTCAACCCGACCGACGCCAAGGTACGCGGCACACTGAAGAAGGCGCGCGATGGATTCGACGTGGAGTTGACCCGCGCCCGCGATCTGTCGGGCGAGGACGCGCGCGCGCTCGAGACGCTGGACGCGATCGACGCCGGGCGGAGACGCCATGTCGAGATCCATGACCAGATCCTGGAGCGTCTGGACGCGGACGACATGATCGGCGCTCGTCGGATCTATGACGCCGAGGAGGCCCGCGTCTGGCGCCCCTACAAGGATCTGATGCTGGAGGCGGTTCAGGGCATCAAGGCGGAGGCACGAGCCAAGCGCGACGCCTTCATGGCGGCCGCCGAGCGCGCCGAGGACAAGGCGCTCGTCTTCACCCTGATCGCCGCGCTGCTGGCGATCGTGCTGGGCGTCTGGCTGACACGCAAGATCAGCCGTCCGTTGCGCGTCACGCTGGAGCACCTCGGGGCCATCGCCAATGGCGACTACGCCACCCGGATCCAGGTCGGCAACAAGGACGAGCTGGGCGAGATGATGCTCGCCGTCAAATCGGTTCAGGCCCGACTCGATTACGACATCCAGGAAGTCAAACGGATCGCGCTGGAGAATCTCGGAATCCGCGCGGGTCTCGATCAAGTCACGCTCCCGGTCACCATCTCCAATCCGCGTGGCCAGCTCGTTTATCTAAACGAGTCGGCACGCATCTTCTGGGGCGGCATGGCCGCGGACATCGCGCGCCAGAGGCCTGGATTCAGCGTCGACACCATGATCGGCCGTCGTCTGGCGGATCTCATCGAGGAAGCGGAGGTTCGCGCGGCCTTCGATGCGTCGCTCACGCAAACCCGTCAATTCGACATCCGTTTGGCGGGTCGTCAACTCCTGCTCACCGCCAGCCCAGTCCGGGACGTGGACGGCAGTTATCGCGGACGGGTGACCCAATGGCTCGACCGCACCGCCGAGGTGACGGCCGAGCAGGAGATCGCCGGGCTGATCGGAGCCGCCGCGCACGGCGATTTCAGTCAGCGGATCGATGTCAGCGGCAAGGACGGCTTTTTCCTCCAACTCGGCGAGGGACTCAACCGGCTGATGGAGATCGTCGCCAGCGGCCTCGCCGACATGGCCGGGGTGCTCAACGCCATCGCCTCCGGTGACCTCAACCGTAGCATCGAGACCGACTACGAAGGCACCTTCGGTCAGCTCAAGGACGACACCAACGGCATGGCCGCGCGGCTGCGCGAGGTAGTCGGGCGCATTCTGGAGGTCTCCGACGCCATCACCACCGCCGCCGGAGAAATCGCCTCCGGCAACGCCGATCTCTCGGGACGCACCGAGGAGCAGGCCGCCAGCCTGGAAGAGACCGCCAGCTCCATGGAGCAGCTTAACGCCACGGTCAAGCAGAACGCCCAGAACGCCGACCAGGCCAACCGTCTGGCGCACAACGCCAACGCGGTCGCCACGCGCGGCGGCGAGATGGTCCGGCGGGTGGTGGAGACCATGGGCGGCATCCAGGACTCCAGCCGGCGCATCGCCGACATCATCGGCGTGATCGACTCCATCGCCTTCCAGACCAACATCCTGGCGCTCAACGCGGCGGTCGAGGCGGCGCGCGCCGGCGAGCAGGGGCGAGGCTTCGCGGTGGTCGCCTCCGAGGTACGCGGTCTGGCGCAACGCAGCGCCCAGGCGGCCAAGGAGATCAAGGAGCTGATCAGCGACTCGGTCGGCAAGGTCGAGGGCGGGGTGCACCTAGCGACCCAGGCTGGCGACACCATGGGGGAAATTCTTCACAGCTTCCAGCAGGTCACCGGACTGGTCGACGAGATCACCAACGCCTCGCGCGAGCAGAGCAGCGGGATCGAGCAGGTGACCCAGGCGGTCGCCCGGATGGACGAGGTGACCCAGCAGAACGCGGCGCTGGTGGAAGAAGCGGCGGCGGCGGCCGAGAGTCTGGAGGATCAGACCCGCGTACTGGCCGAAACGGTATCGATGTTCCGCCTCTCACCGACTTCCGCTGTCAAAGAGCCGACCGCGTCTAACCCGAAGGCTCTACGCCGTCTCCCCGACTGAAGCCATGGATGAAACGCCACTACCAAAAAACCATGTAAAAGATTAAAAAACAATAATTTATACTAACAACTAACAACTAACAACTATCCCAAATCAATACAAACATGGGTCGCGCCGGCCCGTCCGCTGAAGACCCGGATGTCCTCGCGAATGCGATCGCGGCAAATCTCCCCGAGCGCGGCGCGGTTGCCTCGGATCTCGGCGTTCAGATAGAGATCGGGTTCCTGGAGCCAGATGGACAGGCATAGCTCGATCGGGGGCTCGGATTCCTCGGTCTTCTTCATCCGCAATTCCATCATCAGTTCGAACGAGGCGCTCGCCAGACGCGGACGTCGCGTCTGGATCCAGGACAGGGCGCAGTCCGGATCCTTGCAACGGCGCCGCAGCGCGTAGGCCAACTCCCGATCGCAGAAGACGCAGATCGCCTGCTCGATCTCGGCCAGGTGGCGTTGCGCGTCGCGCAGCCGTTGCGGGTTTTCCACCTCGTTGGCGATCTGTTGGCGCAGGACGCGCCGCAGCCGGTCGAACGCCTTGGGCAGGGTGCCGCTATGGAATCCTCGCTTGAGAAATCCCCGCAGGGTCTCGCCGTGACTGCCAATGATGGCGGGCTCGATCGGAACATGGGCCAGGTCTTCCCGGCGCACGGCGTAGAGGCCGGGCCTGGCGCCAACGGCGGGGTTGAGGGCGGAATGATTGGCGGCGTAGATCTTCCAGTTCTCCTTCAGCTCCCAGACCAGGAAGCCCGCCAGCCCTGGCAGCAGCAGCATGGTCAGGGTGACGAAGGGGATCGCGATCCATTTCGGCAACACCGGGTCGAGCACCTCGACCATGAGGCTGGTGATCAGCGGCAGAAACGGCAGCATCAGTTTGTGCGCGATGGTGACCAGCGGGAAGTGCTTGATCGGGTTGACCTGGGGCTCCACCAGCACCGTCGCGTAGAACTGGATGATCGATTCCAGGAAGCGCCAGACCGGGACTAGCAGCGCCTTGAGCAGCAGTTGCGGCGCGGATTCGCCGAGATGGTGGCTCAGGCGCTCCTCGATGCGATGCAATCCCTGCTGGAAGCGTCGGGTGACCTCCTTGAAGAAGATCATCAGCTCCTGGATCAGTCCCAGCACCAGGGTCTGGTTGAGGCGTCGCACGAAGGCACCGACGGCGCTGGCGATATCGTCCAGCACCCGCCGGCCACCGGGCGTGTTGCGCACCAGGATGCCCAGGACCAGGGTCAGCGCGACGAGCGACAGGTTGGGTCGCACCCAGGCGCCCTCGATCAGACTCGCCGCCCCGACGATCGGTAGCATCAGAAGCAGGCCGATCACGAAGGGTCTGAGCAGATTGCGGTCCAGTCCGCGAACGATCTCGCTCTCCAGCAGCCGGCTGACGGGCCGCCAGCGCATGAGCCGTCGCATCCCGTCGAACAGCAGCAACCGCAGACTCCACCAGAGGGCGCGCAGAAAGGCCCGCGCGCCGATCCGCCCGGCGCTGGTATAGGCGACGGCGTTGATCAGGAGCGCGAGTCCGACGAGCAGCCATGGGTTGGTCAGGTGCACGCTCGGCTCCACCGAGGCGAGCAGGCCCACGATCACGTCCAGCGTCTTGAGCCCGATGAAGGCCAGCCCCAGCGGGAGAATCAGGTGACGCAGCAGGAGTCGGCCCTGGGGCGTGCCGAAGAGCGGCGCGCCGAGCTTTTGCAGACCCTTGATGTAGATCTCGCCCGGTCGGTAGACACCGGGCAGCGCGCGCGCGGCACGACTATCGAAGCGGGCCAGGCGATCGCCCCGAAACAACTCGTCGACCGATAGATCCGGCAGCCGCATCAGGTTGCGCGCCACGATGTCGCGCATATCCGTGAATCTGAGATGCCGCCGGTGCTCGATCACGTCCAGCAGCTCGCGCAGCAACTTGTTGAAGGCGACCTCCTCGCGGTGGCTGCCGGGGGTGAAGCCGGCCTCGCGCAGCGCGCGCTGGAGATGCGGCTTGAGCTGTCCCTCCAGGTGATCGGTGAGACGCCGGGACAGGGCCTGCAACGGCTGCCGGGAGCGCTCCGCCTCCGGCGCGGGCCAACCGAGGCGATCCAGGCGGTTCTGGGCCATGTCGAGCGCGCGCAGGGCCTTGAGGTTGGCCTGGAAGGGCAGGATCTGGCGCAGGCGGGTCCGCCCGGCCGACAGCAGCCAGGCGATGGGTCTGAGCTGGTAGTAGGTCGTGCGGCTCTCCATGAGCACACGTTCCAGATCCCGCAGGAGACCGCGCGAGGCGCGACGGCGGTCGAGCAGATCCTCGCCGAGCCGCCCGACCAGGATTCCCAACTCCCGACCGGCGTCCGAACTCATCTTCCACTTGGCCGCCAGCAGGCCCGCGAGCGCCTCCCCGGCACCGTGCCGGCGTTGTTCCAGGATCCGCCTGACCTGTTCCGCCTCCGGCGCGCAGGGCTCGCCCATCGCCTCGAAACGTCGCTCGGCCGTGGCCAGATGGCGAATCGTGGCGGCGTAGTGATCGGTGCTCTCGGTGCGTTGCGCGCGTCGCACGGCGTGACCGAAGAGCCGCAGATACAACTCCAGGCGGACTCCGCGCGCCGGTTGAGGGGAACGGCTCCGGCGGCGCAAGCGATTCGGCAGTTCCAGCAGCGGTTCCAGGATCGGGGCGACGACGTCGAGCAAACGGTCCTTCAAGTGGCTCCGCCAGTCCTGCCGCGGCAGTTGCAGCCCTCGGCGCAGGGCGGCGAGACAGCGCGCCTCGGGTGCCCTGGTGTCGGTCGGGGGAAGCTCGTCGAGGTCGAGAGCCTCCAGCAGGAATGTTTCCGGCTCGCCGGCGCGCGCCGCTGAAGGCTGGATCGACGCGGATCGCTGGACGCTATCGAGATCCGGATCCGAGAGACCGTAAGGCAGGCCGCTCGGCAGCAGCGGATACCGGGTCGGATGTCCGCAGCGCGCCTCCGGCCGGGAGCGCTCCAGCAGGCACGGCAGGCGACTCGCGGGCTTGGGAGGCGGCAGATCGAGTCCGCTCTCGGTTAGCCAAGCGTCCAGCGTCGGCCAATCGCGGATCGCCGGAAAGAAATAGCCGCGCGCCCCCGGACTGAAATAGCGCAGCCGCGACACCAGGGCGACGAAGGCGCGACAGACCTGAGCGTCGTCCAGCCCGGCCGGCATGACGCCATCTCGGGTGAGGACATCGCGCACCTCGGCCATCCCGGTCTCGCCGATCAGCTCCCGCAGCCGTTTGGGACCGAAGCCGCCACCGTCCTCGTTGAGATCGCGCGCCATCCACCAGGCCCGCGCGATCTCGCCCTCGAAGCGTCGCGCCCAGTAATCGCGCAGCAGGCGGGTGAAGCCGGCATGATCCAGCCGCAGCTCCAGCGGCATCGGGAGCAGGATCACATAGTCCGGCAGACTCAGCCCCTCGATGACCGCCAGCGCCTCCGGGTTCTCGGACTCCAGCCCGCTCAGGAAATCCGCGCGCGACATCACATAGTAGGCGAGGTCCGGAATCGATCCGGCGTATCCCTGGGGTTCCAGATGCTCGGAGACCAGGCGTTCCAGCGCGCGCGGGTGAAACAGAAAGACACCCTCCGCCGGCTTGAATACGCACGAGCGGAACTGTCGGGCGATGGATTCGTCGGTGCCGGGTGGTTGTCGAGACACGGATTGGGCGCCTAGGGACGCTGTTGGGAATAGGGCGCGCGCTTCGGAGAAACGCCCAGACCGACGAGAAAGAGACCAAAAGGGGCGAGATCCGCGATGATCAAGGCCGGGATGAGGGTTATAATCAACTGTTTTCAGGAAATCCAGGGCCGATGGTGTCCCACCCGGCGAGCGGCATCATAGCATGGCGGCTCCCGATCCCGGATCGGCCCGTCGCCTCTTGCGATCTTTATGGAGCGATGAACCTCGACCATGCACTACCGTGTCTTTTACCTATTCGATCGGTCCGGGGAATCCATCTCCTCGGCCAGTGCCGTGGAAATGAGCGCCAGGGCCATATGCGAGCAGCTGCTTCCCCGCCTGCAAAGCGAGGACGACTATCTCGGAATCATCGACGCCAAGGAAAACACCATGCAGATCCTTTGCGAGCCCGGATCGGACCGTTATTGGGTCGAGCTGCCGATCGACGCCGCCAAGGCCTCCTATGGCCGCTATCTCGGGCTCGACGAACTCAAGGAACTCATGATGTCGCTGCCCCAGGTCTTCGATCGCGCGGTCATCCCTGGTCTGGAATACCGCCCCTGGTAGCGCGGCCCCGAGAGTGGGGAAATCGCACTCGCGGTCTCGCTTGGGGCGTGGAACCCATCCCTGGCGGCTCCCTAACCGCCGGATGGCTGGTGTCGTCGCTCAGGGCGGTGGTGGATTGCGTTGCAGGGTGCCGCGCACCAGCCGAACGCGACCGCTCTGGGTCTTGTTGGCCCGGTAATACTGACCGCTGAAGAAACTCACGGACCAGGCGCGCTCCAACCCCCCCGTATCCGCCGACGAGGACCAGAACAGGCCGGCGGGCGTGTTCGGAAAGACCTGTGGATTGATCGCCGGCGAGTAGTGACACTTCTCCACGATGGTCAGCAACTCCTCCCCCGTCGGCAGCCGCCACCCATCCTTCAGCCCCTCCGCCAGCTTATTGGCCTTCGCCCAGGTATGGGACGCCGGTCGTCCCTCGCAGCCATTGCTCTTCGCCACCCAGCGCTGACCCAGCGCGCAGCGCTGCCACTCCAGCGTCGTGCGCTCATGACGCACCGCCAGCCCCTCCTCAAGCAGCACGAACTCGGTCGAGGGCGTGGTCTCCGCCATCCCCTTGAGACAGGCATCCGTCGCCCCCGGAATATCCGCCGCCAGGCCAGGCCGCGCCAGCAGCCAAGCGAGGAGGAGAGAGCCGATCATCGTGATGGAATCGGGGCATGGACGGCGCATGGGCTGTGGACATGGAGTAGGGCGAGTGGGGGATCGGATTGTCCGACGCGGGACGATCCGAGTCTAGCGAGGGACCGAGCGGAGGTTTAGGTTCGGGGCGACCGATAACGCAAGGGTGCCGGCGGATTCGGTCAAGGATTTGCCCCTGTATCAGGTAGCGGCAAACTCAACGATAAGCGGAGGATCGCGGTTCCTCCGGGGCGATACGAGCTTCAAGGTGGACGGTGCGGGTTGGTTCTCTGGGCATGATGGGTACTCAACGCCTTTCGGTTGCGCGGCCTGATCCAGCCAGAACCGGGCCTGTCGGGAAGCCCCCCGGGGTGACGATTCGCGGCTCGCGGCCTTGAAAGATGGCCAGGAGAAGCCACGGAAGGCATGATAGGCGCCCTTTGGCGATGGCGCGCATCCTTGCACCTTCGACGTGGGAGATAACGTCCATCATGATCCAGAACACCAGATTCATCACCCACGAACGCGAAAAGCTGATCAACGCGATTGTCTATTTCGCGAGAAACACTCGATACTTAGGCAAGATAAAGCTGTTCAAACTGCTTTATCTGCTCGACTTCGAACATTTCCGCCAGACTGGACAGAATGTTACGGGGTTGGCTTATAGCGCCTGGAAGTACGGCCCCGTACCGGTCGCGCTTGCCCAAGAATGGGAGGAGCTGGAATCCGATTTGGCGGCGGCTATCGCCATCCGTCCCCAGCAAGTCGTCGATTACGAACGTCAAGCGGTTATCGCCCTGACTGAATTCGACGACAGTCACTTTTCCAGGCGCGAGTTGCGCATCATGGCCGAGCTTGTGAACAAGTACGGCGAAGAATACTCACCAAAAATGATCGACGTCACGCACGCCGAAAATGGTGCTTGGGCCAAGGTTTGGAACGACGGGGAAGGGTTCAACCAGCGCATTTCCTATGACCTTGCCTTGGCGGATGATGAAACGCACCGGGACGCCATCCTGGAGGCGGCCGAGGAATACCAAGCCATCGTCAATTCGGCGCGGGGTTGAGGTGGCGGGGACATTGCCGGCGGATGTCGCCCCCGGAGACATCTATCGCCGCGACCGTTTTTACCGTGACGCGGCCGGTCAATGGCAAACCAAATATCTCCTGGTGCTGGCGGGCACGCAGGACGGCGACGTGGTCTTTCGTCTCCTGACCAGCCGGGTGCATGGCCGCCCCGAGTGCCCGCCTTGCTATCATGGCGATCCTTACGCGGGTTTCTATCTGGGCTATTTGGGCGGCGAGCTGACCGCGAAGAGTTGGCTCGATCTGCGTCGACAGGATGACTATGACGGCCTTTCGTTCGCCGCCGATCTCACCGCCAGCGCCTTGACCCAGGTCGCGACCCTTGCGAAGGACATCCTTTGCCAGGCGCTCGATTGCGCGGCCAAGGCGGATGACACCACCCGGCAGCAGGAATGTTTGATGCGTGACCAACGCACGGCGTTGTGTTGCCCCTAATTGAAGGAACCGACCATGCCGGAGCTTGATTTCAAGGGCAAGGAATTCGTCTACAACCATCATCTGGCCATCCCGCACCGCCCGTTGATCGCTTGGCCGGACAAGTCCATCGGCGAACCGCGACTTGACGGCAACCTGATCATCCACGGCGACAATCTGCATGCCCTGAAGACCCTGATGCCCATGTACGCCGGGCGGGTGGACTGCATCTTCATCGATCCCCCGTACAACACCGGCAACGAAGGCTGGAGCTACAACGACAACGTCAACAGCCCGATGCTGCGCGAGTGGCTCGACAGCAATCCGGTCGGCATCGAGGATGGGCTACGCCATGACAAATGGCTGTGCATGATGTGGCCACGGCTGCGGTTGCTGCATGAACTACTGTCGGAGTCGGGGAGTTTCTGGATGACGCTCGACGATAACGAAATCCATCGGGCGCGGATGATGTTGGATGAGATCTTCGGCGCCGGTCATTTCGTCGCGACTTGTATCTGGCACAAGAACTACTCGCCCAAACCGTCAGCTCAGTTCTTTTCGGAAGATCACGATTACCTGTTGATCTACGCGAAAGATAAAAATGTCTGGCGTCCGAACCTGCTGGAGCGAACGGACGATATGGATGCCCGTTACGACAATCCAGACAACGATGCGCGAGGCCCTTGGAAGCCTGGCGATCTGTCGGCGCGCAACTACTACGGCGAGGGCACTTACCCGATTACCTGCCCGTCTGGCCGGGTCATTCCGGGGCCGCCCGGTGGGAATTACTGGCGTGTTTCTGCAACCAAGTTCAAGGAGATGGACCGTGACGGTCGCGTCTGGTGGGGCGAGGATGGCAACAACATCCCTTCGATCAAGCGATTTCTCTCCGAGGTCAAAGCCGGTCGCGTGCCGCAAACCCTGTGGGAGTACGACGAGGTCGGCCATACTCAAGACGCCAAAAAGGAACTGCTGTCCGTGCTGGACTTCGCCAGTTCCGACGATGTTTTCGTCACCCCCAAGCCGGTAGCCCTGCTGTCCCGCGTGCTGGAACTGGCCACCACCGAGCATTCCATTGTGCTCGACAGCTTTGCCGGTTCGGCCACCACCGCCCACGCCGTCCTGACCGCGAACAACAAGGACGGCGGCGACCGAACATTCATCCTGGTCGAATGCGAGGACTACGCCGACACCCTCACCGCCGAGCGCGTCCGCCGCGTCATCGACGGCTATGCCTTTTCCGGCAACCAACGCGAAGAACTTCACCGTGAACGGCTCACCTTCACCAGCCTCAGAAGGGCCGACCGACTGCTGGACCATGTCGAGTCCATCAAGACCCTGGACGGCCATCGCTTCGACCGGATCAAGTCCGAGGTCAAGGACGGCGAACTGATCGTCACCGGTGAGAAGGCCATCACCGAACGGGTCGCGGGATTGGGCGGCGGTTTTACCTTCTGCACCCTGGGCGAGGCCGTGGACATGGATCGGATGCTCACCGGCGAATCGCTGCCGGCCTTCGATCAACTGGGCGCGCTGCTATTCCACACCGCCACCAATGAAATCGCCCCCAATCCCTTGCCGACCGAGGAGATCGCGGGCTGCGGCTATCTCGGCGCATCCAGCCACTATCATGTCTGGCTGATCTACCGCCCCGATCTGGAATTCCTCAAATCCCGCGAGGCGGCCCTGACCCTGTCGCGCGCCCAAGCCATGGTGAACGCGAAGCCGGACAAGCCGCATCGGGTCTTCGCCCCGGCCAAGTTCGTCTCGCAAAAGCTGCTGAATGACAGCGGTCTGCCGGTCGAATTCGCGCCGCTGCCGTTTGCGTTGTATCGCATTGAACGCTGACCAGAGGAACGAGGATATGTACACAGCAGTCAAGGGTATTTATGAAAATGGCCAGGTGGTTTTGGAAGAAGCCCCTCCAACGCGACGCAAGACAAAAGTCGTGGTGATGTTTATCGGCGATGAAGAAAATGGACCCGCGAGTTCAAGCAGAGGCGTTCGTTTGGGAAGTTTGGCGGGACAGGGTTACCGCATACCCGAGAATTTCAACGATCCCCTGCCGGACTTGAGCGAGTACATGTAATGCGCTACCTGATCGATACCCAGATCCTGATTTGGGCGCTGATCAGCCCGGAGAAACTGTCTTCGAGCACCAGAGATATCTTGCAAGGCAACGATATTTTCGTCAGCCAGATGACCTTTCTTGAAATCGCGATTAAACAGAAAATCGGCAAGCTCACCGAATTCGATCTATCCGTGGAAGCCTTGTTCAATCGCGTGGAACAGGATGGATTTCACGTGCTTTCGCTCGCAATCCCGCACATTGCCGCGTATGACAATATCACCCTGTTTCAGAACCATCGCGACCCATTCGATAGGATCTTGCTGGCGACGGCCCTGAGTGAAGCGATGCCAATTATCTCCGCGGATGAAAATTTTGCACTCTATTTACCGCAAGTTCAGTTTGTTAAAAACTGACTCGATGTGAAAACGACGATCAATGATGCGCGATCTTGACTATCAGGCACGGGTGCTGACCAGAATGGCACTAAGATAAGTCTCTCGATTTTTAAAAACAAACAGTTACAACCGCTGATGCGGTTTGCGGAATCGGTGTCCTCAGCGCTGTTTCTTCGGGTGGCCATGGTTACGGACCTCTTCCTGTGCAATGCGCCTGGGTTTGGTCAGCAGCGGATAGTTCTTCGGGCGACGCTTCAAGGCACGCGGCTCGATGCGGCCACGACGCAAGCCGACCCGTGGTTCGGCGATCAGGACCAGCAGG
>NZ_NRRG01000008.1 GCF_016583575.1 Thiocystis violacea
GTGCGGGTGGGGATGTTCCACGCCGGCGCACCGGGATGCTCCGCCAAGCGCTTGTTTATCCTAGTGCGTATCGGTCTGAATCGGGCCAAATCACGGTGAAACCAGGGCGCTGAGCGCGATGTTCCACGCCCGGGCACGGCCAAGGCGACCGTCGGGTGGGTGCATCGATCCCGGGCGATCAGCTGTGATAGTTGTTGTTATCGTGCCTGATAGTAAGGGGCAAAAGCGTCACGAAATATTTTTAAAACGTTTTACGGTTTTCGATAATCAGAGGATGGGTCGCCGGTCGGGGGGCGCCGGCGACGGGGGGCTGGACGGTGCCGGGCCGTGGCGCGAACCGAGGAGGTGAGGGTGGGATGAGTGCATATGGGCAGACGCGGCAGGCGGCCTGTCAGTTGGCGGCCGACGGTGGCGGCGGTGCGTGCAGCCCTCGGTGGGCACGGGGGGCTGCAGGAGATCTCGGCCGGGGTCAACGACTGGATCGGCGAGGCGGCGTGCCGCTTTCAATTACCGGTGCTGCCCGAGGCGCTGCAAAGCGGGGTGGTGACGCTCTGGGAGAGCGCTTGCGTGGAGGCGGCGCGCCGGGGGCGACGGAGTGAGGGAAGGGAACTCCACCACCGCCGCGAACGTCTCGGCACCGCTCAGGACGCCGACCGGGCCGGGCCGGGCGGGGTGGTCGCCAGCCCCGTCGGGTCACCGGCTAGACGGCGCCAACCGTAGAGGGTGTCACGGGGAATCCCGTACTCGCGCGCCAACACGGGTACGCTGACGGGATTGGGGGGAGCCTTTTGGCCAGGAGGCTGGCTTTCAGTTCGTCCGAGTCGGTCTTCAAAATCCGTCGCCTCTTGGTGCGTCCCGGTGCCGGCGCGTTTGCGCCGCGCCCCTTGGGCGTCGCTGTCCAGTCGCCCTACGGGCTCCTTCCCAGCGACGCCCAAGGGGCGCTAGGCCCCAGGACTATAATGTCCTCATCCTCACACACATCCTCCCAAAGGGAGGCGACTTCTATCCTGACACCGGGGGAAGGAATCAACGCCAAAGCCAGCCGTCAAAGCAGTCTATCTATAGGTACGCCGAAGACCACGAGAATCAACTAAAGCGCGAGTTCCAGGAACGACGAAGGTCGCTGTACGCTGATGATCGACATCCAGGACTGTCCGACTCGATATCCCCTCATACCACCATCCGCACCAGACCGGTGATCACGCCGAAAATTCGTCAGTTGATCCGGAGACCTGGGGGCCGCGCCTCGTGGCGTTGGCCAGGCCCTTGGACCCCGGCGCGCCGGAGGATGAGCCACCCCGCCGAGGAGCTGTGACCACAACGGTAAAGTTCCGCATCACCGTTCTTCCTCGCCCCTCGGGCGCCAACATGCTGGCATAGGCCGATCTGTCGCCCATCCGTTGCCCGCGCGCCCATGTCTAGCCTGATGACCCGTTGCCGAGCCGCCTGGTCCGTCTTTCGCGCCGATGACCTCGAAGGCTCCTCCAGCGGTCCTGACGCCTCGGGAGCGTCCAGCGAGCTTGACCCGGCGCCGGAGATCCCCCGCTATCCGCCCTTCCTCAAGGGTTTGCCGATTGCCTCCACGGCCCAGATCCTCGCCACCCAGCGTCCCCTCGTTGCCAGTCTTCAGGACGCCCTGGCCTTTGGCGACGCGGATTTTCAAACGCTCGTCCTCCCCCTGGTCGAGCGCTACGCCGCCTTCGTTCATCTGCTGCCCGCCTCCGAAACCCATCACCATCGCGGCGCCGGCGGACTCTTCCGACATGGACTCGAGGTCGCCTTCCAGGCCGCCCGTGCCAGTCGCGGACGCCTCTTCGCCCTCGACCGTCTACCCGAGGAGCGGCGGATCCTCGAGCCCCGCTGGCATCTGGCGGCCGGCATCGCCGGGCTGCTGCACGATGTCGGCAAGCCGGTGGCGGATCTTTCGGTCGTGGATCGGACCGGAACCCACCGCTGGCAACCGCTCGACGAGCCGCTGGCCGAGTGGGCCGGTGCGCACGGTGTCGACCGCTACTTCCTGCGCTGGCACAGCCAACGCGTCCATCACGGCCATGAGCTCTTCACCGCCGCCGTGCTGCCGCAGCTCATGACCCGGCCGGTGCGCCACTGGCTGATGGACCCCGATCCCCTGGTCTGGCTCACCCTGGGCCGGGTGCTGGCCGGGATGGACGACCAGGCGCTGCTCGGTGAGCTGATGCGCGAGGCCGATCGGGTCAGCGTCGCCCAGGATCTGCGCGAGAACCGCCTCGACCCGGACGCCCTCTCGCTTGGGGTACCGATCGAACGCTATCTGATCGATACCATGCGCTCGCTGCTGCGCGACGGGACCTGGACGGTCAACACGCCCGGGGCGCGGGTGTGGATCTTTCCGCCCAACCAGGTGCATCTGGTCTGGCCCGCGTGCGCCGAGGCGCTCGTTCAGCGGCTCGCCAGCGAACGCATTCCGGGCATCCCGCGCGATCCGGACACCCTGGCGGACATCCTGATCGAGCGTCATCTGGCGCGGGTACGACCGCTGGGGGAGGGCGTGCCGGCGGCGCGCTACTGGCGTCTGGCTCCGGCCCTCCTGGCTCGAGAGCAGACGGTTGAGCTGAGCTTCCTGCGTTTGGCGAGCCCGGAGCTGCTGTTCTCGGGCGTGGTGCCGCCGGCTACGCCCTTGGTCACGACGGTTCCTGAGTCTGGCTTGGCGTCCGTCGTCGTGGCGGAAGCGGCGGATGTCGCACCAACCGTCACCTTGGTCTCCGCGACGGTCCCGGCGCTCGACTCCGGACAAGAAGCGGAAGGAGGGGCTCCAAAGGCCGGCGTGCCACGCCTCGCCGAGCTGGGTGGAAGCGCCACACTGGCCGAGCCCTCCGAGCGGGATCAGGCCCGCGATTGGCTAAGTCAACAGGGGCCGGCCGGAGACGTTCTGATCGCCCTGGCCGAGGCCTGTTCAAAGGATCGACTGACAACCGACGCCCGCCCAAGCCTGATTCAGGGCCAGCTCTTTCTGCCCTATCCGCAGGGGCTTGCCGGCTGGGACGTAGCCCCCGGAGAGATCCTTGAGACCTTCGTCGTCCGCGACTGGATCGAGCGTGATCCACTGCGGCCCATGCTCAAGGTCCGCGAGCATGACGGAGTCTCCGGCGTATGGCTGAGGCGGTCGGTCTCGCGCCGGTTGGTCGCTCTGGGACTGGGAGCCGACTCGGTCCCATCGCGTCCGCCGGAGACGATCCAGCCCCAATTGGTGGCCAACGAGGCCACCGACGGTGACGACCCGTCGAACCGGACCCGTGCGAAAGGCGTCCCCGCGACCCCCGCGACCGCGTACGCGCGGACCATCCGCCAACGTCTCCTCGCGCGCGATCCGACCCTGGGTCCAATCACCGAGCGCCCCGGCGCCCTCTCGATTCCCCTGCGTGGCCCCATCCTCGACGGCGCCCGTCGCGCCGGCGTCTCCGAGACCGCCCTGCGCCGTGCCCTTGAGCGCTTGCCGAACGCCCGTCCGGTTGAAAAAGGTATTCTGACCCTTGGCCTATAATCCCCCCTGGCGGCCCAACTTCGAGCGCGCGGCGCTCCTGACCTGGCTCGCGGTCGCGGCGCTGGCCGCCGCGCTACATCCGCTCTGGCCGTTGTCTCGGCGGCCCTTGCAACTGCTCGCGGTGCTGGCGATCCTGATGGGACTGCGCTGGTGGCCGGCCGCGCGACGTCACCGCCAGCGCCGGGCGCGTCTCGGCGGCCAGCCGCTGGCCTTTCTGGATCCCGAGCGGCTTCGCGCGCACGGCCAACGCCGCCCGGAGGATCTCTGGCTCGGCTGGGGCTTCGACTGGAACGCCGAGCACGCGCAACTCGCCCTGGAATTGATCCGCGTCGGTCCCGAGCGGATCGTGCCGCCCCATCCGGACCTCGGCGCGCACTGGCTGCACGGACTCAGCCCCCACGAGACCCCGGTGTGGCTGCCGGTCAGCCACAGCGCCGGCCATCTGCTGATCGTCGGCACCACCGGGTCCGGTAAGACCCGGCTGCTCGAACTGCTGGTCGCCCAGGCGGTGGAGCGCGGCGAGGCGGTGGTGATCCTCGATCCCAAGGGCGACCGGGATCTGCGGGCCTCGGCCCAGCGCGCCTGCGCACGCCGCGGCGAGTCCCAACGCTTCGTCAGCTTCCATCCCGCCTTTCCGGACCGCAGTCACCGCATCGATCCGCTCTACAGCTTCCATCGCGCCACCGAACTCGCCAGCCGCATCGCCGCCATCATGCCGAGCGTGAGCGGCAACGATCCCTTCAAGAGCTTCTCGCAGATGGCGCTCTCGCACGTCATCGGCGGCCTGCTGGCCGCTGGGGAACGGCCCAATCTGGTCAATCTGCGCCGTTATCTCGAAGGCGGGGTCGAGACCTTGGTGGTGCGGGTCCTCACGCGCTGGTTCGACGAGCGGATCCCCGGCTGGGAGGGCCGGGCGGCGCGCTACCTCGGCAAGGCCCACGACCCCACGGCCAAGGCGCGCGGCCTGGTGCGCTTCTATCAAGAGATCCGCACCCAGCACCCCTCCACCGTGATCGACGGGCTGGTCTCGCTGTTCGAGCACGACAAAGTACACTTCTCCAAGATGGTCGCGAGCCTCTTCCCCATCCTCAACATGCTCACCGCCGGGTCGCTCGGGCCGCTGCTGTCGCCCGACAGCGACGATCCGGAGGATCCGCGTCCGATCACCGCCATGGCGCGCATCATCGAGCGCGCCCAGGTCGCCTACATCGGGCTGGATTCGCTCTCCGACGGCCTGGTCGGGGCGGCCATCGGTTCCATCCTCATCGCCGACCTGGCGGCCGTCGCCGGCGATCGCTACAACTACAGTGTCCAGCACCGTCCGGTGAACGTCTTCGTCGACGAGGCCGCCGAGTTGGTCAACGATCCCCTGATCCAGCTGCTCAACAAGGGGCGGGGGGCGGGACTGCGCCTGACCATCGCCACCCAAACCTTCGCCGACTTCGCCGCCCGCACCGGCAGTGCCGCCAAGGCGCGCCAGGTGCTCGGCAACCTCAATACGCTGATCGCCCTGCGGGTGCTCGACAGCGAGACCCAGGAGTACGTCACCGCCAGCCTGCCCAAGGTCCGTCTCAAGACCCTCACCCGCACCCAGGCAACCTCCACCCAGCGCAACCCCCTGCAACACTCGGGCAATGTCGGCGAGCAGCTCAAGGAGGAGGCGAGCGAGCTGTTCCAGCCGGCGCTTTTAGGGATGCTGCCTAACCTGCACTACATCGCCCGACTGGCGGGCGGGCGGATCGTCAAGGGGCGCCTGCCGATTCTGCGCGAGCGCCCGAGCGGTGCCGCGGCGCGGGTCGCGGGGCGTCAGGGGAGGGCGCTCGCGGACCTCCAACCGATGGCACCGGTCGACTGACCATGCCGGCTCCGGAGTCTGGTCCGGCGCGCGGCCCGGTCGGTGCGGGTGGCTTGGCGGTGCTGCTCCTGCTTCTGGTGAGCGTGCTCGTCGTCGCACTCTGGGTGCCGACCGTCTGGCTTGAGCAGGTCCAGGCTCTGGAGCCGAACTGGTACCGGCAGGGACTCGGCGACCGGAGCGCCGAGGCCGTGCTCGCATGGGCGCAACGCCCGTGCTCCGGGCACCTGGGCGCGCCGGACCCCTGGTTCGACCGCGCCGGGGCGGTCCGACTCGAGGGGATCGATCCGGCCTGGCTCGCCGAGCGCTCGCGGGCGATCCGTCTACTGGCCGAGCTGGCCTGTCGGCGCGCCGCGCTGCTGGCGGCCTGGGCACCGGCGCTCGTACTGCTGCTCGTCGCCGGTGTGCTCGAAGGACACTGGCGCTGGCGGATCCGTCAATTGGGCTTCGACTACCCGAGCCCGGTCGCCCGCCAGGCCAGTCGCACCGGTCTGGCCCTGGTGGTCGGACTCCTGCTGTTGGCCCTATGGCTGCCGCTGCCCCTACACCCCTTCGTGATTCCCCTTCTGACCCTGATCGCCGTGCGCCTGATCGGCACCGGCATCGCCCATCTGCCCAAACAGCTGTGAGATCAACGCCACCGGATCAATCCGACGACGATCGACTTGGCTCGGCTTCGATCCATTCGATCCAGGTCGCCGAAGGCGGTCCTTGCGGGATGTCCTCGAAGCCAGCGCCATCGGCGACGGCGAAGCGCGCCTGGCCGGCGGGATCGTTCGGCGGCGAGTCGGGGTTGAGATAAGCGACCCCGATCCAGCCCGGAACCAGACGGTGAGGGATCCGCGACACCTCCAGGCCCCCGGGCCGAGCCTCCTTGGGCGCGGCCTCGGCGCGCACCAGGATGATGTCTCCCGGCTTTGCGCGAACGCTGGAGCGCAGCACCGAGATGACCTCCATGCGGTAGATCGCCTCCTCGCGCGCTCCAGCTCCCGGTCGAATCCGGGCCTCCAGCACACGCACCTCGAGCGCGGCGGCGGCCGCCGTCTTGGAGGCCGGTTGCGCCCAGGCGTGCGCGCACAGGAGCAGGAGGGCGGCGAAGACGGCGGGCGCGATTCGCCACGCATGAACGCTAGACATGACAGGATCCTCCACGAGTGGACGCGGTGTCCTTTAAGTCTAGCTCGGCGGCGGTGCGCCGGGAGGCGTCGGGAGCGATGCGAACCGCTATCGGTCGGAGTCCGCGCGGTCGCGCCTCCCTGTCCGGAAACGGTTCTTGGGCGAATAACCGTTGTTGGCTGACGCGAGGCGGGAAAGTCGGCATCGTGTCGCGCACCGAGCCCACTGTCCCGACCGAAGCGAGCGACCCCGATGGCGACCCTGGAACTGCCCCGTCACATCGACGATCCGCCGAACCTGCTGTTCTGGCGCATCGACGATGTCGCGCCCTTCTTCCTGGTATTGGCGATCGGCATCCTGGTCAATCGCCCGCTGCTGTTCATCCTGCTCGGGCTGGTGATCGTGCGCCTCTACGGCCGCTTCCGCGAAAGCCGCGCCGACGGCTATGCGCTGCACGCGCTCTACTGGATCGGGCTGATACCGATGGGGCATCGCACCACGCCCAACCCCTTCGTGCGGCGCTATCTCCCATGACCCTGACCGGCTTTCGCCACACCTGGTCGCGCCTGGTGGCGGAAAACCGCTTTCACCGCGGGATCCTGATCGCGCTGCTGGCCACCAACCTGCTCACCCTCGGCGCGCTGCTGCAGGCCGAGCGCACCGTGGTGCTGGTGCCGCCGATCCTGGAGAGCCAGGTCAACGTGGCGCGCGCCGCCGCCAGCCAGGAGGTCAAGGAGGCCTGGGCGCTGTTCGTCACCGAACTGCTGGGCAATGTCACCCCGACCAATGCGCCCTTCCTGCGTCAGACCCTGGAGCCGCTGCTGAGTCCGGGTCTGCGCCGCGCCGTCGCCGGGATCCTCGACGAGCAGGTCGAAGCCCTCAAGCGCGACCGGGTGAGCGTGCGCTTCGCCCCCGAACTCGTCCAGTACGAGGCCGCCACCGACCGGGTGCGGGTGAGCGGGCAGCAGGTCATCACCGGCCCCGGTGCCGACCCGGTGACCCGACCCCGGACCTACGAGGTGCAGGTCACCTTTCGCCACTACCGCCCACTGATCACGCACCTGGATGCCTATCCGAATGCGCGCGAGCGCCAGGGGCGCGGGGCGGATCCCACCGACGACGGCGCCTCGACGGCGTCCGCTCAATGACCACGCTCGGGCCGTCCATCCGCCCGCGGCGAAGGAGGATGGCCGATATGCCGCTCGCCCGCTTGACCGCCCCCCGCGCTCGATCGCCACGGCTCGCCTGGACCCTTGGGCTGCTCATCGCGGGCCTCGGCTCGGCCTTGGCCCAGCCCGAGGACATCGGCATCGAGCTGCCGCCGATCCCGGATGCGGTGCTCGCCGGCCAGCGGACGCTGGAGCCCGACGACTGGGGCGGGCGTTTCCGGCCCGTGAAGGCGGAGTCGCCGGCTCCGAGCCCGACCCACCTGGAGGTCGGCCCGGTGACGGTGGAGGCCACCATCGGCGTCAACCTCATCCTCGAGATCGCCATCGACCATTTGAACCGCATTCTCACCCCCTTCCCGAATCCACAGGTGCGCACCGTCTCGGAGGCCAGCACCCATGTCGACGGCTCGGCCCTCTATGTCGCCACCGCGAGCGAGACGCCGGTGACCCTCTTCGTCAGCGAGGCGTCCGATCCCAATCAGGCCCTCTCCCTGACGCTCGCCCCAAGGCGCATCCCCCCGCGCGAGATCCGGCTGGTCCTGACCGAGCCGCTCCCCAGCGCCTCGCCCGTCGCGGTTCCTTCCGCACCGGGTGGCGGCGCCGCGCCCGACTACGTCACGGCCCTCATCGAGGCCATGCGCGCCCTAGCCCGGGAGGAGATCCCTGAGGGTTACGGTCTGCGCGAGGCGCGGAGCCAGGAGACCGTGACCTGCCTCCAGCTCGGGCTCGAAACCCGCCGCGGTCAGGTTCTCGAAGGCGGCGATCTTTGGCTGGTGACGGCGCTCGCGCGCAACGCCACGGACGCCGAACTGGAGATCGAGGAGCCCGCCTGCCGTGCCGATCTCGACGGGGACACGGTCGCGGTGGCCGCCTGGCCGCAGGTCTGGCTGGCTCCGGGCGAGCAGGTGGAACTCTATGTGGCGGTGCGCCGTCCGACGCCGGAGGAGCGCCGCCCCGCACGGCCCTCGCTGCGGCGGGTGGGAGGCCGCTAGATGCCGCTCACGCCCGCCGAGACCTGGGAGCGCCTCTCGCCCGGCCTGCGCCGCGGGCTGCTGATCGGCGCGGTGCTGGGAGTGGTCGCGCTGATCGCGGCGATCGCCCTGGACGAGCCTGCCACGCCAGGCACGCGCGCCGAGCCGGCGCGCGAACGGCTCACCCGGAACCTGCTGACCGATGCCGATCCGCGCGCGCTCGGCATCGACGGCCTGGCCAATCGCCTGACCCAGCTTGAGCGCGAGCTGGCCCAGGCGACGGCGCGCGAGCGTCAGCGCGGCCCCGGCGAAGCGGCGACGCTCAACCGCCAGGTCGAGCAGCTGCGTCAGTCCCAGCAGACCGAGATCCAGGCCCTGCGGCAGGAGATCACCCGGCTGCGGGAGGATCTTCAGGCGCGTCCGGCGATGCCGACGTCAACCACAGTGCCACCCAGCCAGCCAGCGGCGTCTCCGGCCTCCGAGTCGAAGACGGCGCGCCCGCTCCGGCCGCCGCCTCTGGACGATCCGGCGCTGTTCGAGCGCCCGCCGGCCACGCCGCTCACCGCTCTGAGTCCATCGCCAGCGGCCCAGCCAACGCGGGCGAGCGGACCGCTGACGATCCGCGTGGTGGAGCAGGCCCCGGCGACGCCCTCGGCGGCGTCCGCGAACGCCAAGCAGGCCGGCGATCCCGCTGACACCGCCCTCCTGATCCCTGCCGGCAGCCTGCTGCGCGGGGTTCTGCTCTCCGGGATGGATGCCCCCACCGGACGACAGGCCCGCCGCGATCCCTATCCGGCCCTGGTGCGCCTCAAGCACGACGCCATCCTCCCCAACCGCTTCCGCGCCGATGTGCGCGAGTGCTTCATCACGGTGGCGGGCTACGGCGAGCTTTCGAGCGAGCGCGCCTTCCTGCGCACCGAGGTCATCGCCTGCGTGCGCCGCGACGGCGGCGTGATCGAGATCCCGGTCGATGGCTACGCCGTCGGCGAGGACGGCAAGGTGGGGCTGCGCGGGCGCCTGGTCTCCAAGCAGGGGCAGGTGATCGCCCGCGCCATGCAGGTGTCCTTCCTGCAGGGAATCTCGGATGTCTTCAACAAGTCCTCGGTGACGACCATTTCGACCACCAGCGACGGCAAGGTCCAATACCAGGACGTGTTGTCCAGCGATTCGGCGCAGGCGGCGGCCATCACCGGGACCGGCAAGGCGCTCGATCGGCTCGCCCAGTATTACCTCGACATGGCCGAGAACATCTTCCCGGTGATCGAGGTCGATGCCGGGCGTCCGATCGAGGTGATCCTCAATCGCGGGGCTTCTCTGCAACTGGCCCAGGCGAATCGTCGCCGTGATGGGCGGCGGTGAGGAGGGACTGATGCGTATCCGAACAAAAAAACTGGTGAGCCCATTCACCCTGGCTCTGGTCCTGCTCCTATTGGTCGGTCTGTCGGCGGGCGCGGTTGGCGATGAAAGGGCAGGGGCTGTGACCATGGAGCCCGACGACATCGCACAGCTCATGCTAGGCATCGACGGGATGCGCCGTCTGCCGGTGCCGGGGGTCCAGATGGTCCAGTCGGGCGAGCGGGTGTTCTTCGTCTCGACCAACGGGCGCTATGCCTTCCTGGGTCCGGCGATCGACCTCTGGCATGGGGAGCGCCTAACCTCGCTCGCCGAGGCCGACCGGCTGATGGGGCGGATCGACCGGACGCGCCTCAAGCTCGACGCCAGTGATCTGGGGGCGCTGGATCTGGGGGAAGGGGAGGGGACCGAGGAGGTCTGGGTTTTCCTCGATCCCGAAGGCCCACAGTGCGCCACGCTGCTCGATCAGCTCCAGGCGCTATCGCCGTCGCAACGGGCGCCCTATCGCGTTCGCCTCATCCCGCTGGGGGTGCTCGGCAAGCCGTCCCTGGCCACGGTGGTGCGGCTCAACTGTTTGGCCGAGCGGGATCCGGCGGCCGCGCGTGAGGCCCTGGTCAGCCAGGCCTTTGAGACCCTGCCGCCGGCCGAGGGCGCCTGCGGACAGGGCGCCCTCCAGCGTGCCCTGGTCACCGCCCAACTGCTCGGCCTCACCCAGGTGCCCTTCCTGATCGCACCGGACGGACGCTTGCACGCGGGCGTACCGAC
The DNA here is from genome assembly GCF_016583575.1 of Thiocystis violacea. GTDB lineage: Bacteria > Pseudomonadota > Gammaproteobacteria > Chromatiales > Chromatiaceae > Thiocystis > Thiocystis violacea. Next base: position 10,747 of record NZ_NRRG01000008.1, read on the forward strand.
CGATCTGCTGGCCTGGCTCACCCGAGGTGTCCTGATCCTGCTGCTCACGGGCGCGAGCCTGCTGACCAGCGGCTGCGGCTCGCTCGCCGTGGGCGAGAAGCGCTTTGGCTGTAAGGGGCATCCAAGCGATCCCTTGTGCTTGCCCGCCTCGCGGGTCTATGAGCTGACCAATGGGACGGATGTGCTCCAGCCGCCCGACGGGGAGCGCGCGGCGGATTGGCCGCGGTCCGGCGAGTCGCCGCGACGCCCAACCCTGGGCACCGCGAAGCGGACCCGCGCGGCGGTCGGGTTCTTCGGTGAGGATGCGGATCTGTTCACAGTGGCACCGACCCCGGTCAAGGATCCGCCAGGTGACGAGCCGCTCCCCATCAAGGCGCCCGTGGAGGCTCCGCCCATCGTGGCCGAGGACGACCGGCTACAACCCCGCTCACGCGACCCCATCCCGCAGCGGGTACCCGCGCAGGTGATGCGTCTCTGGCTCGCCCCCTGGGAAGACGAGAACGCCGACCTGCACGCGAGCGGTTACGTCTTCACCGAGATCACTCCGCGCACCTGGAGCCTCGCCGCCGGGCCAGACCGCTTCTCCAACGCCCGGCTCAAGCCCCTCCAGGTCGAGGCGCGCGTCGCGCCGGGCGGCGGGGAGTCTTCCGCACCCCCGCGTCGCCAACCGACGTGCGCGGGCGAGCCCTGTCCCTCCGCGACCGGCGAGCCCCGGCGCTCCTTGAATTGATCGAACCGACAGAGGAAACCCCGATGATGACGTCTCATGACCGACACCACCTGGCCGGCCGGATGCTGTTCCTGGCCCTGGCCTTCGCCCCCCTGCTCGCCGCCGCCAGCTCCGGCACCGGCGACACCACCGGCACCGAGTTCCAGGAAGTCTACACGCTCCTCACCGGCTGGATGACCGGCCTGCTCGGCAAGGTCATCGCCATCGCCTTCATCCTGGTCGGACTGGTCGCCGGCGTGATGCGCCAGTCGATCATGGGCTTCGTGGTCGGCGTCTCGGCGGGGGTCGGGATGCTGGTCGCGCCGAACATCATCGACACCCTCTTCACCGCGACCCTGCCGCTCGCCTGAGGGGACGCTCGGTGGCTCTCTCCTGCGCCTTCACAGCGCCACCGGCCACTCCCGGCCGAGACCGGGCCGGCAACGGCCCATCCCCCGAATCAGAGAGGAGCGCCATGTCCCTGTGCGACCCCTGGCCCGAGACCCGCCACTATCTGTCGGTCCCCAAGGCCCTGTTCGCGTCCCTGGCCGAGCTGTCGCCGGCGGCGCGCGATCGCTTTCTGGAGCAGGCCCTGGCCCGCGTGCAGGGGCGCACGCCGGTGCTGGTGTGCGACGCCAACCGTCGGCTGCTCAAACCCTGCCATCCGGCGCGCGCCCGCGAGCTGTTGCGACGCCGGCGCGTTCGGGTGCTCTCGACCGATCCGCTGTTGCTGCAATTACACCGGGTCGTCGGCCCCGTCGCGATGGCGGGCGATGCGGAGTCCACCCGATGAGAGAGCGCCGTTTTCAGGGCGAGCGCGCCGCCGCGCTCTTTCCGACCTTGGCCTGCGATCCCGAGCCGGGGATCTTCCTGCTCGACGACCAGAGCCTCGCCTTCGGGTGGCACGGTCAGCCCCTGGCCGGGGCCGATCAGGGCCATGCCGACCGCCTCACGGCGCTGGTCAATCAGGAATGGCCGACCGATACCCTGCTGCAGATCGTCCTCTGGGCCTCGCCCGACATTGAGGCACCGCTCGCGGCGATGAACGGCCTGCGCACCGAGCTGCGGCATCCCCTGTTGCGCGCGGCGACCGCCGAGCGGGCGGCCTTTCTGCGCGCCGGGGTGAGCGCGCCGCTCATCCGCCAATCCGACACCCGGGTGCGTGACGTCCAGGTTCTGGTGACCGTCAAGCTCCCGCTGCCGGGTCCCTTGCCGAGCGCCGCCGCCCATCAGGCCGCGCTCGATCTGCGCGCGAGCACCGAGCAGGTGCTCTCAACCGTCGGACTTCAGCCCCGTCCACTGATGGCCGGGGATCTGGTCCGGCTCATGAATAGCCTGCTCAACTGGGGGCCAGAGGCGACCTGGCGCGAGCGGGTGACGCCCGAGGCGGATCCGACGCGGATCCTGCGCGAGCAGTTCCTCGACCCCGATCAGGCCCTGGAGGTGGACGCCCAGGGGCTGACGCTCGGCGACTGCCGGGTTCAGACCCTGTCGGTCAAGCGCTTTCCCGACCGGCTGCACTTTGGGCTCGCCGCGCGCTATCTGAGCGACCCCTTCTCGGGGACGCGCGGCATCCCGCACAACCTGCTGGTGTGTCTGAACCTCCACTTTCCCGAGCCCGAGACCACCCGCACGCGACTCCAGACCCAGAGTCAGTGGGCGACCAACATGGCGACCGGGCCGATCGCCGTCTATCTGCCGCGCCTGGCCGAGCGGGCGCGCGGCTTTCGCGTGCTCTTCGAACGCCTCGACGCCGGGGACCGGCCGGTGCGGGCGCATCTGGGTCTGGTGCTGTTCGCGCCCAAGGACCAGGCCACCGCCGCCGCCTCGAACCTGCGCACCTACTGGCGCGAGCTGGGCTTCCAGGTGGTCAGCGACCGTTTCTTCACCCTGCCGCTGTTTCTCAACGCGCTGCCCTTCGGCGCCGATCGCGGGGCGATCCGTGACATGCAGCGCTACCGCACCCTGGCGGCCTCGCACGCGGTCAACCTGATGCCGGTGCATGGAGACTGGAAGGGCAGCGGCACCCCGGTGTTGAACCTCGTCAGCCGCGGCGGGCAGCTCATGAACCTCTCGCTGTTCGACTCCGCCTCCAACTACAACGCCTGCATTGCCGCCCAGTCGGGCGCGGGCAAGTCGTTTCTGACCAACGAGCTGATCTCCACTACGCTCTCGGTCGGAGGGCGGTGCTGGGTGATCGACGTCGGGCGCTCCTACGAGAAGCTCTGCGAGGCGCTCGACGGGCAGTTCCTCGCCTTCACCCGCGAGACGCGGATCGGTCTCAATCCCTTCGAGCTGGTGGTCCATTGGGACGAGGAGGCCGACATGATCGCCGCCCTGGTCGGGGCCATGATCGCGCCTTCCGGCGGGCTGGACGATTACGCCCTCGCCGGTCTCAAGCGGGTGCTCAAGGCGGTCTGGGATGACCAGGGGGCGGCCATGACCATCGACGGGATCGCGCGGGCCTTGAGGGCCGAGGCGGATGCGCGCCTGAGCGATCTGGGCACCCAGATCTATCCCTTCACCACCCAGGGTGAGTACGGGCGCTTCTTCAACGGACCCAACAGCATTGAGTTCGCCGCCCCCTTCGTGGTGCTCGAACTGGAGGAACTCAAAGGGCGCAAGCATCTGCAACAGGTGGTGCTGCTGCAACTGATCTATCAGATCCAGCAGGCGATGTACCTGGGCGAGCGCGACCAGGCCAAGCTGGTGATCATCGACGAGGCTTGGGATCTGCTCGCCCAGGGCGATGTCGCCCGTTTCATCGAGACCGGCTATCGGCGCTTTCGCAAGTACCGGGGCGCCGCCGTCACGGTCACCCAGTCGCTCAACGACCTTTATGCCCATCCGACCGGGCGGGCGATCGCCGAGAACTCGGCCCACACCTTCCTGCTCGCCCAGCCGGCGCAGGCGATCGATCAGCTGCGCGCGGCCAAGCGCCTGCCGCTGACCGAGGGCGGGGCGGAGCTGTTGAAGACCGTGCATACGGTCCCTGGTGTCTATTCCGAGATCCTGGTCATCGGCGACTATGGAGCCGGGATCGGGCGCCTCATCGTCGATACCTTCCGGCAGTTGCTCTATTCGACCCACCCGCGCGAGGTCGCGGCGCTGACGGCGCTGCGCCGCCAGGGCTTGTCGATCGATGCGGCCATCCGTCGGCGGCTCGCGGAGCGCGGGCATGGTTGAGACGCGTCCACCGTCGGCGCCGGTCATCCGCGCCGCCCGGCGGCTCGGTCGTCCGCTGGCTCTGGCCCTAGAGGGTCGAGCGGAGCGGATGGCGGACGTCCCGTATGCGCCGGAGTAACGCCGCGCCACCGGCGCGACGCTGGGCGCGGCGCTGGGGGGCCGGTCTCCGGGCGCTCGGGTGGCGCTGGGCGGTGCTCGCCATCGCGGCCCTGAGCCTGGTTCTGGCTGTCGGCGCCTACGGGGCGATCCGCTACCGCCTCGGCCTCGATCTTCAGGCCCGCGGTTGCCTGGAGTCCGCGCGGGTGTTCCTGATCGACACCTTCGTCGGTCCCGAGGATGTGGTTCAGGGCGACCTGGTGGCCTTTCGCGCGCAGGGGCTGGGGGTGGAGGCCTTCGAGGGACGCCTGTTCGTCAAGCGCGCCGCCGGGGTGCCGGGGGATTGGGTGACGGTGACGCGCGCCGAGACCGCCATCAACGGCCTGCCGATGGTCGAGGGACTCGCGCTCGCCCCGGCCCTTCGGCGCGATCCGGCGAGCCTAGAGCGCCACGAGCGCGTCCCGGTCGAGCACTTCTGGATGCTCGGGGAGACCGCCGACAGCTTCGACTCGCGCTATTGGGGCTTCCTGCCGCAGGCGCGGGTCGTGGGGAAGGCGTATGCGCTCTTTTGAGTGGCGATGGGCGACGGTCGTGATCCCGGCTCTGGCGACCCTGGTCGTCGCCGAGCCTGGGGCCGGTGAGCCGTTACCGGATCCGGCGCTGCGCGATCGGGCGGTGCGGATTCAGGAGCGGGCGCTGGGGACGCCGCTGCCGGGATGGCTGACAGACCAGAACGCGTCGATCGAGGCGTGGTCGCGAGGGTTGGGCCACCTGGAGCCGGGCGCGCCGTCGTGGGTCAGGCTTCCGACCCCCGATGCGCCGTCGACGGGGCCAGGCGGCCGGGAACGGACGCTCACCATTCTCGCCTCGCGTGCCCTGGGCGAGGCGCAACTGCGCGAGCTGTTCGCGCAGGCCGCCGGTCGGCCCGAGGTGCGGGTGGTCTTTCGGGGCGTGGCGCCGGGCGAATCGCTGGGTGATTTTATTCGCCAGATCCACGGGCTTCTGCGTCAAGCGCGAGAGGATCTGGGCCGCAAGGTCGTTCCACGCGTCGAGATCGATCCGCGTCCCTTCCAGACCCCCTTGGTCGAGCTGGCTCCGACCCTGATCGTGACCGATGGGGCCGGGAAGGAGCTGGCCCGCGTCAGCGGGATCAGCCGTCCGGACTGGCTGCTGGAGCAGGTGGGGCAGGGGCGACGGGGCGATCTGGGGGTGCGCGGTCCGACCGTCGCGGTCAGCGAACCCGACCTGATCGCCGAATTGCAGCGGCGTCTGGCCGCCATCGACTGGAGCGCCCGGCGCGAAGCCGCCCTGGCGCGCTATTGGGAGCGGGCCGAGCTGGCCGAACTGCCAGCGGCGGAGCGCCCGCGCGAGCGGCGCCTGGAGCGGACCGTCGTCGTCGAGGCCGACGTGACCCTCCCGGACGGAACCGTCGCGATCCGTGCCGGCGAGCGCGTCGATCCGCTCGCGATCCTCCCCTTCCGTCAGCGTCTGTTCATCTTCGACGCCACCGATCCGCGTCAGGTCGCCGAGGTCGCGCGGCGCGGCGCGGCGAGTCGCGCCGAGGGGCGGCTGCCGCTCTATCTGGCGACGCGCCTGGATCGGGCGGCGGGGTGGGGCGGCTACCGTGATGTCCAGACGGTGTTGCAGGATTCGCTTTACCTCCTCACCCCCGACGTCCAGCGCCGCTTCCGGATCGAGCGGGTGCCGGCGGTGGTCGAGTCGCGCGATGGCTCCCTGGTGGTGTCGGAATGGGTGCCGGAGGGCTGAGGATGGGCAGGATCTGGCGGTGCCGCTTCCTTCAGGCCGCCGTACTGGTGGGTTTGTTGCTCGCGCTGGCCCTGACCGTGCGCGCCCAGGAAGAGACCACCGCCGGTCTGGGCAACGCCGTCTGTCCCGACGCCGAGCTGCTTGGCCCCAAGCTCATCACCGACATCTGCTGGAGCTGTCTCTTTCCGCTCAAGATCGCCGGGGCGCCGATCGGCGGCGGCTCCGTGCCGAGCGGGGCCAGCGACCAGGCGCTCTGTGCCTGTCCCGACCCGGCCGGTCTGCCGAGTCCCGGCGTGGTGATCGGGATGTGGGAGCCGGCGCGGATCGTCGAGCTGGTGCGGGTGCCGGGCTGTCTGCCCGCGTTGGGCGGTGCCCGGCTCGATCTGGGGTCCTGGCGCATGCTCGGCACGCCCGGTCAGGCCAACTACGACGGCTCCGACAAGGCGTTCTACAACTATCACTACTACGCCTTCCCGATCCTGGTGATGCTCGATCTGTTCTTTCCGGACCGCTGCAACGTCGATCACCTGACCGACTTCGACGTGCTCTATCTCTCCGAGCTGGATCCGACCTGGAACAACGACGAGCTGGCCTTCTTCACCAATCCCGAGGCCGCCTTCGTCGCCAATCCCATCGCTCAGGCGGCCTGTCTCGTCGATGCCGCCTCGGCCACCACGCTCCAGAAGCCGCTCGATACCCTGTTCTGGTGCGCCGGCGCCTGGGGCGGGCTCTATCCCTTCACCGGACGCACCCCGACCCTCAACGGGCGTCCCTCGGAGATGAGTCTGGCGAGCGCGCGGGTGCTGGCGGCCCTGCACCGGCGCGGACTGGCGCGTCGGACCGTCGGGGACGAGGCCCTCTGCGAGGCGCCCTTCGCGCTCATGCTGCCCAAGACCCAGTACCGGCTGTCCCAGTTCTATCCGCTTCCGGAGGCCAATTCCAACCACGTCATCGGTGAGAGCGAGTTGCGCTGGGGGATGTGGCGCAACGTCCCCGGCGTGGGCGAGGATCACCTCTATCTGATCTGGCGCTGGCATGACTGTTGTGCGACCTGGCTTTGACCCTTCAGTTCCGCTGTGGGTAGGCGCGGCCATGCCTGTGCGCACTGGAACCCGATGGCTCGTCTGGATCCTGGTTCTGGCGATCGTCTGGACCCCCTGGGCGCTGGTGTGGGGCGATGACCTGCGTCGGGCGCTCGACTTTGATCAGGCCGCTACCGATGGGCAGGGGTTGGGGAGCCAGCTCGGAAGCGATCCGACCCGCTTGGCCCCCTTCGATCAGCCGGACGACTACCGGGTCTATTTCCCCGGCGCCGAGGCGGGCGCGGTCACGGATTGGAGCGCGCTCTACGGTAATCCAATCGCCTTGGAGGCGGCGGGTCTTCAGACCCAGCAAACCCTGGTCGACACCCCCTACGCCGAGTCTTCGGCCACCGGTCAGGCGTACCAGACCCTGCTGGAGCCGGTCGAGCGCGAACGCACCGATCTAAGCGCCGATCCGCTGTGGGACTTCACCGACGCGACCCTCGGCTCGCTCGATGACTTCACGGCGACCTATGCCGACTGCACCTGGGACAACAGCTTCCTGAGCCGTCCCCGCACGGTCCATGTTCCCGACTATGAAGCCTGCCTGATTCCGGACAAGGACCAGCCCAAGCTCGGTTGCACGGCGACCCGCACCCTGGACGCCACGGTCCACTGGGATCCGGTCCAGGTGGGTACCGATCCCGAGACCGGCGAGCCCATCATGGAGCTGGTGCGCCGGGTCGAGAAGCGGGTGGATCTGTGGAGCTGGGAGTCGGCGGCCTGTCTCCAGACGCTCAACGAACGCCTCATGGACGGTTTCTGCCGCAGCGTCACGACCTGCACCGGGAATCCCGACGCCGACTGCGTCCCGGTCACCGGCGGTGAGCTGTGCGGGAGCGAGCTGGTCGCGCCGCCCTATCTGGGCGAGACCGGCAACGAGCCTTGGGAGCAGTTCTCCGGCATCGGTGCGGCCTGTCTGCAGGTCGGCGTCGCCCTCGACTGCACCAGTTTCAACGAGGGCCGGATGGATTGCTGGACCGATCCGGATGGCGTCACCCACTGCCCCGAGAATCCCGGCGAGTTGGACAACTGCGCGGCCCTCGACGCCAATCCCAACTGCCGACGGGTGAGCCGCCAGTGTGCCGAGGAAGCGACCGGCCGCTCGGGGGTCTGCTACGTCGATCAGGTGGTCTACGACTGCGGGACCGATCAGGAGATCGCCGGGATCGAGCGCACCTCGGAGCTGGAGTGCGGCGGGGAGATTCGTTGTCTGGGCGACGACTGTGTGGCGATCGCGCCGGAGTCGTCCGATGATTTTGATGAAGCCGTAGCGGCGCTCAATGCCGCCGAGATGGTCTCCCTGGATGCCGACTGTACGAGCGGAAGCTGCCAGGTGTTCAAGGGCGAGGCCCTGGAGTGCAAGCGCGCGGTTGGCGGGATCGTCAACTGTTGCGAGCGCCCGAGCGGGATTTCGCTCGGGCTCTATCTGCAGCTGATGTTCTCGGTCGCCAAGCTCGACAGCGTGACCCTGTCGCTGGTGAAGGCGGGCGTCTCCAATCCCGCCTTCGGCGCCTGGGAGACCCTGCGCTCACCCATGGTCGACACCTGGTCGGCGGTCAAGGACGCCTTCACCTCGGCGGTCAATAACATTACCGGCAACACCGCGGCGGTGACGACGGAGGCGGCCAAGCAGGGGCTGATCGCGAGCTTCAAGCAGCAGCTCCTCCAGCAGACGGTGCAATGGACCGCCGAGACCTTCGGCGCGCAGGCCGCCAATGCGCTCTTCGTCGAGGCCGCGAGCGGTGGGGCGGCGGTAGCCGCCGACGGCTCGGTGGCCGCGACCGTGGCCCTCAATCCCGCCATCACGGTGGTCATCCAATGGGTGATGTGGGCCTATCTGGTCTACACCATCGTCATGATCCTGATCCAGCTCATCTGGGAATGCACCGAGGACGAGTTCACGCTCGGCGTGCAGCGCGAGCTGAAGTCGTGTCACCGTGTCGGTTCCTACTGCAAGAAGAATTTCTTCGGGGCCTGCATCGAATCCCGTGACCGTTTCTGCTGTTTCAACTCGCCGCTGTCGCGGATTTTGAACGAGCAGATCCGGGGACAAGCGGGAATCGGCGGCTACGGGAGCGCCAAGCATCCCAACTGCGCGGGGATCGCGGTCGAGCGCCTGGCCCAGGTCGATTGGAGCCGCATCGATCTCTCGGAATGGCTGGTTATGCTCACCGAGGCGGACCTCATCGTCACCACGACCGATCTGGACTTGGAGACGCTGACCGAGGGGGAGGGCAATCGCACGGCTGATCGGCTGGAGGATCTGAGCGACGTCCAGACGGTCGGTGAGGCGAATCGGGCGGCCGAGGCGCAAGGCTGGGAGGAGACGCTGGAGACCGTGCCAGGATCCGCTGAGGCGACGCCTTGATCCGGACGATCTTGGAAGGAGATCGCGCAGATCATGAGCGCCTTGCTGGCAGGCTCCTCGGTCGTGGTGAAGGGCCGGGCGTGGTGCAGTTCTGCCACGTGCAGCGCAACCTCTCGCGCGAACCGGTGGCCGATCAGATGGCGCTGATCCTGGCCTCGCTGCGGCGCCGCGACGATGTGATCCTCTTCGCCGAGGCCCTGGAGGTCGCACCGACGCAGGCCGAGATGCTGGCCCAGCTCGCCGATCACTGCCAGCTTTGCGCGGGGATGGATGCCGACAACCGCCGGGCGCGGATTCAGCGCCTGCTGTGGAAATTCCAACTGACGGTCGACCTCAAACCGCTGGTGAGTCCGGACACCCGCGATTGGGTCGAGCAGTGGCTGATGGTGCATCCCATCGCCTTCGAGTCCGCGCGCATCCGGCGCGCCTTCGTCCGCGCGATGGTGCGCGACTCCGGCGGCATCCCGGCGGCCGTTCAGGGCATGCTCGATCAGGCGCTGGTCGAGCGCTCGGTGAGCCGCGCCACCTTGCGCGCGCTCACGCACGAGGCGGCGGTACGCTATCTCGACATGACCCCGGTGCTGATCCTGCTGGCGGCGGGATTGATGGCGCTGCGCTACATCAGTCGCGGGATGGGCATGCAGGAGATGATGGTGTTCGCGGGGGGTGGTACGTCGCTGTTCTGGGTCGTGCTCTACTTTGCGCGCATGATGCAGGCGTGGAGGCGCTGAGTGACACCATCGGCTGGAGCCGCCTTCTTCGACCCGGCCGTTAACGTCCTGCGACGATCCAACGCTACATCCAGCCAATCTGACGGTCATGGAGCGACCTGACCAGAGGCCCTGAATCGGGCACAGCGCTCAAACGTTGCCGGCCTGTTACAGAGCGCCTCGCCCGGTCTCCTGCGTCGCGATTTCGGCCTAACAGGCGACGCTTGACTAGCTCGCATCGTCGTTTGGCGTCGTCAGGGATGAAGCACCACCATGTCGCGCGAAAATGGAAAGAATGTTTCGCTGGCAGGCGTATTGCTGGTATTCGGCCACTGGTAGTAACTACCCTCGGGGTCACCTTGGAGGAAGACACGTACTCGTTTGTTGGCCTGTTCTTGCCCAACGATTCGCCGCTTATAACCAGTGATCGGTGTCCCCCATTGCTGGGCCACTTTTCTGATCATTCCGGACGCACCGCCGATGCGGCATGTGAGCATGATGACACTGTAGAGCCTTTGCGCCTTGAACGCCGCCGAAATATCTTCGTAGGCTTTCCAGTTATTCAATCGGGTCTGCGCCGTTGTGCTCTTGCTGTCTTCATCGTCGGCCTTGCGGGAGCGATACGGCTTGGGTGGGGAATCGGCGTAGAAGACCTGCGTATGATGGAAAACAAGTTTGTTTTTTGGTGTATCGGAGGGTGGCTGATCGCCCACGAGCAGTGCATTGCGCCCGCCAATCTTGAACGAGCCCAGCGGCCCCAGGTCAAACATCCCGTCATCCTTAGAGACATCGGATGGAATTCCATGGCCGACACTAATGATCACCGTACCGCCCGCACCCGCGAGCGCGATTGCATGCTTATAGACCCGGGCGATGTTTGCCGGACTCTGCCCGGCGGGAATCGGCACCTTTACGCGCGCCTTCGGCTCCGCCGCAACGAACTGGTCGGCCCATTTCGACCACGGCTGTGCGGTCTCGCTGATCACCACCATGCGGGGGCCAGAGGTCTTGATCACCCTGGGGGCGGCCAGCAAGATCCGCCCGAACATTAAGCCTGCTCCACCCAACAACAAGAGACCTGACTCAAAGGCGTGCATGCCCTCGTCGAGCGAAGCCATTGTCATCTTGCCAACGATATCGTCGGCCTTCTGCTGGTAGGTGCGGTTGATAATAGTGCGCGCTTCCTTGTACCGAAGCACGGCAGCGCTGGTCGAAGCACCGTACCTCCACTGATCCAGCTCGGTGGGCTCTATCACGGAACCATGAAGCAGGGTCAATGCCTTTTGGATCAAGAAGACATGTAAACCCGAGTCACCTAGCAGAATGTGCTTCGCGTCTATTACCGCGCATTGCTGACAGCGCTCGTTGCCGGAAAACCAACTCGATCGTAGTGGCATGATATGATGACTCCCATGAGAATCAATGTTGTCAAATACCCGGCAGATCAATTAAATGCAGGCGCTCGCAGTCATCCGTTCGCAGGCGCGCAATTCACTGGCTGCGACGGCCGTGCGTCCAGTCATTCGATTTTTCGGCGCACGCGCACATTGCCTGCAACTCGCGAGCGATCATCGTACCGGCCGAACCCCGTGCGTCAGCAAGTCTTCGCTCTGGCTAAAGGTTGGGGAGTTCCGGGACAGAGTTCCGGGACAGAGTTCCGGGGACGGTGCGGCCTGGCAAGGCTGCGTATTCTAGCGGGTGGGAGCCCCGTCCGGGTAATCGCTAGCCACGAGCCCGGTATCGAGCCTTGCGGCGCGGCTGGTAACAGGCGCGTCGATGCGTAGGCACGAAAGCAGGCGAGGTGTAAGGGTAACGGGTGGAGCCGACCTTGAAGGTATTGAGCCCCGAAAAGAACATGGGTGAGTGCCGACGGGTTTGTCCCCCCGGCAGGCAACAGACCGTGTCGCGCTCTGGCGAGTGGCACGGGAACTCCCCGGGGTCCGAGACCGCATCGAGCCTGACATCGAGAGTACGTGGTAACCAGGGAGATCCGTGTATCGGTCCGCCGGAGGCGGGCACCCGCGAACAAGTGTCAAAAGCGAGGACGCGGGCAGTGATGCGCGGAAGTCGGAGCCACCTAGAGTAGCGGTGATACCCGGTAATGCGGGTGGAGCGAAGGGGTGGCGGTTTGAGACAACGCAAGAGTGAAACACGGCCCTACACCGAGAGGACTCTGACCGTGACCAGCAAGCTTGAGCGTTTCACACTGAAGGCGCACGCGGAGCCGCACACGCGGTTCACGTCCCTGATGGGCATGCTGTTTGACCCGGAGGGGTTGCGCGAAAGCTTCGAGCGCCAGGACGGACGCAAGGCGCCCGGAGTCGACGGGGTCAGGAAGGACGACTATGCCGTGGGTCTGGACGCGCGTCTGGAAGATCTGTCGGCACGGATTCGCCGTCTGGGGTACCGGCCGCCGCCGGTGCGGCGCACCTATATCCCGAAAGGGGACGGCCGCTATCGGCCGTTGGGGGTGCCGAGCTTCGAGGACCGCCTGGTCCAAGATCGCCTCAGCCGCATCCTCCAGGCTATTTGGGAGCCGGAGTTTCGGGACGGCTCGTTCGGGTTTCGGCCGGGCCGCAGCGCGCACGATGCGCTGCGCCGGGTGGCCGAGGTCATCACCAACGGGCGCACGCAGTGGGTGGTGGAGGCGGACATCAAAGGCTTCTTTGACCATCTGTCACACTCCCAGCTCATGGAATTCCTGGAGCACCGCATCGGCGATCCCAATCTGTTGCGGATCGTGCGGCGGTTCCTGAAGGCCGGCATCATGGAAGACGGCGCGTTCACGGCGAGCGACGAAGGCGCCCCGCAAGGGGGTCTGGTCTCGCCCGTGCTCAGCAATATCTACCTGCATTATGTGCTCGACCTCTGGTTCGAGAAACGGTTTGCGGGGACCTGCACGGGGCGGGCGTACCTGATTCGCTATGCCGACGACTACGTGGCCTGCTTCGAGCACGAAGGAGATGCACGGGCCTTTCTCGGCGAGATGACCGCACGCCTGGCGCAGTTCGACCTGGAAGTCGAGCCGAGCAAAACGGCACTGCTGCGTTTCGGCAGCGAGCAACTGGGTCGGACGGGGGCGGAAACGCCCGGACCACGGACCTTCAGCTTCCTCGGCTTGACCCATTACGTTGGGAAGAGCCGAACGGGGCGTTTCGTCGTCGGGCGCAAGACCGACGGCAAGCGGGTCCGCAAGAAGCTCAAGCTCCTGAGCGAGCGCCTGCGTGGGTTGCGGGCGCAAGGCGGGCGGGCGATGGTGGCTTACCTGATCCGGCATCTGCGCGGCCACATCCAGTACTACGGTGTGAGCGGCAATAGCCGGGGCGTGTCGGGTTATCTCTACGCGGCCACGGGCCTGTTGTTCAAATGGCTCAACCGGCGCAGCCAACGTCGTTCGTTGACCTGGAAGCGCTTCTCTGCGGTCATCAAGCCCATGCTCCCGACGGCGCGGATCATTCACGACCTCTACCCCGTCCCTTGGTGGAAGACTCAAGCTGGGAGCCGGATGGTGTAACACTCCAAGTCCGGTTCTGCGAGGAGCCGGGAACGAACCGTCGTATGGCCGAGATCATGTGGCACCGCCGGGAAACCAGGCGGCCAACGGAGAACACAAACGTCAGCCTAACCGACGGCAAGGACCCGGCTTACTCTCCGTATATGTAACTCGAGGCACAGGCCAGCGTCGGCTGTCCAGCCGACTGCGGACGCCGATCAACGAATCTCCAGTGCTCGGAACGGTGACAAGAGAACCAGTCGGATCGAGAGCGGCCGTGCCCGCCGTGATCCTCATGCTGCCGTTTCTAGCATAGCGAGCGTCACCGAGGTGTGTCATCTCCCTCCAGTATGGCAACCCCGAAGAGCCGCACCTTGAGACCAGAGGCCATCGACGCGGAGTCTGATCGGGCGTTGGTTGGAACTGGGTCTGCAAGGGCTCAAGCCCTCCAGGGCTGGCGCACTCGCGACGACGGTGGACTTGAGCCGATCGGTCGATGGTCTCTATGCGCCGTTTTAGCCGTCTCGCACGGGATCGGAGCATCGCAGTTCGAAGAGCAAGTTTGCGCGGCTCCTGGCCTACAGGCTCCGCTGGATGCTGACAGAGAGCGGGGCTCAGCGGGTGCCGACTGGGGGAGCGATTGTCCACAGGTTCCGTGAATGTCTCTGTGGATAAGCTGTGTCATCCGGCGGTAACGATCGACCACCATTGAGAAAACCCTGTACCGGTCGTTGTTTGACCAGTGCTTGGCCGAGGCGCTCGAACAGGTGCCGATCGGCCGACGCCAGATCTGGCTCGATCCGCCGTGCCCGGCGTCGCCGTGGTCCGGTGACCGCTGGCGTCTGGCGCAGAAAGGTCTCGTCTGTCAGTTGACGGAGCACGAAGTTCGCCACATCCGCGCGCGCAATGCGATCCGACTTGAGGGTCGGATCGACGCCGCGGCGATACGCCCCGGTGCGGGGACCATCGGTCAGTCCGCCGGGGCGCACGATGACCCAATCGAGCCCGCTCGCTTTCACCAACGGCTCCTGCGCCGCCTTGGCCTCGAGGATCCGCTTGAGCATGAGGTCCATCACTAGCCGAAACGGCTAGGCGATCCGCGCGCGACTGTCACCGACGCCGAGGGGGGTCACCACCACCAGTCGGCGTACGCCGGCCTCGTGCATCGCGGCCAGGATGCGCTCAGTGCCGCGCGCCTCAATGGGCTCTTGCCGGCCGTACGAACCCAGCACGCAGATGGCCGCCTCCGCGCCTTGGACGCACTGGGCGACGGCCTTTGGATCGAGCACATCCCCGCCGATCGTTGTCAGACCGTCACGGGGATCGCGCGCGAGGGCCGTGAGGGTGTGACCCCAATCCAGTGCCTGGGCCAGGACCTGCCGGCCGGTGCCGCCGGTCGCGCCGAAGAGAGCGATCCGCATGGCGTTGTCTCCTGATCGTTGTCTGTCCAAGAAACGATCCGACAGTGAGGCCGGCTCAGCGGGAAGGCGAGGGGGCCGAGCCTGCGTCCAGGTCCCGATACCAGCCCACTTCCGCGACGCAGAGCTGGGCGCGAAAGGCCCGTCCAATGGCGACCAGGCCGAGCTGCGTCAGCTGGCCCGTATCGAGCGGTGCGCTCAGGCGATAGGGGGTGAGGTGCTCGAAGGGAACTCGGATCTTCTGCCAGTCCGGCCCAGCGACGAAGGTCGCGCGATAGGCTTGCCAGGGCAGGGTGCAGTCCCGGCTTTTGAGATGCAGGTTGTAGCGCTCGCCGTTGCCGCGGACGATCAGCCGCAGTCCGACACAGTCCGCCGCGTCCAGCGGCTGGCCCTGGCTGGTCAGATCCAGATTGACCTGCAGGAAGCCGCCGTTGTGTTCCAGCCTCACCTCGCCCTCGACACCGAGTGCCCGGTCTGCGTCCGCCGTTGTGAACGACATCCGCGCCGAGGAGACCCCTCCCATGACGGTGTCCGTCACCAACCGCCAGCGCGTCCCCAAGCGCGATCGCCCGTCGGGATCACGGAAATCGTCGATCAGCCCGTCCGCGGACGAGACGGTTGCCTTGAGGGTCATGGGGAGCCCTGATCTCTGGAGGAGATGGGAAGGTTGGGGCGCCGAGGTAAAACGCGAAGCCCTGGCGACTGGAGGGTGCGGCCATCGTCGCCTGCCGTCGCCGGGCTGTCGATGCGCGTCACCCGCTGGGGTTGCGCGACCTTCATCCGTGTGCTAGAAAATCAACCGTTGCTCTCGGCTTCCATCGCGCGAGTGACCGGCCCGCGGAGGCCCCATTCCGCGCACCATCCGCGCCATCCCTTGGCGCCCCTCGCGCGCCGCTGGACGGCGTCTGATCCCGGCCAGGCTGTCGGGAAGCCCTAAGCGACGTGCGTCCGCACGAACCAGACACACCCTGACGCAGTGCGCCAGACCCCTGTCGTCTCGGCCTTTCCGCGCCTGACGCGCGCGGCCAAGAGGACAGTGGTTTTCGCGATCACCTGAGAAGGGGATCCCGTCATCGCCCGCGCGGGCGATTCCTAAGACCGCGCGCACCATCGGCCAGCCCACGCTGGCTTTCCACCCCCTGGGGAGACACCTCCTCCACGGGGGCCGGCGTCTCTCCTCCTGTCGGAGACGACCCATGCACACCACCGCGGCCTCCCTTCGTGCCCTGCGCACGGTGGCCCTGTTCGCCACCGGCGCGGCGATCCACGGCCACGCCTCCCCCTGCGCCCAGCTCTCCGGCTGGCCGCGCCTGCAGCGCGCCGCGCAACGGCTTGCCCACTCGCGCGCGCACGCGCACGAGAAGACCCGCCAGCGGCGCCCCGCGCCCCAGCGGCCCTGACCTGACCCCTGCCACAGGAGACGACACCATGTCACGCGGTCTCAACAAAGCCATCCTCATCGGCCACCTGGGCGCGGACCCCGAGGTCCGAACGCTCCCGAGCGGCGACACCGTCGCCAACCTCTCACTGGCCACCAGCGACACCTGGACCGACAAGACCAGCGGCGAGAGCCGCGAGCGCACCGAGTGGCACCGCGCGGTGCTCTTCGGGCGTCTCGCCGACGTCGCCGCTCAGTACCTGCACTCGGGCTCCAGGGTCTACCTCGAAGGCCAGCTGCGCACGCGCCCATACCAGGCGCCGGACGGCGCCGAGCGGACCGTGACCGAAATCGTGGTCGACGTCGGCGGCCGCCTTCTGATGCTCGACAGTCGAGCGTCTGGCGCGACCGAGCCCTCGAGCGCGCACCAACGTCCGTCCCGATCCGCGCCGACACCCGCGCGACCCGCGCTGCGGGCGCCGACCCCGGCACGCGCACGCCCGAGCGCCCGCGCGCCACGGACATCCGCAGCCCCCGTCGACGCGGCCGTCCCCTTCTAACGCCTGACCCATCCGGCCACGCCTCGGCGTCGGCCTTCACCCCACCGGGGCATGTCGCCCCTTGGGGGCGGTGTCCCCTTTGATCCGGAGGCCCCATGAGCAAGTCCACTCAATCCCTGACCGCCGTGCCCGCCTGCCGGCTGGCCATCGGCCAACAGGCGCTCGCCGAACTCGGCCTCGACCCCGCCACCTGGCAGGTGCTGGTCGAGTCCATCTTTCCCGCCGCCAAGACCGTCGAAGGCGTGCAGTTGGCCGTGCGCTACTGCCAGGCGCGCGGACTGGACGTGATGAAACGCCCGATTCATATCGTCCCCATGTGGAATCGCACCTTGGGGCGCGAGGTCGAAACCGTCTGGCCCGGCATTGCCGAGGTGCAGACGACGGCCGCGCGCACCGGACAGTGGGCCGGGATGGATCCCGCGCGCTTCGGACCCGAGGGCGAGCGGACCTTTGCCGGTCGTGCCAAAACCGACGACGGCTGGCAGGAGCTGCAGATCACCGTCACCTTTCCCGCCTGGTGCGAGGTCACCGTCTACCGCCTGGTCGGCGGGGTGCGCTGTCCCTTCACCGAGACGGTGTTCTGGGAGGAGAGCTATTCGCGGATGGGCGGCGGCGAGGTGCCGACCGCTATGTGGGTCAAGCGCCCGCGTGGTCAGCTCCTCAAATGCGCCAAGGCGGCGAGCCTGCGCGCGGCCTTTCCGGAAGAGACCGGTTATACCGCCGAGGAGATGGCGGGCAAGCCGATCGACGGGGAACTGGTCGCCCTGACGGCGGCCGTGCCCGCGCCGGGCGCGCCGCCACGCCTCACGCCCGCGCCGGACATCCCGGTCGTGGCGCAGATCGACGAGGCCACCCTCAGCCAGATCGAGGGTCTGATCGTTCGTGCGACCAAGAGCCGCGCCTGGGCCTCGGCCCAGGACTACTTCAAGGGTCGCTACCAGGGCGAGGTGCTCGCCTATGCGCTCGCCGAACTCGACCGTGCCCAGCAGGAGACCCAAGCCTCCGCCCAGGCCGCCTGAGCGGCGAACACCCGACCGGCCGCGCCGGTCATCTTCCCCCCCACGGGACACCGCTCCCGTGGGGAGGGGTGTCCCTGTCACAGGAGCCCCCATGAAGATCGTCAATCTCTCGCAACGCACCCCCGCATGGCTCGCCTGGCGTGCCCAGGGCATCACCGCTTCCGAGGCGGCCGTGATCCTCGGTCGCTCGCCCTACCAGACGCCTTGGCGTCTGTGGGCCGAGAAGACCGGGCTCTGTCTCCCGGACGACCTGTCCAACAACCCCTTCGTCCAACGCGGCATCGCCCTGGAGGACACCGCCCGTCAGGGCTTTGAGGCGCGCCACGACACGCTCTTGCTGCCCGTGTGCGCCGAGCACCGGGAGCATCCGGAGCTGCGCTGTTCCTTCGACGGACTCACCGAGAGCGGCGAGCCGGTCGAACTCAAGGTGCCGGGCCAGAAGACCTGGGACGCCGTCGCCCGCGAGGGCGAGGCGAGCCTGGCCTTTGGACTCTACTGGGTCCAGCTTCAGTTCCAGCTCGCGGTGGCGGAGGCCGCGCGCGGCTGGCTGGTGTTCGATCCGGTCCAGATGAACGTCCGGGTGCTGGAATTCGTCATCGAGCGCGACGCGGCGTTTATCGAGCAGGAGCTGATCCCGGCCTGCCTCCAGTTCCACGAGGCGGTGCGGAAGAAGCAGGAGCCGAGCCCGGACCCGCAGCGGGATTGCTTCGTCCCGACCGGGGAGGAGCCGCTCCAGTGGCAGCGCTTCGCGGCCCAGTACCGTACGGCCGAGCGCCGCGCCAAGGTTCTCGACGCCGAGATCAAAGGGCTCAAGGCCCGGATGACCGAGGCCCAGAACGGACTGGTCGGGCTCATGGGCGACTTCCTGCTCGCCGACCAGGGCGACCTGCGCGTGCGGCGCTATCGCCAACAGGGATCGGTGGACTATGCCGCCGCCCTCGAAGCGCTGGTGCCGGATCTGGACGCGAGCCTCCTGGACGCGCACCGCCGACCCGCCAGCGAGCGGGTGCGGGTCACGCTGAAGCACGAGGATGAAGCGGCGGAGCCGGCGCTTGCGCCGTCGGAGAAGCCGCGACGCCGTCGGCGCGGATCCTCATCCCAAGCGCCCGAGTCGGAGGCGGACGCGGTCGCGGGAGTGATCCCCGAGACCCACCCCGAGCACGAGCCCATCGGCTACTTCTGAGTCCCAGCCACCCTGTCCCCCTTGGGGGCAGGGTCCATTCAAGCGCCACGAGGCTCCGGTGACGAACCAAGCGGGGCCAGCTCGCATCCATACTGACCACCGCCCGAAAGGTCTCGCCCGTCCGCCTCCCTCCAGTCCGAGGGGCCAGCCCTTTCCGACGCGCTCACACCCTGAGCCCGTCCATCGCCCACGGGAGCGATCCACCAAGACCCCGCGCACCACCACCCGGCCTCGCGCCGACCACCCTCCGCCAGCCTCGGCTGGCTCCACCCCACGGGGAGATTCGTCTCCCCCAGGGGGCGGCGTCTCCCCCTTCGCCGGAGAGACGCATGCGCCCCACCCACACCTACAACGTGACCCAGACCTTCCAGGTCGGCGCCCCCGCGGGCCTGACCATCGAAGGTTTCGCCGCCGACGGGCATCCCCGGATCCCCGTCCTCACCCCCTATGTCTTCCGCCAGGGGCTCTCCTCGGTGCTGGCCTTCCTGCGCCACGCCGGGGGCGATGCCTTCCTGCTCACCGGTCCGACCGGCAGCGGCAAGACCTCGCTGATCGCCCAGGTGGCCGCCCGGCTGCACTGGCCGGTCCAATCCGTCGCCTGTCACGGGCGCCTGGAGCTGTCCGACCTGGTCGGGCAGTTCGTGCTCTGCGAGGGCTCCACGCGCTTCGTCCATGGCCCGCTGGCCATCGCCCTGCGCGAGGGGCATCTGCTGATCTTGAACGAGATCGACCTCGTGGACCCGGCGGAGCTGGCCGGACTCAACGACGTGATCGAGGGCCAACCGCTGGTGATCGCCCAGAACGGCGGAGAGGTCATCCGACCGCACCCGAAGTTCCGCGTCTTCGCCACCGGCAACTCGGCCGGGGCCGGCGATCCCACCGGGCTCTACCAAGGTGTGCTGCGCCAGAACCTGGCCCTGCTGGACCGTTTCCGGGTGTTGTCGATCGGCTATCCGCCGCCGGACGTCGAGCTGGGGGTCTTGGAGGCCAGTGCCCCGAGCCTCCCGCGCGAGGTGGCGACCCTGATGATCACGGTCGCCAACGAGATCCGACGCCTGTTCCTCGGCGAAGGCGAGCAGGGGGCCGAGCTGACCGTGACGCTCTCCACCCGCACCCTGGTGCGCTGGGCACGCCTGGCGCTGACCTTTCGCGGGGCGCCGCAGCCGATCGCCTATGCCCTGGAGCAAGCCTTGACCGCACGGGCCGAGCCCGAGCAGCGCGAGGCCATCCACCGGCTCGCCGCCGATGTGATGGGCGACCTCTGGAGCGGCGGAACCACGCCATGAGCGAACCCTTCCAGCTCTATCGCTACACCCATGCCGATGGCTCGGCCAAGGACTGGGCCTGGCGACGCCGGCAGGACGGCTCCAGTGAAGTGCGCTGGGGTCGCGCCGGGCACTTGGCGCAGAGCCGGATCTATCCCCCCAGCCGCTATGAGCGGCTGTTGCGGACGGTCCAGGCCAAGCTCGCCAAGGGCTATGTCGAGCTGGGCATCCGCGAGCTGGATGCGCAAGGATGCCTGATCGAGCCAGCCGAGCCACC
The DNA here is from genome assembly GCF_016583575.1 of Thiocystis violacea. GTDB lineage: Bacteria > Pseudomonadota > Gammaproteobacteria > Chromatiales > Chromatiaceae > Thiocystis > Thiocystis violacea. The sequence goes on from NZ_NRRG01000008.1 coordinate 31,261, forward strand.
ACCCGCCCCCAGCGTCCCGACGCCGCCGACACCGGACATCGATCTGTCCGCGCTCGACAGCGACATCGACGACGACTGGTTCTAACCACCCCCAACCACACGCCGATGGGCCACCACTGACCCATCGGGGCCGGTGGTGCGCCCGCTCGGCGGGAGAGCCCCATGACGACCACCCTGGATGACACCCTCATCACCCTGACCGAGCGCCTGTCGCTCATCGTCCTGACCGCGAGCATCTGGTCCGGACGCAAGAAGCTGCGCGCCGACGACCTGGGCCTCGGAGCGGGCGAGATCCCCTCCGAGGAGTTGGTCTCGCTCGGCAGCAAGCGCCTCTGTAACCCGGACGCCCTGCGCGTCTTTCACACCCTCAAGGGCCAGGCCGAGCGCGCCTGCCTGCGAGTCGGCACCCGCTTTCTCGGCGGCACTCTGGTCCCCAACGATCAGGTGGACGCCCTGAGCGGGATCCTGGAGGGACTCAAGCGCGACTTCGAGCGCGAGGTCGCGTCCTTCCTCGCCGAGTACGACCGGGAGATCGCCGACTGGATCAGCCGCCATCCCGACTGGGAGCGGCAACTGCGCGCGGCGGTGGACCCGGCCGAGGCGATCGGGACGCGGTTTTCCTTCCGCTACCGTCCGCTGGTCATTCAGCCCGCCGAAGGGCATCGCGAGACCCTCGCCGAGGATGTCGCCGAGATCGCTCACAGCCTCTTCCACGAGGTCGCCCAGATCGCTGTGTCACTCGAAAAGAGCTTGGTCGGCAAGGACGCCATGACCCAGCGTGCGCTCGGCACCTTCCGACGCATCCAGGAAAAGCTCGGCGTGCTGGCGTTCGTCGACCCACGGATCGCGCCGATCCTGGCGCTGGTCGAGGGGTTTCTGAGCCGGGTGCCGCGACGCGGTCCCATCAGCGGAGCGTTGTTCCAGGAGGGCTTCGGCCTCTGGCTGCTGCTCGGCGACGAGGCCCGTCTGGCCCGACATGGCGCCGGGCGGCTGGCGGGCGATGTCGCGCCCGAGGACGAGACGGTCGAGCCTGATCCCGACGAGGCGTGTCGCGTCGAGGAGATTGACCTGAGCCCGCTTGAGGCGACAGCCCATGATCCGGCCCCAGTGCTCCAGGAGGATCTCCTGGGGCCGTGGTCGGTCGACCGCCGCGCGCTCGAAGCCGAGCCGCTCGACAGCTTCTTCTAACCCCATCCGCCCCTGAGGGCGATCCAACCGCCGCCGGCCATCGCCGGCGGTCTTCAACCCACCGGGGTGCCGCGCGCCCCGAGGGGGGCGGCGGTATCCCCGTATCGGAGACACCGCATGTACACCCAGACCCTGCATCAAGCCATGCCCATCGTCGCCACCGCGCTCGCACGCAAGTTCGGCGTCGCGGTGATCGTGGGCGGCCCCCGGGCCCAGACCGACGGGCGCACCATCTGGCTGCCGGACTTGCCGGCGGCTTCCCACCTGCGCCCGGTCGCCTGGGGCTTCCTGGCCCACGAGGCGAGCCATGTCCGCCATACTGACATGGGGGTGTTCCAGAGCGCGGGTGCGGCCTCGCCGCTGCGCCAACATCTGCTCAACATCCTGGAGGACATCCGCATCGAGCGGGCCATCCGGCATCAATACCCCGGCACCCGCGCGACGCTGGAGCGCGTCATCGACTGGATGCTGGCCGAGGGGCAGCTTAAGGTCCCACAGGCCGAGGCGCATTCGGCGCGGATCCTGACCGGCTTTCTGCTGCTGAGTCTGCGTGCCCGGGAGTTGGGGCAGACGGTGCTGATCCCGCCGGCGACTGAAGCCGAGCGGGTCTTGCGTCAGACCTTCCCGCCCTCGCTGGTCCATCGTCTGCTGGGCCTGATGAGTCGGGTCGGAGCGCTGACGAGCACCGCCGAGGCGGCGATGTTGGCCGCGCGGATCGAAGCCCTGCTCGACGAGGAAGCCGAGACGTCACCACATCCAAACGAAGCCAGTGAGGGCGAGGCGCCGCCATCGGATGAGGCGGATGAGACGCCGGCCGGGCCGGGCGGTGCTGGAGCCGATCCAGAGACCGCCGAGCCGGACGCCGAGAACCAAGGCGAGGCCGGTCCCGCCGATGGGGCCGCGGACGATCCGACGGCCGAGGAAGACGGTGCGGCGTCAGGAAACGCCGAATCCGGTCCGGATGGTGAGTCGGGGGATGACACCGCCAAGGGCGGTACCAACGGCGACGGTCCATCGGGTCGGTCCAACGACCAGGACGCCGTCGCTCCAATCCTCCAGGCCCTCGCGGCGACGGCGGACGATCTGGACGGCGACCTGTTCGAGGCCGCCCGCGTCCTCTTGGGCGAGGCGGCCGCCGAGGGCTCCAGTCCTTTGCGGCTGCCAGCGGCCGAGGAGGCTCAACCCGATCCGGTGCATGGCCAGCGCCTCCTCGCGGAGGCTCGGGCGACCTCGCGCACGCTGATCGCCCGGCTCCAAGGGCTGGTCCAGGCGAGCCGTCTCGATCGGCCCTTGGCGGCTCATCAGGGACGCCGGCTCATCCCCAACCGGCTGCATCGCGCCGGGGCGGGGGAGGGACGGCTCTTCGCGCGCAAGACGGCGCGGAGCACGCCCAACACCGCCGTGCATCTGCTGGTCGACCTGTCCGGCTCCATGTCGCGCCCGGTGACACCCAGCCTGCGGGCCTATCGCGTGGCCCTGGAGGCGGCGCTCGCCTTGGCCTTGGCGCTCGATAGCCTTCCCGGCGTCTCGGTGGCGGTGACCGCCTTTCCGGGGGAATCCGAGGATGAGGCGACGGTGACCCGTCTGCTCCAGCACGGGCAGCGACCGGCCAGCCGGGCCGGGGCCTTCGCGCCATCGCCACGCGGCGGTACGCCGCTGGCCCAGGCGCTGTGGTTCGCGGCGGCGGATCTGCTGCTGCGACCGGAGCCCCGGCGCCTCATCCTGACCCTGACCGACGGCGAGCCCGATGACCGGGCGCTGGCCGGCTCGGTCATCGCGCAATGCGAGCAGGCGGGCTTGGAACTGCCCGCGCTCGGCATCCAGCACGACGTCTCGGCGCTGTTCCGGCACAGCCGGGTGATCGAGGCGGTCGATGACCTGAAACAGGCCCTGTTCGGTCTGGCCGAGCGCCTGCTGGTCTAGGCGCCTCGGCGCGCGTCTCTCATCCAACCCACCACCCCGGCCGCCGCCGGGTTCACCCCATGGGGACGCCTCCCCATGGGGGCGTCCCTCTTTGCGACGAGGAACGCCTCAGGCTTCACGATCCGCCCGCTCGCGCCCTCGCGCGTGAGTTCGAAACCCTGGCCAATCGCGGGCGCCGCTACCGGCCCGATGAGTGGCTGAGTGTTCTCTGCCAGGACGTGCTCGCCGGCTTCGGCCGGCGGCTCGATCAACCCTGGGACGAAGAGCGCCGCGAGCGGCTCTTTCCGCTCGCCCGCACCTAGGCCGCCCTGGTGACCGAGCATCCCTGGACGGACCGGCTCGGCGCCGTCTACATGGAGCTGAGCTCCCGGGGCCAGCAACGCTGGCTCGGGCAGTTCTTCACCCCGCCCACGGTGGCGGCCGGCATGGCTGAGAGGCAACTGGCGGATCTGGACGACCGGTTGGCGGCCGACGGCACCCTGATCCGGGTGCTAGAGCCGGCGGCCGGCTCCGGCGTGAGGCTACTGGCGCTCTGTCAGGTCGTGCTCAAGCGGCACGGACGCGCGGCACTCGGCCGTCTCTCGCTCACCGCGGTCGATCTGGATCCGCTCTGCGCGGCCATGACGGCGACGCAACTCCTCTCCAACGCGGTCCTGCATGGGCCACTCGGCGAGCTGCGGGTCGACCATGGCAACTCCCTGAGCGGCGAGTGGTTCGAGACGCTGGTGGCCGTCCGTTTCGAGTCCGAAAGGGGCGATTCGGAGGCGTTACCCGCCGAATCGATCCGCCGGCCCGAGCCGACCACCGCATCCTCCAGCCCGGCCCCGGCCCCGGCCGCCGGCTGGGGTGAGCCACTGAGTTTGTTCTGACGCGATCCGTCCTGATCGCAGGGCTCCGGGGCCTGTCCCCGGAGTCTGTCCCCTCGGTCCCCCGAACGCGGGATCGAGCGGACAGGCTTTCAGCGGCGACTCTTCTTGAGTCGCCATCCATCGCCGGCGGAGGCGATTCATCAAGCGTCCGCGCACCACCGGCCGGTCATCCGGCCTTCCGTCGTCCCCTGGGGTAGCGTCTCGACTCCCTCGGGGAGCGGTGCGTCTTCCCCACCATCCTGGAGAAGACCATGTCCACCGCATCCACCCCTGTGCGGCAACTCGTCGCCCGGAGCACCATCCCGATCGACCGCGCTCGCGCGAATGAAGACGTGCTCATCCGTCAGGCGATGGCCATCCTGGAGCGCCGGATGCGGCGCGTCCAGGATCCGCACGCGCTGACCGCGCCGGCCTTGGCGCACCGCTATCTGCAACTGCGAATCGGCCCCCTTGAGTACGAGGTCTTCGGGGTGATCTGGCTCGACCAGAGACACCGCGTCCTCGCGATCGAGGAGTTGTTCCGCGGCACTATCGACGGGGCCAGCATCCATCCGCGCGAAGTCGTCAAGCAGACCATGAGATATAACGCCGCCGCCGCCATTATTTACCACAACCATCCAAGTGGCGTCAGCGAGCCCAGCCAGAGCGATCTGGCCATCACGCGCCGCCTGAAAGACGCCCTGAGCCTGATCGACGTCCGGGTGCTCGATCACCTCGTCGTCGGGGAGACTTGCACCTCCTTGGCCGAGCGCGGGTGGCTCTAGCCCCGACCGGGCGCGGTCCATGCGGACCGCGCCATCCCCTATGGATCCGGCTCCGATCGGTTCCTGGCGGCTGGGCGTCGCTTTCGGCGGCGTCTGGCTCCAGGGACGGACGGACCAAGGCGAAGGCCCTTCCCATCACCGGAGAGACCCAATGACACCTTTGAATCACCTCAAGACCACCCGCGACGAGGACACGTCCGGAAGCGCGACCGCGCCAAGCCAGGAAAACCCGGAAGCCGCCTCCGGCGCGCTGGCCATTCTGTATTATGAGGACGCCCAGCATCCGGCCTATTGGGTGATCGCGGGCGATGAGGACCAGGCCCGCGCCTGGCTAGAGCGGCTGGAGCGTCTGCAAGCGGATCCGACGTTCCCATGCCCAGAGGGACTGCCTGAGTCGGGATTCAGCGTTATCGATGTCCTTGCGATTCCCCGCCTGATGACGCTGTTGGGTGACGCGGCCGGCGATCGGCTCACGATGGATCACCTCGCGGCCTTCGCGGAGCAGTGACGCGGATGATTGGCAATGGCTCGGCTGTCCGCGTCCGGACCGGCCGTCGTTGGCCCGAGCCGAGCGACTCTGGCGCGTTCGGCGCGGCAGCTGGCTCTAGCCGGAAGAAACCTGGTGGCGCGATTCATCGCGGAGGGCTGAAGCCTTGCCGAGCGGCTGTTAGCCGCGTGCTGTTGGAGTGGATGCCAAGCGCGCCGCTGGGTCTACTGGGGCCAGATCGCTATCTGGCCCCTGCCTGGGCGTGATCGGGCGGAAGATCGCCAAATCCGCGTGGCGCTCGCCCGCTTCTTGGGATGGAGCGGCTTTCACCCTCAACCGCCTGGAGGCCGCCTGAATGTCCGATCGGTGAGTTCGAGATGTCTTGGTTAGACGCGGGTTCCGCGATTTTCGATGGCGTGACCGAGGATCCGAGCGGCTACCCCCGCTCGACGATCGCGAAGCACCACGCGAATGGCTGGCCGGAGTGGTTGCGGCCGCTTCTCTCGATCAGCGGTGCCGGCGCTCAATATCTATCCGGGCCGATCGGGATCGCCGTCAATGGGTCAGAGGGCCGATACCGCCTTGCGGAAGCGGTTGGTCCACGCCGGAATGACGTTTCCGATTAAACGGCCAGTCGTTCCGACTCCGATGGATCGGCAAGGCGTGGATTGGGTGGATGCCGTCCAAGCCATCTACCGCCACCGTCAAGCGGATGGCTAGCCGTCTGACCACATGCCGCCCATTCCTAGTCGGGAGCGAGCGGCGCATGTTTGAGCTTGCGTGGGACGAAACGCGGTTGATCAAATGTTAGAGGAAAACCTGAGCCGTCATAATCTTGTATCCTGTCTCTTGGTCGCGGCACGTCGAGGGGCATCGCCGGATACAGTTCTATTTTCAAAGTACCGCGCGAGGAAAAATTTGAAATATCAATATTTTGATCTGGATTCGGAAAATCCGCGGGTGGCTTGGGTGACCGTCAATGGGCTATGTGCGCCAATCCATGATGGTCCGCTTTGAAATGGAAAATCAGTTGGCGGCCTCCGCCGCGGCGCCGCTACCCCTGTCGGACATCGACGCTGTTCTGACGGCTCAGTTGGCGGTGGCTTGGGCTGGTGAAGATGGAGAAGAGCGGCGGCTTGGCTGGTGGCGCTCGGATTTGGCCGCGGAATTTGGCGGCGAGGATCTCTTCAAGCGTCTGCTTCCCCGCACCTGGCCATGGGCGGTGCTTCAGGGGGCTCGCGAGGCCGCGCGCCTCAAGGATGCTGAGCTGCGCCAACAAGATCATGATCCGGATCGGATCCTGTCCCTTTACCACCTTGGCTTCGAGCCGGACGAGCGGATCGAGGAGCGATTTCAGTCGCTGAAGCGCTCGGGGAGTTCACCCCGCGAAGCGCTCCCCGGACTCGCGGATGCGATCGAGCCAGCCTGGAATCGCGAGCACTTCCTGGATTGGATCCACGGCCAGGGTCGGACAGAGACCACGGCGACCCCCGTCGGCCGTCGGCTGAAGGAGCATCCATCCGCCAGTATCGAGCCACTGGTCCGTCGACTGGTCGCTGGTCTGGTCCCGCTCCCGGACACCTATCCCTTGCCTTACGTGCGGAATACGGGATGATCCCACGCTTGGAAGAGGCGACGCGCCCACACACACGTCTGCTGAAATGCACATTGGCGATCGAGGATTCTCGCGCCTACTGGTCCCGCGCCGATGGTTCCGCATGGGTTAGCGCCCACCAAGCCTTCGATGAATACTGGTTCGGCGCGCGCAGCCTCGGGCGGATCGAGGTGCTGCTGGCCAACCTGCGCGCGCGCTTCGCCGCCTTCCCCTCCGCCTTGCGGACACTCCACCGCTGGCCGCACATGTCGCCCGATACGCGCCGGGTCATCTGCCACTGGCATCTGCAACTCACGGATCCGCTCTATCGCGCGTTCACAGGCCAACACCTGGTCGAGCGCCGCGCCAGCCCACGCCCCGAGGTGACGCGCGACGCGGTGGTGCGTTGGCTCGGTCTTCAGAACACCGAGGGATGGACACTGTCGACGCGCATTGAATACGCGAGCAAACTGCTGTCCGCGGCCTTCGCGGCGGGTATGCTTGCGACGAACCGCGATCCACGCCCGATCCTGGTCCCCAGGGTCGACGACGAAGCGCTGGAATATCTCCTCTATTTGCTGCGTGGCCCGCGGATCGTCGGGACATGGCTCGACAACCCCTATCTAGCCTCTGTCGGCTTGCAAGGTGGGCCGCTGGAGGAGCGTCTGCGTCGGCTCCCTGGCCTGGCCTTCCGTCGTCAGGGGGATTTGTTCGATTTCGGCTGGCGTTATCCCAGCCTCGCCGTCTGGGCGGACGCCAACCTGATGTCCGATTTCCCGCTTCGGGCCGTCGGTGGGGTAAGGTGACCTTGCCGCTGTTCGATCAGAGCCCCTTGCTGGACGCCTTCAGTGCGCTGCGGCGCGACCTGATTCACGAGGACGGACCGCGCATCAGCACCATGCGCAACTATCGGTTTGCCATCCTTCAGTACGACCCGGCCGACGAATTCAGGCTGCGCTCCGAGGTCCAGCGGCTCAGCGCCGATCTGGTCGCCAATGGCTGGATGGTGCTCTCGCTCAGTCTCCAGCGCCTGCTGTTCGAGCGTGTCCGAGGGCAGGGCGCGGACTGGGCCGAGCGAGTCATCCGGATGGAACGGCAGACGGCTCGGATCGCGCCCGAGCGTGGACTCAACTATATCAAGTCCAAGCTCACCCCCCTGATCGAAGGACCGGAGGGACTCGCCGCCGATTGCAGCCGGATCATCTCCAACTATATGGATCAGAACCCAGAGAAGGTGGATCGCACGCTCGTTCTCATCGGCCGCGCTGGCGCCCTCTACCCCTTTTTCCGCTCCTCCGCGCTACTGCGCCACCTCGATGGCCGCACCGGCGGTGTCCCGGTGGTGCTGCTCTATCCAGGTAAGAAGCAGGGCAAGACCGGGCTCTCGTTCATGGGAATCCTCAATCCAGACAGCGACTACCGCCCGCGCATCTATCCATAGGCCATTGGATCATAGGAGCTAGGATCAGGATGAACATTCGCGATCTCTTTGTCTCGGACGTCACCCGCGACATCCCGCCCGTCGTCTATTTCCACGAACAGAGCCCCGAGAAGCTCGCCGCCGAGGTCTCGGAGTACATCATCACCGGTGGCTGGCCCGAGGATCACCCCAATCATCGGCGCGTCCCCGATGGCATCCACGAGCAATACGTCCGCCTGCTGACCAACATCGTCGCCGAGTTGGATAAGCCGGGCGGACCCGATCTACCCAATATCTGGAACGCCGGCTTTTACGGATCGGGTAAATCAAGCTTCGCCAAGATTTTCGGGTTCTCGCTCGACGGCGTGGCGTTGCCCGACGGCGCCTCGCTCGCCGAAGCCTGGCTGCGCCGAGACACCTCGCCCAAGGCCGCCGAGCTGCGCGCGGCCTGGCAGGCGCTGCGGCAGCGGATCGACCCCATCGCCGTGGTTTTCGACATTGGCGGCACGGCGCGCGATAACGAGCACATCCACGCCGCCGCCGTGCGCCAGGTCCAGAAGCGGCTCGGCTACTGTGCCACCGAGGCGTTGGTCGCCGACTTCGAGCTGGGGCTTGAACGCGATGGCGAGTGGGCGCGCTTCGAGCGCACCGCCCTGGAGGTGCTGGGCCAGCCCTGGTCCGCGGTCAAGGACAAGGCCCTGGCCGAGGAGGACTTCTCGCTCGTCCTTTCGGTCCTCTATCCCGAGCGCTACACCGACCCCATGAGCTGGTTCACCAGCCGCGGCGGCACCCATCAGCGCGCCGAATCTCCCGAGGAGGCGGTGGCGGCGATCCGTGACATGCTCCACTTCCGACGTCCCGGCGCGACCCTTTTTCTCGTGATCGATGAAGTCTCGCAGTACGTGCTGTCGAGCAAGGATCGGGTCGATCGCCTGCGCGCCTTCGCCACGGCGCTGGGCGCGACGCTCAAGGGCCAGGCTTGGCTGATGGCGCTCGGACAGCAGAAGCTCGACGAGGAGGCCGACGATTCCTTCCTGGTCTGGGCCAAGGACCGCTTTCCGCCCAAGTTGCGGGTGCATCTCGCGGCGACCAACATCCGTGACGTCGTGCATAAGCGTCTGCTGCATAAGAAGCCCGAGGTCGAGGCCCAGTTGCGCGACCTCTTCGAGCGGCATCGCCCCGATCTCAAGCTCTTCGCTTACGGTTGCGAGACGCTCGGCGTGGAGGAGTTCGTCGAGTTCTACCCACTGCTCCCAGCGCAGATCGACCTCATTCTCCAGCTCACCACGGCGCTTCGCACCCGCTCGGCCCGCGCACAGGGCGACGACCAGGCTATTCGCGGGCTGCTGCAACTCTTGGGTGAGTTATTTCGTGATCAGCGGCTGGCCGACCAGCCGGTCGGCGCACTGGTCACGCTCGATCAGATCTATGCGGTGCAACACACCGCGCTGGATTCCGACATCCAGGCTTCCATGGCCCGCATCCTCGGCCAATGCACCGACGACGCTGAAGTGCCGCTGGTGCGCGCCGCCAAGGCCGTCGCCCTGCTCGAATTGATTCAGGAGACAGCGCCTACCGACGCCCGGCTCGTCGCCCAGTGTCTCTACGACCGTCTCGACCGTGGCAACCAGCTCGCGGCGGTGACCGAGGCCCTGGAAGAATTGCGCCGGCGCAACCTGCTCGGCTACTCGGAGAAGCAGGGCTACAAACTCCAGTCCTCGGCCGGGGAGGAGTGGGAGCGCGAGCGGCGCGATCTCGGCGTGGCCCGCGAGACACTCAACGCGATCGTGCAGGATGGACTCAAATATTTACTGTCCGAGCCGGACCGCCCCCGTCTGCAGGGGCGGTCCTTTCCCTGGGCGGCCGTCTTCTCCGATGGTCGACGCGCCGATGACCTGATCCTCCTCGATCCCCGCGACGAGGCCGCCGTGCGGATCGACTGCCGCTTTCTTGCCAATGAGGAGAGAGCCGAGAGCGTCTGGGTCCGGCGCAGTGCTGAATCCGCCCTCACCGATCGGCTGATCTGGATCGCCGGCGACAGCGAGACGGTCGAGCAACTGGCGCGCGAGCTGCACCGCTCACGCGCCATGGTCAGCAAGTACAAGCCACGCCGGGAATCCTTGAATGCCGCGCGCAAACTGCTGTTGCAGCAGGAGGAAAATCGCGGCGAGGACATTGAGGGACGGGTGCGCGAGGCCATCGCGGAGGCCTGGATGGCGGGGCGTCTCTACTTTCGCGGGCGCGCGCTGGCGCCCAGGGATCAGGGCGGCCGCTTTGCCACCGCCCTGCACGGCGCGGCGACCCTGATCCTGCCCGACCTCTATCCGCATTTCATCGCCACCCAGGTATTGCCCGCCGAACTGACGCCTCTGATCGCCGCCGAGCTGGCCGGTCCCTCGCCTAAGTTTCTCTCCGGTGAACTGGGCATCCTGGAGCTTGACGCCGGGCGCTACGTCCCCGCCTGCTCTGGCGTCGTACCGCGACGCATCCAGGAGCGGATCGAGACCGAGGGCGGTCTGGCCGGCGCCTCTCTGCTCGCCCAGTTTGGTGGACCGCCCTACGGCTATACCGCCAACGTCGTCAAGGCCTGCGTGGCTGGCCTGCTGCGCGCCGGCAAGGTCAGGATCCAGCCCGAGGGCGGTAGCGAGATCACCGCCATCCGCGACGCCGGAGTGCGCGATCTCCTCGACAAGGACCGCGCCTTTCGCCGCGCCACCGTCTTCCCGGCCGGCGATGACGACATCGGCTTCCAGGCCCGGGCCAGGATCTGCAAGTTCTTCGAGGAACGCCTTCAGCATGCGATGGATCGCGAGGATCACGCCATCGCCGATGCCGTCGCCCAGTACTTCCCGACGCTGGCCCAGCAGCAGCGGGCGGTTCTGACGAGCCTCGACCGATTGCCCGGCGGACGCCGGGATCCTGAGCTGTTGCACCGGCTCGGCGAAGCGCTGGAGCAATGCGCGAGCATCTGCCGCCAGACCAAGCCGACGGTCAAGTTAGTCAAGAAGCATCTGGATGTCCTGCGCGACGGGGTCCAGCAGTTACGGATGGTCGCCGCCGAGCTGACCTCGGAGGCGATCGAAGCCGTTGAGGCCCTGCATCAGGCGCGGACCTTCCTGGCCTCGCAACTGACCGAGGTCGGCAAACTGACCCCGGATCTCAAGTCCGCCATGGCGCGCCTGGACGATCAGCTCGCCGCCGAGCGCCCCTGGCGCGACATCGCCGCGCTGGAACCCGATCTGGCGACGATTCGGGCCGCCTATCACGATGAGCGTCAGCGCCTGCTGCAATGGCAGGAACAGCAGGCCGAGCAGGCCCGCGCGCGGATCCGATCGCGCAACGGCTTCAGCACCCTCACCGCCGACCAGTCGCACCGCGTCCTGCGACCGCTGGCGCGCGCTGTTACCGACACCACGGCCGAGGCCGTGGCGCCGACCTTGAGCCAGCTTCAGGATCCCTTCCTCCTGGTGTTGCAACGGGCGGAAGAGGAGGCGGACGACACCCTCGACGAGATCCTGAGCGAAGGCGTCCAGCCGCTGATCAAGCGTGTCGACCTGCGGCTGCGCAACCGCGAGCTGACCAGCGAGGCCGAGGTCGAGGCCCTGGTCAACGAGATCCGGGCGCAGCTCCTGGAGCCATTGCGCGCGGGGGCGCGGGTGCGGTTGCTGTAGAGGGCGGGCCGTCTCTGGATGGCATCCATTTGTCCAGGACTCATGGCATGTGCGCTTAAAAATATTTTATGATTCAATTGCCTGTGTTATTTTATCGCATAAGAAAAAACTTTTTAAGTTAATGGCCATGGCATGAGTTGGGGTTTTTATGGTCGATCGCGCGAGCTTGCCGATCTGGACGCGATGCTGCGGCGAGGGCGCTGGTTCTTCGCGCGCATCACTGGGAGGCGGCGCATCGGCAAGACCACGCTCGTGCAACGCGCTCTGGCGACCGCGGGCCAAAGGCGGATCTTCTACGTTCAGATTCCCGACTCGGCGCCTGCGGGGGTGTTGTCCGCTGCCCATGACGCGATGGAGACCTTCGAGCTGCCCGAGGACCGCTTTCCTCGCCCAGACAGCCTGCTGGCCCTTGCCCGAACGGTGGAGCGTCTTGTCGAAAGCGGCTATGTCGTCGCCCTGGACGAGTTTCAATATTTCAGCCGCAAGCATCTGTTTGAGTTTACCTCGCACCTTCAGGCGAGGGTCGATGCACTGTCCGCGCGAGCGGACAAGGTGCCGGGCGGATTGATCGTACTGGGGTCCATTCACGCCGAGCTGGTGGCCTTGCTGGATGATCGGGATGCGCCACTGTACAACCGCACGACAGATCAGCTTGAGCTGAAGCACCTCGATACCAGCTCGATCCTCAAGATCCTCGACACCCATGCCGATCGCGATCCAGCGCGATGGCTGTTTCTCTGGAACCTCTTCGAGGGTGTGCCCAAATTCTACCGCGATGCCTTCGAGCAGGATGTCCTGTCGGCGAATCGCGCGACGCTTCTGACTCAAATGTTCTTTCGCTCCTCTTCTCCGCTCAGGACGGAGGCCGAGAACTGGTTTCTCAGCGAGCTCCGAGGACGCTATGACGTGGTCCTGAAGTACGTCGCACGGCACCCAGGATGCTCGCACAACGATATCCAGGCCTACGTCCGTGAGGTGAGTCCATCCACCGCGGAGCAGGCGGGCGGCTATCTCAAGATCCTCATCGATCGCTATCAGATGCTGGAACGGCGGCTTCCTGTCCTGGCCAAGTCCGATGCGCGGCGCGGTCGCTATTATCTGCGCGACAACTTTCTCCGGAGCTGGCTCGCGGCCTTGCACAATCCAGTCTCCGCGATCAACTTCCGGCCCGAGGCCCTGCTTGTCCAGCAAGCCGATGAGCGCCTGGCCGATCTGGAAGGACATGCGCTGGAGCGCCTTGTTGCCCAGCTTTACGAGGAGCGCAGCCGTCTCGGGTTGGGAGATTTCGGGCTGACCCAGCGCATCGATGGCTATTGGGACAGGCGCGATACCGAGATCGATCTGGTGGCGATCAATGAGCAAGAGCGAGTCATCCGCTTTGGCTCCTGCAAGCGCAATCCTGAGCGTCTTGTGCGTGAGGCCGTGACGCTGCGGGGGCATGTCGATCGGTTTCTGCATGCCCATCGCGGCTATCGGGATTGGCGCATCGAGCAGTTTGGCATCGCGCCGTCGATCGACGCCGAACGGCGTACCCAGATTCAACAGGCGGGTCTGACGCCTCAAGACCTGACCGACCTGGCCCAAGGACTTTGACACCAGACCCATGACCCCAGCCGCCAAGACCGCACTCTCGACGACCATCCGCGCCTTGCGCGAGCGTCTGCTCGCGGATCTGCACGCCGCGACCGAGACCGCGTATCGCCTCGCCATCCGTGTCCAGGATGCCGGACTCGACGAGGCGGCGCGGGCGCGCCGTCGTCGTCTGGAGGACTGGATCGCCGAGCAGCGGCGCGCCCAGCCGGACGGCAAGTCCGCGCGCGGCGTCGAGGACTTCCGGCGCGAGGCCGAGAAGCAGGCCGCCTATACCCTGCTCAATCGGCTGGTGATGCTGCGCCTGCTGGAGGCGCCCGGTCCGGATGGCTCCGCGCACGAGAAACCGCTGCGCGCCCCGGCCGTGCTCACCGGCGGTTGGGAGAGCCGGGCTTACCTGGATTTCCGCCAGCTCGCCCCAGCCCTGGCGCGTGGCGACGACACCGAGGGTTATGCCTTTCTGCTGCGGTTGATCTTCGAGGATCTGGCCACCGAGCTGCCCGGTCTCTATGGACCGGCGGGCGTGGCGGACCTGATCCCGGTGCCGGCCGCCACGCTGCGCCAGGTGGTGGAGGCGCTGGACCGGCCGGAGTTGGCCCCCTGTTGGCGCGATGACATGACGCTCGGCTGGGTCTACCAATACTGGAATGACCCCGAGCGCGAGGCGCTCGACGCCAAGCTGCACGGCGGCGGCAAGCTGGCGGCGCACGAGATCGCCAGCAAGACCCAGATGTTCACCGAGCGTTATATGGTCGACTGGCTGTTGCAGAACAGCCTGGGCGCACTCTGGCTGGCCATCTGTCACAAGAACGGCTGGACGCCCGAAGTCGCGTCCGATGGCACCCTGGCGCGTCTGGAGGAGCGTCGCGTCGCGTGGCGAGCCAAGCGCGAGTCCGGCGAGGTCGCGCTCACCGAGCTGATGCCGCTGCACACCGAGACCGAGCGGCGCTGGGCTTATTATGTCTCTCAGCCGATCCCCGAGGACGCCATCGAGCGAGCGCCCGCGAGTCTCCGTGATCTTCGTCTTCTGGATCCGGCGGTCGGTTCCGGTCACTTCCTGGTCGGCGCGCTCGACCTGCTGTTTGCACTTTATCGGGAAGAGGCCGGGCACCGGGGCCTGACCGAGCATCCCGACTGGGCCGACCGCGCCATCCTTGAGCACATCCTTGCCCACAATCTGCACGGCATCGATCTCGATCCGCGCGCGGTGCAGATCGCCGCCGCCGCGCTTTGGCTCAAGGCGTGCCGGCTCGCGCCTGGAGTCCGGATCGAGCGGCTCAACCTGGTCGCCTCCAATCTGCGTCTGGCGAGTCTGCCCGACGACGATCCGGCGCTGCTGGAGCTGCGCCGCGAGGTCGAGCGCGCGATCGGATTCCCCGCCGCGCTCACCGATACCCTGGTCCAGGCGCTGCGCGGCGCTGACCATTGGGGCAGCCTGTTACGGGTCGATCGCGCGGTCGAGGAGGCGCTGGATCGGCACGACGCGGCGCTGGGCCAGCGGCTTCCGGCGCAGGGCGATCTCTTCGCGGGATTCGAGCCATCGCGGCGAGCGCCGATGGATCGGGAGGAGGCGCGGGCGACCCTGCACGAGCGGCTGGAGCGCTTCCTGGCCCAACACACCAACGGCGACGATCTGGGCCTGCGTCTACGTGGCGAACAACTGGCCGCCGGGGTGCGCTTCATGCGGATGCTGGAGGCGGGGAGCTACGATCTGGTGGTGGCCAATCCGCCCTATCAGGGCACCGCCAAGCTGGCCGACGCGCGCTGGGTCGAGCGCCACTATCCGCTCGGCAAGGCGGACCTCTATGCCGCCTTTCTGCTGCGCGGGCTGGAGCTGACGCGCGAGGGCGGGGTGTCGGCCATGCTCACCATGCGCAACTGGATGTTCATCAAGCAGTACGCGGGGTTGCGGGCGCATCTGCTGGAGCGGTTCGATCTGCGGGCGTTGGGAGATTTCGACCGAGGCGCGTTCGAGGACGTGCCGGATGAAGTCGTCAGTGTCGCCGCGAGCATCTTTCGCAAGGGGCCGCCTTGCGGCGAGAGCGTGGCGATCTGTCCGACGCCGCGGGATGACAGTTCGCGTGATGGCCAGCGAACATCACGCAAGCGCGCTGCAACACTTTGTCAAGTTGGGCGGCATGACTTCGATCCATCGGCTTTACAGGTCGTGCCAGAGTGGTCACTGGTGTATTGGTGGTCGATCGGTAAGCTCTCGAAGTATTCGAAACTTCCGAAAATAGCCGACATCTGTCCTGCAAAAGCAGGTCTGCAAACAGCCAATGACACAAGATTTCTACGAAAACCTTGGGAATTACTCACTAAAGCTACGCAGACAAATGGTGGATGGGCGGCTTACACCAAGGGAGCGGAAGGACGGCAATGGATCGAACCTCTTAGTTTTCTGATTCGCTGGTTTCAGAATGGTCTTGATATCAAGATTGCCGAAATCAACGGAAAGCAAGCGGCGCGACCACAGAACGAGCATTTGTTCTTTAAGCGTGGGATCGCGATTAACACTGCCGGATCGGCATTTGGTGCGCGCCTTCACAGATACTTGGGGATTTTTGGCGATAAGGGACGTTCGTTGTTTCCTCAGGATTTTGAGACTGTTTTGTGCGTGCTCAATTCGTCGGAATTTCGAGCCGATATGCAGTCGCTAAATCCGACAATCGATTTTACGGTAGGAGATGTAAACCGCCTCCCACTCTTCCCCATCGCCAACGCCGATACGATCTTCGCGACCATCGAACACGCCTTCACCGAGCACGAATCCCACCGCGAGCCCTCGGTCGAGTTCAAACACCCCGGCCCCTCGCCCTGGCGTCATGCCCAAGACTGGGCACAGCTCGCCGTCGACCGTCCCGAGGGCGCGCCGCTACCGCCCTATGAACCAGAATCCGACCCCGAGCCGCCGACCGATCATCTGAGCTTCGCGCTCGGGGTCGTGCTCGGGCGCTTCGGTGGCGGTTCGGATCTGGGCGGGGAGGGCATCCTCGACCCGTTGACCGCCGACCTTGCGCACGCGCTGCCCGATGGCCTCTGTTTCCTCGACGGCACACTCGACGGCGAGGATCGGCGCGACAGTCTGGGCCATCCCGCCGCCGCCCCGCTGCACGCAGCCTGGGAGAGCCACGGCACCGCCATTGGCACCCGGCGCAGGTCGCTGCGCGAGTGGCTGGCACTCGATTGTTTCAAGGACGTGCACCGCCCGATGTACGAGAACCGTCCGATCCACTGGCCGCTGTCCTCGGCCAACCGCGTCTTCGTCGCCTGGGTCAATATCCACCGCTTCACCGAGCGGACGCTGCGTCTGCTGCTCGCCGACCATCTCTATCCGACCCTCACCCGGTTCGACGGGGCGCTCGCCGATCTGCGCGCCGCCCGCGATGGCGCGGACCCCAAGGCCGCGCGCACCGCCGAACGCCAGCTCGCCAGCTCGCTCAAGGCCAGGGACGAACTGGCCGACTTCATCGCGGCGGTCGAACAGTGCGCCGACCGTGGGCCACCGCCGACCGACGCCAAGTGCCCGGCGCGCGAGCGCGACGCCCGCTACGACCCCGACCTGGACGATGGGGTCATGATCAACGCGGCCGCCCTCTGGCCGCTGCTCGATCCCCAATGGAAGGATCCGAAAAAATGGTGGAAGGAACTGGCGACGGCGCGGGACAAGAAGGACTACGACTGGTCGCATCTGGCCATGCGCTACTGGCCCGAGCGGGTCGACCGCAAGTGCCGGACCGATCCCTCGCTCGGCGTCGCCCACGGCTGTTTCTGGCGCTACCACCCGGCGCGCGCCTGGGCCTGGGAACTGCGTCTTCAGGACGAGATCGCCCCCGATTTCCGGATTGAAGAGTCGCCCTACCGACCTGGCGGCCAGGATCTGGAGGATCCAGGCGACGCCCCGCACCGCACCGCCTTCCTGCGCGAGCATCCCGAGGACGCCCTCCTGATCGTCGAGAAGGAGGCCGAGCGGCGCATGGGGCGCGGTGATAAGCGCAAGGCGGTGCCGGAGCTGACCATTCTCGAATCGGGCCTTTGGTCCGCGCGGCCCGCGCCAATCTGGGCGATGGAATTGCGCCTGTCCGGCAGACAGGAGGCCCACTTCCGTCTGCGCGCCCCGGACGAGCCGACCGCTCGCGCCGAGTTCTTGCGCGACTGCCCGGAGCCGGCACTGGCCGCGATCGAGCGGGAAGCCGAGCGGCGCATGCGAAGCGGCGGCAAACGTCGACCGATTCCCGAGTTTCCCATTCTTGAGCCGGGCCTCTGGACCGCGCGGCCCGCGCGGGTGTGGGCGATGGAACTGCGTCTTGCCGAAAAACAGGAGGCCGATTTCCGCCTGAACGCGCCCGACGAGCCGACCGCCCGCGCCGAGTTCGAGGCCGCCAATCCCGGGCTGGTCCAGGAGCGCTGGGCGTTCCTCGCCGATCTCGCGCGACGGGGCGGTTTCCTGCAATCCATCGACGATCAGGGTCAGGACGACTCAGCGGCCAGCGATCTGGGTGAAGACGAGGCGGAAGAGGAGGAGGTCGCGCCATGAGCACGTCCTACAACCACGCCCGATTCTGGAAATGCGCCCTGCAGGTCAATCCAGAGGGCTATAGCCGTGCTTATCGGGGGCAGGATCAGGGTCTGAACGGCGACGATTATTTGAAGGCGTTGCTGCGGGCCTGTCAGGAGGCGGACATCGAGGTCGTCGGCATCGCCGATCATGGCAGCGTGTCCGATGTGGACAGCATCCGGAATTTCCTCTCGCCACACGGCATCCTGGTGTTTCCTGGCTTCGAGATCGCGACGACCGAAAAGGTGCATTGGGTTTGTCTATTCGATGAGCGCACGACCACGGAGCAGCTCAATCGCTATCTCGGAGTCCTCCGGCTGACCGATCCGGAGGACGGTGTGAGACCCTCGAAGCTGGGCGGTGAGGAGCTGCTTCGGATCGTGGAGGAAGAATGCGATGGTTTTTGCTATGCGGCGCATGTCACGCATGACAGCGGATTGCTCAAGCAGAAGGCGAATCACCTCTGGAAGTCGGCTCGTTTAAGAGCGGCACAGATTCCCGGCCCAATCGAAGATCTTCCCTGCGAATACAAGCCGATCGTTAGGAACCAGAATCCCGACTATCAACGCGAAACCGAGCTGGCCATCATCAATGCGAAAGACGTGGCGCGACCGGAGGATCTGCTGGATCCCTCGGCATCCTGCTACATCAAGATGACCCGCCCAACCTTCGCGTCCTTCCTCACGGCATTCATGGATCCAGGCTCGCGGGTGCGGCTCCATCACCAGATGGCCGAGAGTCACTATGGACGGATCAAGCGACTGACGATCGCCGGCGGCTATTTCGAGCAGGTGACCGTTGACTTCTCCGACCACCTGAATACCGCGATCGGCGGGCGGGGCACTGGCAAGTCCACGCTGCTGGAGTGTGTGCGCTATGCCCTGGATGTCGACTACAAGGGCATCGAGGCCAGACGGCTGGGTGAGCAGATCCTCAAGGCGAATCTCGGTGGAGCGGGCCGGGTGGAACTGGAGGTGATCTCGGCCGCCAATCAGGGCCAGCGCTACCGGGTCGTCCGCCGCTACGGTGAGCCGCCGCGCGTCCTCGACGCCGCCGGCAATGTGTCCAATCTCCATCCGGGTCGCGATCTCTTCCCCAGTATCGAGATCTACGGTCAGAACGAGATCCATGAGCTGGCGCGAGAGGCATCCGCACTCACCAGGATCCTGGAGCGCTTCCTTCCGCCGGAGGCGAAACAGGCGCCGCGGCTTGTCCATGTCAGGAAGCGCCTCACGGAGAATGCCGTGAGCCTGGAGCGGGCCTGGTCCAATCAGGACGATCTGGAGCAGATCATCGAGCGATTGCCCAAGCTCACGGAGCAGGCGGCACAGTTCAAGGCGTTGGGAATCGACGAACAGCTCAAGCAGGTCCCGCTGTTGGAAAAGGAGCGCCAGCTCAAGCCACGCATGGATGAAGAGGTGCAGCGAATCGAGGATGCCGCGCGGATTCTGGCGGATTCCTTACCAGACCCGGCCTTCCTGAGCGACAAGGCACTGACTGGACTGCCGCATGCCGCACTGCTCGGCGGCGGCCGGGAGATTCTCGACGCGCTGAAGGTCTCGGCGAGCAAAAGCCTCGACGAGTTGCGTGCCGCCGCCGCGACGGCCCGCGCTGGTCTGAGCACCCTGGGTCAGGATCTCGCGACCGCGCTCGACATCGCCTCACAGGCGCTGGAGGCCGAATTCGCCAAGCTTCCGGATGTCGCTGGACGCGGCGGCGCGGAGGTCGGACGCGCCTATCAGTCCTTGTTGCGCGAGATCGAGCAGATTCAGCCTCGGAAAACGGGTCTGGATGCCGCGCGGAAGTTGACCGAATCACTGGAGCAGGAGCGGCGCAATCTCCTCGGGGAATTGTCCGATCTGCGTACCCTGCGCACTCAGGCCCTGCAAACCGCGGCCAAGCGGCTGAACAGGCGTTTGCGGGGCAAGCTGCGCATCCAGGTCATCCCAGGAGGAAATCGGGCGGCGCTGAAGACCTGGTTGTGCGCACTACCGGGGATCAACGACAAGCGCGCGGGTTGGATCGAGGAGGTCGAGGATCCGAGCATCCCGACCCTGGTCGAGGCGATTCGGCAGGGTGAGGAGGTGCTGCGCGGTTTGGGCTGGGGGATGACCTCTGGAATGGTCGAGAAGCTTGCCCGGTTGAGTCACACACAGCTCCTGGGGCTGGAGGTGATCGACCTCGAGGATCAGATCGATCTTCAGCTCAACGTCTCGCATGATGGGGAACTGTATCGTTCGCTCCATGAGCTTTCGACCGGTCAGCAATGCACGACGATTCTTCACCTGCTGCTGCTGGAGAACCCGGATCCATTGATCATGGATCAGCCGGAAGACAATCTGGACAATGCCTTCATCGCGGAGCGGATCGTGCGGGAATTGCGCGACGCCAAGACCCATCGACAATTCATTTTCGCGACCCACAACGCGAACATTCCGGTATTCGGCGACGCGGAATGGATCGGTGTCTTCACCGCGACCGAAGACCATGGATTGCTGGGAGACGCGTCACAGGGCTCGATCGATGTCCCCGAGATCCGTGACCAGGCGGCCCGCATACTCGAAGGCGGGAAGGCGGCCTTCATCCAGCGCCAGGCAAAATATGGCTACTGACCGACCATGACCAAGAGCGAATTGCTGGAACTGATCGCCAACGGAGAAAACTCCGGTGTCGAATTCAAACGTGACGATGTCCGCCCCGAGCAGGTCGCCAGGGAGATCGTGGCGCTGGCGAACTTTCAGGGAGGACGGCTGCTGCTCGGCGTCGAGGATGATGGCGCGCTGAGCGGCATCCAGCGCCCGAATCTCGAAGAATGGCTGATGGACACGGTGTTCGGTCAATACGTGCATCCGATGATCCTGCCCTTCTATGAAGAGGTGCGGGTCGAGCCGGGTGTGCGAGTCGCGGTCGTCTCGGTGACTCAGGGGACCTCTAAACCCTATGTCGTTCGGTTCAAGGGCAGCGAAGAGGTTTACGTGCGCGTGGGCAGTGTCTCGCGCAAGGCGACACGCGAACAGCAGGCGCGGCTGTTCGCGCTCGGCGGCATGCTGCATACCGAATTGCTGCCGGTCTCGGGGACGGGGCTGGACGATCTCGACCTGGAGCGGCTGCATGACTATCTGCACAACGTCATTCAGGATCCAGCGGTTCCCGAGGATCGGGAGGCTTGGGAGCGACGCCTCCGCGGCATGGGTTTCATGACGGAAGGCCAGGGCGGGGCGCCCATCGGCACCATCGCCGGAATCGTCCTGTTCGGGCGCCGGCCACGGCGTGCCCTGCGACAGGCGGGCGTGCGCTGGATGGCTTTCGATGCGGAGACGATGGAGTATGCGGCGGCCGATGATGCGGTTCTCGATGAGGCTCTGGTGGGGTTGTGGAGGGACAGGAAAGGATCGCGCGAGTTAGAGCGTGGCGGACTCATGGAGCGGCTACTGGAGCGTATGCAGCCCTTCGTGAGCGACGAGTCTTCCGAGATCGCCGATGGTGTGCGCCGGGACCGGCAGTGGCGCTATCCGCCCGAGGCGCTCCGCGAGGCGATCGTGAATGCCTTCGCGCACCGGGACTGGACGCGCGTCGAGGATGTCGAGGTGGTTCGCTATCGCGATCGGCTGGACGTCAAGAGTCCAGGAGCGTTGCAGAACTCCATGACGGTTGAAAAGATGCTCGCGGGTCAGCGCTCACCGCGCAATCCGCTGATCGTCGATGTCTTGCGGGACTATGGTTATGTCGACGCGCGGGGGATGGGCGTGCGGACCAAGATCGTTCCGCTCCTGACCCGACACAACGGCAGGCCGCCAGACTTCGATGCGACGGAAGATTATCTGCTCGTGCGGATGTATGAGCCCGTGTCTCCGGCGCGACCGGACACGCCGCTTGCCAAAGGCCCGTCATGACGATGGATCTCGGTCCTGTTTCAAGTGCGTTGGAGGCCGAGGTGCGCACCTGGGTGCGTCGCCACGGCATCGTCGTCTGGCTCGATCTGGACGATCATTACTCGGCCTTCGTCGACCGACTCGCGGCCTTGCATGAGGCGGGCGGACTGCCCTATGAGGTCCGTGCCTACCGGGGCAGTTACCTGGCCCTGATGCTGGCGCTGGAGGGCGTCGCCGAAGGCGCGGAGCGGGTTCCGCTGTTGCTGCATCTGCCCGGTTTGACCGAGGAATCGGTGCGCGAGACACCGCTCTATGAGTTCTATGTCGCCGGCACCCGCTATCGCAAGGCGCTCGATACCCTGATCACCGAGGCCGCGACCGGACAGGTGCGCCCCGACCAGATCGCGGCCTTCAAGACGCAGCCGGTCATGACGCTCGCGGGCGCGGATCTCTGGCTCGCGGCGCTGCTCGACGAAGACGCGGGTGAGTTTGTCGCGGCGCTCCGCGCGATGGCGCCGACGGCGGTGTTCGACGATCTGCTCGGGACCGGCTTCATAGCCGGGCATTTCGGTCGTCCCGATGCCGAAGCAGCGCTCTGGACCCATTGGCGGGTCTGGACCGGCCTGCCGGCGACCTGGCGTGAAACGACCTTGCCCGCGGTCTCGCTGACGGCCGGGGACATGGCCTTCGCCGTTGCTGGCTGGGTGCTGTGCGTCGAGTATGTCCATGACCTCGGGCGGGCGCCGGTCAGTATGGTGCTGGCGGGGGCGAGCGATCTGCCGCGCGGTCTGGTCGACCGCTGCCACGCCATCGCCGCGCATCTGCGCGAGCGCCATCCCAGCTTCTATCAGCGCACCGCCGACGAGACCGAAGCCTTGCTGACCGAGGAGGTCGAGGCGGCGAAGGCCGAGGATCTCGGTCGAATCGACACCTTCCGTTTCGAGGAAGAGCGGGTGCTGAAGGCCGCACTGGCGGCTTTGCAGGCCGCGGATTGGGCGCGCGCCGCGGACTGGGCGGAAGCGCGCGTCGGGTCCAAGGCCAAGGGATCTTCCTTTTGGCTGCGCGACGACCCCGCGCGTCAATCGGCTTGGCAACTGGTTCAAGCCGCCGCCCGGCTCGGTCAGACGATCGAGTGGGCTGGCGACCTGGGCGCGGAGGGCGAGCTCGCGGCGGCGGTCGCCGCCTATACCGAGCGCGGGGCGGCGGTCGATCGGACGCACCGTCATCTGGAGCAGCGTCGCGTCGCGCTCCTCTATCCGCAGCTCCCCGAATTCGAGGTGTTGCGTACCTGTCTCGATGAGATGCGCGGCCACTGGCGCGCCTGGGCCGACACCTGGGCGCGCGCGTTCAACAGGCGCTGTCGCACCCATGGGTTCCTGCCGGAAGCGGCGTCCCGGCAGCGCACCCTGTTCGACGACGTGGTCAAACCCCTGACTCGCGAGTCTGGGACGACGGCGTACTTTGTCGTCGATGCCTTCCGTTACGAGATGGCCGAGGAGTTGTATCGCCAGCTCATCGATACGCCCGCGACCACGGTGACGCTCAAGGCGCGCCTGGCTGAGCTGCCGACCTGTACCGAAGTGGGCATGAACGTGCTCGCCCCGGTGGCGATCAATGGCGAGCTTGCGCCCGCGCTGTCGAGCCGTGAGGGTGGCGGTCGGGTGTTGGGATTTGCCTGCGGCGAGTTTCGCGTCTCGGATCCCGAGACACGTCAACGGGCCATGCACGCTCGCGTCGGGGGTGGAACCTGTCCCTGGATGTCCCTCGATGAGGTCGTGACCCGCGATACGGTTTCGCTCAAACGCGCGGTCGCGCAGGCCCGCTTGGTGGTCGTGCACAGTCAGGAGATCGATGAGGCCGGCGAAAAGGGCGTGGGTCCGGCGGTCTTCGATCATCTGATGCAGAAACTGCGCGCGGCCTGGCGTCTGCTGCGCGACGCCGGGGTGCGACGTTTCATCCTGACCGCGGATCATGGGTTCCTGCTGCTCGATCCAAGGGCCGGCGCGGTTCAGGCCCATGGCCGTCGCATCGATCCAGGACGCCGGCACGTCTTTTCTCCTGTCGCGGCCGATCATCCCGGCGAGGCGCGGGTAGCGCTGGCGGATCTGGGCTATCTGGACGCGCCAGGGCACCTGATGTTTCCGGAAACCACGGCACTGTTCGACATTGGGCGTCACCGCATGAGCTTCGCGCATGGCGGAAACAGTCTCCAGGAGCGCGTCATCCCGGTCCTGACCCTGGTGCATCGAGCCGCCGCCGGAGGACGCACGCAACGCTATGCCGTGTCGGGCGAGGCGCGCGAGGGTGTGGCTGGGATGCATTGTCTGGCCTTGAAAGTCGAGATCGTCGCCCAGTGCGAACTCGACTTCGGCAGTCCGCGAGAGGTCGAGTTGGCCCTGCGCGTGCCGGAGGTCGCGGACGTGCGGGTCGAGCTGTGCCAGACGCGGGGTCCGGCACGCCTCTTGGGCGGGGTGGTGTGGGCGACGGTCGGTCAGCCATTCGAGCTGTTCTTCCGCCTGTCCGGACCCGCTGACGCGCGGGTGTTGATCGAGCTTTATCATCCTGGGGCGCTGGCCGAGGTGATGGCCGCCGTGCTCGAGCCCCGCTTTGCCGTGACGGCCGTGGGCGCGCCGATCGCGCCGGCCGGGGAGGGGGCGGCCGTCATTCCCACGCCGACCGTGGGCTGGCTCGAACAGCTCGCGGAGGACGGTGTCCGCCAGTTCTTCTCGCACCTGGCCGAGCATGGGGCGGTGACCGAGAGCGAGGCCGCGTCGATGCTCGGCGGGCCGCGCGGTCTGCGACGGTTTGCGTTGGATTTTGAAACCTTCGTGGAAAAGGCGCCGTTCACTGTTCGTATCGACATGATCGGGGGGGTGAAGCGCTATGTCCGGGAGTGAACGATGACCGCCTTGACCCAACGGGATGTTGAACATGTCTTCGAGTCACTGCGCAAGGGGCTGGTCCCTGAACGCGGCATCGATGCCTTCGCGGTGGGGAGCGAGAAACCGCGGGGTGAGTTGCAGCGTCAGCTCGATCTGGCCCGAAACGGGGAGGGCGCCATCAAGTTTCTGCGTGGCGGTTATGGCTGCGGCAAGACCTTCATGGCCCGACTGGCCATGCTCGACGCGCAGTCGCGCGGATTCGCGACCAGCTTCGTCGTGGTCTCGGACAATGATCTGCGCTTTCACCGCTTCGATGACATCTATCGCAAGGTCATGGCCGAGCTCGGCACGGCCTCCTGCCCGCGCGGCGCCTTGGGTGACATCCTCGATCGCTGGATCGGCCGGATCGAGGCGGCGCTGATCGCCGCGGGCGAAGACGAGAACGCCCCTGGTTTCGATGACCGGGTCCGGCGACGACTCGACGAGGATCTGGCCTCGCTCACTGGGGGGCAGGCGCCGCGGGACTTCATCCGGGTCATCCAGCAGGTGTTCGCGCTGAAGCAGGCCGGCGAGTTGGTCGCCGCTGGCGCCTTGCTATCCTGGCTTGGCGGCAGTGGTAATGTCGCCGCCACGATGAAGCAGACGGCCGGGATCAAGGGTGATATCGGCAGTCGCGACGCACTCGACTATCTGCGCGGCGTGCTGGAGATCGTCAAGGCCGCCGGCTATACCGGTCTGGTCATCGTTATCGACGAGGCCGAGACCATCCTGCGGATGCGCTCGGATTCACGGCACAAATCACTCAATGGGATTCGCCAGATCGCCGATGCGGCCGGATCCTATCCAGGGTTGGTCTGGCTCTTCACCGGGACGCCCGACTTCTTCGATAGCCGTCATGGGGTGGCCGGTCTGACGCCCTTGCATGAACGCATCCGATTTCTCCAGCAGGGGCGCTTTGCGAGTCTGCGTCAGGCCCAGCTCGCGCTTGTCCCCTTCGATGCCGAGCGGCTGCGCGCCGTGGCCCTGCGTCTGCGCGAGATCTTCCCGACCCTTGATCGGGCGCGCCTGGAGCGCTGCGTCAGCATGGGCTTCATCGACCGGCTGGTGGCGGACGTGACCACCGGCTTCAAGGGGGATGTAGGCGTCGTCCCCAGGCAGTTTCTGCGCGCGTTCGTGACGCAGATGGATCTGGTCGAGGAACATGCCGATTACGATCCCATGACGGAGTACGGTTTCAAACCCGATCAACTCAGTCCGGAAGAACAGCAGGCCCTGCTGGGTGAACCCTCGGGCGCCGACGCGACCGAAAACGAGATGCTGATTCCACGGGAAGATGTCTGGTGAGTGTCTTCTCGCGCTTCGCGCCTCGCCTGCAACAGGCGATCGTCGCGCAGCTCGGTTGGACGAGTCTGCGCGCGGTGCAGGAGGACGCTGGCGAGGCGCTTCTGGCGGGCGACAATGCCATCATTCTCGCAGCTACCGCTGGCGGCAAGACCGAGGCGGCGATCTTTCCGATGCTGTCGCGATTCATCGAGGATCCACCCGATGGGGTCGGGGCTCTCTACATCGCGCCGATCAAGGCACTGCTCAACAACCAGTCCGAGCGGCTCGGGCGCTATACCGAGATGGTCGGGCTGCGGCGATTCGTCTGGCACGGCGATATTAGCGATGCTCAGCGACGCGGGTTCAGGAAAGCGCCCGCCGAACTGCTGCTGACCACCCCTGAATCCCTGGAGGTCATGCTGGTGTCGCCACGGGTGGACGCCGCGCGCCTGTTTACCGACCTGCGCCTGGTCGTCATCGACGAGGTCCATGCGCTGGCTGGAAGCGAGCGCGGGGCGCACCTGATGAGCGTGATCGAGCGGCTGGCCCGGCTATCGCGGCACGATCCGCAGCGAGTTGGCCTGAGCGCCACGGTGGGCAACCCGGACGCGATTCTTGAGTGGTTGAGGGGTTCCTCGCGTCGTGCCGGCCGGGTGGTCGATCCCGCCAGAGCTCCCGGACGTCGTCAGCTCCTAGTTGCCCACCGACCGGATCTGTTGGCCCTGGCGCGCTCCGCGGCGCACCTGGCCAAGGGGCAGAAGAGTCTCTTCTTCTGCCAGTCGCGCGCCACGACGGAGACGGTGGCCGAGACCATGCGCCATGCCGGCACGGCGGTCTTCGTGCATCACAGCGCGGTCTCGCGGGAGGAGCGCGACCTGGCGGAGGAGCGGTTTCAGCGGGGCTCGGATGCCTGCATCGTCTGCACCTCGACGCTTGAGCTTGGTCTCGATGTGGGCGATCTCGATCGTGTATTGCAGGCCGAGGCCCCGGAGACGGTCAGCTCCTTTCTGCAACGGATGGGACGTACCGGCCGTCGTGCCGGTCAAGCGGCCAACACCACCTTTTTCTGTACCTCGACCGAGTCGCTACTTCAGGCCATTGCTCTGATCGAACTCGCTAAATCGGGCTGGGTGGAATCGGTCGCCATCAATCCGCGCTGCTGGCCAGTGCTCATCCATCAACTGCTCGCGCTCGCGCTGGCGACGGATGGAGTGACGGTCGAGATGGCCTGGGATCAGCTTTCGCGCGTGCCCGATTTCCGTGACATTCGGCGTGGTGAATTCGAGCGGCTGCTCGATTGGATGCGGCACGATCAGTCACTGCGATTGACCGCGGGCCGACTGGTGCTTGGCCCCAAAGCGGAGCGGCTGTTCGGGCGACGCCATTTCATGGAGTTGTACGCCGTCTTTGCGAGTCCGCGAAGCTATCAGGTGGAAACGATCGCGGGCGAGCCGCTCGGCACGCTGAATCAGACCTTCGTCGATCGCCTGGTCGAGGAGGTCAGCTGTTTTCTGCTAGGCGGGCGGGCCTGGGTCGCGTTTCGCCTCGATCATGCCGCGCGTCGGGTGCTGGTCGAGCCAGCGCCGCGCGGCCGGCAACCGAGCTGGGGCGGCTTTCTGCCGCAGTTCCTCGGGCGGGAGATCTGTGCGCGCATCCGGCGCATCCTGGCGGAGGAGGAGACCTTCGGTTACCTCGATCCGTCGGCGGTCGAAATTCTGGTTGAGCAGCGCGAAGCGATGCGCGGTGTCCTCGCCTCTGGAACGGATGCGATCGAGGTCTCGGACGGGGAGCTTCGCTGGTGGACCTTTGCCGGCGGGCGCATCAACGCCACCCTGCGCTATGCCATCGAGGTGGTCGCGGCCGAGTGGACGGTGATTCCCAGCAATTTCCTGATCAAGATCCGAGGCGACGACCTCAATCTACAAGGCTTTCGCTCACGGATCGAACGACTGGGCGATACCGCCTTTTGGCACGACGAGGGGCTTTGGACGGATGTCGCGGCCTCGCTTCCCAATTACCGCTTGAGTAAGTTTCAGCCGCTGATGCCGCCGTGGGTCGAGCAGGAAGTCCTCGCACACTCCTTACTTGATGTCGACGGTGTCCGGCAATGGCTGACGGGATCCAACGCTGGCGCCATGCGCAATTGGTTCAGTCTTCAGTGCGGACTCGCTGAAGCTGGCCTTGTTCCGCCGCTTCGTGCAGAACCCGCGTCTGAGGTGGGCCGTGGATGGCCGGAATGATCAAGTCCCGGCGTCGCTTGGCCCGCTCATGAGTATGGACTGGACACCGCTGGGCGAACCATGACCCGCCATAGGCCATGCCGGGGCCATCGAGTCAGTGGATAGGGGTGACCGGCGGCATGAGAGCCTCGGCGATGTGTCGGTGAACGCTCGTCGTCATGGGGGCGCAAGCGGTTGCGTGGCGGGGATGGGGGAAAACACTTGATCCAACTGCGACCACAGATCCTGCTTCACTCGGCGGACGCGCACGCGCGGCATGAGCGTCAATCGCTCGCTGGCCTCGTCGAAGGTCCAGCGTTGCTTGAGCATCTGTTCGACATCCTGCCCGAAGGTGGCGGGCGGGTACTTCGGCAGGGTGATCCAGCCGAGGATGCGTGCCTCGAACGCGTGGAACAGCTCCAGCTCGGGGATCGGCCGGTACCGATGTTCCAAGGCGCCCAGATGGGCATTGAGCCAGATCAGGGTCGGCGCCCGCGTGTGCTCCAGCACCGCCTTGGTGCTGCTCAGCGTCTCGGCGACGTCGGGTCCGCCGGCGATCACCGAGTTGATGACCACCCGCACGCCCAGTTCCTCCAGGACCGTGAAGAGGTCGTTCTCGACCGCGTACGCCATGAAGGGCTGGAAGCCGTTGCTGCCGACATCGACGACGAAGGGCGTCGCCGCGTCGGCCGCCGAGAGGATCTCGACCAGGCGGTCGAAGGCGCGCGGGTTGATCACATGCTCCTCGGAGAGCTTCAGGTAGTCGCAACGCAGCGGTTGATAGCGCCGCAGGGTCGGGTTGGTGGTGTCGGTGTCGATGCAGCGCACCGGGAGACCGGCTTCGAGGAGGTACTGCGCCAGGATCGAGGAGACGTAACTTTTCCCGACGCCGCCCTTGGCCTGGAGGGTGATGTAGAGCTGAGACATGGGCGAATTCCTATGTGGCGGATCCGGTGGCTGGGTGGCGGTCGTAAGGGCGTGGTCTGGACAGTCGCTGCCGGGAACCTCTCGCACGACCCGATCCGTCTCTGGAGCGGCGAGGTCGCGGATGGGCGCCGATGGCTTGCGCTAACGGATGTCATCGAGGTCGGCGGTCGGATCCCACGCGAAGGTCAGGGGCGGCACGGCCGGACGGCGTCCCGAGGCGCCAGGCGCTAAGGACGGCGGATCCGCGGGGGCGCTCGGTCGTCTCGCATCGGCCGAACGGCTGGAACCATCCGCCACGGCGCGGCGCGCGCCATCCGGCCGAGGCCCGTCGGCCGCGGCTTCCGCCGGTCCCCTGAGTTGGCGCACATAGCGGCGGAACTGACGCTCGCTCATCGGCGGATGACAACCGAGCGCCTTCAGTCCGCGATAGATCCGTGCGCCCGCGTAGCCTTCCCGCAGACCGGCGACGATCAAGTGACCGTGGATATGGACGAAGTCACCGGCCTCGGAGTGTCCGGCCCGCACCGAGTCGGCCAGGGCTTCCAGTAAGGAGGCCGCCGAGGGGCGATCGTCTTGGGTGGCGTTCATCGCTGGATGGGCAGGCTTCATTCCGTCGTGGCGTCTTCCGATGCAGGCTCGAGGGCACGCGCGTTCCGTCCTGCGATTCGTTCCGGGTGGCGAGTTCCGCTCTCATCGGATGGCCGATGGCGAGGCCATCGTGTCCGCGCCCTGTCCGCAGCCTGTCCGCGGTGCGTCCAAGGCGAGACCGGCGGAGGTCCGGGGCCTGTCCGGCCTGTCCAAGACCTGTCCGATCGGCGTCCGGACCCTGACCGTCCATAGGCCCGCGTGGCGTTCGATCTTAGGGGCTCGCGCGCGGCCTGTCCGGAAGAAACGGTTATTCCGTCCGATAACCGTTGTTGCCTGTCCGCCGACCCTGCCGTTGCTTAGACTCCCTCCTTTCGGGGTGGGCCATCGCGCCTGGCCGTCGGTCGGCGGAGGCGACCGGTTCTTCGGCGCGATCGACTCGGTCGCGGCCAGACCAGCGTCAAGTCCGATGGACAGCCGCTCGGAAGGTTGCGGGGGCGTCGGGTGGCGGTTCCGGTCATCCATCGGGTGGAGAAGGGATGGATCGGCGGCCTCGAAGTCCTTGCCGGCTCGACCAAAAGCGCCGGGTGGAGGCGTCGCGCGGTCACCGAGGCCCATGGATGGCTGGAGGTCGCGCGCGGGCGGCCAGAATCGAGCGCGCGTTCCGTCCGGCACGCCCATCGGTGCCGGACCGAACCCGCCGGGGCTGGCCTGTCCGGCCTGCGTGTCGAACGCTCGGGTGTGGTGGAGGCCCCCCCGGCATCCACCCTAGATACTAGGGTGATTGGCGAACCCCCGATGGATAGAAGGCCCGACCAACAGGAGTCCCGCATGAGCGAATCCCGCTTCCTTGATCGAACCGTGCCGGAGGGCCTGACCTCGCCCGAGGACGCCCTCGCGTCGGTTGTCCCGGCGCCCGACAGTCGCGAGGCCTGGCTCCTACAACAGATCGAGGCGTTGGAAAGCCTGGTGGATCGGCGCTGTGCCCTGATCTTGCCCGTCTTGCAGGACAAGGCGAACGATCTGACCACGGACTTCACCGAGGCGATGCTGCGCGAGCGGCGTCGGCAACCGCCCAGCGAGCGCGGACGCATCGGGCTGCGGGTCAGGACCGCCACGACCTCGGCGCCGGGGATGTTCCAGATCGAGTGGTATCGGGTGCAGGGCAAACAGCGTACGAAGTACCTCCGGCGGGGCAAGGACAAGCAGGGCCGGCCCCGCATGCAGTACAGCCTCGCCAGCTTCGGCCGCATCACCGACTGGGAGGAGGCTCTGATCCTCCACTACGAGCCCCAGTGCGCGCGGCTGCGGTCGCTCCTTCATCACCTCGGTCAGCTCCGCCGCGACCTCCGCCCACTGACGGCGGACGCCCAGGCGCTGCTGGACCTGGAGCCAGATGAGGACGCCCAGTTGGAGATCGAGGCTCGCGGCCTCCCATGAGCGCGCACGGAAACGCTTGGACCTCGGCGCCTGAACGCGCAGGATGCGGCCCGACGACCTGACCCTCGCCGTCTCGGCGCATGGGGCTTCACCGACAGCGGACAGAGGAGCGCGACACCCGATGGGGCATCTGGCCGGCGGCAAATCCGCGTTGACACCCTTGATCGATCGCCTGAACCGCTACCCCATCGGGCTGGTGGACAGCGCGCGGCTGCGCGAGATCTTGTCGCTCCTCTTCGATGACACCGAGTCCTTCGTCGGCGCGCGCTTTCCCCTGCATGAAGCGACGCTGGAGGAACTGGCCGAGCGGACCGGTCTGCCACCCGAACACCTCCAGCCGGTGCTCGAACGCATGGCCGACAAGGGCTTGGTGATGGACCTGCCCTACGCGGGCACGACCTACTATCTCCTGGTCCCCGGTCTCATCGGTTTCATGGAGTTCACCTTCATGCGCCGCCGCACCGATCTGCCGCTCGCCGAACTGGCCCGGCTGATGTCCGAGTATCTGCAGGAGCAGGGGCAGGCGGGACAGGCCGGCGAGTTCTTCGGCAGTCGCACCGCGCTCACTCGTGCCCTGGTCCATGACGCGCACATCCCGGTCAGCTCCCGGATCACCGCCTACGAGGATGCGCGGCGCATCATCCAGGCGGCCGACTTCTGTGCCGTCACGCTCTGCTACTGCCGCCACAAGAAGGAGCACCTGGGCGAGACCTGCCGCAAGGGCGCGCCGGTCGAGGACATCTGCATGGTTCTCGGCGAGGGCGCGCGTTTTCTGGTTCGGCGCGGCTTTGCCCAGGAGCGCGACCAGGAAACCATGCTCGCCACCCTGGAATATGCCCGCTCGCTCGGTCTCACCCATGTGACCGACAACGTCCGCGAGCAGCCGTCCTTCATCTGCAACTGCTGTCGCTGCTGCTGCGAGCTGATGGCGGGCGTCCAGCTGGGCTTCAATGACGGGATCGCCAAGACGCCCTTCCTGGCCGTGATCGACCCGGAGCGTTGCGACTACTGCGGCGCCTGCCTCAAGACCTGCAACGTCAAGGGCGTCGGTCTGGCGCCCGCCGCCCGCCAGGCGCCCAAGGACGCGCGCTTCGCCGCCGTGGACGCCGACGTCTGTCTCGGCTGCGGCGCCTGCCTCCCGGTCTGCGCGCGGGGGGCGATCCGTTTGGTCGAGCGCCCCCAGCGGCCCAGACCCCCCAAGACGCGCGGCCGGCTGTTCGCTCGTATCTTGTGGGAGAAGGGCCGCCTCTGGCCCTTTGTCCTGGATCGGTTGAAGCGACGGTGGCGCTAAGCCGGGTCGGCGAACCTCGGCCGACGCCACGGATAGAGCCACACGCCAGAAAAACGGAAGCGCGACCACGAGCACCCGCCAGGCGCGTGCGTCGAGGTGTTGGCGGGGCCGGTCCTTCATGGCCAGGAAGGGGAGCATGAGGAGCCGCGGCATCGGATCGCCGGTCGTCCTCTACCCGAATCGACTGATCCAGCGATCCAGGGCGTCTTCGGTCGCCGGGTCGATCACCATCTGTTCGCGCAAGCACAAGGAGCGCACATTCTCGACCGTTTTGCGCGCGAGCGTTGGCGCATCATCGGCGCCGGTGCCGAAGGCGTGCCCCTGGAGCAGCAGTCCCCGCAGGACCCAGTTGACATCGACTCGACTGATCGGCTGGTTGTGTAAACGGGTCGCATCGCGGACCCGTTTGCCCGTCTCTTTGAGATCAAAGGCAGAGACAGCGAGATCGGACGCGATGATCCTGAACAGGGCCTGGTAGCTGGCTGGAGCGAGCAACGGCACGCCGGTGACCTCGTGAATCTGGGAGGCGATCGGGAGGATGTCTCGATCCTGGCCCCACCCGTGAGCGGCGGCCGCCTGTCCGTTGGGCTTCGAAGCACGTTCCGCTGGGAGGCTGTGACGCCTGGGGTCGTAGAGATAGCCGCCGGAGCGGGTCCAGTCGATCAGACTCGGCGCGAGGTCGAGAGACTCGACGAGTTTCCGGAAGCTTCCCATCCCGTTCCAGTCGCTGGCGAGGGTCGCGTGCTGGGCGGTGATGAGACTCGCAATCTGGCTGCAGGGGAGGGGGCTGCTCGCCTCGGCGAGCTTGGCCCGGATCATCTTCGTGACGCGCGTGAGCTCGTCGACCACCTTCGGGGGCTCGGTGTCCGGGCTCGCGGGCGCCTGATGCCGCCGTGGGTCGCGAATCCAGCCTCCACCGTCCCAATTCACCTCCAGTGGAGCGAGATCGAGGGCGTCGACGAGCCGCCGAAAACTGCCCCGGCCCGCCCAGGTCGAGGCATCCATACCGTCGACCGAGGAGAGAATGGTCGCCGCCAGTCGCGCCAGGGGAAGCGGCGCCTTGGCCTCCGCGACCGCCGTGCGAGTCAGCGCCAGAGCCGCCTTGGCCAGATCCCTCTCGCTGGGTTGGAGGGCGCTCCTCGGCGGGTCAGGGGTGACGGGCTCCTCGTCATCGTGGAAGCCCAGCGCCTCGCGAACGAACCCGTCTTGATCGATCAGGAGGTCCGCCGAGGCGCGGTAGGCCGCCGAGGGAAAGCCGATCGCCAGCACCGTGGTTCGGCGGTCCCAGCGGCGCAGCTTGCGCAGCACCGGGGTGAAATCCGCGTCCGCCGAGAAGACGATGAATTCGTCGTAGCGGGTTTCCTGCACCAGCAGATCGACGATGTCCAGTACCATGTGAATGTCGGTGCTGGTCTTGCCCTCACTGGTCAGTGCCGGGCAGTCGATGATCTCGAAGCCGGCGAGATTGAACGCCGGGCGGAAGCGTTGATAGACCTGCGGGTTGAGATAACAGCGGCGGACCAGGACGCGCCGGCGCGCCCCATCAGCGGCCGGCTGAGGAAGCTCCAAGGACTCCACCAGCCAGTTCATCCAGCGCTGCGGCGTCTTGGCGAAGCGCTCGGCGATGGAGACGTCGAGCTTGCGAAGCCCCGAATAGACGTTGTCGAAATCGACGAAGAGGGCACTTTTCATCCCAAGGTCCTACCGAAATCCATGTGTGTCTGGAGACTCTACCAGCGGACAGCGTTCTCCGAGGGTCCGCATGGCAACGATGAGACGAGGCTCTCTCTAGCGAGCCAGATCCGATTGTCGCTAGCGGGCGGGAGCCATGATCGAACGCACCGATGTGCGGTTGGCATGGCGAACTATCGGGGGAGGGCGCTCGGAAATGGCGCACGGGCTGGAAGGAGGACAGGAGGCTGGGAGTAGCCGGTGTATACGACTGTCTACCCGCGTACGCGATGGCGAGGGGTGGGGTGCGGCCATGGGCGGAGCCAGGCGCGTCAGGACAGAAACGGCTCAGTGCGGCCATCAAGCCAGATGGCCTCACTGATGGCCGTGTCCCATCAGCGGTCGGATAGAGGGCTCACTTCAGTATCCGCTTGAAGCCGCATTGCCGCCATTGACGACCCCCAGAGACGGCGACCCGCCAGCACGCGAGGATTGCCGTGCAGTTCGCGGCTTGCGTCAACGAGCGCTCCGCTCGCATCTGCGACAACAGAGCCCGCGTCGGGTGCGGTGGACAGCGCTACGCCTTAGGCGTACATTCGACCGATGCTGACCGTGGTCGAGACCCCGTTGTTTCAGAAGCAATGGCCTCTGTATTGGACGGAGGACGAACGCGGCCGCTTCGCCGCCCACATCGCCGATAACCCTGATGCTGGGGATGTGATTCCCGAGTCAGGTGGGTTGCGCAAAATTCGCTGGCCGCGGGCTGGATCCGGTAAGTCCGGTGGTGTCAGGGTCATCTATTACACGCGCACCGCCGCAGGTGAGCTGATTCTTCTGACGCTGTACGCCAAGTCTAAAACAGACAACCTCACTGGCCAGAAACTCAAGGAGATACGCCGTGCCCTCGAACGTTGAGCCATTGAACGAAAGCGAGATCGAGGCCTATGAGGCCAACCGTGATCTCGCGGCGGATTTGCTCCAGGCCGTTGAGGAGATGAAGGCTGGGGAAGGACGTGTGGTATGGTCGCCAGCCCTCGCCGCAAGACAGGAAACGGGGCTCTCTCAGGCCCAGTTTGCACAGTTGCTCGGCGTGTCCGTTCGCACTCTGCAAGGCTGGGAGCAGGGTCGCAAACAGCCTAGTGGTGCTGCGCGGACGCTGCTCGCGATTGCCAGACGAAATCCTAAAGTGCTTCGGGACGTGGCCGAAGATCTCCGCTCGGGCCATTCACGATAGGCCGGAGAATCGCCCCGGTATCCAGTGTCTGCCTGGGGTTGTGCTCAAGCCTGGTCGCCCGCCCCATCAGGGTCGCCGATCGCGTCTCGATGAGTCGCCTCCTCAATCTCGACGTGCTCATCACCTATCACATTCTGGCAAACTATACCGCTCAGGTGATGTTGAGGTGATTGAGGATCATGGGAAGCGTCAAACGATTGGCTGATGAAGTGGCGCGCGGGCTGCGCGAGGTGCACCCGCGCCTGCGCAAGACTGTGGTGAACAAGCTGGCGCTGGCGGTCGGGGCGATGATCGAAGGCCAAACCCCGAACACGGTGGAGTTGGCCAATCGGCTGCCCTTGGACACCGAGCGGCAGGACATGCGCGAGCCATGGCTGAGGCGGTTGCTGAAGAATTCGCGGTTGGGTCCGGGGATGGTGATCGAGCCCTTTGCGCGAGCGGAGTTGGCGAAGGCGGCCAGCCATGGTCAGACGGTGTTGTTGAGCCTGGACCAAACCGATTTGGGCGATCGGATGGCGCGGCTGATGGTGGCGTTGCGGGTTGGTGATCGCGCGATACCGCTGGCGTGGCGGGCTGAGGAAGGGGCGGCCAATATCGGCTTCGCGGGCCAGCAGGTGGTGTTGGAGCAGATCCTGGCCTGGCTGCCGGCCGGGGCGTGCGTGTTGCTGTCGGCGGACCGGTTCTATCCGTCGATGGCCCTGTTCGGGTGGCTCCAAGCCCACGGATGGAGCTACCGACTGCGGCTCAAGGGCCACGTGCTGGCGGATACCGGGCAGGGCGATGAGACGACGACGGGCGCGTTGGCACAAGGGGTGACGGAACGTTACTTCGCCGGTGTGCGCCTGTTTGCGCAGGGGGTGATCACGAACCTCGGGATTCTGCACGAGGATGGCCACCCCGAGCCGTGGATCATGGCCATGGACGCCGCCCCGACACGGGCAAGCGTGCTTGACTACGCCGCTCGCTGGGGCATCGAACCGATGTTCTCCGACTTCAAGGGCCGGGGCTTCGACCTGGAGGATTCGCAACTCCAGCATGCCGAGCGCCTGGAGCGACTGGTGCTCATCATGGCTTTGGCCATGTACTGGTGTGTTCGCGCCGGCCGAGACGAGGCGCTGAACGATCCGACACCTCTCGAAAAAAGTCCAGGCGCAAAACGACCCCGCGCATTGGAGCTTCAGGAAGCTCTATCGCAGCCTGGTCTCGTGGTTCACCCGCGGCCTGCGTCGCCTGAAGCGGTGCCTTCAAAACGACCTCCCGTTGCCCGCTTTTCATACCCGTGAGTAACTGATAGGTGATGAGCTCGACGTGATCGGAGTCCGCTACCGGTATGATTTTACAGATCAACCTTGAGGTTCGGCGCCTGCTTGCCTCACGGCTACTCGGTGGCCGCATTGAGTCAGAATTTGGCCGTCCCGATGCCAGACCGGACTGACAGCAAACCGCGTGAATCAGACCGGGAGCGGTCGCTTCGGAGCGGCCGCTTACATAAACTGGCCCAGGGCTCAGTTGGTTGTCGTTTGGAATCCTGCTCGCCTAAGCGTTTGCGCTCATCAGCATACTTGCAGGCGAGGGTAGTCTTGGGCCATCCGCTGCCAGAACCCTCCGCTCCAATCGAACGCGACGGTGACAACCCAAGACTCGGGCACAGCGTTGATGACCGCTGCAACGGTCTTCCGCCCACATCCCCTCTTCGTTGATGTGAGTGCATAGAATTGTACGAGCTTCGTATCCGCGTCGATCAGTAACTCGACGGCGACGACACCTTCGGCTCCAACCTTCACGACTGGGTTATTCTTGCCGTCTGTTGACAAAGTGCTCGACGCGGAGAGCCGCTGCGGAAAGAGCTTGATATAGCGCAGCTCGGGAATCGCGCTGAGCCCGACGGCCAACCTCTCGTAGATCGGCTCGATGGACCGAAGTGTCCTTGCCTTGCGGATCCTGTCACCGTCGATGAAGGATGGTGCTCGGGGCATGGGTCCGGTTGCTCGCCGCTTAGACTGGCCGTGTAGCATACCGCCGCAGATGCCCAGCCGGGACAGCTTTTTGGCCGGAGCGTCCCAGGAGCGGTCGCCGAGCATGGGTCTGTTTGTGGCGACTAAGGGACGTTAAGTGGTCGCCCCTGTCGGTGCATGGATGGGGTCTTGACTGTTGCCTGTGGCACAAGTCAAGACCTCGAAACCCTCCGCGTGATGCCATTCAGCGTGCGCGTCGCCAGAGCGGTGGCACGATGTTGCCGCGCCGGACGGCCATGATCAGCATCACCACACCAGCGGTGGTGCCAACCAGCAAGGCGACAATGGTGCCTTCCATCCCGAATCTGCCCCCCGTCAGCAATTCCGGCCCTTCGATCATGGCCTTGAACAGGCCGGGCTGTTCGAAGGCACCGGACACAGAGCCGGAGAAGATGCCGCTCTGGGTGAAATTCCAAGCGATGTGAAAGCCGATGCTCAGCCACAGACGACGGGTCAGCATATAGGCAGCGGTCAGCAGCAGACCTGCTTCAATGGTGATGGCCATGGCCCCGAGGATGTTGCCGTCAGCGTTGGACAGGTGCCTGAAACCGAAAAACACCGCGGAAAGCAACAACGCAAGCCAACCGCCCAGCAAATCCTCGACATTGCGGAAAATTGTACCCCGGTGCAGCAGTTCCTCGAAAACTCCTGAGCTCAGCGCCATGGCCACGGACGGCAGCAGCATGGTCAACGGGTTGACTCCTTCGATGCGGTAAACGCCAAGCACCATCAGGATCAGCACGCAAAGCGTATAGAGGCCGGCACCGATCAACATGCCCAGCCCCAACTCACGGCCCATCGCCGGCAGGGCCAGCTCATGAACCGGGCGCTGTTCGATGAACTTCACAAAAGCGATGTACACGGCAAAGCCCATGGCGGCCATCAAGGCTGCCATGGCGATGCCTATCAGCGGCGAATCGGCAAACCTATATTCCCAGAAGCCGTTGCTGATGCCCGCCATCAGGAACAGGAGCGGGCCGAGCAAGATCAAGCGGACGAGTGGGAATTGCAGCACACGTAGCCACAGGGCCGGTTTCGGGTTTGTTTGTTCCATCATGGTGACCTTTCAAACCATTGTGCAATCACCAATACAGCATTCATTTCGCCGCCTTGGCCCAATCGGGAATGTGCCAGGTGATGGTGATGCTCTTGGGGCAGGCGTCTGACAGTTTGCGCTG
Organism: Thiocystis violacea; assembly: GCF_016583575.1. Taxonomy (GTDB): domain Bacteria; phylum Pseudomonadota; class Gammaproteobacteria; order Chromatiales; family Chromatiaceae; genus Thiocystis; species Thiocystis violacea. The sequence goes on from NZ_NRRG01000008.1 coordinate 69,962, forward strand.
CGGATTGTTGATGAAGGCCACACCCATATCAGTGACGCAGGGCTGATAGACAAGCGAACCGTGTCCGGCTTCTGGAATCATGAACACCTGTGCGTTGCTCAGCTTTTCCACCGCCACTTTGGACCAGCTTGCCGGTGTCTGGGAGTCAAAAAGGCCGCCGATTGACAGGGTCGGGATATCGCTCTCCACAGGCACTTGCCAGTTGTCACGCTGTTGCTGCTTGAAGGGAATGCAGGACCCATACATAAACTTTGCGAGCGGGTCATAAGCATCGCCGATATAGGGATACTTCAAGCTTGCCGTATATTTCTGATAGCCCTCATAGGAGTTGAAAGGCATATCTTCCTGACAGGCATAGTTCAAGAGATAAAGGTTCGAGAAGAACGCCTTCTCGGACGCCGCCGCGTCACGCTGGATGATGGCGAAGTAACCTGCCAGTTCTGCATCAGTCATGCTCCCGATCAGGGCCAGCAACCGGCTGCTGGCCTCTCCCGTGGTGTGGACCTTGACGAAGGCGCTCAGGCTTTCTTTTGAGGCTTTCGTATTTTGCAGCGCGACATAGTCGGAAACCATCTTCTCGGCCTTGGACGCCTCGCTTCCCTTGGCCGCAATCAGCGCCTTCTCCAATTCAGAATCGAACAGGGTGGCCACAGGCCCATAGTGTGTCGTGGCGTCGATTTCATCGCGCAGCGCTTCCATCACGTTCAGGTCTGAACGATCAACCCGCTGTGCAATCGCCGCGTTGTCCGCCAGCGTGGCGATCAAGTCGCGCTGTCGTTTTGGCAGCTTTGACGCGGCGGAAGACACATCATCATCACCTGGCATGGGCATGACGAAGTCCTTGCCAACCAGCATGTCGACCGTCGGCATCTCCTTTCCGCGGTTGAGCTCATAGATGAAAGCCGGCATGTAGGGCGTCATCGACATGTTGCCGTACTTGCCATTGCGCTCATCAAAGGGGCGGAAAATGGTGACCGTATCGACGGGCTTGCCCTGGTGGATGATCTTGCCCTCTTTTGCCTTCTTCAAAGTATCGATGATGACAGTGTCGAGATCCGGAAAGGTCTTGTTACAGGTTGCGTCGGCCTTGCATTGCTCGACCACATGCTCAATCGCTTCGCTTATCTTGAGGGCAAGCGTGTCGTACAAATGCACCCAAGGTGGCGCTACCCCATCAATGACCACGGAGCGGATGCCTTCAGGTGCCACGCGCATGGTTTCCAGCGCCAGCTTCGTGCCATAGGAAATGCCATACAGGTTATAGGTCTCATAGCCGAGCGCCCGGGTGATGGTGCGCACGTCCTTGGCATTTTCAAAGGTGTTGTATTTGGCAATGTCGATTCCAGCCGCCTCGACCTCCCTCAGGCAATCACTGATCGTGTTGCTGTCCTTGTCCGCGCCACTGATGTCCGTTGTGGTGAATTTCTTCAGAGCAATTTTCGCCGCATTCACGGCCAAGGCGTCGAAACAGTTCACCGACAGGCCGGAAAGGCCGGCGGATCGCTGGTCCCAGAACACCACGTCACGGTTCTTTCGAAAGGCATCGAAGGTGCGGGCCAGCAGAGGAATCTGGTCGATGGCGCTGCCGCCGGGACCGCCTTGTAGATAGACCAGCGGATCGGGCTCGGAATACTGCGACCCGGACTTGAGGATCGCGAACTTGAGGGGAATCTTCTTGCCGTCGGGCTGGGCGTTGTCTTCAGGGACCTGCACCGTGCCACAGAATAGGGTCTTGCCTTCGATCTCATTGGCCGGCAAGGGGCGCGGACACAGGGTCTGCGCGATGGGCGCCTTTGGGTCAGCTCCGCCGGACTTCAGCGTTGCGAAGTCGTCGCCCGCATTTCCGTTGAGTACGGCGATCAATGCCAGGATCTGCTCATAGTTCATAGTGGCCACTCAATTCCAAATTGGTGTTACGGGTATGGAGCTGTGCAAGCTCCCCTGAAGCGCCTTCGCGGGGGTCACCTAGGCGGAATCCTGGGTCTTGCGTGCCCCGCTGACCCGGCTCGGCGTAAGCTCGGCGTGGGAGAACCAGTTGAGACTTGAGGCCGTGGCCCCGGACCCCTGGTCCCGATTCTTCACCCTTCAGCCATTTCCAGGCGAGAACACCGGCAGCGGACGCCCCTCGTGTTACCTGGGTGCCGACAGGGCGCGGGACCAAGTCGCAGAGAGAGTTTTCCAGGGCTTTGGCGAGCCCTCCAGCAGGGTCAGTCAGCCGGGGATGTGCTCGGCCTTACCCTCGATCGGGTCGGGGGGCGTGCAGGCTACTGAGGGCTCGGGTCTGCGCCACAGGCCCAGGCAGCGGCTCCATGGTCGGTGCGCGGACCATCCGGCTTGGCGACTGGGTCAAGAGCGGCGACAGCCGCTGCTGCCGCGATGTCCATCGCATCGGCAAGCCGTCTGCCGAGCGTGCCGCTGGCGCCGCTTCCCGGGTTTCACTCAGTCAGAATCCGTGACCTGACACACGCCATTGGCCCCATGCTTACCGGTATAGGTGAGGCTCACGGACTCATCGGGATTGAGGCTGATCGAGAGGGTGATGCCGCTGCCGGTGGCCTCGTAATACTCCTTGTTGACCTTCTTGAGCTTCGCTTGCTTGCCGTTGAAGTAGACGTAGCCTCCCTTGTCGGCATGCACCTCGATGCCGCCGGGGCAGGTGGCGTTGAAGAAGGGGATACCGGCATTGGCGACTCCGGCAACGGACAAGGTGGCGAGGGTGATGGCGATTCTCTTCATGGTCATGGGGCTCTGTTTGATGGAAGGATCGTTCGAGTCAACGCCGGGGCTCGGGAGACGGGCGGCCACGCAACGCCCTGGCCATGCGGCCGCACTGTTCTGCTCTGCGGAGCCTGGGACTGGCTCCGGCTTCAGGCTCCACTGAACTGCACCCCTTGATCACCAGTGAGGGCGCCAGAAGCGCATCGTAGGGATAGACGTCGCTACCCACTTCCACCAGGCTCGCAAAGAGACGCGGCAGTCTGCCGGTCACGGTCACCAGGATGCCGTCTCCGACGGCGCGCACCAGTTCGGCCAGACCGCGCGTGCCGGGCTGGACGATCTGGTTGGAAGGCTGGCCGGTGGTGATGGGCCGTTTGGCCTTGGAGCCATAGTAGGTATCGGCAAAGACATTGGACTACCGTGGAAACCGGGACCGGACCTGGAATTCAACACAGAAAGTCGCTCCTGAATTCGGTCATTGGCCGCCGCATCGATCGATGTGCTTCGGTTCTGCTCTGCGCCGATTCTAAATCCGCAGTTACACACAGTGCCACCGGCTCAGTGCACTGGCCGCCATTCCCCGCTCGATCCATGGAGGGTGGGCTGCGACGAGCATCATGTGTTGGCGGATCGCTCTTCATGTGTTCAGACTGCTCGCCAAACGTGAAGCATTCGGCGTGCTCGGAAACGCGACGCAAGCAATTAAAAACAGTGACTTAACGCTCTATCCGAGACGTCCTGACAAACTCGCCGATTGACGGACGTCGCCCTGCTGGAATCCAAAAAACCCGGCAAATTGCACCGATTGCCGAGGCGAGGCTGAGGGCGCTCGTCGCCATTGGCTAAGCTTGCATTGACGCGACTACCGTGGATTGACGCGGTCGTCTCCTCCACGAGCCCCGGCTTGTGTGCAAGCGATGCAATCAAGAGGTGCTGAAACCCGCAGGATCCAGCGACGGGTCAGTAGGGTATAGCGGCGCCGTGATGCTTTAGCTCGACTGTCAGCTCTGGGTCGTTAGCGGTCCGAGTAGCGTGTCGCCGACTGTCCGGAAACCGCGTTTTGCAGACACTCAGTCAGGAAAGTCCGGTGATCGTCGATGGAACCATGCGGATGGCCAATGATCGACCCTTTGCGTTGGCGCGGGGACGAGTCGACCATTGTTCCCGGCTGAATAGGCCCCCGGAGATCCCTCATCACGAGCGCCGGAACTGTCTCACGGCGCATCCAGACCGATGTGTTCGCTCGATTGGTGTGGCACGACCCAGCCGAACGGGCCGTCATCTCAGTCCGAACCCTCTGCGTTCGAGGACAGGCTGTCGTCCCAATCCAGCGGTGACGGATCGCTGAACAGGTACTCCGGATCGCCAGTGATATAAATCGACAGGGGATTCCATGGATCGGGATCCTCGCAGAGGTCGTTGAGCAAGTAGGGGTGATTGCCGGTCAATGCGCTTCGCAGATCCGCTCCGGGTGTCCACCGCCAGGCGCGATTCTCATCGACGTCGCGATGCTCCTCAGAACAACCAGGCGTGGCCGATCGCGCCAGAGTGGCTCGACCTCTCCCAAGTCCCTCGGGATCCGTGCGCCCGAAGCCGACCAGGGCGAAGAAGGCGGCCAGGAGCAGGCCCGACGGACCGGCGACGAAGGGAAACGCCAAGGCAAGTGTCAGATTCGAGATCACCCAGCCGGGTCTGACCAAGACCAGGAGGAGTGCGAGACCCAATCCTGGGGCTCCGGCGAAGAGGGTGAGCAGGACGACCACCATGGCGTCGATGGTGGTCAGGCGCGCGAGACCGAGACCGAGACGTTGAGCGACAGACATCCGTATTCCTCCTGGTTCAGTCAGCAGGATGTCGTCCCAGGATCGGCGACACACGCCAGCGACTCCAGGACGATCGTCCGATCGGTTCCTCGCGGCCCCGATTCCGCCTGGGCCGTGCCGTGGTGATCGCTCCCGTTATCGAAGTCTATAACGACTCAGGGCCTCGAAGTCGCTTCGGACGACTGCGACGTGAGCGTTTCGGCGCTGGCGGTCAGCGCCAGAGCGCGGGCGCTGGGACGGTCGATGCGCCACCCGCGCGAATTCCAGCCAATGTGCCCACCACCAGATCGTAGTCGATGTGCGCGGCGTTATCGCCCACGCCCGCATGATAGCTGACATTCGAGGCGTCCTTCGGCAAGCCGGCCCAGATCGCCGAGAGGTTATAGGCGAAGTCGGCGTCGTCGAGCCGGCTGCTCATCCACCGGTTGACGCCGGCGTCCCGGGCCAGGACCAGTGCCAGGCGGTCCTGCATCGCGGGGGTGAAGCGCTCCTCGCCGGTGAGCCCTAGACGCCGGATCAGATCGTCGAGGGTGTCGGGGATGATCTGATAGCGGCCGATGGCCGAGCCGCCATTTCCCCGTGCCAGTAGGTGTTCTTGGTGCGCCCGCACCGCGTTGAGGGTCATCGCCGAGAGCTCCACCGCGCTTTGGCGCGCGTCTCCGTACCAGGCGTTGTAGTTCCCCTGCGACTCGGGGGCCGCGACCAGATCGAGCAGACGCCCCAAGGGTCCGGCGGTGACACTCGTGTGCATCAAGGGGTGGGGGCCGATCCCGGTGTCGGCGTGGATGTTAGTGTTTTTTTTTAGCGGCGGGTCAAGGGGCCGCTCCTCGGGCGAGGGAAGGACGACCGCGGCCGGCGGGAGTGCCCCAGACACCAGCGTCCCGACGCTCGCCGGCGGAGCGGCGGGATCGTCCGCGGCGGTGTGGTTGTACTGGCCGATGAGTTGTAGCGCCGAATCCTCGCGTGAGGACACGGCGCGCTCGATCAGTGTGGCGATCTGCGCGCCGGCGGATCCCGATTCGGCGATGACGGCGGTGCGCGCCGTTTGATGGGCCTCGCTGGGGACCGCAGCGAACCAACTCGTCTCCGAGGCCGCGCGGTACAAGTCGGTCTGTGCCGGAGTCAATCCGAAGCCCGCGACCTGAGCGAGCCGGGTTTCGAGCATCGCCTGGCGTGCCTCCGACCAACCCAACTCGCTGCCCGCGGCGTCCCGGCCGGCGCGGATCGCGTCATCCAGGCTGCCGCCGTCCATCCGTGTCTGGCCGAAGGCACCGACCGCCGCGGCGACTTGGCTGGACACGCCGGTCGCTCCGGCGCCGATCAAGGCGCCGGTCTCGGCGAGCTGGATCATGAGCCCGCCGAGTTCCTGCTGCGCGGTCTTGGCGGGGGTCCGTGGCCACTGGGCTTGAACGGCGATCGCCTGCGCCAGTTGATCGCGTTGTTGGGCGCGCAGATCATTGGCCTGGAGGATACCCTGGTCGGCGACGGACTGTCGGGCGGCGAAGCCGACGCTCTCCACCATCGCCGGCGCCTGCGCCACCCGCGCGATCGTACCGTCCGCCTTGACCCGCATGGCACCGAGTCCGGCCATGACCTCGGGCCTGGGATCGTGCGGATCCGCCGCGCCGAACTCGGCCTGGGCCGCGCCGAACGACGGCGATGGATTCGCCAGGGTCGCCTCGATCCGAGGATCGAGGTCCTCGGGGATCCGCATTCCCAGCAGACCGGAGTAGATGTGCCTGGCCTCGGTCTCGGCCTGCTGCTTTTCGGTCGCCGTCATGGCCTCGGCGCGCGCGCCGCCGTAGAAGCCGAGCAACAGCCCCAGGCCGGCCATGGCCCAGGCTTGCTCGGGATGGCCGACCACACCGCCGGCGAGCAGCCGATCGGTCTGGGTGGCGGCATCGCCCGCCAGACCATGACGCTGGAGGGCGTGCTCCAGGCGTTGTGCCATCGCCGGATGCTCGAGGAGCATCGCCGACGTCTCGATGGCACTGAAGCTGGCGTCGGTCCCGACCTGGCGTGCGAAGGTCGCCGCCTGTTCGTAGGAGCGCGAGGTGCTCAGGACATCCTGGGCGCCGCGGGTGAGCTGCGCGGTTTGGCTCTGACTCAGCCCGGCGGTAAAACTGTCACCATGGCTGTGCGTGATATCCGAGGCGAGCCCTTCGGAGAAGGCCGCTCGCAACTGCCGATCGGTGGCGACCCGTTGCGCGATGGCCATCGCCATCTCGTCCGCCTGGCTATCCGTCACGCCGTAGCTGTGCCGGATCTGGCCCGCCAGGTCGGCGGCCAAGGCGGCGGTGGCGGCTTTGCGCACGGCCGTCCCCGTGGCGGCTCCTTGACCGGGGCGGTAATGGGCGCCGCCCGCTTTCAGCCCGGCGCTGAGCAGCGTGCCCATCTCCTCCTTGCTCAGGCCGGAGGTACTGAATCGCCGCGTCAATTCCTCCGCACTCGCCACCACCGCCGCATCCGCCCGGCTATAGGACGCATCGAATTTCTGCCCCAACGCATACTGGGTCGCCGTCTGCCGATTCGCCGCCGCCGACTGCGCGAAGGCCTGCCCGAAGGCGCTCTGGAAGCTCTCCTGCGCCTGCTCGGCACTCACTTCGGCCGAGCGCAGTGTCGCCTGCGCCGACTGCCCGGCCTTGAACGACCAGACCATCCCCTGGGCGCCGGGCGCATGGGTGCCGCCAAGCGCGGTGGTCTGCATCAGCGGTCCGACGGTGCTGGCCGCGCCCGGCTGCAGCACGTCCGGGGCGGTGAGGCGCTCGTTGACGTGATCGCCGCTCTGCAGCCGCCCGGCCAGATGGGTCGCGGTGATGGCGCTGCCATAGATGAGCATCAGACTGATCGCCGGGGTCGAGGCGATCAGCATCCCGGCGGTGGCCAGATAGCCCTGCAGCAGCAGATCGCTCTCGTAGAGCGCCCGGAAGGAGGGCAGCACGGCGCTGTTCCGATCGGCCAGCGCCTCGAAGGCGCGCTGGGCGGTGAGGATCAGATAGAGATTGGAGATCGCCAGGATCGGCATCCACAACTGGATCCAGAGTCCGAACAGCAGATACTTGCCGACCATCCGCACCCCGATCGGCCCCAGACCGATGGCGAAGGCCATGAAGGGACCGATGGCGAAGATGAAGCCCTCGAAGTAGACCATCATCGGCTTCATGATGGCGACGAAGAGGTTCGACTCGGTCGCCCACTGACTGTTGCGTTGTTGGATCGCCTGGCTGGTCTGGGTGGCCGCCGCCTGGTCGCCGAGGTGGCGGTAGTGCTGCACCACGCCCTTCTCGAACATCGGCAGCAGCGCGGCCATGACCATGTACTGCTGGGCGTCGACCGCCTCGCGCGCGAGGGCGGCGAGGGCGCCATTGACGCGGGTGTCGACCGCGGCCGTCTCGGTGCCGAGCTTGGCGGCGAGCGCCTGCTTGAGCTTGGGCAGGTACGCGGCGGTCGTGTAGGCTCGCAGCCGGCCGTAGGCGTCCACGCAGGACAGGAGTTCGCGGGTGGCGCCGAGCTGGATCTCGGTGGTCCCGGTCACGATCGGCGTCTGCAACGCCGCGTCCATGTCCGTGGCCTTCAAGATGGCGTCCATACTCGCCCCGTTGATCTGGCGGTCCACCCCATAGAGCACGCAGTCGGCCACGTAATTGATCCAGGACTGTTCGACATTCGCCCCCTCGGTCGGGCTGTTGGCGTCCCCCGTGGTCAGGCGCGACAGCGCCGTCTTGCGCACCGTTGCCAGCACCTGCAGGGCATCGACATAGCCGTGCTCGGTCAGGGTCGGCGTGGCGAAGACCTGCTCGAACAGCCGTGTCACCCCATAGCCGAGGTTCGACACCGCCGAGCCCACCACCGCCGGACCGAGCGGCACGTTGTCGACCACCCGCGCGCTCCCCGAGTAGGCCCCCTCGATGGTCACCGAGACCGTCGGAACGAAGAGCAACGCGTAGAGCAGGAAAGAGACCAGCACTCCCTGGAAGCGGATCCCCGGCGGCCCTTGGGTCAAGCCCTGGAAGGCCACGATCAGCACCCCGATCAGAAAGCCGATGGCAACGAACTGGAGGAAATCCGCCGAGCTGAACAGCATGGCGACAGCATTGAGGACCTGCTGGAGGAAGACCGGATCGCCGATCGAGTAGATGGTCCACATCTCAGCGGGCTCCCGACGGGCACATCGTCGGCCTGCTGCCCCCGACGCCACCCTTACTCATGCGTCGCCTCCGCATCCCCCTGGGTTTCGGTCGCCTGCATCACGTCGAGATAGCTCGGCGCCTGATAGAGCGCGAGCAGATGGCGGTAGCTCTCGAGCAGTTCATTGGGATTACCGTAGCGCGCGGCGAGTGAGGTTCCCCCGAAATGTCGTCTTCCAAGGGTGACGTAAACTGACGTTCACACTGGAGACGATGATGCAGAAGATCCCGAAGCAGGAGTACACCGTCGAGTTCAAAGAACAGGCGGTCAAGCGTGTCAAGGATGGCAAGACCGTGGGTTCCGTGGCCAAGGAGATGGGCTTGGTCGAGCCGACGTTGCGCTACTGGGTCAAGGCATCCGATGCGGGCCAGCTTGATGGCCCTGGTGCCCGGAATGTGACGCCGGAGGAGATGGAACTGTCGCGTTTGCGCGCGGAGAACGTTCGCCTCAAGCGCGAGGTCGACATTTTAAAAAAAGCGACGGCCTACTTTGCGAGGGAGGCGCTGTGAAGTAGGCCTGGATTGACGCGCAACGCCGAGCGTTCGACCTAGCCGCGATGTGTGCGGTGCTGGCCGTCAGCCTCAGCGGCTATCGCGCCTGGAAACGTGGTGGTCACCCGGAACGCCGATGGCTCACGGATCCCCAGATGCTCGTTCTAATTCAATCCATCCATGCGGAATTCAAGGGTGCCTACGGCCGCCCGCGCCTGGTGCGTGAGCGGCGCTCACGGGGCTTTCCAGCCAGCAAGACGCGCGTGGAGCGGCTGATGCGCGAGCACGGCATCCGTGCCCGCCACAAGCGCCGTTACAAGGTCACGACCGATTCCAAACACACGTTGCCGGTGGCCGACAACCGGCTGAAGCGCGATTTCGCCCCTGTCGCACCGAATCAGGTGTGGACGGCCGACATCACCTACCTGTGGACCGATGACGGCTGGCTCTACCTGGCCATTGTGCTGGATCGATTCAACCGCGAGGTGGTCGGCTGGTCATTAAAACCGCGCCTGACAGCGGATCTCGTGACCGATGCCCTGACCATGGCCTGGTTCCGACGCCAGCCAGCGCCTGGCCTCATTCACCACTCCGACCGGGGCCGTCAGTACGCCAGTCATGCCTTTCAGGATAAGCTACGCGAAGATGGCATGGTCTGCTCCATGAGCCGCAAGGGTAACGGCTGGGACAATGCCCCGACCGAGAGCTGGTTCAACAGCTTCAAGAATGAGCGGGTCTTCGGGGAGCGCTTTGCCACCCGTGAGGCGATGACGACCATGATGTTCGAGTACATCGAAGTTTTCTACAATCGCAAGCGACGGCATTCGACGCTTGGCTACACTTCACCTGTGCGCTTTCTCAACGACTGGAGGAGCAAGCAGCAGGATCAAAAACAGGTCGCATGAACCCCGGCTCTTGGAAGACGAAAAACCGAGGGAACCTCAAGTTGGCGCCACCCCTGCCCCCCGCCTCAGCAGCCCACCAGGACGTCGCGGGGATCGCCGGTGCACACATCCCGGCCGCTGCCGCCGTCGAGCCGATCGTTACCGCGCACCCGATCGATGCCGATCAGCACGTCGACGCCGGCTCCGCCTTCCATCACGTCCGCCCCAGGACCACCGGTCAGTCGATCGCGCCCAGCGCCGCCAACAAGTATGTCGCGGCCCGGGCCTCCGTCGAGGACATCGTTGCCGGCATCACCGACAATGACGTCATCGCCGCCTCGACCGTCGATGATGTCGTGACCTCCCAGGCCGCAGATCACGTCGTTTCCTGGAGTTCCGGTGAGCCGGTCGCGGCCCTCGGTTCCCGTGATGGTGCACAGAGGACCGGAATCGACCGCCCAGTCGGCGCTCAGGGCGCCGACCGTGCTCGGTAACGGTGTGGCCACGGCTGCGGCGGCCGTTGCGGCGGCCAGCGCCGCCCGGGCGCTGGCGGCTGATGACGACGCTGGCACAGACGGCGCCGGCATCGCGTAGACAGCGCGCTCGCCGGTGTCGAACGCGTAGGCGCTGACGAAGATCTGGGTGCCGTCGGGCGAGAACCGGGGGTCGGTAAAGTCAGCCAAGCCCTCGGGGGTGATGTCGACCACGCCGCTGCCGTCGGCATTGGCGACGACGATCGACCATCCGGGGGATCCGCCGGTTTGGCGAAGGTAGACCAGTTGCAGGCTGTCTGGCGACCAGGATGGGCTCTGGAACGAGAAGTCTCCGGTCGGGCTTTCGACGTAGGAGACCGGCCCCTCGCCGGAGGCCTCCACCAGCGCGACGGCGTTGAGCGTCAGCAATTCCATGAAGGCCACACGGGTTCCATCGGGCGACCAGGCCGGGTAGAACTGGCTGGCCGGCACGGTCCCGAAGGGTGTCTCCACCGTCGGCTCGTCCACGATGAAGGGGCGCGGATTCGACCCGTCGGCGTTGGCCCGATAGATATCGGCCTCCCCCTCACGGACGGTCGTCCACAGAACTTCGGAGCCATCCGGCGACCAGGTTGGCGAGTAGTTCTGCCACAGATACCCTGATCCCGCGGGGTCGGACTCGAAGGTAAGCTGGGTGGCGTTGCCGCCGTCGGCATCCATGACCCAGAGGTTGGAGAACGAGTAGCCGAGCTCGAAATAGCTGTCGTTGAACAGGATCCGGGTCCCGTCGGGCGACCAGACCGGCTGGCTCGCATGCCCCGGCAGTCCCGCCGTCAGGTTCGTCAGCCCACTGCCGTCGGGCTCGACGGTGAAGACCTCCTCGAAGCCATCGCCAGCGGTATCGACCGCGCTGTAGGCGATCGATCCGTTCGGGCCGGCAGCCGGCCAGGCGGCCATGGGCACCAGCAAGGTGACCGCCAGGGAGCTGAAGCTGAACACGGCAGGTTTCATGAGCGCTTTCCTATCAGTTGCGTGAGTGTGTCGCGGGGGATCGAGCCGGCGCCCGACGTGTCGATGAAACAGGTCGAGCGCCCCAGGCCCTGCTATCGCGTGACGGTGGTCGTGACAGTCGCGTTGTTATTGGCGGGATTCGGGTCCGTCACCAATCCGCTATTCACGCTGGCCGTGTTGGTGATGTCGCCCCTCAGTCTTGGACGGATGGTGATCTTCACGCTCGCGCTGGCACCCGAGTTCAAGGTCCCGAGCGCACAGGTCACCGGCGCCAGGCCGCTGCATGTGCCACGCGTCGGGATCGCGCTGACGAAGGTGGCATCGGCGGGCAGCCAATCACGCAGGGAAACACTCCCGGCATGGCTCGGGCCGTTGTTGCGAACCTTCAGGGTGTAGACGAGTTGGGAGCCTCTTCTGACGGGATCCGGGGCCTCCGTCATGGTCAAGGCCAGATCGGCCGTGGCCGCCGCTGGCAGAACCGAGATGAAGGTCTCTTGCCGGTTGTTCGAGAAATTGGGGTCGGTTTCAATCCCGCGCGCCGTGACGACGCGCGAGAAGGTGCCGGTCGTTGCGGGGGTTTCCGTCAGGGTACAGCTCGCGGTCGCTCCGGGTGCCAGGCTGGCGATCTGGCAGGAGGTCATGGAGGCGACGGAACCCGTGACGGTCACGCCAGTCGCCACGGAGGGGCCGCTATTGGTCACGCGCGCGCTGTATTGGATGGTTTGACCCAAGGTGACGGTGCTCGGTGTCACCGTCAGGCCGAGCCCAAGATCGCTCGACGGGGTCGTGCCTGGAATCTCAATCAGCTTCGCGGTCGTCGCCCCGACGGTATAGACACTCTGATCGCTGCCAACCGCGAATCCCGCGCTGTTACTGCTGACAATGGACCAACCCGAGGAACCGTCGTGATTCACTTTGCAGAGTCCGCCGTTTCCCTGCACGTAATAGTTGTCCAGGTCATCGCGTTGCGTGGGCGACCACGGCTGGAGTGACATCGATGGACCATCCGCGTCCAGGTTTTCCCAGGAGGCGAAACCGTCGGCGTCAAACTGGATGAAGGCGGCGCCGACTCCGGGCCGAAGACCGCTGATCACCGGAGCGTTATCGGTACTGACGGCGACAAAGGGCGATATCAGACCCTTGCGCACACGTTCCCAAAGAACCGTGCCCGTTGGCGAGAGTTTCTTGAGGACGGTTCCTTCATCCGTGACCCCGTATTCCATGTGGACCAGGTAGGTATTCCCCAACGCATCATCCGCGGCATATCCGGAACTGCGGCTATTGAGGGTCTTCCGCCACAGCTCCTGGCCGTTCCCATCCAGTTTGGCGTAAACGATGAAACCCGCGACGGCCGAGGCCGATGTCATCACCAAGAGATGACCCTCCGGCGTCAAGCTCAGTTGATAGGGCGTGGTCAGCGTGCCGAGAGCGCCATACGACCACCGGAAGCTTCCGTCGGAGGCGAAGGATCGAACCTTGGCGATGACGCCACTTCCCACGCCGATCACATGAATATTGTCATCGGCATCGACGACATGTTTTCGCGTGTACGAGCCATTGTCGATGCCATCGAATGTCTGCGACCACAAGAGCTGACCGTCTGGGTCGAATTTCATGATCAGACCGGCGCGGTTCGTCCGATTGGCGAAACTGCCGCCCTGGAGTGTCCCGGTCACGATGATATTCCCGGCGTGGTCGACGGAGACCCAGTTCGCGACTTCATAGCCAACATCGATGTTGGGGGCGGATGCGACCCAGAGGATATTTCCGGCGGAGTCGCGTTTGGTGAGTTGGATTTCGCCGCCGGGATTGATGTCGGCATTCGCGGTATAGACCGCGTCGGAGACATCGACGGCGATCGCGGTTCCGCCCGGATCACTCGTCCAGGCTGTCGTGACATACGCCTGTGCCACTGGGGTCATCAGGAGTGCGGCCATCAGCATTGGGGTTTTCATTCGGTCAATCCTCGATTGAAAGAAGATTTCGGCTGAAAGCGAGCCTCCATGTCTCGCGGCGCCGGTGTTGAGATCCTGCGTCATCGTTTAGCGTCGGTTGTGGTCGATGGATTGCGGCCCTCCCATGCGGGGTAGCCTGTGCTTAGAAAAAGAACTGAACCCGCGCCTGGATGGCCCGTAGGTCCTCGCGGTCACCATCCCCGTTCGGGTCCGCTTCGGCATCGATCCAGTTGACCATCAGCCGGGTCTGGCGGTTGGCGTACCAGTTCACCCCGAGCGTCCAGTTGCGCTCTTCGCCGCCGGTGATCGGCCCGTCGTCGAGATCCAGCACGCTGTAGCGCGCGGCCAGCTCCCAGGCACCCCAGGTTCCGCTGGGGCGCACCGGGTCGAAGGTGCCGGTCCTGGCATCGTAGGCACGCCGCCCACCGGTGATGAACCAGGAGCCGAGGACATACCAGCCCTGGAAGGTGACGTCCGTCCTGGGGCTGCGCCGCACCTCCGTGCGCAGGTATTCCGCCTGCAGGGACCAGGGTCCCCAGATTCCGGCCAGCTCGATACCGCCGGTCAGGGTGTCGTCGACGTCGCTCAGGGTTCCGGTCGAGACCAGTCGGCGCTCACTGAGATTGATTTCCGGCTGGCTGCTGAAGGCGAGGCGACGGTCGCCGGGCGGCTCGCGGTACGCGAAGGAGACACCGGCGTGCAGGCGTCGCCCGGCCGCATTCACCGGGGCGTAGACGGCCCGTCCGGCCAGCCCCCAGCCCTGGTCGACCTCCTCCTCCCGAGCGCGAATCCGGCCCTCGAACCCACCGAGCGCCGCCGTCCAATCCTGGCCCCAGGTCTCAGCCAGCAGTCCCAGGGAATAGCCAGCCACCAGGGCATTGGGCAGGGCGCGCTCCATGAAGGTGGTGGCGTTGGAGCTGGTCAGCTCCTCCAGGCTTACCGGCTCTTGCAGGTTGCCGGCGCGAACCCTGACACGATCGAGACCCTGATAGCCGATCCAGGCGTCCTTGATTTGCGCATCCTGATCGGCGGCGAAATCCTGCTCGTAGCGGAAGCGCCAGTCGCCGAAGGCCGTGCCCGAGAGACTCAGCCGCGCCCTTCGCAGCTCCCCCTCGGTCTCGGCCGATGTCAGGCTCTCGCCGTCGATCTGGGCGATGTCGGCATGAAGACGTCCGCCGAGACGGATCGAGAAACGCTCATCGGCCGACACATAGCGCAGCCGGTCCTCCCAATCGGTGGCCGCCGCCGGCGGCCCGCAGGTCAGGATGGCCAGGCCCAAGGCGGCGATCCAGCCCTGTCGATCGACCATCATTGGATGCCCCGTCCCAGGTGCCCTGTGGCGCTGAGCGACACGCCAGGCGCCGCGCAGGGCGGCTCAAGGCTCGCTGCGACCGGCCCGCCGAAGAGATACGCGAACACCGCCGGACCCATGCCGCCGCTGGCCATGGCCTGGGTGAAGTCGTGTCCGACCCCTGGCAGCACCTGGAACTGGTAGGGCGTCGCCAGACCGCGCGCCCGCGCCGCCTGCCGCATGGCGGCGATCCAACGCCGACCGCGCTCGCAGCGGTTTTCGCCCTGCTGGCGGTCGATCCGTCGCGACGGGTTGAGCGCGGGGTCCCGGTCGACATCCTCCGCGCCGACGATCACCGCCATCGGCACCCGCAGCGCGTCGGGCTCCGCGATCAGCGGGATCTCATCGGCGCCGAATCGCCACCCGCGCGGATAGCGCACGCGCGGATCGGGAAAGGTGTACCAGCCGGCGGCGCCGATGACGGCGCGCGCGACCCGCCCTGGATGCGCCATGGCATAGCGGTGCGCGAACTGACCGCCGCCGGAGTACCCGAACAGGTAGACCGGAGACTCCGGCAGGTCGAGCAGCCCGCGCACCTCGGCCAGAATCCGCTCCAGCATCCGGTCGGGACGATGCCCCCTGGCATCCGGCGCGAGCCGCTGATACTGGCCGAAGCGCCGCCGGGCGAAGCGGGGCGCGACCAGCACGACGCCCTGCCGTTCGGCCAAGGGCGCGAAGCCTTCGGCGTGCTCGCGGGCATTGCGCGAGATGCCATGCACCGTCACGAAGAGCCGGCCAGGCGGCTTGAGCCGATGCGGGACATAGAGGTAGTAGACCTGGCGCGCGCAGCCGCTCAGGGTCATGCGGATGACCCGGCCGGCCTCCGGCGCCTGCGCCGGCGTTGGCGGCGGCATGGGTGGCGCGGCCATGCAGGGGTTGGCGAGCGAAGGTTCAGTCCGTGATGTGAACAGCATGAACACCCCCAGGGCGATGACCGGAGCGGCCTCGCCTGTCATCGAATCGTCGTTCGTCATGGCCTGGCCGCTTCGCGCGACGGCCGTCGTCGCCGCGCGTCCGCTCATGAGACGAGCCTCAGCGCGCGCGCCTGGGACTCACGCAGCTCCGCCATGCCCTCGCCCGGGCTCAAGACCGTGACACCGGGCGGGCGGACCGCCAGTACCCGGTCGGCCTGGGCCAGCCGGCTGGCATCGTGGGTGATAAAGATGACCGTGCCCTCGAAGGACGCGATCACGGCGTCGAGCGCCGCCCGCGCCAGTCGGTCGAGATTGGCGTCGGCCTCGTCGAGCAGCAGGATGCGTGGCCGGGCCAGCAAGGCGCGGGCGATGCCGAGACGCGCCCGCTCACCGCTCGAGAGACCCTGCCCGTTCTCCGCCAGCCGTGTTTCCAGGCCGTCGGGTAGGCGCGCCAACAGGGGTTCGAGGTGGCACAGCGCCAGGACGCGGGTGATGTCCGTCGCCTCGACCCGACCGGCCCCATAGGTCAGATTCAGTCGGAAGGAGCCGCGCAGCAGCGACAGGTCCGGCGCGACCATGGCGAAGGCGCGTCTGACCTCGGCCCAGCGGTGGCTGCGCAGATCCTGTCCGCCCAGGTGCACGACCCCGGCATCCGGTTCGAGGAGGCCGGCGATGAGGCGCAGCAGGGTCGATTTCCCGCAGCCGTTGGGGCCGATCAGGGCGATCCGCTCGCCGGCCGCGATGTCGAGACTGACGTCAGCGAACAGGTCGGCGTATCCAATCCCTTTGAGCGCGATCCAATCCGCCGCCGCGAGCGGCGCCGTGCCGGCCCGCGCCAGGCCGCGACCCACCGGCTCCAGCCGCAGCACCTGGAGCTGCTTTTCGCGGGCGATCCCGGCGGCGTTCCAGTATTCATAGACGCGCCCGAGATCGTTCAGCCGGGGCGCCAAAAGTCCAGCCACGACCATGGCCGCCACCACGGTCCCCGGACTGGCCTGGCCATCCGCCACCTGCATGGCCCCGACTGCCAGGGCACAGCCACTGGCGAGCCCGGCGCTGGCCTCGGACAGGGCGCGCAGCAGACCCAGGACATGGGCGCGCGCGACCAGGGCGGTGCGCAGTTGCCGGCTGACGCGACGCAACCGCCGGACCTCGCGCCCCTCCTGACCGAAGGCCTCCACCACGCCCAGGTGCGCGAGGCGATCGCTGACCAGCGCGGCGATGCGCCCACGGTGATGGCGGGCCTCCCTGGTGCGGCTGCGCAGATAGGGTCCGACGACCAGCGCCAGGGACGCGGCGGCGGCAACGGCGAGGCCCACCGCCGTGGCGATCACCGGATCGATCAGGACCATGGCGGCCAGCGCCAGAAGCGTGGTCAGCCCGCTGACGGTCAGGCGCGCCAGACCCAGACTGACCCAATTGCGGGTGGCCGTCAGATCGCCGACGAAGCGCAGCATCAGGGCGCCCCGGCTCATCCGCCGCGACCCCTCGGCGCCGATCGCCAGAAGGTGGCGGAACAGCCGCAGCCGCACTGCATGCACATAGCCCTGCCCGAGTCGTTCGGCATCCAGATTGCCGCGCCACCGCAGCCAGGCCGTCGCCGCCAACACGGCGAGCATGGCCAGCGCCAGGGACAGGATCGACCCGGAGCCCTGTGGCGCCTGGGGGATGATCAGCTGATCGAACCCATGCCGCACCAGCAGCGCGGTCGCCACGGCCGCCAGCGCCTGTGCGGCGCCGTTCGCGACCAGCCAGGCGAAGAGCCGGCGCCGGTCGCCCTCGATGATGCGCGGCAGATCCATCAGGCGGCCCGCGCGTCAGTAGCGACCGCCAGACCGACGCCCTGAGGACACCAGCTCCCGCCGTTGAGGATGTCGAGCGGCAGCAGCGGCAGATCGACCAGACCCGCGCATTCGCGGATCGCCAGCGGCGCGGCGGTGAGCGCGCCCGAGACCCCGATCAGGTTCAGCCCGCGCGAGCGCAGCCAGTCGACCCCGCCCGCCGCCCCCAGCGCATCGCCGGCGGCGAAGATGACGTTGTCCACCAGGCGGGCGAAGGTCGCGGACTGGACCAGTTGCCGCGTCTCTTCCTGCAGGATGCCGTCCGCGACTTCGATCAGAATGGTGTCGACCTCGGCGGCGCAGAGGGTCGCGACCAGGGTTTCGAGAATGGTCTCGCAGTCGGTGATCGGCAGCTTGTAGGTGGACGGCGCGCCGCCGTCGACGAAGTCGAGGACCACGTGACAGCCGGCATCCGTCATGTGCCAGACATCACCGCCGGCTCCGGTGCCGGTGACCTTGGCCGCGCCCACCTTCAGGCCCCGGCGGGTCATCCCCAGGGCGAGGTTGGCCAGGGTGGTGGTCTTGCCGGCGTTCATCGAGGTGCCGATGACGGCGGTGACCGTCGGACGCCGCTCGGGGGCGACGCGCGGCGCGAGTCCGTGGTCGGCGAGATTGAGCGGGCGGCCGTCGGCGCTGGCGAGCACGCCGATGGGTGTGATCCGGGAGGCCGCCGCGATCTTGGTGTTGCGCGACAGACACTGGGCCGCGATGCCGCCGGCGGCGACCAGATGGCAAGGTGAGAGATCCGCCGGAACCTCCGCCTCGAACTGGTCCGGGGCATAGCGGTTGCCGTAGCAGACGATGATCTCATCGCCGGGGAAGAGATCGGCGCGTCGCCCCGTGATCAGCTCCAGACGCTTGTGCTGCATGAGCCTGTCGACCCGCGCCAACACCAGATCCCCCGCCTGGGGTGCGTACTGGGCGGTCAGCAGACCGGTCGCGCGATCCAGATCGACGCGACGGGTCGAGTAGGCGCGCTTGGCCTGCCGCAGTCGGGCCGCGGCCACCGGCTCGACGATCGCGGCCGGACGGCATGTCTGGGGGCGCGGCGTGGCGGCATCGCCGGCCGACATCGGCGGGTCGCCGAGCAGCGCGGCGAGCCGGCGGTGTAGCTCCGACAGCGCGAAGGGCTTGGCCAGAAAACCCGCGGCGCCGAGCCGCTCGGCGCGGGCGCGATTCTCCTCGGAATGGTGACCACTGATGATGATCACCGGCAGCTCCGAGCCCGCCCGGCGCAGCTCGGCGAGCAGGTCCAGACCATTCCCGTCGGGCAACTGGAGATCCAGACAGAGCACCTTGGGCGGATGCTCGCGCAGCAGGGCGCGCGCCTCGGCCAGACTGGTGGCGGTGCGGACCACCTGTTTGGCCAGGACCAGGCTCCGCACGATCTTACTGAGCAGCATGGTGTTGTCGTCGACGACCAGGATGGACATGGTGATTGCTCCGGCTGAGGTGGCTGGGATCTTTCTGTTGTCACCAGCTTGAGCACAGGCCATGCCGATCCCGAACCATCTTGGCCGGATAGGCGTAAGCGCCTATTCAGAAAGGATCTTTCAGATCACGCGCGGACGCGGATTGGGGCGGAGAGGGGCGGCGGTGGGGATCGGGCCTGGCCGAGCCTGTGGCCAGCACCCAAGGATTGGGGATATTGACCCAGGTTTGGGGTATCGGTCGGTGAAGAGACGATGGCGGAACTCATCCGGGGGGCGGCACCGTTCCAGCAACGGCCGCTCGGCCGGGTTACATCCAAGCCCGGTAGGTAGACCCAAGCCATCTTTGTCCTAGTTCAAATATGCTCTTGATGGCATATGTTTATAGCGCTATATTTTTCTCATGCCATGGACCGTTCTACTTCACACCGCCTTCGAGCCAGAATTTGCCGGGCTACCTGACGTCGTTCAGGACGAATTACTGGCCCACGCCAGACTGCTAGAGCGGTTTGGGCCACAGCTTGGCCGACCGCGCGTCGATACGCTGAACGGATCGAAACACGCCAACATGAAGGAGCTTCGGTTCGATGCCAACGACGGCGTCTGGCGGGTGGCGTTTGCCTTTGATCCGCAGCGCCATGCCATCCTGTTGATCGCGGGAGACAAGTCAGGGACGAGCGAGAAACGCTTCTACAGCCAGCTCGTCAACAAGGCTGACGAACGCTTCGACGCGCACCTGCATCAACTGAAGAACGCAACCGGAGGCCGATCATGAAGAATTTACAGGACATCATGAATGCCCTCCCGCCGGAGCGTCGCGCTCAGGTCGAGGCGCGAGCCGATGCCATGATTGCCGAGGAGATGACGCTGAGGGACTTACGCAAAGCGCACGACCTGACTCAAGCGCGCATGGCTGAATTGCTCGGGGTGGGGCAAGAGAGCATCTCTCGGTTGGAGGGCCGGGCAGATATGCTGTTATCCACACTGCGCAGCTACATTACCGCGATGGGCGGCTCTCTCGACCTGGTGGTGCGCTTCCCTGACAGACCGGCGGTGTCCTTGTCGGCGCTCTTCGAGCCACAGACCGGCAACAAAGAAACCACGCGACGGACGCAGTGACATTCGCATACAGACAGGCCGCTCGGACGATCCCGGCAGCTCCCAGCGGCTGGCGACCGGTCAGGATCGGCATGGCATCCGCCGCGATCCGGGGTCGCGCGCGGCCGAGGCGGCAATTCAATCGACCCCCTTCGACCTACTGGGTCCACCTCAGTGAGGGCGGACCTTGCCGGATATCCTCGAAGCTGTCGCCGTTGGCGGCAATAACGAATGGCCGACGTGCCTCGGGGCCGCTGGCCTTGGGGTCGGGGTTGAGAGAGGCGACTCCCATCCAGCCCGCGGCCAGGAGGGTTGGGGACTTTGGCCCCTCGAAGCCCCTGTCCGGGATCTCTTTGCTCACGACGTAGGCGCGCACGACGATGCTGTCACCCGGCTTCACCCGGACGCTGGAGCGCCGCACCGAGATGACCTCCATGCGGTAGAGCACTGCGTCGCGATCCCCCGGCCCCGGGGACGTTTGCACCTCCAGCACGCGCACCTCAAGCGCCGTCGCCGCGCCCGCCTGGCGTTCCTGCCCGGCTCGGACGACCCCCGACAAGAGCAGGAGCAGGCCGAGGGCGGTGAGGGTCGCGATCCGAATCGAATGGGCTTGGAACATGGCCATCTCCTCGCGAGTTGACGACAGCCATCGCGGCCTCGACCGGCCGCGACGGATCCTATTCGCAGTTTAGCCCAGGGGCCGCGGATCGATCGCCGCCGCCCCGACGACACTGGACCCGACGCCAGCGATCGCGTTCATCGCGTCAAAGAGGGCCTTGCCCAAAGTTCGATGCGTCAGTCGGTCAGCCGGCTCGGGTCAGTCGTTCTGGGTGAAGCCGTACTTCTCGATGCGGTATCTCAGACGGTCGCGGGTGATTCCCAGACGTCTGGCGGCTTTGGAGACGTTGCCGTCCACCTCCCGCAGGGTCCGTTCGATCATGTCCCGCTCCATGGCATCCAGCGTCGTGGCCGGGGACGGCGGCGCGACCTCGGCCGACTGGATGGATTCCTCGACGGGAACCGGGGCGGGGGCAGGCGTGACGCGCGGCAGCGCCAGATCGAGCGCACGGACCTCCCGACCCGCGCAGTAGAGCACGGCCTGTTCCATCACATTGCGCAGCTCGCGGATATTGCCCGGCCAGGGATGATCGCGCAGCGCCGCCTCGGCGGCCTGATCCAGACTCAGTCCGGGCTTGCCGTATTTGGCGCCGAACTGGCCCAGAAAATGCCGCGCCAGTGTCAGCAGATCGCCGTCCCGCTCGCGCAGCGGCGGGACCTGGACGGTGAGGGTGTTGAGGCGGTAGTAGAGGTCTTCCCGGAATCGCCCGTCCGCGACCATGCGCGGCAGGGAGCGGTTGGTGGCGCTGAGGATCTGGATGTCGACCGCGTGATCGCGCACGCTGCCGAGGCGACGGACGCTGCGGTCCTCCAGCAGCTTCAGCAGCTTGGCCTGCGCGGCGGGCTCCAGCTCGCCGATCTCGTCGAGAAAGAGCGTGCCCCCATCGGCGGCGTCGACCAGACCGGGCTTGCGCTCGCGGGCATCGGTGAAGGCGCCGCGCTCGTAGCCGAACAGCTCCGATTCCACCAGATGGGCGGGAATGGTGGCGACATTCAAGGCGATGAAGGGGCCTGCGGCGCGCGGCCCGCCGAAATGCAGGGCACGCGCCACCAGCTCCTTGCCGGTCCCGGTCTCGCCGCTGACGAGCACGGATGGGGCCGGTCCGCTTTGCAGCCGGCCGGCCGCCTCGACGATCCGGCTCAACTGCCCCTTGAGATGGCGTATGGCCGGGCTGTCGCCGATGATCCGGTCGAGGCTGCCGCGGGTGGCCTCGCGGTCGTGGAAGTAGGACAACTGACCCTCGGTGCGGCTCTGCTCCAGCGCCCGGTCGAGCAGCAGCTCCAGCTCGCTCAGGACCAGCGGTTTGCCGAGGTAATCGTAGGCGCCGGCCTTCATGGCCTCGACCGCGAGACGGACGTTGCCGTGCCCGGTCACCATGATCACCTTGATGGCCGGATCGAAGGCGTGGATGCGCTCCAGGACCGTGAGTCCGTCGAGCCCGCCGGGCAGATTGAAGTCGAGGATCACGGCATCCGGCAGGAAGGCGGTCAGGGCCTCCAGACCCTCCGGTCCGCTGCCGGCGAGCCGCACCTCGTAACCGCGCTGGCCGAGGTATTTACCCATGGTCTTGGCCAGCACCGCTTCGTCCTCGATGATCAGCACCGCGCGACCCATGGCGTCACCCGGCGCGCGGCAGGCGCACGGTCGCGGTCACGCCCCGGCCGGGCGGGCTGTCGAGCCTGAGTGTACCGGCGTAGCGCTGGACCAGCCGTTGCGACAGCGCCAGTCCCAGACCGGTGCCGGTCGGCTTGGTGGTGGCGAAGGGTCGGAACAACCGGCCGCGCATGGCGCTCGACAGCCCCGGCCCGGTGTCGCTGACCGTCACCAGGACGCGCTTGGCGCCAGACTTTTCCAGGGCCGTCACGACCGTCAAGGTGCCCTCGTGCTCCATCGCCTCGATGGCATTCATCACCAGATTCCCGATCACCTGCGACAATGGCGCCGGGCTGGCGAGCACGGTCAAGGGCGTCTCCGCGCGCTCGAAACGCAGCGCGACTCGGGCGCGCTGGAGCGCGGCGGCGTGGTTCGCCAGCACGGCCTCCACCAGGGCATTGACCTCGACGCGCTCGGTCTCGCCGCCGTCGGCGCGCGAGAACTCCAGCAGCTCGCGTGCCCAGCGGTCCAGCCGGTCCGCCTCGCTGATGATGTCGGCGGCCGACTCGCGCGCGCCGTCCAGATCGTCGGTCAGGGTCAGCTCGGCGCAGGCGCGGATCGATGCCAGCGGATTGCGCATCGCATGGGCGACCGCCGAGGCCGTCTCGCCCACCATGGACAGCCGTTCGGATTCGACCAGCCGTTGCTGCTGCTCGTCCATGAGGCGGCTCGCGCGCCGCACGATCTGGTAGAGCGCGGCGAACAGGAGGACGCCGGCTCCCGCCGCGCTGAGCCAGATCAGGCGCTGTCCCTCGACGATCGCCTGATGCAGCGCCAGGGGGAGCTTATA
The DNA here is from genome assembly GCF_016583575.1 of Thiocystis violacea. GTDB lineage: Bacteria > Pseudomonadota > Gammaproteobacteria > Chromatiales > Chromatiaceae > Thiocystis > Thiocystis violacea. The sequence continues at coordinate 93,201 of NZ_NRRG01000008.1, forward strand.
CAGCTCGATGGCCCCGATGATCGCGCGGCGGTCCGGACCGCGGATCGGGACATAGGTCTCGACGAAGCGCAGACCGATCTGACGCGCGTCGAAATCCCGGTGCTCCGATTTGTCGGTGGCGCCCAGGATGCCGGACTCGAAGGTCAGTTCGCCCCGCAGCGCCGCCTCCAGCTCGTCGTTGTCCTGGAACCGCTGGCCGACCAGGAGACGGTCGCTGGACCAGAGCACCGAGCGATCGGCCCCGTAGATGTTCGCGCGCACCACCGAGGGCAGTCGCATCACATGCTCGACGAAGGCGTCGAGCGCCTGGCTGGACGACGGCTCGGAGCCCGCGGCGACGCTCGGCCAGGCTCCTTCCGAGGCGACGAAGTTCTCGATGAAGTCCTGGGTCAGCTCGGCCTCGCGGGTCAGGAGCTTGTCGGTCAGGAAGCGCGACAGCAAAAAACCCGAAACCAGGCTGATCAGCAGGATGGTCGTAAAGGACAGGAGCGCGAACTGGCGCCTCAGATTGAAATGGGTGTTCATGGCCGGGCGCGGCGATGAAGATGTAGACGAAGGGTGGAGAGGCAATGGCTTGACCCCTTTGGCGCGCGCTCATGCGGGATCAGTGGAGTATGAATGAAACACCGCCCAATGGTGACGCGCGCATCGACCGTGAATCCGCGACCGATGCGCAAGGCGCGGAACGTCCGAGCCCCATCGGCGCGCCGGCACCCGGCGAGCGGGCACCGGCGCGGTCGGATCTCAGGGAAGCGCCTTGAGCCGCAGGATCTCGGCGTTGCGCCAGTCGCTGATCGGCTGCCAGGGGCCGTAGAGGATGTCCTCGTCGCTGAAGGGCTCGCCGGGATAGCCGCAGCCCACCAGCCAGGAGGCCGGTTTGCGCAGGGCGCCGGGAATGCCGTCGGCTTCCGTGTGGCAGAACATCTGATCGGCCATGCCGTCCGGGCGCGGCTGATCGTTGATGTAGACGGCCATGTCCAGGGCCTCCTGCGCGCTCAGGGTCAACGGATCGCCGAAGGGCATGTGCGCCTTGATGTAGCCCGCCAGGTTCTGGCTGTTGTAGAAGGCCGCGCCGCGCGAATAGCCGTCCGCGCCCCAGAGGGCCGGGACGCGCGGGCGGTTCTCGCCCCGGCGGTACTCGCCGCGTCCGGGACCGTCCTGGCTGTGGCAGGAGGCGCACTCCTGGGCGTAAAGGGCCGCGCCCTCCTGGGGATCCGCCGTCATCTGGGCCACGTTCGCATCCACCACCGGCAAGGCATGGCCCGGCAGATTGGATCATCCCGCGCCCTGCATGGCGGGGTCGGTGACGCCGTCGGCGAGCCACTGAATGTAGGCCACCATGTCGCGCATCACCGGATCCTGCTTGGTCGGGGTCTGGGCGGTGTTCATGCAGTTGCGGAAGCAGTCGATGATGGAGTCCTCCAGATCCCGGTTGTAGTTGAGCGGGCGGAAATAGGGCCGTCCGGCGTATTTGTCCGGCGATTGGTACATGGGCGTGCCGAAGGGCACCTGACCGCCGGTGAAATGGCAGCTCGAACAGGCGGTGGTGGTGGTCGCGTAGGGGGTGCCGTCCGGGAATTTCTTGTTGCCGTCCGGCCCCAGGGTGCGACTGGTGTGATGGATGTACTCATAGCCGCGGCGCACGTTGGCCGGGGCGGTCTTGATCTTGCGGCAGTTGTACCAGGCGCCCATGGTGTCGCAGTCCGGCTCGACGATGGCGCCGTCGAAGCCGAGGTTGTCCGCGAGCGCCAGGGGCGCCATGAGGGTCAGGACGCCGGCCCAGGCTGTGGTCTTCTTCATCGCACCTCTCCGAATCCGCTGTTGGTGGTTGTGCTTGGTGGTACTCGTGGCCAGTCGCTGGCCCCAGTGGGTTCTCCGGGCAAGGGACGGTCATGGGAGCCGGCCGCCCGGCGCGCTGGGGCTCTCGGAAGGGTCAACAGTCGCAACGGCACCGTTATTCCCGACGCGCGTCGAAAAAAATTCCTCCGGCCGATGGAATAACCAAGCCGCCCGCCCTGTTTCTACCCTTGAGGCGCGGACCCAGCGACATCCCTCGACACCCTGACTCCAGGTCGCGCGCCGTCGCGACGCCAAGACGCAACTCGAAACAGGAGACGCCCGATGAAGACCCGACTCATGGCTCTGAGCCTGGCCGCGGCCCTGCTGGCCGGCGGTCCGATCGCGACCGTCTTGGCCAGACAGGGCGCCGATGATCCCATCAACAGCGCGTCGCCCGGCGATGACCGTGGCGGTGAGCGCACGCGCGGTGCCGACGATGACGGCGGGGATGATCGGGGGCGTGACGATGACCCTGGCCGACTGGGCTTTCCGGTCGAGATCGACGTGGAGACACCTCGGCGCGGCGACCGGGTCGGCCTCGGCGGACGCGGCTGGCTGGTCGATCTGGAGATCGAATACCAAGTCCCCCTGGCGCGAACCGGCTTCACGGTGAATCCGGATGGCGTGACGCCTGGCTTCCAGCTCACCGGAGCGGCAACGCATGCCAACGCCGCGCCGCTGCCGGGCACCTTCGGTGTCGGTGCCGATGACCGGCTGCCGGGTCTGATCGTGCTGCTCACGACCACCAGCGCGGCGTCCGGCGGCCCCTGTCAGAACCTGGCCAACCTCTTCAATCTGACCGGGATCACTGACCTCGACAGCGACCAGGCGGAGCTGTGGGACACCTGGATCATCGGCGCGTCCAATTTCGGGAGCGACGTCGACAGCACCCTCTTCGTCGCGGTCGCGAGCGATCTCAACGGCGACGGCATCTACAACGATGCGCCGGATGTGCTGACCGATTCGGAGGGCGACGGCTTCTGCACCCAAGCGGACCTGCTCGACCATGGCGTCGTCTCCAACATCGAGCCGGTGCATTTTCACATCAATGGGGCCGTGGATCTGACCGGGCTGCCGGTGGTTCCCTGAGCGCGAGGCGAGTCAGCGATGAATGAGGGGATCACGGGCGAGTTGCTCGCCACGCAGATACCGAGGTTGCGGCGCTACGCCCGTGCCCTCACGCGCAACGTCCAGGCCGCCGACGACCTGGTTCAGGATTGTCTGGAGCGGGCCTGGCGCAAGGGTCACCTGTGGGAGCACGGCACGGATCTGCGCGCCTGGCTCTTCACCCTGATGCACAATGTCCACATCAATGCCCTGAAACGCCGGCAGCCCGAGACCGAGCCCATGGTGCACAGCGACTACCCCGACCCCCGGCCGATCGCGCCCGACGCCGGACTGCATCTGCGCGACCTGGAGCAGGGACTCGCCCGGCTGACGCCCGAGCAACGCGAGGTGCTGCTGCTGGTGTGTCTGGAGGAGATGCGCTACGAGCAGGTGGCGAGCGTGCTCGGCGTGCCGATCGGGACCGTGATGTCCCGCCTGCACCGGGCGCGCGAGCGGCTACGCACCTGGATGGCCGACGAGAAGACGCCCCCGCTACGGAGGGTCAAGTGATGAACAAGCCCCTATCCCAAGAACGGCAAGACCTCCACGCCTATGTCGACGACCAGTTGCCGCCGGCCGCCCGCGCGCGGGTCGAGACCTGGCTCGCGGCCAATCCGCAACCGCGCCGTCAGGCCGAGGACTATGCGGCGATTCGCGATGGACTGCGCGCGCTCTACGCCCCGGTCATGAGCGAGCCGGTGCCGGAGCGCTGGCGGCAACGTCCCCGGGAGTGGCGGCGACCGCTCATGGCGCTGGCGGCGAGCGTCCTGCTGCTGCTCACCGGGACCTGGATCGGCCTGCGGCTCGGGCCGGTCGCGGATCTGCCCCTGGCCGGCGTGCCCCATGTGGTGCGCGAGGCGGCCATGGCCTATGCCGTCTACACGCCGGAGGTCCGCCATCCGGTGGAGGTGCCCGGCGAGCAATCCGAGCATCTAGTGGCCTGGCTGACCAAACGCATGGGGGTCCAGATGCAGGCCCCCACGCTGGAGACCCTGGGGTATGCGCTCGTCGGCGGCCGGCTGCTCTCCGGCGACGATGGACCGGGCGCGCTGCTCATGTACGAGGACGCCGAGGGACGACGGGTGGTGCTCTATGCCTGCCGCAACGAGGACGCGGACCGCAACACCGCCTTCCGCTTCGCCCAGGCGGAGGGTGTCTCGGTTTTCTACTGGCTCGAGGGCGCACTGACCTACGCCCTGGCCGGCGAGGTCGACCGCGCCGCATTGCAGGGTCTGGCGGAGTCCGTCTATCGGCAGATCGCGATTTGACTCTCGCCGATGGCTCTCAACGTGGAGTACGCTCGCATCGAGCGTCCCCACAAGCCCATGCGGCGGATGGCGACGTCGGTCGTCGATGCGACAGGTACCAAGGCCAAATAAGAGCGAAGCGGCCTCAGAGTGCTACGGCTAGCCAGCAAAGGTGAAATGATCGCCGCCATCGGCAAGCTGGGTAACGGACAGGGGATGAGCGGTAGTGAGTTTCGACCCGAACGAGACGGCCAACGGGGCGTATGATTGACGGCGTTGAGTAGGATGTCGTTCATTGAGCGTCCTCCACTTCCGCCACGACACGCCTTTGGGAGGCGGTGCATGTCAACGACTGAGACCCGCCTCTTCAAGCCGGTGCCCGGCTTGTCTGCCTTGATTGATGGCGAGGCGCCGGTGCCTCTCAGCGACCTCTGCACCAAGGTGCTCGATCTCATGCCCAACGGCGTCGCCGTGTGTCGGATGCTGTTCGAGGCGGGGGTTCCATCCGACTATATCCATCTTTACACCAATCCCGCCTTCCACGCGCAAACCGGACTGGGCCAGATCCGTGGCCAGCGCCTCACCGAGGTCATGCCCGGCCTCCGTGAGGCCGATCCCCGGCTGTTCGAGATCTACGGGCGTGTGGCCGCCAGCGGGCAACCGGAACACTTCGATCTCGCTGTCCAGTCCCTCGACAAGTGGTTTTCGATTCAGGTTTTTTGTCCGCAACCCGAATACTTTGTCGTCATTTTCGATGACATCACCCAGCGCAAGCAGGACGAGGCTCAGCTCCGTCTCCAGTCGCTCGTGCTCGATCAGATTCAAGATCATGTGACCATGACGGATCTGCGCGGCGTCGTGACCTACGTCAATCGCACCCAAGTCGAGGCTTTGCAATGTCCTCCCTCAGCGAAGATCGGTCAGCACGTCTCGGCCTATGGCGAAAGCCCCCAGGCGGATGCGACCCAGCAAGAAATCGTTGAGGCCACGCTGAGGCAAGGGGCTTGGAACGGCAAGGTGGTGAACGCGCGGCCGGATGGCTCATCCCTGTTTCTCGATTTGCGCACCACCTTGGTCAAGGACGAAGCCGGCCAACCCGTCGCCATGGTGGGGATTGGGACCGACATCACCGCGCGGCTTCAAGTCGAGGCCGCGTTGCGCGACAGTGAACGCCATTACCGCATCCTGTTTGACAACCTCTTTGCCGGCGTGGTGGTGCATGGCCCCGACACCAGCATCTTGTTCTCCAATCCGATGGCCTCGCACCTCCTGGGGCTGACGACGGCACAGATGCGTGGGATCACGACCATTGATCCGGCGTGGTGTTTCATCCGCGAAGACGGTACCCGAATGCCGGTGGCGGAGTATCCGGTCCATCGCGTCGTCGCGTCCGGCGTCGCCACGCACAATTTGATCTTGGGTATTCTCAGACCCGACCGCAAACGACCGACCTGGGTGCAGTGTGAAGCGCATCCCATCCAGGGCGAGCAGGGTCAAATCCAGCAGATCGTCGTGACCTTTTTCGAGATTACCGAACGCAAGCAAACCGAGGAGATCCAAGCTTTTTTGGCGCGGACGGTCAGCACGGTCACGGAGCCGTCTTTTTTCCATGCTTTGGCGCGTGACCTGGCCGAGCGTCTCGGCCTGTTCTATGTCTGCATCGATCGCCTCGAAGGGGATGGATTGCACGCCCGCACCCTGGCCGTTTGGTGTGATGGGCACTTCGAGGACAACGTCACCTATGCCTTGCAGGACACCCCCTGCGGCGAGGTCGTCGGCCAACAGCTCTGTTGCTTCCCGGACAGCGTCTGCCAGTCCTTCCCGCGTGACCAAGTGCTTCGCACGTTACGTGCGGAGAGTTATCTCGGGACCACGCTCTGGAGCCATACCGGCCAACCGATCGGCCTGATCGCGCTGATCGGACGGACGCCGTTGGACAATCGCCCCTTTGCGGAAAGGGTCTTGAAACAGGTGGCGATCCGCGCGGCGGGCGAATTAGAACGACTCTTTACCGAGGAAGCGCTGCGTGAAAGCGAACAACATTTCCGCACCCTGGCCAATGGGGGTTCGACACTGATCTGGACCTCCGGGCAAGATCAGTTGTGCCACTATTTCAACGAACCCTGGTTGCGATTTACCGGACGGACGCTGGAGCAGGAACGGGGCAACGGCTGGACCGAGGGCGTGCATCCGTTGGATTTCGACCGCTGTCGGCACACCTATGTCACCGCCTTCGAGCAACGCCAACCCTTCAGCATGGACTACCGCCTACGCCATGCCGATGGCACCTATCGCTGGCTCCGAGATGACGGTAACCCACGCTATGACAGTCAGGGTTTGTTTCTCGGCTATATCGGGTTCTGTGTCGACATCAGCGAACAAAAGGCCGCCGCGGAAGAGCTGGAGCGCTACCGCCAACATCTGGAACAACTCGTTGATGCGCGCACGCGCGAGCTGGTGATCGCCAAGGACGCCGCTGAAACGGCCAATGTCGCCAAAAGCGCCTTCCTCGCCAACATGAGCCATGAAATCCGCACCCCCTTGAATGCCATCACGGGAATGGCCCACCTGCTCAAGCGCACCAGTGTCAGCCCGCAGCAAGCCAGCCGGCTCGACACGATCGATGCCGCTGGCCGGCATCTGTTGGACATCATCAATGCCGTCCTGGACCTCTCCAAGATCGAAGCCGGCAAATTCGACCTCGACGAAACCGACGTCAACGTCGGCCGCCTCACCGCCAATGTCGCCTCTCTGCTCTTCGAGCGCGCGCGGGCCAAAGGGCTCAAACTGACCGTTGAGACCCAGCCGCTACCCCATCCGCTCTTGGGCGATCCCACCCGGCTCCAGCAAGCCTTGCTGAACTACGCCACCAATGCGATCAAGTTCACCGAGACGGGGACCATCACCCTCCGCACGCGGGCCGCGGCGGAGGAAAAAGAGCGTGTGTTGGTCCGCTTCGAGGTGCAGGACACCGGAATTGGCATTGCCCCGGCGATCCTTCCCAAACTCTTTTCGGTCTTCGAGCAGGCCGATAACTCGATTAGCCGCCACTATGGCGGGACCGGGCTGGGGTTGGCTATCACCAAAAAGTTGGCGCAGTTGATGGGGGGCGAGGCCGGCGTGGACAGTACGCCCGGTGTGGGCAGTACGTTCTGGTTCACCGCGCGGCTCAACAAGGGGATGTCCGCGACCGAGCCGGGGCCAGCCGCTCCGATCGGTGCGGCCGAGACCCTCCTCGTGCGGGATTATGCGGGCTGCCGGATCTTATTGGTCGAGGACGAACCGATCAATCGCGAGGTGACCGGAACGCTCCTCGACGATCTCGGGATGGTGATCGAGATGGCCGAGGATGGGGTGCAAGCCGTTGAGCTGGCCCGCCGCAACGTCTATCACCTGATCTTGATGGACATGCAGATGCCGAACCTGGACGGCGTGGAGGCGACCCGCCGGATCCGGCAGTTGAGCGGTCGATCACAGGTGCCGATCCTCGCCTTGACCGCGAATGCCTTTGCCGAGGACAAGGCGCGCTGCGCCGAGGCGGGGATGAACGACTTCATCGCCAAACCGGTCGAGCCGGAGGCGCTGTTCGCGGCCCTGTTGAAATGGTTGGCGCGGCCACCCGCTTGAGGATTCGAGGTTTTCGGATGATGGTGGGAGAACAGGCGAATCCGCTTGCAGGAACAGGAGCGGCACACGAGTCATCGGCACCCAAGCTAATCGCCTTCTTTTTCACGCAAGCCAGGAGAACACGAGGAACGCGTTCAAGAAATCCGCCCTCGGGCTCGCGTTGGCCGGATGTTGGCTCGGTAACGGCCTGTGCGCCGCCGATTCCGCTATCCCCAATCTGGTGGGAACCTGGGTCATTGAAACGGAAGGCGGTGTCCTCGCCAAGGGGGCGGACATCCGGGAGAAAACCCATCATCGCGGCGAGTTCAGCACGCTCAAAGCGCAAGCTGTTGTGACCAAGCCGCAAGGTCGCGTGCTGCACGGCGTGTTCACCTCCCCGCGCGCAACCGAAAAATTTATGGCCGTGATCGGCCTGGATAACAAGACGGTGGCGTTTGCCGATGAGGATGGCGTCTTGGATGGGGAAATCGTTAACGCCGATCGGCTGAATGTGATCTATCGACATATCAGTGAGACCGATACCGTCGTCGGCGTTGGAACTTTTACAAGGAAGAAATAGACGGGAAACCGAGAGTCCCTCTCGGCTGTTCGTCTTGGGGTCTGACAATCATTGGAACGAAAACTTACGCTAAGGGCTCCGACCCCGCCGCGACGGCCAGATACCGGTAGAACGTCGCCCGCGAGATCGCCAGGGTCTTGCAGATCTGCTTCACAGTCAGTGTCCGGCCGGCGTACATCCGCTGCGCGGTCTTCACTCGCGGATCGTCGCCCGTCGTCGGTCTGCGCCCGCCCTGACGCCCGCGTGCCCGGGCGGCTGTGAGCCCCGCCTTCGTCCGTTCCTGAATCAGCCGGCGCTCGAACTGGGCCAGAGCCGAGAAAATGTGAAAGATCAGCTCGCCGGAGGCGCTGGTGGTATCGATCGCGCCATCGCACAGCGAGCGGAAGGCGATCCCCTTGCCCAGCAGTTCCTGGATCAGGGCCACCAGATGTGGCATGGAGCGACCCAGCCGGTCAAGCCGCCACACCACGAGCGTGTCACCGGAGGAGAACCGCCGTGTGGCCCGCACCCGCCAGCGCGGGGCGCGCTATTTGCTGCAAGGTCTGCTCAATTGCGCCTGCTGTGGCCATGTCTTCTACGGCAAGGCCATCAGTTTGAGCGCCGGCAAGGGCCAGCGGCGTGACTATGCCTATTAACGCTGCATCGGCACGGTTGCCTATCGCTTCGGCGGCACGCGCATCTGCTCTAACCACCAGGTGCGTACCGATCGGTTGGAGACGGCGGTGTGGGCTGAGGCTCATCACCTATCACTTTCTGGCAAACTGTGACGTCTTGCGCAGGTCCGGATGCACTTCGCCCAGTCCGCGTGCCACTTCACCAGCCAACCGTTTGACGCTTCCCATGATCCTCAATCACCTCAAACATGCCCCAAGCGTCACAATTTGCCAGAAAGTGATAGGTGATGAGGCGGTCGGGGCAGTCGAGCCATGGAACGGATGGCCTCCTGGAAACGGCAAACCCAGCCTCTCTAGCGTTCGCGCGCCCCCGTGCGGACAAGTCCCTCCGTTTGTTTCACACGCTCGACGAGAAAACCCCTGGCTCGACGTCTTTCGACGGACCGCAACGCCAAAAATGTCAGCCAACCGATCAGGCCCATGCCAACCGTGAAGGCGCCATAGGCCAGCGGCCACGGAATGCCTTGCGTCATCATCGAGAACTCGGACATACCCCCCATGCCGGCCAGCATGTTGATTGGCATGAAGACCACCGTCAGGGTCGTCAGCACCGAAAGCCGCTGGTTTTGGTTGATATTGATAAAGCCGATCGTGGCATCCAGCAGGAAGTTGATCTTCTCGAACAGGAAGGCGGTATGGCTGTTCAGGGACTCGATGTCGCGCAAGATTTCCTTGGCGTCATCGACTTGATCCGACGAAATAAAGCGCCCCCGCATCAGGAAGGACACCATCCGCTGCGTATCCAGGATGTTGCGACGGATGCGTCCGTTGAGGTCTTCCTGCTCGGCGATCTCGGCTAACAGGGCGGACGCTTCGGCATCCGTCATCGCCTTGCTCAAGACGTGGTGGCCCACCCGTCCCAGGGCGGTGTAAATATCTTCCAGGGCATCGGCGGAATACTCGATGTCGGCGCCATAGAGGTCGAGCAAGACATCCTTGGCATCGGAGACATAGCCGGGCTGGTTGCGGGCGCGCAGGCGCTGCAAGCGAAACACCGGCAATTCCTCGTTACGCACGGTGAATAAGATGTCATGGTGCAGGATGAAGGCGACGGGAACGCTGCGTGATTCGCCCTCGCGGTCCAGCAGGAAGTTGGAGTGGAGGTGGACCTCGTCGTTTTCCTCCACGTAAAAACGGGCACTCACCTCCAAATCGGTGGCTTCGTCCGGATCGGGTAAATCCAAGCCGTAATACTGTCCGATACTGTGGCGTTGACCTTTGGAGGCGCCGCGCAGGTCAATCCAGATCGGGTGAAGCGCCGCCAGATCCTGGCGACAGGTAATCGTGACTTGACACAGACGCCCGTTGACCAGCTCGAAGGCGTTCATCTGGCCCTTGCCATCGTGCGGTTCTCGTGGACCCACCAGCGCCTCACGTCGGTCGTCGGCGAGTTCCCACAAGATGTCGTCTTGCCGGTCGTCGGCCACCTGATGCCACAGTTGCTTGGCGTCCTCAAGCGGTAGAGCGGAGAGAGCCTCGCCGATCTCGGTAGCGGACAGCCGTTCCAGTCGCGTCCGTAATTCGGCCAGATGCTGGGTGTGGACCAGTGTTTCGACGCGGTCTCGGTGGGGCATGGCCTGGTTGTGCAGCAGACTGTCGACCAGTTTCTGCTTGTTCAATAGCTCCATTATTTTTTGCATCATGGGGTGGCCAGTGCGTCGTCCAGGACGTGGCGTGGGCTGATCACCGGGTCCACATGGGTCATGAGGTTCAGCACGGGATGACGCTGCATCACCTGTTGTCGGACCCGCAAGGCAATGTCATGTCCCTCGCGGACCGTCAGATCGCCGTCGATTTCCAGATGCACATCCACTAGCATCAGATCCCCGGCCTTGCGGGTTTTGAGGTCGTGATAGCCCAGCACGCCAGGCGTGGCGAGGATGTCATCGGCCAGCGTTGCCACCTGCTCAGCGGACACCGCGCGATCCGACAAGTCGTGCAGGGCGTCCCAGAGAAAGGTCCAGCCGATCTTGCTCACCAGGAACCCGACAATCAGTGCCGCGATCGGATCCAGAAAGGGGAAGCCCAGTAGATTGCCGCCGATGCCAATGGCCACCACCAGGGACGACCCGGCATCCGAACGGGCGTGCCAAGCATTCGCCACCAACAAGCTGGAGCGCACCCGTTCGGCCACCGCCAGCATGTAGCGAAACAAGCCCTCCTTCACGGCCAGGGCGCCCAAGGCTACCCAGAGCGCGAGCAGATGCACGGTGGGAATGGTCTCCGGTGCGAGCAATTTCTGACCGGCGGCCCAGATCATGAACACCCCCACGGCGAGCAGTAAGCCACCCAACACCATCGACGCCACCGTCTCATAGCGTTGATGGCCATAATGATGGTCCGCGTCGGGTGCCTTTTTGCTGTGATGCACGGCGAGGAGGACGACGAAATCCGCGATCAGGTCGGACAGGGAGTGAATCCCATCGGCGATCAAGCCCTGTGACCCCGACAGCCAACCCGCCGCCACCTGGAAACAGGTGAGGAACAGATTGACGACCACACTCACCCAGGTACTCCGTTTGGTCGCGGATTCGCGTTCCTGCGAACTCGATTGGTCGTCAACGTCGTCGAGGACGGTCATGCCATGTGCTCCGAGAATGTGGAAAATGGTTTTGCAGGCAGGATGAGGCCAACGACCGAGGAAGATCGTTCGGGCACGGCGTTGGTTGGAAGGTGTCCCGTTGCCTGAGACGGGCTTATGCGGGCAAACCGGTCCGGAAGAGCTGTACCACCTCCGAGACCACCACGGTCAGCCAGATCACGATACTGATGCCCGCCGCCGCGGCGGCCATATCCTTGATCGCGCGAATGTGCGCGTTGTCGCGGGTTTCCAGAAAATCACAGACGGATTCAATGGCGCTGTTGAACAACTCGGCCATCAGGACTAAGCCGGTGGCGAGCAGGATCAGCTCGACATCCACCCACTCATGAAAGACAAGCGCCAGGACGAGCACGATCACCGACAGCACCACCTTGTAGGCGACGCTGAAATCGTCGAGTACGGCGTGCCGCAGTCCCGCGAGAACGATCCGGATCTTGCGCAGCGGATGATACCCGGCATCACCGGGGCTGAGGAATGAGCGTCGCATGGCGTCTCCGAGGTGGTGCTACAACATTTTTCGCACAAGGGCGATCCAGGCGATCCCCAGGACGATTCCGCCGAGCACGTCCGATGGATAATGGACCTGCAAATAGACGCGCGAGGCCGCCACCGCCAGGATCAGCATCGACGCGATCATCACCATGACCGACGGCCATTCCGGAACGCTGCGGCGCAGGATGAGCACCATGCAGAGCGCGAAGGCGACGATCTGCAGGGTGTGCGCACTGGGAAACGAACCGTTGGTGGGCATGGCGATCAGCGGTTCCAGCAGCGCCGGCCGGGGTCGATCCAGGACCGCCTTGATGACGTAAGCCAACAGCGCCGCCCCGCCGACGCCGATCACCAGCAAGGCGGCTTCCCCGCGCTTGTGCCGCGACAGCAGGATCGTGGCGCTCAAGGCGGCAACCGGCCCGAGCACAGACAAGGAGCCTAACCAGGTCACCCCCCGAAAAAAATGATCCAGCCCCGCGGTTCGGTGGGCGGCGGCGAAGAGGAGCAGTTGTTGATCCCAAGACATCATCGGTTCCTGATTGACGGATCGTGCCAGCAAAAGTGGGCATAGAGGCGGATCCATCCGATCCACGCTCAACGCGCCAGGCAGACGGCTTCTCGCGACCAAGGCGAAGATCGCGCCTTCGCCTTGGATTACTCCAGATGATACGCCAATAGAAGTTCTGGGCGACCTGATCATTGCGTTGCCGCATGGCGTTTGTATTCAAGTCGGCGATCCTCTGTCTGAGTCGGCTCAGTTGCATCCACTCAATATTGAGAGTCATTACCCCATGTCACCACGCGGTGTATATCATTCTCATCATGCATGGACATCCGTTATGGTCGTGGCGCTCCTGGCATCGCTAGCGCTGGCGGGTGCAGCAACCGACAATCAACCTTGCCCCTCCGTTCAAACACCCATTCAGCCTGTGATCGGTGTCATTGAAACGGTACGAGTGATGGACCTTGACATCGAGCTGAACGCGCGGATTGATACCGGTGCCGGCCTGACCTCGATGGATGCCACGATCATTGAAATCATGAAAAGTGATCAGCCATCCAAGCCTGACCGCATCGTGTTTACGCTTGAAGATGGCGTGGGTGGCACCCGCACGCTGGAAAAAGACATCGTCGATTGGGTCAAGATCAAAAAGAAGGGCGCACCCGGTTCGATGCGGCGACCGGTGGTCATCATGACCATCTGCCTCGCTCATCAAGCCATCGCCGACCGTGTCAATCTCGCCGAACGCAAGGGCTTTTCATACCCCATCCTGATTGGCCGTCATCTCTTGAAAAAAGGTCGATTTCTGGTTGACTCGGAGCTGAGTTCGACACGCGTCCCGGCGTGTCAGCCATAGCGGCAAACTGTCGCATGCGGCCAGCGGCTCCGCACAGGGCGTTATTCCAATGCCGTGCGATGCAGAATGAAACATCTCGCCAATGAAAAATAGGCGACAATCATTCCGGTCACAGCCATCAGGACGCTTAATTTCAGCAAGACCGTGTTGACCGCCATGTTTGACGGGAAGGCGTGATTGCCGATCATCAGCAGCATGGATGTCATGAACAGCACCCCCTTCAGTTTGCTGAGACGGTCCGCCGGTATCACGATCTGATTGGAAGCAGCAATCGATCGCATCGTATCCATGATGTATTCTCTTGCCAGCATCAAGAGTCCCAGGTAAAAAAAGAACGGTTGAATTTTGAAGCCGATCATGAAAAATGTTTAGATAATCAAGATCTTATCGGCCATGACATCCAGAAAGATCCCCTGCCTGCTCACCTGATCGAGCTTGCGCGCGACGGCTCCATCGACACTATCCAGCATGACGGCAACCAACAGCAGAAGAAAAGCCATGGACCAGCAATCACTCGCCATCAAAGCCAGGCCAACCCAGGCTAGAATCAGTCGGGTGATCGTGATGTCATTGGCGAGCGTTAACAGGATCGATTTCATCTCATGCCACGACGGTGTCGATTCAGTCGCCGATGATGGGTCATGACTCCCCGCGCTCCTGCGAAACACCTTCGCGCGGGACTTCGTAAGGAAAGCGCACATGGCCGTAGCGGATCAGGAGCACGGCGCCCGCGAGGATCAGGACGGCTGACGCGATAGCGATGATCTGCCACTCGGGGAGTCCTTTCAGATCGAGGATCAGGTGTCGCGCCAGGGCCACCATGGCGATATAGAGCGGCATCCGCACCGGCAGCGCGCCGGACTCCAGATAGACCGCGACCATGCTCAACACCTCCAGATAGATGAAGAGCAGAAGCAAGTCGGCCAGGGTCACCTGGCGAGCGGCGATCATCTCGGCAATCTCCTGGCCGCCCGCGATGAGCGTGGCAATGGAAATCACCGCGAGGCCGATGAGTTCGACGTAGGAGAGGAGCCGCGCGCCGGCGGAGGCCGTTTTGGGATGATAAAAGCGATTCGTCATAAGTTAATTTTTAGGTTGTGTGAACCATCATGCCAGCGTTGAGGCGTCATGCGCGGCCCGTTCGGCCTCTCCGTCCTCAACCGCCTGGGTATCAGTCTTCTTCGACGCTGAGGATGCGTCCGGTCGCGGCATCGACCTGGACCTCTCGCAAACGACCGTCGTCGGCCAGAATCTTGAGTTCATAGCGCCAGGACACGTCGCCAAGATCCTCCGCATCATCGAACTCGACTTCGATCACCTCCCCCGGTATCGCGTGCGCGACCGACGCCAAAATGTCCGCGATGGGCTGCACCTCACCGCGATTCAGCGCCTGACGCGCCCGCTCATGATCCGGTTCGACATCGTGACCTGCTGCCGATGCCGGCATCGCTGAACCCAGCCACAGGGTCGCCAGCGCGAACGTCACGCTAATCGTCGATGAAGTGTGCATGGCGCATCATGTGGTCTGGTTGCTGACCGATCCCTGAGCGAAGCTGACAGCGTTTGGTCAGGTCTGACCGCGTAAGGTGGCGTCTACCTCGCAATCCAGCGCCGTTATCCGACGCGGCGTCAATCCGCTTAGGGGAGTTCGCCGATGCCATCACCCGTGACAACCGATCCCGCCAACCGACTGGACACGCCTCTCGTCACCCCCGTCTACGTCTGGGATCCGCTGGTGCGGCTGTTTCACTGGTCGCTGGCGGCCGGTTTCTTCACCGCCTTCCTGGTCGAGGACAATCTCCTCGACGTGCATGTCTGGGCCGGCTACCTGGTTCTGGCGCTGATCGCCGTGCGGCTGGTCTGGGGCGTGGTGGGAACCCCGTACGCCCGCTTTGACGATTTTGTGCGGGGACCGCGCCAGGTCGGGGCTTACCTCAAATCCATGCTGACTGGGCACGCCCCGCGTTATCTGGGACACAACCCCGCCGGCGGCATCATGGTGGTGGTGGTGTTGCTGGCGGTGACGACAACCGGTGTCAGCGGGCTGATGCTTTACGGTGCACAGGAGTTCGCCGGCCCGCTGGCGGGCTCGATGAGTACGGTTTCCAATGCCACGGCGCATGACCTGGAAGCGGTGCATGCCTTTTTGGCCAATCTCACGTTCGTCCTGGTGATCGCCCACCTGGCCGGCGTGCTCTTTTCCAGCCTCGCCCATCACGAAAACCTGGTCGGGGCCATGCTGACTGGATTCAAACGGAGAGAAGACTGATGAAAACACGCCTGACGATCATCCTGGCCGCCGCTGGCGCGCTTGCCCTGCCCACCACGCTGCTCGCCGCCGATGCCGCCGCCGGCCAAGCGGGCTGGACCAAGGAATACCCGCAGGCGGACGGATCAGAGGCACGCAGTTGTGTGACCTGTCATGGCCAGGATCTGACCCAGCCGGGTCGTCAGGCCAACACCGGCAAGACCATTGAGCCGCTGGCGCCCTCGGTCAATCCCAAGCGTCTGACCGATCAAGCCAAAATCGAAAAATGGCTGCTGCGCAACTGCAAATGGACGCTCGGGCGCGAATGCACGGCCACCGAAAAGGCTGATTTCGTCGCCTATATCAAGACACAGTAAGCGGGAGACCGGATCCATGACCCATCGTAAAGGCAGCCTCATCCTGGTGGGCATTGGCCTGATGACGCTCGGCGGGCTGGAGGTGGCCGTCAGCGGCGAGCTTCCCGACAGGCAGCGGAGCGGTTGGGTGACGCCGCGCGCCGACATCGTTCCGGTCGCCAATACCGCTTACGGCGAGGAATGCGGTTCCTGTCATCTGGCCTATCAGCCGGGCCTGCTGCCGGCGCAAGCCTGGGCGCAGGTCATGGATCCCGCCGCGCTAGGCGACCATTACGGCGACGATGCCTCGCTCGCCGAGGCGCGGCGGACTAAAATCGCCCGCTATCTTGCTGCCAACTCCGCCGATCAGGCCAGCGGAGCACGTTCCCGTGCCTTTGCCGTCGGCTTTAACGCCCATGCAGGCAGCGGGCTGCCGCGCATCACCGAGACGCGCTATTTCAAACGCAAGCATGACGAGGTGCCGGCATCGCTGGTGACCGTCAATCCCGAGGTCGGCAGTTTCGGCCAATGCCCGGCCTGCCACCGCAGTGCCGCCAAAGGCATCTACCACGACAGTCAGATCGATATTCCCGGCCACGGCCCTTGGAAGGATTGAGTCGGGCGGGCCTGACCGACACGCTGTTCATCATCGAAACACAGAAAACGGGAAACCAACGCTCATGCACCATCACAAACCGATCCTCACGCTCCTCACGATCGGCCTGCTCTCGCTGGGCACTGTCGGTCTGGCGTTTGCGGATGACGACGAAGAGGGCGAAGAAGACGAACGCGAGTCAAGCGGCTGGATGGACTCCCGCACTCCGCTCGCCCCCATCGTCAACGCGACTTACAGTCAAGAGTGCGGCTCCTGTCACATGGCCTACCAGCCAGGATTACTGCCGCCGCAAGCCTGGGCGCAGATCATGGAGCCTGCCGCGCTGGCGAATCATTATGGCGACGATGCTTCCCTGACGGATGAACTGCGCACCGAAATCAGCACCTTCCTGGGCGCCAACACCGTCGATCTGGCCCAGCAGGGCAACCCCTATGCCCAGGATCCCGCGAACCCGACGGCGGTTCAGGGTCTGCCGCGCATCACCGAGACCCCGGATTTCAAAAGCAAGCACGATGAGATCCCGGTCCGTCTGATCAAAGATAATCCGGAGGTCGGAAGCCTCAGCCAGTGCAATGCCTGCCATCGCCAAGCGGCTGAGGGCGACTACAACGAGGGTCAGATCAACATCCCCGGCCACGGTCCCTGGAAGGATTGAGCCGCCGTGGATGACGGCCAGCGTTTTGAGGCTGGCAACCAGTGATCGGTTACCGGCCTCAATGCGGATTCATCCGCGTGAAACCGCATGCAGATGGAACGAGC
The DNA here is from genome assembly GCF_016583575.1 of Thiocystis violacea. Taxonomy (GTDB): domain Bacteria; phylum Pseudomonadota; class Gammaproteobacteria; order Chromatiales; family Chromatiaceae; genus Thiocystis; species Thiocystis violacea. The sequence continues at coordinate 110,685 of NZ_NRRG01000008.1, forward strand.
ACATTGCGCTGTATCGCGACCCCGACCACCGCTCTGACCCTGGCCCTGTAGAGACGGCGCACCGAGACTGCCATAAAACATTTGATCATTCGCAAAGACGTGTTGCCGTTCCTGATCCTGTTCGGGTCGCTGCTGATCGCGACCGTCATTGCCGACGCCTTGCATGCCATGGATGTGGTCCGCGAGACGTTGGCGACCAGGCCGACTTCGCCAAGGTCATCTTTCGCTGAATGCAACGTATGAAAATCCGCTCTGGTATCTTCGGTCCGGCATTGACCCTGTTGCTGCTTCAAACCAGCGTGACGCCTGCCGAAACCGGGGTCGTCCCGTTGGGATCGACCCGGCCCGTGCAACCCATAACGCTGGCGGTTCCAGAAACCGGCGCCTATACCGGCGCCTATGTTGACTTTGGCGAGCACGAGGATGCGGTCACGCTGGAGCAGATCGAATCCTTTTCAGCACTCGTCGGGAAACGCCAGGCGATTATTGCCTTCTCCAATTACTGGGGCCGCGGCCGCTTCCCGACGGATCAGGTGCGGATCATCGCGCAGGCGGGCGCTGTCCCACTCGTCTTCTGGAACCCCTGGGAGGATCAGGAAGACACCAGGAAATCCCGTTTTGACCTTGCCGCCATTGAGGCGGGTCAATGGGATCAGTACATGGATGCCTGGGCTGCGGAGGCACGGGCGTTCGGGAGGCCGCTCCTGGTGTCCTGGGGACTGGAGATGAACGGCGAGTGGTTCCCTTGGTCGGGGGTCTTCCATGGTGCTGGTGCGTCGGTTCCTGGCGCCGACCCGCCGCGTTACCAAGGCCCCGAAGCGTTCAAACGCGCCTATCGCTATGTCGTCGATCGGATGCGTGCGGCCGGGGCGACCAATCTCGTGTGGATCTTTCATCCGAATAATTCATCGAACCCGGACGCTCCCTGGAATCAGATGGCGGCCTACTATCCGGGTAGCGACTACGTGGACTGGCTGGCCATGAGCGCCTATGGCAAGCAGTTCCCGGGAGAAAACTGGTTGAGCGTCAAAGAGTCGATCCTCAATGATTACGCGGAGCTCGCCGCGCTCGATCCACGCAAGCCGATCCTGCTTGCCGAATGGGGGGTTGGAGAGTTTCCCAAGCAGGGCGACAAAGGGGCTTGGATCCGCGACGCCTTGACGGTGATGGAACACCAATTGCCCAGACTCAAGGCGGCCGTGTTTTGGCACGAGCAGTGGCAGAATGGCGATCTCTCCTACAGCAACCTGCGGGTGAACTCCTCCCTGAGTGCACTGAATGCCTACCGCGAAGGCGTGTCTCACTCATTCTGGCTCCCCGAGCCACGTTACTCGCCCGCCGTACCGGCACCGAAATAGCGCGAATCAGCATCCTGGCGCATCAGGACTTTTCCAACGAGCGAGGGCATCGACCTTGCGTGGATGGTCAGGCAAACATTGCCGACGAAGCGCGCCGGAAGGAGGATGGCGAGCTGATCATTTGCTGACAACGTCATCTAGGGTTCCGTCAGTGGCCGCCGGTTAAGCTGTACCCAAGTCGCGATTGAACGCGGCCAATTATCGCTTCCCAATACAGCCACTGGAGCCTCGACCCATGTTCACGCATTCACTTCTTTCCCGCACGCCCCGGAATCGTTTCCGTCACACGCCGCGGCGCCAGACCGGTTTCGTCCGGTTCTCCTTAAGCGCCGCCAAACGGATCACGAGTCGTCGGTCGGTTCGGACTGAAGCCCGCGCGCCGAGCGCGATAGAGCCGGTGCTCAATATCGAGGAAGCCATTCGCGGCTTCGTCGATGCGCAGCCCGGCCAGCTTTACCGAGGCGGGGCATGAGGGCGGAGTTGATCCGCTCCAACCAGCAGATCAAGCGTTTGACCTCGTGGGATCGTGGAAACCAACCCAGATCGATGTCACGAGCGCTTGAGTGAGGCCCGCGATGAGTACTTGCTCGACGCGATTGGTGGCAATTTCATCCGGCTTGTCATTCCAAGCCGTCCGTTCTGTTTACCCTGTCGATACTCAAAGGAGATCACTGATGCGCCTGAACACCGCTTTGCTCTTGCCTTGCGTGCTGTTAGCCATTCCAGTCTCTGCGGCAACTTGGGAGGCGCTGCCCGAAACGCCCCCGATCCCGGCGGATAATCCGCAGACCGAGGCGAAAATCCAGCTTGGTAAAACGCTCTTTTTCGACCCTCGTTTGTCTGAGCATGGCACCCTGTCGTGTAACTCCTGTCACAACGTGATGGCCGGTGGGGACGACAACCGCCCGAATTCAATCGGCATGCACGACGCCCGCGGCGGACGCAGTGCGCCCACGGTGTGGAATGCCGCCTTTTACTCCGTGCAGTTTTGGGATGGGCGAGCCGCCACCCTTGAAGACCAGGCCAAGGGACCGGTGGTGAATCCGATCGAGATGGGGATGGGCGATCTGGATGAGACCATGGCGCGACTGAAACAGATTCCGGGTTATCAGCCGCTGTTTGCCGCCGCCTTCCCCGACGAGACGACTCCCCTGTCAGCGAACAATGCGGCCAAAGCGATCGCCGCCTTCGAGCGCACCCTCATCACCCCAAATTCACCCTATGACCGCTATGTCAAGGGCGATGCAACGGCTTTGACTGAGCAGCAGGTCCGCGGCATGAACCGCTTCGCCGAGTTAGGCTGCACCGCTTGTCACGCCGGCCCCAATTTCAGTGGACCGACCTTGCCGGTCGGAACCGGCTTTTTCATGAAATTCCCCACTTATCCGGGTAGCGCCTACGACACCCAGTATGGCCTTCTGGAAGACCAGGGGCGCTACATGGTCACCCAGGACCAGAAGGACAAACATCTGTGGCGCGTCCCGACCCTGCGCAACATCGCGCTGACGGCCCCGTACTTCAATCACGGCCGCGTCCCGACCTTGGATCAGGCGGTGCGCATCATGGCCAAGGCGCAATTGAACCAAGAGGTCAGTGATCCCCAGGTCGCGGACATCGTCGCCTTCCTCAACGGACTGACCGGCGAATTCCCGGAGATGAGCCTGCCACGTCTGCCGGGAACGCCAGAGATGAGCGTCATTCCGCCGATCGATCCGCATCTGAAGCAGAATCCGCACCGCTGAGACAACCTACGAGGGAGAGGGTGCGCGTCACCTCCGCGCGCCACGGCCTGCGCCTGCGCCTGCGCCAAATCTGGCCACTGGCTGATCGGGATGCACAGCGTTCGGTCAGGTGCTCGGCTTTAGGCTGTCTCCCTTCCTGGTGACCTAACCGGTTCACTCCCGGCACGACCCACGCCACTGCGAGACCCGCCAATGACGACCAAGACCTCTGTTCAGCCCCCTAACCTCCCGTCCGCAGCGACAAACGACCGTCTCCGCGTCTGGGATCCGCTGGTGCGCACCTTTCATTGGGCGCTAGCCGCTGCCTTTACGATGGCTTTCCTTGTCGAAGATGAACTGCTTGGTGTGCATATCTGGGTGGGTTATCTGGCCCTGGCTCTGATTGCCTTTCGCGTGGTCTGGGGCGTGATCGGCACCCGCTATGCCCGCTTCAGTGACTTCGTGCGCGGGCCACGTCAGGTTCTGGCCTATCTGAAGGATGAGCTGGCCTTCCGTGCCCCACGCTATGTCGGGCACAACCCAGCCGGCGGCGCCATGATTCTGGCGCTGCTGCTGTCGGTTGCGATAACGGGTTGGACCGGTTGGGCGCTCACTGGCGGCGGAGAAGACTGGGAAGAGATCCATGAGTTCTTCGCCTATCTCTCCCTCGGGTTGGTGATCGTACATGTCGCCGGTGTGCTCTTTGCCAGCCTGCTCCATCGGGAAAACCTCATCGGGGGCATGATCACTGGATTCAAACGGCGAGCAGACTGAGGCACGGCCAGCGAAAAAGCTGGTTCTGACCTACACCACAGCACTCATTGATCATCAGTCGTGATCTGCAAGGTTGCCACGCAGGCTTCACCCGACGAATCCTCTCCCAAAATATCGGTTTTTTTGCGCGGCTGTTCATCACTCGCCGTCTTACACTATCGCCGCAACGCGTCGGCTTAAACACTTTATCGGAGGTTTCCGCATGAAACGCTTACTCTTGCTGTCAGTTTTAATGTGTTTGACCGTCACGGCTTTTGCAAAAGACGATCAAGATGATGCCAACGACTTGTTGGAAGGTTGCTGGCCGTTGACGACTGAAGAAATGCAGCAATGTCTATCCGACTGCGGCGAGCCGTCCGCGCCAGCCTATACCGATTGCCAAGCCAACTGCGAAGGATTGCACCAAGCTTGCCAGCAACAGGGGGACGCTCCTGAGCCGACTTAGGAGTAGCGCCAAAGGGACAATCTACATGTGCCGGTGCGTAGCTGTTATGAGATGCGGCCCCGCTTTGCTGTGGGGTTGTCAGGTCGCCCGACAGACGGCATTCATCGCCACGCTTCAGCGCACCGCCTATCTTTTTTCTTCTGCTGATCGCCAGATCCGTGCTAACCAGCAGACGGCGGATCGATTGATCAGCGGGGATCTTCCCGTCGCGACCCGTTGGCCGCGATGCCGTTGTCGTCAGCGATGTCGTAGGCTTGCTGGGTATCCTGTCGTGCTCCCTCGCTCAGCACGGCGCCGGCGACACCGCCCAAGACGGCACCCGTGCCCGCAAGGTCGGAATCTTTCCGTTTGGTGAGCAGCCTGCGTAATCCACACCCATTCGGCCACTGATTCCACGGTCATCCGGCCATCCATTCCACTCTGATCCGGCCGCCCATTCCACGGCGATCCGGCCACTGATTCCAAGGCCATTCGGCCACCCCCGGGCTGGGGGCGACGCAGGACCACGTCCACTAGGATCGACCGCTTTTTCAGAGCAAAGAGGTCGAGAATGGAGCGTTTGTCCATGCGTAAAATTCGTGAATATTTACGGCTGCGCTTTGAGGTTGGGCTATCGGCCCGGCAGATCGCTACCAGCCTACAGGTGGCACGCAGCACGGTCGGGGAGTATGAGCGGCACTTTGCCGCCAGCGGGTTGGGTTGGCCCCTGCCGGCGTCGTTGAGCGACCGAGAACTGGAAGGACGGCTGTTTCCCGCCGCGCTGGGGGAGGCCTTGGCGACCCGTGCGCTGCCGGACTGGACGGAGGTCCACCAGGAGTTGCGCCGCCCGGGCGTGACACTGGCCCTTTTGTGGGAAGAATACCGGGCCGTCTACCCCACGGGCTTCGGCTACAGCTGGTTCTGCAAGCATTACGAGGCATGGAGCGGGAAGCTCGACGTGGTGATGCGCCAGACTCATCGCGCCGGCGAGAAGCTGTTCGTCGACTATGCCGGGCAGACGGTCCCCTTGGTCGACCCCCACACCGGCGAGGTGCAGGCGGCGCAGATCTTCGTGGCCGTGCTGGGGGCCTCCAACTACACCTACGCGGAAGCCACCCGCACCCAGGGACTGGCCGACTGGATCGGCGCCCATGTCAGGGCTCTGGCCTTTTTCAATGGGGTACCAGATATCCTGGTTCCCGACAATTTGCGCAGCGGCGTCAGCCGCGCCTGTCGCTACGACCCGGACCTCAATCCGACCTATGCGGAGCTCGCGCGTCACTATGGCGTGGCGGTCGTTCCGGCCCGGGTGCGCAAACCGCGCGACAAGGCCAAGGTGGAAGTCGCGGTGCAGGTGGTCGAACGCCTGATCCTGGCGGTGCTACGCCACCGCACCTTCTTCTCCCTGGGCGAACTCAACGCCGCCATCGCCACCTTGCGCGAGCGGCTCAATGCCCGCTCCTTCAAGAAACTGCCCGGCTCGCGCGCGACGGCATTCGCCGCCATCGACCAGCCGGTGCTGCGCCCCTTGCCCGAGACCCCCTACGCCTACGCCACCTGGAAGCAGGTGCGGGTGAATATCGACTACCACGTCGAGGTCGACGGGCACTACTACTCGGTGCCCTACACCCTGGTGAAGCAGACCCTGGAGGTACGCCTGAGCGAGCACACGGTCGAATGCTTCCACCAACGCCAGCGCGTCGCCAGCCATGTGCGCTCACCGCTGAAGGGGCGCCACACCACGGTGGCCGAGCACATGCCCAAGGCCCACCAGGACTACGCCGACTGGACCCCCGAACGGCTGGTGCGCTGGGCCAAGAAGACCGGACCCGCCACCGTCGGGGTGATCAGTCACATCCTCGCCCATCGTCCGCATCCCCAGCAGGGCTTCCGGGCCTGTCTAGGAATCCTGCGTTTGGGCGAGCGCTACGGTGACGACCGCCTCGAAGCCGCCTGTGCACGGGCGCTACACCTCAACGCCTGCCGCTACCAGAGCATCGCCTCGATCCTTCAGCGCGGTCTCGATCGCCAAGCCCTCCCGGAAACGCCGACCCAGGCCCTGCCCACCGCCCATGACCACCTGCGTGGTCCCGAGTATTACCACTGAGATCCTGACCAGGAGAAGCTCCCATGCTGCACCACCCCACCCTGGAGAAGCTCCAGCAACTGCGCCTCACCGGCATGCACAAAGCCCTGCGCGAGCCGTTGGCCGTACCGGACATCGCCGCCCTCAGCTTCGAGGAACGCCTCGGCTTGCTCGCCGACCGCGAACTCACCGAGCGCGACAACCGCCGCCTGCATACCCGCCTGCGCCAGGCCAAACTCAAACAGAACGCCTGTCTGGAGGACCTCGATCTCCACACGCCCCGCGGTCTCGACAAGGCCCTCATCACCCAACTGGCCACCGGCCAGTGGATCCGCGAGGGCCTCAACGGCCTGATCCTCGGCCCGGCCGGCGTGGGGAAAACCTGGTTGGCGTGCGCCCTGGCGCAGCAGGCCTGCCGCCAGGGGTTCACCACCCGCTATCGGCGCGCCCCGC
>NZ_NRRG01000009.1 GCF_016583575.1 Thiocystis violacea
TATCCTTTTGTCTGTCGCCCGCAGCTTCTCGCCCAACCGCCCTTCCGTGGACCGATTCGTCCCCGCCCGGGCGCTATTCGCGTCGCTGAAATGAATTCCGGCATCGCTATTTGCCAAGAGGACGTTGCCGCGTCATTCAGATCACGGATTCAGGAAGAAGTTCTAGTCGATCTTTCTTGTATGATTTTGGATCACCAAACATCTCATAAAAAACCGCCTGCCCTAGACTATTAAGACGATTCATGGCACGCTGACGTAGACAGCGCAGATTGTCTGCTTGATCGAGGATCGCCGCAATACGCTTTTGTTCTTCGGGGGGTGGGACTTTAACCTCTATAGAACTTAGATTACCGATAGAAACACTTGCCTGATTGACGGCCTTATTCACAAAAGGCATCAATTTTTCCCGAAATGTCGAACTTCTAAATAACCATTTTCCGTAACTAGGATCGAGCGCATTCTTTTTCGGGCGCAGATTTAGCAGATTCATTCCGTGGATCAACGGACTTGGTGCGCCATTGTAAAGAGCACACTTGCCTATATGCTCAACGCTATTTATATGGCTAAACAAAATATCGCCTGGCTCAAGGAACCATTTTTCAGCTTCACTAGCTTTTATCCCAGCATAACCAACTCTTAAAGGATCCACTTCTCCGGCGGAGATTGTTTCTATGCGCGTTATGGGAATTCCATCACCACTCTTATCCTGCTTGATGTTCATTCCATTACGCATAAAATCAAACAAAGAGATCAGCTCTACGGATTTGAGTCTCATCCCAACATCTCCTCCAGTAGCGTCAATCCCTGTGAAATTTCTTTCTCAATTTCTCGCAACTCGCGAATGATATCGGCAGGTGCGTCATGCTCAACCTGCTCATACTCGACTTCCTTATAGCGGTTGAGCGACAGGTCATAACTGCCGGTCTCGGCAATCTCAGCCTTCGACACACAGAAACTCTGTGCGGTACGCGGACGCTCGCGCTCAGTACCCTCGCGCGCCTGCCAGCGCGCCAGCACATCGGGCAGGTTATTCTTGGCATGCTCTTCTGCACTCAGGGTCTCGCGTGGAATCGGCCCGAGCTTGTCCGGCGGTAACAGATTGGTCCGCTTATCGTCGAGCGAGTAACCGTCAGCTTGAAGATCATAGAACCAGACCTGATCGGTTCCACCGACACCGGTTTTGGTGAAGAACAGGATCGCGGTGGAGACCCCGGCATAAGGCCGGAACACGCCCGACGGCAGCTTGACGATGGCATCGAGCTTGTGATCCTCAACCAGCATGCGCCGCAGCGCCTGATGCGCCTTGGATGAACCGAAGAGCACGCCATCGGGCACGATGACCGCTGCCCGGCCACCGGTTTTCAACAGGCGCAGAAAGAGGGCGAGGAAAAGCAGTTCGGTCTTTTTGGTTTTGACGATCTTCTGAAGATCCTTCGCGGTCGATTCATAATCGAGCGAACCGGCAAAGGGCGGATTCGCCAGCACCAGCGAATAGGTACCGGCATCGGCGGTGTGGTCTTGGGCGAGACTGTCACGGTAGGTGATATTCGCGTTTTCGACCCCGTGCAAGGTCATGTTCATGGCACCGATGCGCAGCATCGTCGGGTCGAAGTCGTACCCGTGGAACAGCCCCTCATGGAAATGTCGACGCTGCTGCTCGTTGCGGAATAGGGCTGGATGTTGCTCGCGCAGATATTCACCAGCGGCGACCAGAAAGCCACAGGTACCGGCAGCAGGGTCACAGAGCACATCATCAGGGGTGGGAGCCACCAGCTCGACCATGAGCTGGATAATGTGACGGGGCGTGCGGAACTGGCCGTTCTGACCGGCAGAAGCGATCTTGCCGAGCATGTATTCGTAAAGATCGCCCTTGGTGTCCCGATCCTCCATCGGCATCTTGTCGACCATCTCGACCACCTTGGCCAACAAGGCGGGATTGCTGAAGCCCAGGCGGGCATCGCGCATGTGACGGCCATAGCTGGACCCTTCCGTGCCCAGATTGCGCAAGAAGGGAAAGACATGCTCATCGACCACCGCCATCATCTCGCGCGGCTCGAAATGCTTGAACCGCGACCAGCGCATGTCCTCGTAGAGACAACCCTTGTCATCCCCTCCCTTGGGGAAAATCCGCCGCGCCATGGGGAGACCGAGCGTTTCAGCTTTACTCTCTTCCAGGGTATGCAGATCGTCCAGGCGCTTGATGAACAGCAGGTAGGTGATCTGCTCGATCACCGACAACGGATTCGATACCCCGCCAGACCAGAAAGCATTCCAAATTTGATCGACCTGGTTGCGGATGTCACCGGTAAGCATGGGGGTTAGGGCCTTCCATAAGACGAACGAGCCGATCTGTTCAACAGCAGGTGGACAGATCGATGACGACACACAGCTTATCGCTGGAACCAAAAGGGGATTTTAGCGCGTTCCGGAACGGGGCGATCGCCCAATCCAACCCAGCGACCAATAGAGTTGTTCCGGATGCTTTTGTTATGAAAATCAGTAATCTGCTTGATTTTCAGCGATGTCGGATGCTCGATTTTGGAGAAAACTGGCATAAAACCATTTTGACACCTCAATCTGCGAGAATGACACTTTTATTTTCAATTACTTAACGCTCGGTACAACTCTAATGGATTAGGCTGGACCAGAAATGGACCGGAAAGCCCAACCATCGGGCATAAAAAAAGCGGTTACATCGCTGTAACCGCTTGTTTTAACTTCTTTATATTGGTGGGTCGTGTAGGATTCGAACCTACGACCGATGGATTAAGAGTCCACTGCTCTACCAACTGAGCTAACGACCCGTCTCTATTTGAGTGCGCTTTAAGTCGCCTGTCGAACGACCTGAAGGCTTTCGAATTTGGGGTGGACGATGGGGCTCGAACCCACGACCACAGGAATCACAATCCTGCGCTCTACCAACTGAGCTACGTCCACCATAAAACTGTTCGCGTCGTCCCTGCTCTTGCATCATACCTCAACCCAAGCCTTACCTGGCGAGCGGGTTTCCAACGCGCGGATGGCGCGCCCGGCAGGACTCGAACCTGCGACCCACGGCTTAGAAGGCCGTTGCTCTATCCAACTGAGCTACGGGCGCTTTGATCGGGTGCAGTTTCGTTTCGCGCATACCGCATCTTAAAAAAGGCGCGGACTGGGCGGCGTATGGTCGGGGTAGAGGGATTCGAACCCCCGACATCCTGCTCCCAAAGCAGGCGCGCTACCAGACTGCGCTATACCCCGGCTTCGGAGTCGCATCCGGAGTGATCGCGCATCCCGGAACCGAAGAGCGCGCATCATACGCACCAGGGCACGCGGAGTCAACCGCCGCGACGATCGGCCTCGGCGAACCGGAACGCACCCGAGGCGCCACCTGTGCGGGTTCGCCTCAAGCGGTCGATTCAGGATCGATGATCCGCGCCCCCATTACGCGAAAGCCCAGCGGATATTTTCATCCCATGCCGCGAATCGCTATCATGCGGGTTCATTGCTTTGACCCAGGAATCCCATGAGCGCAGCCCTGCTGGATGGCAAAGCCATCGCCGCCGACATTCGCGAAGATATCAAGCACCGGGCCGCCGACCGGCTGGCCGCTCGCGGCCAGCCGCCAGGACTGGCCGTGGTGCTGGTTGGCCACAACCCGGCCTCGCAGGTCTATGTCAGGAACAAACGCAAGGCCTGCGCCGAGGTCGGCTTCCACTCCGAGTTGCATGAGCTGCCGGCGACCGCGAGTCAACCCGAGCTGATGGACCTGATCGATCGACTCAATGCCGACCCTGGGATCGATGGCATCCTGGTCCAGCTCCCGCTGCCCGAGCACATGGACGAAGCCGCCGTGACGGAGCACATTCTCCCGACCAAGGACGTCGACGGCTTTCATCCCTACAACGTCGGCCGACTGGTTCTGCGGATGCCCCTGCTGCGTCCCTGCACCCCCAAGGGGGTCATGACGATGCTGGCGCGCACGGGCCAGCGGCTGGATGGGCTGGACGCCGTGATCATCGGCCAGTCCAACATCGTCGGGCGACCCATGGCGCTGGAACTGCTCGCGGCCCGCTGCACCGTCACCATTTGTCACAGCCGCACGAAAGATCTCGCCGACAAGGCGCGAGGCGCGGACATTCTGGTCGCGGCCGTCGGCCGACCGAACTTCGTCCAGGGTGACTGGGTCAAGGAAGGCGCCCTGGTGATCGATGTCGGCATCAATCGCGACGCCGACGGGAAGCTGGTCGGAGACGTGGATTTCGCCGCCTGCGCCGCGCGGGCGTCCTGGATCACACCGGTCCCGGGCGGCGTCGGCCCCATGACCATCGCCAGCCTGCTGGAGAACACGCTCCAGGCCGCCGAGTTGCACGCCGGAGAACGGGCGTGACGCGCCGTCCCGTACCACGCCAGGCGGGCCGGACGCCAGCCCCCGGCCTAGCGCCATGCTCGGCGCCGTTCTGAGCTGGATCGAATCCAATCAGGCGCTGACCCTGGGGTTGGCGATACTCTCCGTTTTGACCTTCCTCGGCTCCATCCTCATCCTGCCGCTGCTGGTGGCGGCCATGCCGGAGGATTATTTCGTCGATGCCAAACGGCATGACGCGCGCCTTCGGCGCTTCCACCCGCTCGTCTACTACGGACTGCGCCTCCTCAAGAACCTGCTGGGCTGGCTGCTCGTTCTGGCCGGAACCATCATGCTCGTTCTCCCTGGCCAGGGACTCCTGACGATCCTGGTCGGACTGGTGCTCAGTGACTTTCCGGGAAAATTCGCACTGGAACGCCGTCTCGCCAACAGCCGGAGGGTGATGGGGGCCTTCAACTGGCTACGGCGCCGCGTCGGACGTCCGCCATTGCGGTCGCCGTCCGGGGAGCGGTTCTGAGCCAAGGTCAGGGGCCTTTCGCTCCTTGCGCTCTTCGGACGTCTTCACAACGAGGCTGGTCAGGACTCAGTCGGCGGGCGAAGGCTCAAGGAAATAGAACGAACACCCAAGCGCGGGACTCGCGAACCCCGACCCTGTCCAAAAACGAAAAAAGCCGCGTCGACCGGGCGGCGGAACCACCCGGTCGACGCGGCTTCGAGGCCCCGAAAGGGCTTACCAGCGCTGAGCGCTGCCGCGGGACGGACGGTCGGAGCGCGGCTTAGCCTGGTTGACGCGCATCGGACGGCCCTTGAGCGGGGTTTCGTTCAGAGCCTTGATGGCGGCGTCGGCTTCGGAGTTGTTCGGCATCTCGACAAAGGCGAAACCCTTGGAATCACCGGTGAACTTATCGGTGATGAGGTTCGCGCTCTCGACCTGGCCGTAGGCACCGAAGGCCTCGCGCAGATCATCCTGGGTCACGCCATAGGCCAAGTTGCCAACATAAATATTCATCTGTCTCAGTCTCGTAGGAACCGCGCATCGAAAAAAGGATCTCTATACCCGGCCGATGCGCTTGCCGGTTCGAGGGCTTGTGGAGCGGTCTGGGCCGCTCCGCGAAGCTGGAAGTGACGCGCCGCGATCAAACCGTGGCGCGGGGTCGAGAGCCACCGTTTCCGGTCTTGCGTCCGCGCCCATGCGGGTGCGGAGCGTGATCGCGCCCGGCTGGTTCGCGGGCGTCCGAGCGCGGGCGCGTGTGATGCTTGCGCGGCGGCGCGGAATCCGAGCGGCGCGGATCCGAGGGTGTCGCACCGATGTTTTCGGAGTTGGCACCGAGATCCTCGAACCCATCGACCCGCCGGCTTTCGATACGTCGGCCGAGCACACGCTCGATACCGGCCAGCAAGCCGCGCTCGTCAGGGCTGATCAAGGACACCGCCGTGCCATCGGAACCGGCGCGACCGGTGCGTCCGATGCGATGCACATAATCCTCTGGCACATTCGGCAACTCGAAATTCACGACGTGCGGTAAGCGGTCGATGTCGAGCCCGCGGGCAGCGATATCGGTCGCCACCAGCACGCGCACGGTGCCGAGCTTGAAATCCGACAGCGCGCGGGTGCGCGCGCCCTGGCTCTTGTTGCCATGGATCGCCGCCGAGGTAATGCCGTCACGTCCGAGTTGTTCGGCCAAACGGTTGGCGCCGTGCTTGGTGCGGGTGAAAACCAGCACCTGCTGCCAGTCGCCCTTGAGTATCAGGTGCGAAAGCAGCGCGCGTTTGCTGTCCCGAGCGACCGGGTGCGCCAGTTGCGTTACGTTCTCGGCGGCGGTGTTGCGACGCGCCACCTCGATGCGTTGCGGATCCTGGAGCAGGCCGATGGCCAGTTGCTCGATCTCGCGTGAATAGGTAGCCGAGAACAGCAGATTCTGGCGACGGCGCGGCAGCAGCTTGATGACCCGGCGAATATCATGGATGAAACCCATGTCCAGCATCCGATCGGCCTCGTCCAGAACCAGGAACTCGATCGTGGAGAGATCGATATTGCCCTGGCCGACGTGATCGAGCAGCCGTCCCGGCGTGGCGACGACGATATCCACGCCGCGTCGAAGCTGGGTGGTCTGCGGTGCCATGCCGACACCGCCGAAGATCTGCATCGCGCGTAGCGGCAGGTTCTGTCCGTAGGTGCTCACGCTCTCCCCTACCTGGGCGGCCAGCTCGCGCGTCGGCGTCAACACCAAGGCGCGCGGCGCCTGACGGCGAGCGGTCGACTGACTCAGCAGATGCAGCATCGGAAGGGTGAAGGCGGCGGTCTTGCCGGTGCCGGTCTGGGCGGCGGCGAGGATATCGCGGCGCGCCAGGATGGCGGGAATGGCTTGCGACTGGATCGGGGTAGGCTGGGTATAGCCCTGCGCGACAACGGCGCGCAACAGTTCGGCCGAAAGGCCGAGCTTATCAAAAGACATACAAACTCCTGGGTCGGCCTACCCAGGAATGTACTGGGCCGGTCTAGGCAATGTGGGATGAGTCGCGACGGGTGAGCCTTGGAGGGAAATCAACCGAAAGACGGGGCGCGCCGACCGGATGGCGCTGAATCATCGATGCACCTTACGCGAATCGACCAGAAATGCAAGCAAAATGTGTGACCGCGAACCTCGGCCCAAATACGTGAGTCCGCGCGCTTATTTCTCCGGCCATCCGCGATCACCTCGGCCCATCCGGTGCGCTCTTTTCATCCAACAGGGTCAAGCTCGGCTGACAAAACGAGCCAATCCATCGGGATGTGACTTTTCACATACATGGCCAATAACCGCGACAAAGTATGGATTCCCAGGCATTCATCGCATAGAGTTCGTGGCGGCCGAAACAAGCCCGACACAGGGAATGGCGCGCGTGAAACGCGGGCCATCGGCAATCAAAGGGAATGCGGAAGCCCCGCGTGGCCGAGCGAGGACACGGCTATGGAATCACCCCGAGGAAACGACTCATGCTCAACAACAGAATCACCCGCGCCCTGGCGCTGGCCCTCGCCGCCGCCGGCGCCTGTGGCTTCCAGGATACAGCCATCGCATCCGGCTTCATGCTGCCGGAGTCTTCGGCGGCCGGTATTGGAACCTCCAACGCGATGGTCGCCAATCCAGATGAAACCGGTGCCTTCGCCTACAACCCGGCGGCCATGGGGTTCCACGAGGCCTCTAGTATCGCCATCGGCACCTATTTCATCAGCCCCACGTTCAGCGTGGATACCGCGACAGGCAGTCACGACAGCCAGGGGGCGGACTGGCTGACCATTCCCATGATCCAGGCCGCCCTCAAGCTCAACGACCAATGGCGGCTCGGCTTCGGCGTCACGACGCCATTCGGGCTTGAGACACGCTGGGAGGACGGCACCTTTCCGGCCGTGAGCGGCACCCGAACCATCGCCGTCCCCTCCCCGCTGGATCCGAACGTACCACTCGGCCATCCGACATCCAGCAAGCTCGAAATCCTGGCCTTCAGCCCGACCGCCACCTATCGGGTGAATCCCGATCTGAGCCTGTCCGCCGGACTCGACCTCTATTGGGCCAAGACCGCGCAGCTCAACTCGACCCTCGGCGCGCTCAACGGCGACGGCCAGGGACTCGGCTTCAATCTCGGCGCGCTTTTCAGACAGGGCCCCTGGAGCCTCGGCGCCTCCTTTCGCTCGTCCGCGACCCTCGGCCTCGATGGCGATTTCACGCCCAAGAGCCAGACCCTCGTCACCATCGGACGGCTTGCCCGGGCACAATCGGCCGAATTGGACGTGGATCTGCCCTGGCGTCTGCAACTGGGCGCGCGCTATGCCTTCAACGACCAGTTGGCGGTTGAATTCGATATCAGCCGAACCGGCTGGAGCGAGTTCAATGACCTGAAGATCACCGGGAAGCGCACGGGCGCGCTGATCTTCAGCGATCAGAACGACTGGGATGATTCAAATGCCTACCGTTTGGGCACGACCTACCAGGTGAGCGCGGAGACGCAACTGCGTTTTGGTTATACCTATGACGAAACCGGACAGGGCGACGATCATTTCAGCGCCAGGGTGCCGGACAGCGACCGCCATCTCTTCAGCCTGGGTCTCGCCCAATCCCTGGGTCAGGGTCTGTCGCTAGAGGTGGCCTGCATGTATGTCCAGGGAGAGGAGCGCGGCTACAGCGCCCAAACCCGCTACAGCGGTGGCGACCTCAATGGAACGACCGCGCTCAATGGCGATTACTCCATGGACGCGCATCTGATCGGACTGGAGATCGTCAAGACCTTCTGAGATCCGGCCTTCGAACGCGACCACGACCCTTGTCAGCGGTCGTGGTCGCCCGCGACAACCAGCCCCCATCGTCCCCGCCGCTCAGCCCTTGCGCTGAGTGAAGCGCTTGAGCCGGAGCTTCTTACCGATTTGCCTGGCCGTGAGTTGGTTACGCTTGCCCTCGTAGGGATTCGAGCCGCTCTTGAATTCCAGTCGCAGCGGAGTACCGAGCAGATCGAGCGCCTTGCGGAAGCGGTTGATCAAATAGCGACGATAGGACTCGGGCACATCCTCGGTCTGGTTGCCGTGGATAACGATGATGGGCGGATTGCGTCCACCCTGGTGGGCATAGCGGAGTTTGATGCGCCGCCCCCTGACCAGCGGCGGCTGATGCTCCGTCACCGCCGCTTCGAGCAGACGGGTCAGCTCGGGGGTCGAGAGGTTGCGGGTGGCGTTGGCATAAGCCTTGTCCACCTCGTCCAGCAGCAGCCCGACGCCGCTGCCGTGCAGGGCGGAGACCAGATGCCGCTTGGCGAAGTCGAGGAAGGCGAGTTTGCGCGAGAATTGCTCCTTGATCCGCTCGCGTTCCTCCGGATCCAATCCATCCCACTTATTGATCGCGATCACCAGCGCCCGCCCGCTGTCGATGATATGCCCGGCGAGCGTGGCATCCTGCTCGCCGATGCCCTCGTGGGCGTCGATCACCAGGATGATGACGTTGGCCGCCTCGATCGCTTGCAGGGTCTTGATGACACTGAACTTCTCGATGACGTCATGGACCCGCGAGCGGCGCCGCAGACCGGCCGTGTCGATCAGCGTGTAGTGCCGGCCGAGCTGCTCGAAGGGGATGAAGATGCTGTCGCGGGTGGTGCCTGGAAGATCGAAGGTGACCAGCCGGTCCTCGCCGAGCAGGCGGTTGATGAGGGTCGATTTACCGGCGTTCGGACGCCCGACCACGGCGACCTTGACCCCCGGCTGATCCTCGGCGGACTCGGCGCCCTCGTCGCTCTCCGGCAGTTGCTCGAAGACCTGATCGATGAGCGAGCGCACACCAAGCCCCTGGGTCGAGGAGACGGCCCAGGGAGCGCCCAGCCCAAGCCGGTGGAAATCGGCGACCGCCAGCGACGGATCGGCGGTGTCGCTCTTATTGACGACCAGCGTCATGGGCTTGCCCAGCCGACGCAGCTTCTGGGCGATCTCGATATCCTCGGGGGAGCAGCCGTCCCTGGCATCCACCATGAAGAGCAGGTGATCGGCCTCCTCGATGGCGCGCTGGACCTGGCGCTCCATCAGCGCCTCCACGCCCTCGGGGGCGGTGCCGATGCCGCCGGTGTCGACGATGATGTAGGGACCGAGTCCGATGCGCCCGATGCCGTACTGCCGATCGCGGGTCAGTCCCGGAAAGTCCGCGACCAGGGCGTCGCGGGTGCGGGTGAGACGGTTGAAGAGGGTGGACTTGCCGACATTGGGACGACCGATCAGGGTGATGACGGGCAACATGCGATTAGCGTGGCGTTTCCGGATTCGTTGACGCGGATGCCGGCTCGTCTGACACGGCGGTTGTCGCTTCCCTGCGGTTCCTGGAGTCCGGACGGGCGGTCGTGGCCGGTGTCGTCGCGCCAAGCGTCAAGGCCGCCAGCGTTCCATCCTCCGCGTGAACGTAGAGGCGAGCGCCCACCACCAGTGGACGCGCGGTGATGCCACTCTTGGCAACACGCGCGCGCCCGATGAGCCGGCCGTCGGATTTGTCGAGCAGGTGGAGATAGCCTTCGAGGTCGCCGACCAGAATCCGGTTGCCGATCAGCGCGGGTGCCGTGAGTCGACGATAGCGCAGTTGCTCCTGCTTCCAGCGACCCGCTCCGTCGGTGGCATTGGCGGCCCACAGAATGTCCTCGGAATCGGTCACGAACAGGCCGCTCTCGTCGGCCGCGATCCCGGCATGGGCCGAAAGCTCGCGACGCCACCGAACCTCGCCGCTGGCCAGGTCCACGGCGGCCAGGTCGCCATTGTAGGAACCCACATAGAGGGTATCGCCAATCAGGACCGGATCCGCGTCGATGTCGGCGATGCGCGCCAGTTCGGACCGCCCACTGGGGCGCGTGACAACGACCTCCCAGATGGCCGTGCCATCGTTGGGATCGACCTTGACCAGCTTGCCGCCCGACAGGCCGACGACGACCCCGCTCTCGGCCAGCGTCGGCGTGCTGCTTCCACGCAGCGTCAGCACGGGTGGCGGATAGGCGACCCGCCAGAGTACCTTGCCGGTCGCCGCCTCCAGGCCATGGAGACTGTCGTCCAGGGTATGCACCATGACCTTCCCGTCGGCGGTCAGGCGCGGGACGGACAGCACCTCGCTCCCCAGTTGGGCGCGCCAGAGTTCCTGCCCATCCCTGGTCGAGAAGGCCACCAGCTCGCCCTGACTGGTGCCCAGCACCAGTCGGTCGCCCAGGACATCGGGGCCGCCACTGAAGGCGAGGCTCGTCTCCCGCTGCCAGAGGACACGCCCGGAATCGGCCGCCAGGGCGACCAGCCGGCCCCGCGCGTCCGCGACATAGAGCTGACCGGCCGCGATGGCCGGCACCAGATAGAGACGACGCCCTTCGGTGCCGCGCGTGGGTCGCTGTGACCAGAGGGTGCTCAGGGCGGCCTCCTGAGAGATCGCGGGCAACTCCGAGGGCGGCGTCGGATCCTTTTCCTTGCCAAACCAGGGGATGCTGCCGCAGCCGGCGAGTTGCGTGGCCAGCAGCATCAGGCCGAGACGCGCGGGCAGCGATCTGAGTTGGAGTCCCATCATGGCGGTTTCCGTGACGCCTAACCGGCGGCGGGTAGATTGTCGATCTTGAGACGGAGCAGTTGCGACAGACTGCTGCCTTGCTCGATCGCCTGCTGGTAGGCTGCGCGGGCCGCCGCCAGGTCACCACGCGCGACCGCGATATCTCCGCGCACGGCGGCGAACTCGCCGGCGAAGGCGGGGCTGGTGTCGTGTGCCTTGAGGGTCTTTTCGGCCTCGTCCAACTGGTTTTCCGAGACCTGGATGCGTGCCAGACGCAGCGCGGCGATGCGGGCCAGGGCCGGATCCGGCGCCTTGTCGATGACCGTCTGGAGGGAGGCCATCGCCTCGACCGGCTTACCCGCCATGTAGAGGGTCTTGGCGGCGACCAGTGATCCCAGGGCCGGATAAGGCGTCGAGCCGAATTCGTCCTGTAGCATCCCGGCTTGACTGGCGACCGCGTCGGGTTGATTGCCGGCGGCGTCGAGGAGCAGCTGCTCGAAGGCGATGGAAGCCTCGCTGGCCGTGCTCTCCTGGTGGCCGACCCAGAGACGCCAGCCAAAGATGGCGCCGATACCGATCGCGGCACCGGCGATGACGGATAGGCCATTGTCCTTCCACCATTTCTTGATGGCTTCGACCTTTTCCTCGTCGGTTTCGTAGTTCACTGCATTGCTCCGTCGGATAGGCTCGGCGATCCAGGCGAACAGGCGGGTTTGACTGGATGGACCGCCGAGTTCCCGAGCGCTGGATCGTTCGCGCACATTATAGGGGGATCATGGAAAACGCCAATGAAACCAGATTTTTCCGGCACCGCGCTAGAGATGATCCGCGAGGAAAGCCGCCAGATCCTCCTGTCTCAGTTCGCGTTGTTCCGTCTCCTCGCGCAGATCCTTGACCCCGATGACCTCGCGCTCCAGTTCCCCGTCCCCCAGGACGAGCGCGAAGCGGGCGCCGCTCTTGTCGGCCTTCTTGAACTGACTCTTGAAGCTCCCGCCGCCACAGTGGCTCATGAGCCGCAGGCTTGGCAGGCCGTCGCGCAGCCGCTCGGCGATCCCAGGAGCCGCCGCTTGCGCGCTCTCGCCCACCGCGACCAGATAGGCGTCGATCCCCGGCTCGGAATGCAATCCGGTCAGCGCCATCAACTCCACCAGTCGCTCCAGACCCATCGCGAAGCCCACCGCCGGGGTCGAGCGGCCACCGAGCTGCTCGACCAGACCGTCATAGCGGCCGCCGGCGCAGACCGTGCCCTGGGCGCCGAGATCGTCCGTGATCCACTCGAAGACGGTGCGGTTGTAGTAATCCAACCCGCGCACCAGGCGGGGATTGATCCGGTAGGCGACGCCCGCCCGGTCGAGGTTTCGGCAAATGTGCTCGAAGTGCGACCGGGTCTCCTCGCCCAGATAATCCATGAGCGTCGGGGCGTCCGCCACGATCCGCTGGGTCTCGGGATTCTTGGAGTCCAGGATCCGCAGCGGATTGCTCGCCAAGCGGCGCTGACTGTCCGCGTCGAGCTGGTCGGCATGCCGCGAGAGATAGGCCACCAACCGCTCGCGATAGATCTGACGCTCGGGCGCGTCACCCAGCGAATTGATCTCCAGGCGGAATCCATCGAGACCCAGGCCACGCCATAAGCGGGCGGTGAGCAGGATCAGCTCCAGGTCGATGTCGGGGCCGGTCAGGCCGAACGCCTCCACGCCGATCTGATGGAACTGCCGGTAACGCCCGCGCTGCGGGCGCTCGTAGCGGAACATCGGACCCCGGTACCAGAGCCTTCGCGGCTGAACCAGCAGACCATGCTCGATAGCCGCGCGCACGCAACTGGCCGTGCCCTCGGGCCGCAGACTGAGGCTGTCGCCATTGCGATCCTCGAAGCTGTACATCTCCTTCTCGACGATGTCCGTGACCTCGCCGATCGAACGCTTGAAGAGCTCGGTCACCTCGACCAGCGGAGTTCGGATCTCCGCATAGCCATAGGCGGACAGCACCTGGCGCGCGCTGTCCTCGAGGCGGTGCCAGATGGCGATGCGTTCCGGCAGGATGTCGTGCATCCCGCGGATGGCTTGGATGTATTTACTCATGGGTGACGACGGGGAATCGGATCGGAGCGGACGGAGCCGGAACTATCATTCCGAGACATTGGGATCGAGCGAGAACCGGGCCACGTTGCCCTGCGCGCGGCGATTGAGGTCGAAAACCTGGCCCGCGACAGACATCCGGGTCGCGGCGGCATTGCCGATCACCAGTTTGTAGGGCGGCTGCCCCGTCAGCACGCGACGGTCCCCCGCACGCATCTCACCATTGAGCACGACCTTGCCATCCGCGCCACGCACATCCACCCAGGAGGCGCCGGTGAACTCCAGCACGACCTCCCGCGTGGGCGGCGACGCGGGTGGCTCCGGCTCGCTCGGAGCGGCCGCGTTCACCGCGGGCGCCGTCGCGAGGCTCGGGGCGGCGTCGGTCGGCGCGGTGGATGCCGGGGTCGAGTCGGGGCGGCGCAGCGGAATGGCCTCCGCCGGCACCGAGGCCGCCGAACCGAATGAATCGATGGGTGCGGTGACGGACGCTTCCGGGCGCTCGGTCCGAGATGACGGCCCGCGCGCCGAGTCACCCAGGAAGCCGGTCGGCTCCGCCTGGCCCGACGCCTCGGCGACACGCCCGCCTTCCGGATCGGAGAATCCGGACGAGGCCGTCGGCGACTCCTCGACCATCCGCCCCGACCACCAGAACACGACCAGGGCGGACGCCATGCCGACCAGCGCGAGACCGATCAGCCAACCCCAGCGATTGCCGCCGGCGGAGGAACCTCCCGCCGATTGGGCCAGGGCCGTCATCATTGGGATGTCTTGCGCGGGCACCAGGGAACGATAGGCGCCGATGATCGGCGCCGGATCGGCCCCGAGCAATCGCGCGTAGTTCCTGAGATAGCCAACCACGAACACCGGAGACGGCAGGCTTTCGTAACGATCCTGCTCCATGGCCTCGACCACCGGCCGCACCAGATGGAGTTGCGCGGCAATCCGCTCGATATCGAGCCCGCGCGACTGACGCAGCGCCCGCAATTGGGCGCCGGGGCTGCCGGTGTGATCGACCGTGCCTTGGTCGTCCGGGCTGGTGGTATTCGATTGGCTCATGGCAACGCGGCGTCCTACAGATCGCGGGGTTTCGGGGTTTCTGGGAAGCTCGTCTTCAACACCCCTTCGTAGTAGTCCGCGCGCTTGCGATTGCCGAGCTTGCGCTCGGCATCGGCGCCGACCCGCAGAGCGGTGCGGGAGACACTGGGCGAGGTGCGCGCCGTCTCGGGGTTGAAGTAACGGTCGATGTAATCCTTCGCGGCCTTGGCGTCCCCGCGCTTGAGCGCGAGTTCCGCCATATTGACCTGCGGCGCCCCATAGGCTCCGTTCGCCTGGATGGCCGCGCGGTAGTGAGTCTCGGCCTTCCTGGTATCGCCCGCCTCGACGGCGCAGTTCCCGGCGTTGGTCAGCGCGATCCAGGGGGTGGCATAGACGGGATTCGCCGCCGCCTTCAGGAAATGGACGTCGGCTTCCGCGTACTTGCGCTGTCGGCACAGGAACGAGGCATAGGCGTTGAGAATGTCGGAATTGTTCGGCGCCAGCTTGACCGCCCGGTCGTAGTGCCTGGCCGCTTCGTCGGCCTGGTGCAACTCTTCCAGGAGAAAGGCCAGCCAGATGTGCGCGCGCGGGTATTTATCGTCTGCCTCGACCGCCTGTTGCGCGCGCCGGTAGGCCACCTCGGTCTGACCACGCGCGTAGTACTCTTCGGCCATCTTGACGTAGAGCTCGGCGGGACTGCCCTCGGGATCCAATCCCAGATCCGCCTCCCCTTTGCGCGCGCTCGACTGTCCGCCGCAGGCAACCAGAAATAGGCAGAGGGCCAGAACCAATGCAAAACGGGGATCGCGCGCTGTCATCGTGAAGCCACCCTTTTGATTAACCCGACCGGCTCGTTCGTCTCGACCCGCACACGCCCGAGCCGCCCCGTCCGATCCTCGACACGGCCGACCAACTGTCCGCAGGCGGCCGAGATCTCGTCGCCGCGGGTCTTGCGAGTCATCGCGAAGATCCCGGAGCGCGCCAGCCGCGCCCGAAAGACCTCGATGCGCTCCAGAGGCGAGGTGCCGAAATCACTACCCGCGAAGGGGTTGAAGGGAATCAGATTGACCTTGGAAGGCACCCCCTCAAGCAGCCGAATCAGTTGCTTGGCGTGCGTCGGGCTGTCGTTGACGCCATCCAGCATCACGTATTCCCAGGTCACCTTACGGCGTTTGTCGTTGGCCACATACTGCTTGCACGCCGGAAGCAGCTCGGCGAGCGGATATTTCCGGTTGATCGGGACCAGTTCATCGCGCAGGGCATCATTGGGCGCGTGCAGCGATACCGCCAGCGAGACATCGCTGACCTCGCGCAGCCGATGGATGTTCGGCACGATCCCAGAGGTGCTCAACGTCACCCGCTGCTTGGCGAGCATGTAGGCCAGATCGTCCTGCATGATTTCCATCGCCTTGACCACGGCCTCGAAATTGGCCAGCGGCTCGCCCATGCCCATCATCACCACGTTGGTGGGCGACCTGTCGAGCCGGCGCGCGGCCTGCCAGACCTGGCCGATGATCTCCGAGACACTCAGATTGCGATTGAAGCCCTGGCGCGCGGTCGCGCAGAAGGAGCAGTTCAGCGCGCAGCCGACCTGGGAGGAAACACAGATGGTGCTGCGCTTGCCCTCGGGGATGAACACAGTTTCGATCCGCTGTCCGTCGTGGAGTTCCATCACCCATTTATTGGTGCCGTCGGACGATGGATGCTCTTCGATGATACGCGGCAGCCGCATCTCAGTCGTTTCCGGCAGGACCAGACGGAGTGACTTGGGGAGATCGCTCATGGCGTCGTAATCGACCACGCCATGCTTGTGCATCCACTTGAAGAGATTGCGTCCATGGAACGCCTTGAAACCGAGACCGACCACCAGCGCCTCGCAATCGGCGAGGTCCAGATCGAGCAGGTTGGTCTTGGTTTCGATGGCGGTCATGAAGGTCTCTGGTTCAGCGGGTGCGCGGGCAGACGCCTTCCGGGAAGAAAAAGGCGATCTCGACCGCCGCGTTCTCGGCGGAATCCGAGCCGTGCGCCGCGTTCTCGGTGAAGGAATCCGCGAAATCGGCGCGAATGGTGCCGGGGGCGGCGTTAGCCGGATTGGTCGCGCCCATGATGTCACGATTCTTGGTGACGGCATCCTCGCCTTCCAATACCTGGACCATCACCGGCCCCGAAATCATGAAGTCGACCAGTTCGTCGAAGAAGGGCTTGCCCTGATGGATGGCATAGAAGGCGCACCCCTGCTCGCGGTTCATGTGAAGCATGCGGGCGGCGACGATGCGCAGCCCGGCGGCCTCGAATCGGCCGAGGATGGCGCCGATGGCGTCCTTGGCGACGGCGTTCGGCTTGATGATGGAAAGGGTGCGCTCGATAGCCATGCGGGCTCCTGCTGGGGCGTTGATAGAGGGTGAAGGGTTGAGGCGGAGCGATGTCGGGAGACGGCCGAACCCCAAGTCCGAACGACAGTCCGGCGGCGGGGATCATCGACTTCCATAACAGGTCAACCCGCAAGTCTAATCGTAGCCGCTTGGGCGGGCAATGCCCGCGATGGGCGCTCGGATACCAATCGAGTCCCTGTCGGCACGGATCAAGCCAAGTTCCGACCGAACACGAACGCGGACCCTCCCTAGCCGAACGGGCATGCCAGGGATACCGCCAACGCCGAAACAGGCCGTCATTGAGATTTATCATTGACGCCCGTCAGCAGACGCAAGCCAAAGATCCTTGATGTGATGGCCCGATCGATGCTTCAATTAATTCCCTAGCATTTTTAGGAGAATGGATCGTCCGATCGTACCGGCCGAACGGCCGCCCAATCGGCTGGTGATCACAATCGAGGCATAAGATGGCAACCACCGAAACCTTCTACGAGGTGATGCGCCGGCAGGGGATCAGCCGGCGGAGCTTCCTCAAGTATTGCAGCCTGACGGCGACGGCGCTGGGGCTGGCGCCGTCCTTCGCGGGCACGATCGCCCAGGCCATGGAGACCAAGCCGCGAACACCGGTCATCTGGCTGCATGGCCTGGAGTGCACCTGCTGCTCCGAGTCCTTCATCCGCTCCGCCCACCCGCTGGTATCGGACGTGGTGCTCTCCATGATCTCGCTGGACTATGACGATGTGCTCATGGCCTCCGCGGGGCATCAGGCGGAGGCGATCCTCGATGAGATCCGCCTCAAGTACAAAGGCCAATACATCCTGGCGGTGGAGGGCAATCCGCCGCTCAACCAGGACGGCATGAGTTGCATCATCGGCGGCCGACCCTTCGTCGAGCAGTTGAAGGAAGTCGCGGCCGACTGCAAGGCCGTCATTTCCTGGGGTTCCTGCGCCTCCTGGGGCTGCGTGCAGGCGGCCCATCCGAATCCGACCCAGGCGGTGCCGGTGCACAAGGTCATCACCGACAAGCCGATCATCAAGGTACCGGGCTGTCCGCCGATCGCCGAGGTCATGACCGGCGTCATCACCTACATGCTCACCTTCGACCGCCTCCCGGAGTTGGACCGTCAGGGCCGTCCCAAGATGTTCTACGGCCAGCGCATCCACGACAAATGCTACCGCCGCCCACACTTCGACGCCGGTCAGTTCGTCGAGGACTGGGACGACGAGGGCGCGCGCAAGGGCTATTGCCTCTACAAGATGGGCTGCAAGGGCCCGACCACCTATAACGCCTGCTCCACCACCCGCTGGAACAATGGGGTCTCCTTCCCCATCCAGTCCGGCCACGGCTGTATCGGCTGCTCCGAGGACGGCTTCTGGGATAAGGGCAGTTTCTACGATCACGTCACCAACACCAACGTCTTTGGCATCGAGGCGAACGCCGACAAGGTCGGGATCGCGGCGGCCGGCACGGTTGGCGCGGCGATCGCAGCCCACGCGGCGGCGAGCGCCATCCAGCGCATCAAGCAGCGAGCCGGCGAGCATCACGAGGAGAATGACCAGACATGAGCGTCCAGACACCGAACGGCTTCCAGCTCGACACCTCGGGGCGGCGCATCGTCGTCGACCCGGTGACCCGCATCGAGGGTCACATGCGCTGCGAGGTCAATCTCGACGAGAACAACGTCATCCGCAACGCCGTCTCCACCGGCACCATGTGGCGCGGTC
The DNA here is from genome assembly GCF_016583575.1 of Thiocystis violacea. GTDB lineage: Bacteria > Pseudomonadota > Gammaproteobacteria > Chromatiales > Chromatiaceae > Thiocystis > Thiocystis violacea. Next base: position 18,577 of record NZ_NRRG01000009.1, read on the forward strand.
TGGAGGTCATCCTGCGCGGTCGCGATCCGCGCGACGCCTGGGCCTTCACGGAGCGGATCTGCGGCGTCTGCACCGGCACCCACGCCCTGACCTCGGTGCGGGCGGTCGAGGACGCGCTCGGGATCGCGATCCCGGAAAACGCCAACTCCATCCGCAATATCATGCAGTTGACACTCTATGCCCATGACCATCTGGTGCATTTCTATCATCTGCATGCGCTCGACTGGGTGGACGTGGTCTCGGCGCTCAAGGCCGATCCCAAGGCGACCTCGGCACTGGCGCAGTCCATTTCGGACTGGCCGCTGTCCTCGCCGGGCTATTTCCGCGACGTGCAAAACCGGATCAAGCGGTTCGTGGAGTCCGGCCAGCTTGGTCCCTTCATGAACGGCTACTGGGGCAATCCGGCCTACCGGCTGCCGCCCGAGGCCAATCTGATGGCGGTCACCCACTATCTGGAGGCGCTCGATTTCCAGAAGGAAATCGTCAAGATCCATACCATCTATGGGGGCAAGAACCCGCATCCGAACTGGCTGGTCGGCGGCGTGCCCTGCGCGATCAACGTGCATGACACGGGCGCGGTGGGCGCGGTCAACATGGAGCGCTTGAACCAGGTCTCCTCCATCATCGACCGCACCATCGAGTTTATCGACAAGGTCTATCTCCCCGACCTGATGGCGATCGCCTCCTTCTATAAGGACTGGACCCATGGGGGCGGACTGAGCAGCCAGGCGGTGCTTTCCTATGGGGACATCCCGGATCGCGCCAACGACGACTCGGCGGCCAATCAGATGCTCCCGCGTGGCGCCATCATCAACGGTAACCTCAATGAGGTCCATGACGTGGATCTGCGCGATCCGGACGAGATCCAGGAGTTCGTCGCGCACTCCTGGTTCCAATACAAGGACGAGTCGCGGGGGCTGCACCCCTGGGACGGCGTCACCGAGCCCAACTTCGTGCTCGGCCCCAACGCCAAGGGAACGCGGACCCGGATCGAGGAGATCGACGAAGGCGCCAAGTACAGTTGGATCAAAGCCCCGCGCTGGCGCGGTCACGCCATGGAGGTCGGCCCCCTGGCGCGCTACATCATCGGCTACGCCAAGGGAATCCCGGAGTTCAAGGAGCCGGTCGAGAAGGTGCTGACCGACCTGGGACTGCCGCTGCCGGCGCTCTTCTCCACCCTGGGGCGCACCGCCGCGCGCGGACTGGAAGGCTCCTGGGCGGCGCACAGGATGCGCTATTTCCAGGACAAGCTGATGGCCAGTCTCAAGGCCGGCGACAGCCACACGGCCAACATCGAGAAGTGGGATCCCAAGACCTGGCCCAAGGAGGCGAGGGGGGTCGGAACGACCGAGGCCCCACGCGGAGCTCTCGGTCACTGGATCGTCATCAAGAACGGCAAGATCGACAACTACCAGGCCGTGGTTCCCACCACCTGGAACGGCTCCCCGCGCGACCCGGCGGGCAACATCGGCGCTTTCGAGGCGGCCCTGATGAATACGCCTGTGGCGGTGGCCGATCAGCCGCTGGAGATCCTGCGCACCCTGCACAGCTTCGACCCCTGCCTGGCCTGCTCGACGCACGTCATGAGCCCGGATGGCGAGGAGCTGACGCGGGTGAAGGTTCGATAAGAGGTATCAGGTGTCAGGTATCAGTTGTCAGATGTCAGGAAAGACACGGGGCCTCCGGCCGTGACGCGCTCGACTGACAACTGACAACCGACAACTGACAACTTCTTCCCCCTCGGAGGCTGAAATCATGTACACCGGCGTTCCAACGGTCAAACGCACCGCCGTTTACGTCTATCAAACCCCCGTGCGAATCTGGCACTGGGTCAATGCACTCTCCATCACCGTCCTGGCGGTGACCGGCTACCTGATCGGGAGCCCGCTTCCGACCCTGCCCGGAGAGGCCAGCGATCACTATTTGATGGGCTATATCCGCTTCTTCCATTTCGCGGCGGCCTATGTCTTCCTGGTCGGCTTCCTGTTCCGGATCTACTGGGCGTTCGTAGGGAATTCCTACTCCCATCAGTTGTTCACCCTGCCCTTCTGGCGCCGGAGATTCTGGAGCGAACTGCTTCACGAGGTGCGCTGGTACGCCTTCCAGGAGCCGGAGCCGCGCAAGTACGTCGGCCACAATCCGCTCGCGCACCTCTTCATGGTGGTCATCATTACGGTCGGTGGACTGGTGATGATCGTCACCGGGCTCGCGCTCTATTCCGAGCAGACCGGACTGGGGAGCTGGCCGGACGCGCTCTTCGGCTGGGTCATCCCCTTCGTCGGACAGAGTCAGGACGTGCGCATGTGGCATCACTGGGGCATGTGGGTCATCGTCGTGTTCGTGATGCTGCACGTCTACACCGCCATCCGCGAGGACATCATGTCCCGTCAGAGCCTCATCAGTACCATGGTCAGTGGCTGGCGCATGTTCAAGGATGACCGCCCGTGAGCCAGACCGCGCCCAATATACTGATGCTCGGGATCGGCAACGTGCTCTGGGCCGACGAAGGCTTCGGGGTACGGGTGGTCGAGCGGATCGCCCGGGATTATCGCTTCGGATCGAATCCGCGACTGCTCGACGGCGGCACCCAGGGCATCTATCTGGTCGATCAGGTGCGTTGGGCCGATGTGCTGGTCGTCTTCGATGCCATCGATTACGGCTTGCCGCCAGGCACGCTGAAACGGATCGAGGGCGAGGCGGTCCCCCAGTTCCTGGGCGCCCGGAAAATGAGTCTGCATCAGACGGGTTTTCAGGAGGTTCTGGCGCTAGCCGCCCTCTTGGGCGATCCGCCCGGGCACCAGGTTCTGATCGGTGTGCAGCCGGTCGAGCTGGAGGATTTCGGCGGCAGTCTGACCACCCCGGTCAAGGCGATGATCGAGCCGGCCATCGAGGCCGCGCGGACCTACCTCGACCGGTTCGGAGTGCAGTGGCTTCCCAACGACGACAACCAGGCGGCGCATCGGGACATGCCACACCCGGCGCTGGATCTCGCCGTCTACGAAGCCGGGCGGCCGAGCCCCGAGGTGGCCTGCCGGATCGGTGACTCGCGGATCCTGGCCAGGCGGGTGAGCGGCTGATGTGCATCGGAATCCCCATGCAAGTCATCGAGCCCACGTCCGACTGGGCCTGGTGCGACGACGGCGGAGAGCGCCACTGGATCGACATGCGCCTGGTGGGAGACCAGCCGCCGGGCGCCTGGGTACTCTGTTTTCTGGGCGCGGCGCGCGAGGTCATGGAAGAAACCCAGGCCTTGCGTGTCCGCGATGCCCTGATCGCCATGCGGATCGCGATGACGGGAGGCTCCGTCGATCATCTGTTCGCCGATCTGGTCGGGCGCGAACCCCAGCTTCCCGAACACTTACGGGAATCTTGAGCGTTCGTCGAACGTCCTTTGCCTGAACCGCCAGGTACGCGAAACGGAGCGCCTGAATCGAGATCCTCGTCCTTCAATCCCCAGCCACAGGCGATCCAGATGCCGTCATCCCCCCCGCTCCAGCGAGCCCTTTTTGGCCCTGGCTCGCAACCCCTGGAAGAAGATGGCGCCGAACTGGCCTATCCGCCGATGCCGGCGGAGATGCGGACCTACCGAGCGCCCCTGTTGCCGGACCCCGATGAGGCCCTCGCCTGCCCACAAGGACTGCGTCTGCTGGAGCGCCTGCTGGAGCGGCTGGCCGACTATCGGGTCACGGATCCTGGGTGGGTGCTGGATGTCGGCGCCTTGCCGGATGCCGATCGCGAGCTGGTGAATCAGGCGCTCGGCGAGGGCGAAGTAAGCCTCCTTGTTTCAGGTGTGCCCAGCCTGCGGGCTCAGGAGACCCGCTTGACCGGTGTCTGGCGGGTTCGCTCATGCCACGAGGGCGGACAGCCTGAACGCGACGGGATCGAGGTCGCGGCGATCCCCTGCCGAGTGCGTGACACGACCTTCCAAAACGCCACCACGTCGCCCGTCCTGGACGAGCCGCCGCCGGATGGCCTGGTCAGCGCCCGGGCCATACTCACGGAAGCGAAGGAGCAGGCCGAACGGTGGCGGCCCGGCGCCGAGCCGTATGTCATCAATTTGACCCTGCTGCCACATTCCGAGCAGGATCTGAGCTATCTCGAACGCGCGCTCGGACAGGGTCCGACCAGCATCCTCTCGCGCGGTTACGGCAAATGCCGCATCACCTCCACCGGCCTGCGCAACGGCTGGTGGGTCCGGCATTTCAATTCCGACGATCGCCTGATCCTCGATACCATCGAGATCGTCGACCTTCCGGCCGCCGCCCTGGCCGCCCAGGAAGACTTCGAGGACAGCGCCAAACGTCTGGCCGAGATCATCGCCGCGCTCCGTTGAGCCTTGAGATGGCGCGCGCTCCGGCCGCCCGCGCCCGAGAGCGGGCGACGCCGGCCAATGTCGCCTTGGACCGTCCCCGCTATGCTAACGTTGCACCAACATTCGGGACGCGCCACGCATCAGAAGGCCACAACGCCATGGCAAACCAGTATCCATTGATCCTCGTCGACGCCTCGGGCTATCTGTTCCGCGCCTACCACGCCCTGCCCAAGCTGACCAACTCCAGGGGCGAGGCGACCGGGGCGCTGACCGGTGTGCTCAACATGCTGCGCCGCCTCATCGAGACCTATCGGCCCCAGTACATCGGCGTGGTCTTCGACGCCGCCGGCCGGACCTTCCGCAACGATCTCTATGCCGAATACAAGGCGCATCGCCCGCCGATGCCGGAGGATCTGCGCGAGCAGATCGAGCCGCTCCAGGCGGTGATCCGGGCCATGGGGCTGCCACTGCTGGCGATCCCGGACGTCGAGGCCGACGATGTCATCGGCACCCTCGCGACCCAGGCCGCCGCCGCGGGCATCCAGACCCTGATCTCGACCGGCGACAAGGACATGGCCCAGTTGGTCGACGCGCATGTGACCCTGGTCAACACCATGACCGATACGGTGCTGGACCCGGATGGCGTGCGCGAGAAGTTCGGCGTCCCGCCGGAGCGGATCGTCGACTATCTGAGCCTCATGGGCGACAGCGTCGACAATGTTCCGGGGGTGCCCAAGTGCGGACCCAAGACCGCCGTGAAGTGGATCGAGGAATACGGGGATCTGGATGGCGTCATCGCCCATGCCGGGAGCATCAAGGGCAAGGTCGGCGAGAACCTGCGCGCGGCGCTCGACCAGCTCCCGCTCGCGCGGCGCCTGACCACCATCAAGCGCGATGTCGGCCTCGACCTGGGACCGACCGATCTGCGGCCCGCGTCACCCGATATCGAGACCCTGCGCGGCTGGTACGAACGCATCGAGTCGCGCCGGATGCTGGCGACGCTCGATGGCGCGAGCGGCGATGGCGAGACTCCAGCCCCATCGGAAGCGGTCGCAGCAGTCCAGGCCGACTACGACTGCGTCCTGACCCAGGAGGCGCTGGAGACCTGGATCCGGCGTCTGGAGTCCGCCGAACTCTTCGCCTTCGACACCGAGACCACCGATCTCGACTACATGCGCGCCGAGATCGTCGGCGTCTCCTTCGCGGTCGAGCCCGGCCAGGCGGCCTATGTCCCGGTCGCCCATGTCTATCCGGGCGCGCCGGATCAGCTCGATCGGGACGCGGTGCTGACCCGATTGAAACCCCTGCTGGAGGATCCCGCGCGCGCCAAGGTCGGACAGAATCTCAAATACGACATGAGCGTGCTCGCCCGCTACGCCATCGAACTGCGCGGCATCGCCCACGACACCATGCTGGAGAGCTATGTGCTCGACAGCACCGCGACCCGGCACGACATGGACTCGCTCGCCAAGAAATATCTGGACTACGACACCGTCCATTTCGAGGACGTCGCGGGCAAGGGGGCCAAGCAGCTCACCTTCGATCAGGTTCCGCTCGAACAGGCCGGACACTACGCGGCCGAGGACGCGGACATCACCCTGCGTCTGCACCGGGCCTTCTGGCCCCGGCTAGAGGCGGTTCCCTCGCTGGCCGGGCTGTATCGCGCCATCGAGATCCCCCTGGTCGGCATCCTCTCGCGCATCGAACGCACCGGCGTGCGCATCGACAGCAGCCTGCTCGCCCAGCAGAGCCGAGAGTTGTCCAAACGACTCGTCGAGCTGGAAAACCTGGCCTACGAGACGGCCGGACACCGCTTCAACATGGGCTCGCCCAAACAGATCGGCGCCATCTTCTTCGAGGAATTGGGTCTGCCGGTCATCGCCAAGACCCCCAAGGGCGCGCCCTCCACCTCGGAGGAGGTGCTGGAGCAACTGGCGGCCCAGGGCCACGCCCTGCCCAACGTCATCCTCCAGCATCGCGGACTCGCGAAGCTCAAGTCGACCTACACCGACAAACTGCCGCAGATGGTCAACCCCGAGACGGGGCGGGTCCATACCTCCTATCACCAGGCGGTCGCGGCGACCGGACGACTCTCCTCCAGCGACCCCAACCTACAGAACATCCCCATCCGCACCGAGGAAGGCCGGCGTATCCGCCGCGCCTTCATCGCCGAACCCGGCCATCGGCTGCTCGCCGCCGACTATTCGCAGATCGAGCTGCGGATCATGGCGCATCTCTCGGGCGACGAGCGGCTGCTCGCCGCCTTCGCCAGCGGTCAGGACATCCATCGGGCGACGGCGGCGGAGATCCTGGGGCTGGCGCCCGAGGAGGTCACGAGCGACCAGCGACGCTCGGCCAAGGCGATCAATTTCGGGCTCATCTACGGCATGTCGGCCTTCGGCCTGGCGCGCCAGCTCGGGATCGAGCGCGGCGCGGCGCAAGAGTACGTGGACCGCTATTTCCAGCGGTATCCCGGCGTCAAGGAGTTCATGGAGCGCACCCGGATCCAGGCGCGCGAGGACCGCTATGTCGAGACCCTGTTCGGTCGCCGGCTCTATCTCACCGAGATCGGACACAGCAATCAGTCACGCCGAGCCGCCGCCGAACGCACCGCCATCAACGCCCCCATGCAGGGCACCGCAGCCGACATCATCAAGCGCGCCATGATCGCCGTGGACCAGTGGCTGCGGACCGATAAGCCGCCGGTGCGCCTGATCATGCAGGTGCACGACGAGCTGGTTTTCGAGGTCGCCGGGGACGCCATCGACATGGCGAGCGCCCGGATTCGAGCCGCGATGGAGGCCGCCGCCGAGCTATCCGTTCCGCTCGTGGTGGATATCGGCGATGGAGAAAACTGGGATGCGGCCCACTAAAAGCGGAGGAACTTAGTCAAGCATTAACCGTCGAATCTTCTGAGCGAAACGGGGCTGCCCATCTATCCCCCTGGGTGTCAGCCCCAAGCCCCGGTCACCCCAGACCGGGAAGCGTTCCCTCGAGGTCCATACCCCAGGGCCTCGGGGGTTCTTTATTTTGAAGCCTGGCATCCAGCCAGATCGGCGCGACCGCCCGCTCTGAGCGACATCCTTGAAGCTTCATCATTCCGTCATCTTGGCGGCACATGGCCGTCAACATCGGCGCCTAACATGGCGAGCGAATGAGACAAGCCCGAGGAGCAACCACGCCATGACGACAGAGCACCATCCCCATGCCCTCGACCCGATGGAGATGGAGGTCCAGATCCAGTACCGCAAACGTCGCTTCTTCAGCGCCAGGGGACGGAGTCTGTCCGATCGCGGAATGTATCTGGAAGTCCGGAATCTGACCCTGCCGATCGGCACGACCGTCGTGTTGGAGATGCGCGAGACGGGACGTGAATGGTTCTTCATTCCCGCCGTCGTGATCCATCAAGACAGGTCGGGGATCGCCGTCAGGTTCCGCGATCCGCCGCCGGTGACCATTGGGTCATCCGCGCGGCTCGTGACCCCGCCCAAGCGGCCACTCGCCCTGGGAGCCGGCATCGAGAGAGGGTTCGGCGCCTGAATCCTTAAGACCCATGGCCTTGGCCATCCGCCCAGCCTCGCCGAGCGCGAAAGACAGGCCCTTCGCGCCCCAAACTTCAGCCTCGCCCCTCAATTCCACTCGAACAGCACCCACTGGGGTACCGCCGTGTTCCGCGCGGAACGCTCCTGCGCGTCAAGCAAACCGTCCCCATTGAGATCGTAGAGATAATAGGGCGGACCGACCTGCGGCTGCACCCGCACCATGTAAAGCACGCCACGCACCCGATACTCATAGACGACGTCGCCGCCGGATTCCGTGATGGTGATATCGGGCTCCACCGTCTCGCCGGTAACGGGCGAAGGCTCCACCGTGGGGGCCTGCAGGAAGCCGCCGCCGTCGGTTTCCCCGTCTTGCGCGTACGAGGTCACCAGAAACAGCGCCAGGACCGGAATAGAGAGGATTCTGCTGAGCACGAAGTCACCATGAGGCGTCGATGAATAGACCCGAATGGTAGTACGAACCCGCCTGAATTGCTCGTCCAGGCGTCCGCGCCCCGAGTCAGGCATACTCCAGCCCTTGCATGAACCTTGGTATCGCGGATGGCAGGACTCAACCCTCGACAGCTCGAAGCCGTGCGCCACACGGACAGCCCACTGCTGGTGCTCGCCGGGGCCGGCTCGGGAAAGACCCGCGTCATCACCCAGAAGATCGCGCACCTGATCGATCATCTCGGCATGCCGCCCCGCCACATCCGCGCGGTGACCTTCACCAACAAGGCCGCCCGCGAGATGCGCGAGCGGGTGAGCCAGCACATGAAGGCGAGCAAGACCCGGGGGCTGGCGATCTCGACCTTCCACAGGCTCGGGCTGACGATCCTGCGGCGACACCCCGAGCCGGCGGGACTGCGCACCGGGTTCTCGCTGCTCGACGCCCAGGACTCGGAGGCGCTGCTGAAGGAGCATATCCGGGGGCGGACCGACGCGGACGCGCTCAGCCCGGCGGCGGTCCAGCATCGCATCTCGCGCTGGAAGAACGAGCTGATCGATCCGTCCAGGGCGATGCAACTGGCGGAAGACGATTTCGAGACCCGGCTGGCCGGTCTCTACCTCGATTACGAGCGCAGCCTGCGTGCCTACAACGCCGTGGACTTCGACGATCTCATCCTGGCCCCGACGCGCCTCTTCCGCGCCCATCCCGATCGTCTGGAGGAGTGGCGGGGGCGGATCCGTTATCTCCTGGTCGACGAGTACCAGGACACCAACAACGCCCAGTACGAGTTGGTCCGCCAATTGACCGGCGAGCGCGGCGCCTTCACCGTGGTGGGCGACGACGATCAGTCCATCTACGCCTGGCGCGGCGCGCGACCGGAGAATCTGGCGCGCCTCCAGACGGACTATCCGACCCTCAAGGTCATCATGCTGGAGCAGAACTACCGTTCCAGCGCCCGCATCCTCGCGCTGGCCAACACGCTCATCGCCAACAACCCCCATGTCTTCGAAAAGCGGCTCTGGAGCGAGTTGGGTCCGGGAGAACGTCCGCGCGTGCTGCGCTGCCAGGACGAGGCCAACGAGGCCGAGCGCGTCGCCTCGGAGATCCTGCATCTCAAGTTCGCCGAGGACACCGCCTTCGGCGACATCGCCATTCTTTTCAGGGGCAACCATCAGGCGCGCCCGTTCGAGAAGGCCCTGCGCGAGCACAACATCCCCTACTTCCTGAGCGGCGGCACCTCCTTCTTCGCGCGCACCGAGGTCAAGGACGTCATGGCCTACCTGCGCCTGCTCGCCAACCCGGCGGACGACGCCGCCTTTCTGCGCATCGTCAACACCCCGCGACGCGAGATCGGCCCGACCACGCTGGAACGACTCGCCGACCACAGCCGCGAGCGCGGTATCAGCCTGATCGCCGGCTGCCGGGATCCCGGCCTGGCCGAACACCTGAACCAACGCCAACGCGACCGGCTCGGTGCCTTCGCCCAACTCATCGACGAGCATAGGGGCCAGAGCGTTTCGGACCCCATGAGCGGCGCGCGGGCGCTGGTGGAACGCATCCAGTATTCCGTCTGGCTGCGCGAGAACGCCTCCAGCCAAGCGGTGGCCGAACGGCGCTACGACAACGTCAACGATCTGCTGGAATGGCTCGGCAAGCTGCACCGGGGCGACTTCCAGGACAAGGCGCTCGCCGACATGGTCAGCCATCTCACCCTCATGGACGTACTCGATCGTCAGGAGGAAGACGCGGGCGGCGACCGCGTCCATCTCATGACGCTGCACGCCGCCAAGGGACTGGAGTTCCCCCATGTCTTTCTCGTCGGCATGGAGGAGGAGCTGCTCCCGCACCGCGTCAGCATTGAGGAGGACAGCATCGAGGAAGAGCGCCGGCTCGCTTACGTCGGCATCACCCGCGCGCGCCAGGCGCTCACCTTCACCCTCACCCGACGCCGCAAGCGCTACGGCGAGTGGATACCCAGCGAACCCAGCCGTTTCCTCGGCGAACTGCCGGAGGAGCAACTGGACTGGGACGGCGCCCGAAGCGACAACCCGGAGCACCGCAAGGCGCGGGGACTGAGCCATCTCCACCGGCTCAAGGGCCTGCTGGAAACCGACTGAGGCAAGGACGTGACCAGAGTCCACGAACGAGATCGACTGAAAGCCATCGACGACCTTTGACGGGAAGGTCGGGAAACAGCATAATCATCCAGCTTAGCCTTCACCCCCATCGCGACACCCTCAAGCGACCAGGACGCTCAGTCCCGGAACGGAAACGAAGGCCAGCACCGCTTCAAAGCGCCCGTAGCTCAGATGGATAGAGTACAGCCCTCCGAAGGCTGGGGTCACAGGTTCGAATCCTGTCGGGCGCGCCAAATTCAATCCGTTACGATTACCCCAACCACCCTAGCTCGACGTTTTTCGCACAATGTGCGAAATCAGCTAATGGCCTCCACTCTTAATATTTTATATTTGCCTCAGGACGCACCACCCGCTCGGCTTCTTCCAGCAACCGAGCCAGACCTGGGCTCGAATAATGCAGGGTGATATCTCGGTGCTCATGACCGAGCAGCGAACGGCGGATATCGAGCGGGATCCCTGCGTCCGCCGCCCGCTCTCCGAAGGTGTGACGAAGGTCATGAAACCGAATTTCCAGCCCGACCGCCTTCACCGCAGCCCTCCAGCCATGGTTGTTGACTCGGTAGAGACCGCTATCTCGCTTGGGGCTTAAAAACACCCATTCGCTCGACTGTCCACGTTGTCGCTCGATGACGATCCGCGCAGCCCGATTGCAAACCAAATAGCGACCGTCCTGCTGGCTTGCCGCTTTCTTACTGCTCGCTTTCCTGACTTCAGGCGGGATCCACCAAATCGAGTGATCCGGGATTCCCGGATAACGGCGGTGCTGGCACCAGCGAAGCGTCGTAATCTCCGCTTGACGTGCCCCGGTCTCCGTCGCAAACAATACCGGCCCGATCAGATGCTTGGGCATGACCTCTATTAATCGATCCTGCTCCTCCCATGAGATGGGGCAGGGTTGGCGACTACCCCAATCCGGACTGCGCAGCTTGGGCGGAGCCATTGCGAGCCACGGAATGTTTCCATCCCGCAACACCTCGGCGGCGAAGTGCAACACGGTAGCAACCGTGCGCAGAGCGCGGCCTACAGTCCCGCTGGATCTAATACCCTGCTGAGAATTGATCCATGACTGCAATGCCCGCTGATGGATGTGCGATAGCGGCAGGTGCCCGATGACCCCGATCACGAGCCGAATATCCTGTAATGCACGACTTGCATCCTTGCCGCGATTTTCAAGGTCGACGATGTACTCAGCGGAGGCTTCCTCAAAGGTCCGCTCGTTAATCTCCCACCTATCTAGTTGCCTTGTTGTTCCAAGACGGCGAATCTCTTCCTCTCTACGCTCTAGGTAGGCTATCGCGTCCGTGAGCGCACGGCATCCAGTCGACTCTCGAAGCTGGATGCGTTGCTCACCGACCCGGACGGTCTTGTCGACCCACCAGATATTTCCTCGTTGTTTAATCCCTTTCGGTTTCTGGTCATTTTGCATATGCGACCTCTCTGCGAGGCGCCCGCAGGTTTGATTTTAACCTGCGAAGCGACCCACGCATCAAGATCATCGCGGTCAAAGCGTTTCCCAGTTTTTCCGACCAGGATATAGGGCAAGCTCCGAGCCGCTATGGCATCGAAGCTGCGTTCCGACATGCCAAGATAGGATGCGGCACCTTTGCGGGGATAGAGTCGCTGCATGGGCGTATCTGTCTGCCTGTGACTATGCCGACCTGCGGGTTGAGAATGTACACATCTGTTAAAATCTCCGTGGGTTAGGGCTTGACTCAGACCCTGGTGATGCGCACCCGAGTAGAGGACAATTTGACAAATCTGCTGCGGGGATTGTGGTCAAGGGTTGTCCTCACGACCCGCAGGACAAGAGCTAGCCCGCACAGGACGCGTCCACATGTCCACTCCCGGAGGCCGCTGCCGTGGATTCCGCATCTTTGTTCGCCGCTGCCCTTGCGCTGCATGCACCAAGGGAGGTCTGCGAAGCCGACATCGATCCAGAGGTGGGGAGCGTCGATTTCACGGTCGGTTTAGCCAGCGGGTCGCGCTTTGCCTGCTCGCACTGCGGGGGAGCATAAGCCAGCGCATAAATTTTGAAGCCACGCGGCAAAACCGGAATCGGCGGAGACATGGAAAATCTGTTCAATCGAGCCTGGCCTGACGGCTTAGGGCCTCGATCATCGCTTGGTCCACCTGGCCTGCGGGAGCAAGGCGTCACAGCGAAAGAACTGATTTGCAAGCCAATACCGCAGCTATCCTTTCGCTTGCACTGGGTTATGGACCAAACGATGATCAAGGCCCGGCTTAGCACATCGCTCAAGACATACGCTCCTCACTTTTCACCCATTGGATATGGGAGCAGCCGCAAGTCAAAGAATGCCACCCCCGGACTTGACGCGAAAAGCCTGGCGCCCAGTTCGACTGAGACAAACATCTTCGCCAGGGAGTCGATCCGGTTAATGACTATGGCGGGATCGCGCCTGGCCACGCCGGTCTGGACCACGCCTTCAATGGCGCTCGGATAGACGTCGATCAGACCGCGTTGGCTGAGCGTGGTTGGATCAGGATTGCGCGTGTCAGCCATTCGTCCGTCAACCGTCGGTCAGCTCAAATGTCACGAAACGATACTGTCAATATTGTTTCTTTGTCAACAATTTATATTGTTTTTCGAGGGCCAGAAGGAAGGTGGTTTCTTTTTGCCAGTCAATTGCGCATCCGTCACAAGACTGCAATCTGGCGCCTACGCTAGGAAACGGAAGCATGAAAATCCTAAAGGGTCTCGATCATGATGCCATCGCCATCCTTGATGACGCAGAGGCCACCATCGGTGAGTTGGGCGCGCGCCAGCGCCCGGATGGCGGATGGGAGATCGAGACCGCAACCAGCATGGGATGGTGGCGCGTTCAGTTAGTCATCGAGGACGGCGCGTGTCAAGGCGACGAAGCGTCGTGCGGAGAGTTGCCCGCCCGCTAAGGCGGTGGCTAACGCCCGCATGGCGGCCTGTGCGTCCGTCGGCAGGTCGCTGACATCAATCAACATTTCCCAAGCGAGTTGTGATTTTGGGCCGTGCCCGGTCTTGAGCCATTCGGCACGGACGTGGAGGGCTTGCGCAATCGCCACGGCATGGCGCGTATCGCTGGTCCCGTTCGTCTCGATCTGGTGAATGGACTGCTGTGACAGGTCGCCCGCCAGTTTTCCTAGCGCCGCTTGGGATAATCCCCGCGCCTTGCGCTCGACCTTCACGCGTGCGCCAAAAGTATCCATGATCATGAATGCCCTGTGTTGAGACGCTTAAGTGAGCGATTGGAGGCGCCTGATAGACCGTTTCTCGGTGGCATCGGCGGAGAAACTGACATGATCAACATAGCAATGTTTTCCGGAAAAGCAACAGTTTTTATTGTTGTTGATTAACAATTAATACTGTAGCCTCTTCGCATGAAAGCATTTCTTGAACAAGCCATCGCCATCGCGGGGAGCCAGGCCGCGCTCGCTCGACAGATTGGGGCCTCGCAACAAATGGTCTCCCAGTGGTTGACGCGGCGCAACGGGCGGGTGTCCCCCGTCTATTGCCGGCTCATCGAGGACGCCACGGGCGTGTCGCGCTACGACTTGCGCCCCGATATTTTTGGTCGGACGCGAATCGATCCAAGTTGATTCGACCGCGGAAAAAAGCGCACAAACCCCGACTGATAACCGTAATTCCTCATGGAGGATCGAATGGATACGCCGAACCAAACCACCAGACGTTCAGGTGGACAGTGGCCTGACCCGGTCGACGCCGGTATCACGCCGACCCAACAAGGCGCCCGCCTTGTGGATGTTCCAAGCCACCGGTGCACGGCCGGCATCGCTCCTCGTGGGCGCGGCGGCCCGTCGACAGATGCGACACGCCAGCCGAGCTTGACCGGGGATATTCCAGGGGCGCGGATGGAACTGTTCGCGGAGGAAGCCGCATGAGCGGCCAGGCTGAAGCCAAGATTCACCCGGCACATCCGCCACAGAGCCATCCCGACCGCTCGGAGACCGACGGTTCCAGGACGTTCCCAATGGATACCGATGCAACCCGGTTCCCCCCAGATGTGGAAAACCGGCATGTCGGGGCGTCCTCTACCGACCGCTCGACGATGGGTCCGCCGACGTTTACCGTGCGTCCTTCTGGTCAATCGGAACTCGTCGGCCTCTTGACCGTGCGCGCCGGCGTTCCGGTCAGCGATACGCTCGAATTGGCCTCCGCCATGCTGGTCTCGGCGTGCGCGACCACCCGTCTGGTGGCCATGGACTACCGAGGTGAACAGTCGGGTAGCCTGTGGTCCACCGTTTATCTCCTGGAGGTCGTGGCGACCTTGGTCGATGCGTCCCTGCAGGCGCATGACGTGTACTCGTGAGCGACCAAGCCCCCATCCCTCTTCGCTCCCGACAAGGGCGTTTGGCTTGGTACGGAGCCCCCGAGAGCGATGCCGATTGGCCGCCCCTCGCGTCCTGGAAAATCGCCGTCAAACGTGATTCTCGCGCCCCCGTCTGGTCTGTGTCAGAGGCGGAACAATGGGCCATGACCGCCGAAGTTCCTCTCCGGATCTCGGCTCAGCGCCATGTCCATCCGGCTCAATGATAGCGAACTGTCAAGACTCACGGGCCAGATCGCCGACATCTGGCAGTTCTACCTCGTGTTGAGGAAGTTCATGGACTATCGAACCGGGTTGGTGGGGATTATGCGTGGAATCTCCTGGCAGTCGCTGCAAGAGGAGATGTACGTCGAGCCTGGACAGGGACTGGAGAAGACGGGGACGCCGGCCAAGTCAAAACTCCGCCGCCTGGCCCAACGGATGGAAAAAGCCGGCCTGGTTTCAAACCGAGCTCAGCCGAAAAAGCTCATTTTTTTCATGTGCCTGGCCACCAGGGATGATTCCGCGAACAATAAACCCGGCACAAACCCGGCACAAACCCGGCAGACCCATCCCGACAGCTCGGAGGCCAGTCATGGCGTGGCGGAACCGCCCCTCAACGACAGAACCCGGCACCTGCGTTTTTCAAAAGGGTCAGCTAAACCCGACACACCTCCGGTATCCGGTATCCGGAAAGAAAAAGAAGTGCTAACGCACTTGTCGATCGGCGATCGACCTGGCGCGGTCGTGCCTGATGTGGCGATCAGTGATCCCGATCCGGTGACGGCCAGGCCAGCGACTCCCAATCCACCCATCCCGGAGTTGGGACGCCAGCCCAACGTTGATTTGTCGCTCTTACCAACCCCGTGCCCGGACCTGGTTCAACACATCTTCACGCACTGGCAGCAGGCGATGAACAAGCCCCGAGCCAAGCTGGATACGAAACGCCGGGCCGCCATTGCCGCGCGGCTTAAGGATGGCTACAGCGTGGAGGATCTCCTGAGCGCCGTTGATGGCTGCAAGGGATCGGCCTGGCATCAGGGCCAGAACGATCGCCACCGGCCCTTCAACGACCTGAGCCTGATTTGCCGCGACGGCGCGCATGTCGAGCAGTTCCTCGACCTGGCTACGGGCCAACGGCAAGCCGACACGGAACTGGAGGCGTTTCTCAAGGGCGGTCAATCCGACACCCTGGAGGGTGAATTCCATGTTGTTCGATAAGGATCGCGACGCCTTCTCCAAGCTGCTCGACGACCTCGGTGATCACTATGGGCGGTTGGTATCGGTGCGGGTCAAAACCACCTGGTGGCGCTTGCTGGAAACCAAGCTGGATCTGGCGACGCTGCGCGAGGCCCTGGACCAGCATCTGCTGGACGGGGCACGGGGGCGTTATTTCCCTCAACCGTCCGATGTCCTCGTCGTGCTCGAGCGCGCGGTCGGTGGCCGCCCCAGCGCGGACGAGGCCTGGGCGCTGGGTCTGGAGACCTTCGACGAAGCCGCGACGGTCTGCGTGACCGACGAGATCCTGCTGGCGTCCGCGGCGGCGGCGCCCGTGTGGGAGATCGGCGATAAAGTGGGTGCCCGGATGGCTTTCAAAGCCGCCTACGAACGCGTGGTGACCGAGCGGCGGATCCAGGGCCAGCGCCCACGCTGGCAGCTCTCGCTCGGCTGGGATGGCGAGCGACGGGTGCTCGCGGTGCAGGCGGCCCTGGAGGCGGGGCGACTCTCGCTCACGCAGGCGCGTTCCTTTCTGCCGGCTCCGGACCTCCCAGGCTCGGCCGTGCGGATCGCTGGACCGCGATCCGGGCAGGTGGTGGCGTTACCGATCGACGAGGAGGCGGCGCGGCGCCAGCGGTGGCGCGCGCTGCGTGAGGCGATCCACGGGCGCCAAGGACACGCCAATGACGCGGAGCGACCGAACGAGACGGTGATCGCCACCGAGCGCGAACGCAGCGCGCAACACAAGCCGCAGGCCCTGGCTGATCTGGAGCAGCTGCAGGCCAGCCAGGATGCCTCGTGACGATCGGTCGTCACCGCGTTAGCGAGGGACATGATTGAGCGGGCGGAGAGACGTAAGCCGCGGCCACGACCGTTTAACCGAATCCGTTCGCGGTTCACGCCCAGTGGCACGAATACACAGGCGAGTGTCTCGCCATCGCGGGCCACGAACGCGCGTTCCTGCCTTACGGCTCTACTCCCGGCGCGGTGGCCCTCGCGAGCCATCCCGTCGATGCCGTTGGCAGGGAGGGCGCAACGGGCGTGACGATCGGCGACGGATCAGGTATCCGCCAGCAGCGCACCCGTCCCTCGAAGTCCACCCCGCACGATTGACCATCCAGGCGCAGCGCATGCACGGCCTGACCGCCACGCCAGGCGGCACCGCCCAGGCTTTCAGAGGACGGACTGATCACATAGCCTGGAAAGGGCAGACGGGCGGGCGTGATCGCATCCGTGGGCGGTTCCGGGGTCGAGGTACAACCCCCGGTCAAGACGGCGGACATCAACACAAGTACAGGCAAGAGACGGAGGGCCACCATCGCCATTCAATCCTGGAATGAAAGGAAGCGCCCGATCATAGCCAGGATGGTGGAGAAGATCCGCCCGCAACGGTGAATGAAAGACCGGTTGGCCCGCGCGAAGGAACGGTCCGGTCATGGATTCACCGTTCATCCTATCCGTCGTCGCGAAAGGGTGATGCAATCGCCGCTGCGCTGATTCATGCGCGTCGCCCACGCCGTCTGCTGCATGCCAAGATTGCTCGCCCGCTGCCAGGCGGCCTGGTCGGCCTTTCGCGGGGCCGGCCTTCTCACGCCGACCATGGACGAAAGATCGATCACGCGACTTTCTGTGGATATCGCCCCCGAGATTCCTCGTTATCCGCCGTTTCTCAAAGGGCTGCCCGTGGCCAGTTCGATCCAGATCCTGGAAACCCAACGCGATCTCATCGCGACGCTGCAGGATGCACTGGCCTTGACCGACGCGGATTACCAGACCCTGATCGTGCCGTTGCTCGAACACTATGCCGCCTTCGTACATCTGTTGCCGGCGTCGGAAACGCATCACCATCGCGGCGCCGGGGGCTTGTTTCGCCATGGCCTGGAAACCGCTTTCCAGGCCGCTCGCGCTAGCCGGGGCAAGCTGTTCGCCCTCGACCGGCGGCCCGAGGAACGGCGGATCCTGGAACCGCGATGGCATCTGGCGGCTTTCATCGTGGGGCTGCTGCACGATGTCGGCAAGCCGGTCACCGATGTCGCGGTCGTCGACCGCGCGGGGACCAGTCGCTGGCAACCCGTGGATGAGAGCCTCGTCGCCTGGGCCAACCGCCAGGGGGTCGATCACTATTTCCTGCGCTGGAATCCGCGGCGCCTGCACCACGGGCACGAGGTCTTCACCGCCTCGGTGTTCCATCAACTGCTCACGCCCGCCGTGCGCAAATGGCTGATGGATCCCGACCCCATGGTCTGGCACACCCTGGGCCGGGTGCTGGCGGGCAGCGATACCCAGACCCTGCTGTATCAGCTGATGCACGAGGCCGACCGTGCCAGCGTGGCCCAGGATCTGCGCGAGAATCGCATCGATCCGGAGGCGCTCTCGCTCGGGGTGCCGATCGAACGCTACCTCATCGACACCATGCGCTCGCTGCTGCGCGAGGGAACCTGGACGGTGAATGTGCCGGGCGCGCAGCTCTGGCTGTTCCACCCGCACGGACTGCATCTGGTCTGGTCGGATTGTGCCCCGACCCTGGTCCAACGACTCACGGACGCCCGGATCCCCGGTATTCCGCGGGATCCCGACACCCTGGCCGAGATTCTGATCGATCACCACCTGGCGGTGCCGCGCCAGATCGCCGGGCAGGAACACCCGGCGCGCTACTGGCGTCTGGCCCCCGCCCTGTTGGCTCGCGACCGTGACCATCCGGTTGAATTGTCGTTTCTACGCCTGTCCTCGCCCGAGCTGTTGTTCTCTGGCGTGGTGCCCGCGCCAACGCCATTGCTGCACCGTGCCAGCGCGCCCGCGCTGAGCGTAGTGGACGCCAGCGACGGCGCCACAGGGATGATGGCGGTCGCCACCACGCCCCCTGACGCCGACCGGGGTCCGTCGGAAGGGATCCCGCAAGACGCCCCCGGCACCGCAGCGGCCCCGGTCGAGGCCAGCACTCCGCCAGTGCCGGCTCCGCTCCCGACCTCACCCGCCGACACCGCACGCGACTGGTTGACGCGGCAGGCGCCCGCGGGTCCGGCGCTGATGCAGCTGAGTGCCGCGCTCACCCAGGGACGTCTCACGCTGGATGCGCACCCCTGCGCGATCAAGGGCCAGGTCTTTCTCCCCTATCCCCAGGCGCTCACGGGGCTCGACGCGCCGCCTGCGGCGGTGTTGGCGGATCTGGATGCCCGCCAGTGGATCGCGCGCGATCCGCTCAAACCGATGCTCGCTGTCCGGGCGCATGAGGGCGTGTCCGGGGTGTGGCTCACGCGGGAAGTGTCGCGCCATCTGCTCGCCCTGGGGCTGGCGGAAACGGCGGTGAGCCCGTCGCTGTCGGCCCTCAACCCGGTCGTCACGGCGGCCTCGGATCCGGCCGCGACACCCGTGCTGAGTCCGCCCGCGAGGCCTCCTGGCGACGCCTCTCCCGGTACCGTCGCCAGCGCCTACGCGCGGGGCATCCGTGAGCGTCTGCTGGCACACGACCCGACGCTCGGTCCGATCACCCAAAGCGCCCAGGCGCTGTCGGTCGCGCTGACCGGGCCGATCCTCGACGGCGCCAAACGCGCCGGGATCTCGGAGACGGCACTCAGCCGGGCGCTGGAACGCGTGCCGGGCGCCGGTCCGGTCACCAAAGGCCGCTTCACTCTTGGCCTATAATCCGCCCTGGCGTCCCAACTTCGAGATGGCGGCCCTCGTCGGCTGGCTGACCATCGGGTTGCTGGCGGCCAGCCTGCATCGCCTCTGGCCCTTGCATCAAGCGCCGTTCCAGGTACTCGCCGCCCTATCGATCCCGCTCGGACTGCGCTGGCTCCTGCCCGCGATGCGCCACCATCACCGCCAGGCCAAGCTGGCCGGACAGCCGCTGGCGTTCATGGACCCGGCACAACTGGCCGAGCAGTGTCGCCGCCATCGCGACGACATTTGGTTTGGCTGGGGCTTCGACTGGAACAGCACCCACGCCCAACTGTCGCTGGATCTGATCCGCGCCGGTCCCGAACGCTTCGTGCGTGCCCAATCGCAACTCGGTGCCCACTGGCTGCATGGACTGGCGGCCCGCGAAACGCCGGTCTGGCTGCCGGTAGAGCACAGCGCCGGGCATATCCTGATCGTCGGCACCACCGGGGCGGGCAAGACGCGCCTGCTCGATCTGCTGGTCACCCAGGCGGTGCTGCGCGGCGAGGCAGTGGTCATCATCGACCCCAAGGGCGATCAGGATCTCCAGCACTCCGCGCGTCAGGCGTGCGTGCGCACCGGCCAGCCGGAACGCTTCGTGAGTTTTCACCCCGCTTTTCCGGATCGCAGCCACCGCATCGATCCGCTCTATTCGTTCAACCGCGCCACCGAGATCGCCAGTCGCATCGCCGCCATCATGCCGAGCGTCAGCGGCAACGACCCCTTCAAGAGCTTTTCGCAGATG
Source organism: Thiocystis violacea (assembly GCF_016583575.1). Taxonomy (GTDB): domain Bacteria; phylum Pseudomonadota; class Gammaproteobacteria; order Chromatiales; family Chromatiaceae; genus Thiocystis; species Thiocystis violacea. The sequence continues at coordinate 38,956 of NZ_NRRG01000009.1, forward strand.
GCGCTCTCGCATGTGATCGGTGGGGTGCTGGCCGCCGGGGAACGGCCCAACCTGGTGAACCTGCGCCGCTACCTCGAAGGCGGCGTCGAGACGCTGGTGGTGCGCGTGCTCACCCGCTACTTCGACGAACGGATCCCGGGCTGGGAGGGGCCGGCGGCCCGCTTCCTCGGCAAGGCGCGCGACACCCCGGCGCGCGCCGGCGGCCTGGTGCGCTTCTACCAGGAGCAGGTGCGCGCCGAACACCCATCGACCGTCATCGAGGGGCTGGTCTCGCTGTTTCAGCACGACCGGGTGCATTTCTCCAAGATGGTCGCGAGCCTGTTTCCGATCCTCAACATGCTGACCGCCGGCTCGCTCGGCCCCCTGCTCTCACCCGACAGCGACGATCCGCTGGATGCGCGCCCCATCACCGCCATGGCCAGCCTCGTCGAGCGCGCCCAGGTGGCCTACATCGGCTTGGATTCACTTTCGGACGGCCTGGTCGGGGCGGCCATTGGCTCGATCCTGATCGCGGATCTGGCGGCGGTCGCCGGGGATCGTTACAACTACGGCACCAATCATCGCCCGGTCAACGTCTTCATCGACGAGGCGTCCGAGGTCGTCAATGACCCGCTGATTCAGCTTCTAAACAAAGGCCGTGGCGCGGGTCTGCGCCTGACCATCGCCACCCAGACCTTCGCCGACTTCGCCGCCCGCACCGGCAGCGAGGCCAAGGCGCGCCAGGTCTTGAGCAACCTCAACACCCTGATTGCCTTACGCGTGCTCGATGGCGAGACCCAGGAGTATGTCACCGCCAGCCTGCCCAAGGCCCGGTTGAAAACGCTCACCCGCACCCAGGGCACCTCGACGCAACAGGATCTGCTGTCGCACTCGGGCAATGTCGGCGAGCAACTGAAAGAAGAAGTGAGCGAGCTGTTCCAGCCCGCGTTGCTCGGTATGCTGCCCAATCTCCATTACATCGCGCGGCTCGCGGGTGGGCGCATCGTCAAGGGACGGCTGCCGATTCTGGGCGCGCCGAAACCATCGCGCCCCCCGGCCCACCGCTGACACCCGCGAGACCGCGCGCCATGGCCGAATCCCGTCCCGTCAGTGGATCCAAGGGTGGTGACGGCTCCCCCCTGATCGCCGGGCTCAGCCTGTTCCTGCTGCTCCTGATGGGGATCGCCAGCCTCATCCCCACGCCCTGGTTACAGCTCACCCTGGGACTCGAACGCCAGTGGTTTCGCGCCAGTCTCGGCGAGCGCACCGCCACCGCCATCCTGGATCAGGCGGATCTGTGGTTTCGCCAACAGGCCGAGGACAGCGGCCAGGTCGCGGCCAGCTACGTCGCCATCGGGCAGGCCGGGGCCTCGGCCCTGTTTGACGGGGTCAGCCCGGCGTGGTTGAACGATCGCCTGGACGCCTTCTGGCTGTTGGTGAAACTGGCCTTGCAGCGGCTGTCGCTGCTCGCCGCCTGGGGGCCAGCCATACTCGCCCTTTTGGTCGGGGGCGTTCTGGACGGACACTGGCGCTGGCGCATCCGTCAGCTTGGCTTCGACTATCCCAGTCCCGCCGTGCGGCAGACCAGCCAAATGGCCCTGCGGCTGGTCTTCGGCTTGCTGCTGCTGGCGGTCTTTCTCCCCTTTCCGCAGCCTCCCGCCGGCGTCCCTATCCTGGTCACCGGGTTGGTGATACTCATTGAAATCAGCATGCGTCATCTCCCCAAACAGCTTTGATCCTCTCCCCAAAACCGTGCGCGGAACGGTCTTCAATCCATTCACCGTTGTTGGCTGACGCCGACGGCAAAATGCGGCATCGTGTCGTCATGGCAACGAATGAGCGATACGAATGGCCACGGTTGAAATGCCCCGTCATGTCGATGATCCACCGAATCTGATGCTGTGGCGCATCGATGATGTCACGCCCTTTCTCATCCTGCTCGTCATTGGCATTCTCATCAATCAAACGATGATCTTCATTGGGATTGGCCTCATCACCGTGCGCCTGTATGGACGGTTTCGCGAAAGCCGCGCCGATGGCTATGCCCTACATGGGCTGTATTGGCTCGGTTTGATGCCGATGCCTCATCGCTCCACGCCCAATCCGTTCATTCGGCGCTACCTGCCATGACGCTCACGCTGTTTCGTCAAACCTGGCAACGTCTGGTGGCGGAAAACCACTTCCATCGCTGGATGCTGCTCGCGCTGCTGGCCACCAACCTGCTCACCCTGGCCGCCTTGCTCCAGGCCGAACGCACGGTGGTGCTGGTACCGCCGATCCTGGAAAGCCAGGTCAATGTCGCCCGCGAGAGCGCCAGTCAAGCGGTGAAGGAAGCCTGGGGACTGTTCGTGACCGAACTGCTCGGCAATGTCACCCCCACCACCGCGCCGTTCCTGCGCGCCACCCTGGAGCCACTGCTCAGTCCGGCGCTGCGCCGCGAGGTGGCGGCGGGTATCGACGCCCAAGTCGAGGCGCTGCAACGGGATCGGGTGAGCGTGCGGTTTTCGCCCGAAGTCATTCGCTACGAGTCAACCGGCGATCTGGTGCGGGTACAGGGCAAACAGATCATCAGCGGCCCGAACGCCAGCATTGTGACGCGCCCGCGCACCTATGAGATTCAGATCGCCTTTCGTCATTATCGGCCCATGATCACGCGCCTGGATGCCTATCAAGACGAGAAAGCGCGCCAGGAACGCCGCGATCCGCCGCTTCCCGAGCCCTTCCCTGACGCACAACCCGCGCCGTCAACCGACGGCTCCACCCAGTGATTGGCTCCCTGGCCGCTTCGGCGTCAGGTGAATGGAGGATGTTTCGCATGTCGCGTGATGGCCAGGCTCCGTTGTGTCCGTTACTCCTGCCGCCATGGGTCCGCATACTCGCCCTGGCGCTCTGTGTCGGTCCCGTCGCGGCGCAACCCAGCGACGTGGGGATTGAGCTGCCGCCCGTGCCCAACGCGCGGCTGACCGAACCGGACACCGCGTTCGGTCGCGCGCGGGACGGACGGTTGGTTCCGGTCAAGGCCCCCTCGCCGAATTCCGCCACGCCCAGTCATCTCGAAGTCGGCCCCTTGCGTGTCCACGCCACGCCCGGCGTCAATCTGATCGTCGAGATCGCCATCGATCATCTCAATCGCATCCTCACCCCTTTTCCCAACCCGCAGGTGCGCACGGTATCCGACGCCAGCACGAGCGTGGACGGCGCGGCGATTTATGTCGCCACGGCCAGCGAGGCGCCGGTCACGCTGTTCGTGAGCGATGCCTCCGATCCCCATCACGCCCTGTCGCTGACCCTGGCGCCTCGGCGTCTCCCCCCGCGCGAAATCCAACTGCTCTTGAGCGATCCCCTACCCTCGACCCTGCACTCCACGCCTCCCACCGCCCCCGCGGACGCCGCGGCGTCGGACTATGTCGAGGGCCTCACCGAAGCCATGCGGGCACTGGCGCAGGAAGCGATTCCCAGCGGCTACAGCCTGCGCCAGGCCAAGCGTGGGGAAACCGTCACTTGTTCGCAACTGGGTCTGGAGACCACCCGCGGACAGGTTCTGGAGGGACACGAGATGTGGCTCGTCACCGCCCTGGCGCGCAATACCTCCAAAACGCCATTGGAGATCGAGGAACGCGCCTGTCACGCAACAGTGGAGGGCGAGACAGTCGCGGTCGCCGCCTGGCCGCGCGTGTCCCTGGAGCCGGGCGAGCAGGTCGAGCTGTATGTCGCGGTTCGCCCGCGAAGCCCCGAGCAACGCCATCCGGAACGGCCCTCGCTGCGTTCCGGCGGGGAGCGTTAGATGCCGATCCAAGCCCCCGCGGCCTGGGAGCGGCTCTCGCCACGGGTGCGCCGCTGGCTGGTCTTGGGGAGCGTGCTCGGCGGGGTGGCCCTGATCGTCGTCCTGGCCTTCGGCCAACCACCGGACACGCCCGCCGCGCGCGCCCAACAGGCGCGTGAACACATGACCAGTACGCTGCTGACGGATGTCGATCCCCGCGCGCTCGGGATCGATGGACTGGCGCAGCGGCTGACGCGCCTGGAGCGGCAACTAGCGGACACCTCCTCGAATCTGGCGCGATTGAAAACCGCCGAGGCGGGGAGCGTGAATCGTCAGGTTCAGGAGCGCCAACAGGGCCAAACCGCTCAGCTCGCGTCCTTGCGGCAGGAGATCGATCGACTCAAAACACAACGGGAGGCCCTGCCGCCCGCACCGCCACCGCCGATCCCGGCGGCCATTCCGGTGCCCGCGGTGCCCAAACGCCCGGAAACCGTGCCCGACACGCCACCGGCAATCAACGATCCGGCGCTGTTCGCCACCCAGCCAACGCCAGTCGGCGCGTCGCTCAATCCAAGCGCCACGGCGCCCCGTGCCACGCGAGCCCCGCCGGCCATTCGGGTGGTCGGTCAAGAGACCGCCACCAAACCCATGCCGACCCCAGCGGGCACCGCCGCGGCCAGTGGCGCCGCGCCACAGGTCATCATCCCCGCGGGCAGCATTCTGCGCGGGGTGTTGCTCTCGGGCATGGACGCACCGACCGGCAAGCAAGCCCGGCGCGATCCCTATCCGGCCCTGCTGCGCGTGAAGCACGACGCGATTCTGCCCAATCGCTTCCGCGCCGATGTACGCGAGTGTTTCATCACCGTCGCCGGTTACGGCGAACTCTCCAGCGAACGCGCCTTTCTGCGCACCGAAGTGATGACCTGCGTGCGCCACGATGGCGGGGTGATCGAGGTGCCGGTGGACGGCTACGCGGTGGGCGAGGACGGCAAGGTGGGGCTGCGCGGGCGCCTGGTCTCCAAGCAGGGCCAGATCATCGCGCGTGCCATGCAGGTGTCCTTCCTGGAAGGTCTCTCCGAGGTCTTCGGCAAACAGCCGGTGTCGGTCATCAGCACCACACCGAGCAATCAGGTGGCCTACCAGGACGTGCTCTCCGAGGACTCCGCGCAGGCCGCCGCCCTGAGTGGGACGGGCAAGGCACTCGACCGACTGGCCCAGTATTACCTCGACATGGCCCAGGACATCTTTCCCGTGATCGAGATCGACGCGGGCCGCGCGATCGAAGTGATCCTCAACCGGGGGACCGCGCTGCAACTGATCGAAACGGGACGCACCCGTGGTCAGCGGCGTTAGCGCCGCGCGCGGCCCCACCACCCTGACCACCGACTCACGGGAACCGCACGATGAACAGACTCACCACACGACTCGCATGGGCGCCACCGACGCTGGCCGTGGCGGTCGCACTCGGATTACCCCTGGCCGGCGCGGGCGCCGATGCGCCCGGCGCCGCGCCGCCCGCCACCCTGAGCGACCCGGCGGAGGTGGGAGACCTGATGAAGGGTATTGACGGCTTGCGTCGTCTCCCTATCCAAGGGGTGTCGATCATGCAGTCGGGCGAGAAGATCTTTTTCGTCTCGGCCAACGGGCGCTATGTCTTCCTCGGCCCCGCCATCGATCTGTGGCATGGGGAACGGCTGAACTCGCTGGCGGACGCTGACCGGCTGATGGGACGCCTCGATATCGGTCGCCTGAAGCTCAACGCCAGCGACCTGGGTGCGCTCGACGTGGGCGATGGCACCCGCGAGATCCTCGTCTTCGTCGATCCGATGTGCCCCCATTGCGCGACGCTACTCGACCAGATTCAAGTCTTGTCCCTCGCGCAACGCACACCCTATCGGTTTCGCCTCATTCCGCTGGCCCTGCTCGGCGCGGACTCGATTACGGCAGCGGTCAACCTCAACTGCCTGGCCGACAGCGATCGTGCCGCCGCCACGCAGGCGTTGCTGACGCATACGCTTGAGACCGTGCCCACGGCGCAAGAATCCTGCGGGCAAGGGGCGCTCCAGCGCGCCCTGGTGACCGCGCATTTGTTGGGCATCAGCACGGTGCCCTTTCTGATCGCCCCCGATGGCCGCCTGCAGCCCGGCCTACCCGCGGATCTGCTGACCTGGATCGCCGGAGACGAGGCATGAGCCCGCGGTCGTCCTCCGCACGCGCCCCGGTCCTGGCGATCACGGCGCTGCTCCTCGCCACGGCGGGCCTCACCGCCGGGTGTGGCTCCATGGCCGTGGGCGAGCGCCACTTCGGTTGCCAAGGCCATCCCAGCGATCCCTTATGCCTGCCCACCTCGCGCGTCTATGAACGGACCAATGGCGCGGAGGCGATCCAGCCTACCGAGGTGGACGCGGCGCGCCAGACAGGAGCGGCTCCTCGGGTTCGAGACGCGAGCGACGAACCGCTGTTCGGTTACGGCACGCCTCGCCCCAGCGCCCCGGCCTCCAGGCCGCGCGAGCCGGCCGTGACTCCCCGTATCGCCGACGACACCCACATCAGCACGCTTGGCGAGACTGAAGACCTGCTGCTCCCGCGCTCGCGCGATCCGATTCCCCTACGGATGCCGGCCCAGGTGATGCGTATCTGGTTCGCGCCCTGGGAAGACCGCCAATCCGATCTGCACGCCAGCGGGTATGTCTTCACCGAAATCACACCCAAGACCTGGACGCTGGCCGCTGGCCCGGATCGCTTCAGTCAGGCGTGGCTGAAACCCTTGCAGATGGAGCCGCGCGCCCGGGCCAGCGACTCCCCGAGCGCCCCGGCCGCTTCGCCACCGAACAACGCCCACCGTCGTCCCTAACGGTGTTCTCCTCACCCCTCCCCTGTTTCATAGCCCAATCCACGGAGTCCTCATGTTGAACCCCCCTCCTCCCCGTGCCCTCCACCTGGCCGGGCGCCTGCTGCTCGTGGCCGTCGCCCTGGCCCCCATGCTGGCGTTCGCCGGCGAGGGCACCGGCGACACCACCGGCACCGAATTTCAAGTGGTCTACACCCTGATCACGGGCTGGATGACCGGCCTGCTCGGCAAAATCATTGCCGTGTCCTTCATCCTGGTCGGCCTGGTCGCCGGCGTCATGCGCCAGTCGATCATGGGGTTCGTGGTGGGTGTGGCCGCCGGGGTCGGGATGCTGGTGGCGCCGAACGTCATCAATACCTTGTTTACCGCCACCTTACCGCTGGCCTAAGGCGCGCGCGATCACCTCTCCTGCGCATTCATTTGCGTCACCGGCCGCTGGCCGAGATCGGGCAGGCAACTGCCCACCCCCTTGCCGAGGCCAGTCATCGCGATGCCCACGCTGCCACCGCCGTGCGAACCACGTCATTATCTTTCGGTCCCGAAAGCCCTGTTTGTCTCACTCGGCAGCCTCTCGCTAGCCGCCCGAGACCGCCTGTTCCAGCAGGCCCTGGAGGCCGTGCAGGGACGTTCGCGCGTCCTGGTGTGCGATGCCGAGCGCCGCTTGCTGCAACCCTGCCATCCCGCGCGTGCCCGCGAGCTGCTCACGAGCCGCCGCGCCCGGCTCCTCTCGATCGCACCGCCGTTGTTGCAGTTGCGCGCCGTCGTGACGCCCGCCCCGGCGCCTGACGAGGAGACCCCGACATGAAGGAACGTCAGTTTCGCGGCGAACGGGCCGCGCCACTCTTTTCCGCGCTCGCCTACGATCCCCAGCAGGGGCTCTTTCTGCTCGACGATCAAAGTCTGGCGTTCGGCTGGATCTGTCAGCCGATGGCGGGCGCCGACCAGGGACAGGCGGATCGGTTGTCGGTCCTGGTCAATCAGGACTGGCCGAACGACACCCTGATGCAGGTCATCCTCTGGGCTTCGCCCGACATCGAGGGCACGCTGGCCGCGATGAATGGGCTGCGCACCGAACGGCAACAGCCGCTGTTGCGCGCGGCCACCGCCGAGCGCACCCAGTTCTTCCGCGCGGGGGTCCAACAACCGATCCTCCCCCACGCGGACACGCGCTTGCGGGAGGTGCAAACGCTGGTGACGGTCAAGCTCCCGCTGGCCGGCGCCTCGCCCACCGCCGCCGAGCAGCAGGCGGCGATCGAGCGACGCGCCAGTACCGAACAGGTGCTGGCCACGATCGGTCTGCGACCGCGCTCGCTGACCGCCGCGACCTATGTGCGACTCATGAATACGCTGCTCAATTGGGGGCCGGAGGCGAGCTGGCGGCAGCGGGTCACGCCCGAGGCCGATCCGACCCGGATCCTGCGCGAGCAGTTTCTGGATCCCGATCAGGCCATCGAAGTCGACGCCACCGGGGTCACCCTGGGGGAATGCCGGGTGCAAACGCTCTCGGTCAAACGCTTTCCGGATCGACTGTCGTTCGGGCTGGCGGCCCGCTATCTGAGCGATCCCTTCTCGGGGACGCGCGGCGTGCCGCACAACCTGCTGATCTGTCTGAACCTATTGTTCCCAGAGCCGGAGGGGACACGCGCGGCCTTGCAGACCCAGGGTCAGTGGGCGACCAACATGGCGACCGGGCCGATCGCCCTCTATCTCCCGCGCCTGGGCGAACGCGCCCGCGGCTTTCGGGTGCTGTTCGAGCGTCTGGACGCCGGGGATCGCCCGGTGAAAGCCCATCTGGGACTGGTGCTGTTCTCCACCCGGACAGCGGCCTCCGCCGCCGCCTCGAACCTGCGCACCTACTGGCGCGAACTGGGTTTTCAGGTGCTCACGGATCGCTATTTCACCCTCCCGCTGCTGCTCAACAGCCTGCCCTTCGGCGCCGATCGCACGGCGATCCGCGACCTGCAACGCTACCGCACCCTGACGGCGAGCCATAGCGTCAACCTGATGCCGGTCCTCGGCGACTGGAAGGGCACCGGCACCCCGGTGCTCAACCTGGTCAGCCGTGGCGGGCAGTTGATGAACCTGTCGCTGTTCGATTCGGCTTCCAACTACAACGCCTGTATCGCCGCGCAGTCGGGATCGGGGAAATCCTTTCTGACCAACGAACTGATCTCGACCCATCTGTCGGTGGGCGGGCGTTGCTGGGTGATCGATGTCGGGCGCAGTTATGAAAAGCTCTGCGAGGCGCTGGAGGGGCAGTTTCTGACCTTCGCGCGGGCGACGACCCTGTGCCTCAATCCCTTTGAGTTGATCGTCCATTGGGACGAGGAAGCCGACATGATCGCCGGACTCGTGGGGGCCATGATCGCGCCTTCCGGCCGGCTGGATGACTACGCCCTGTCGGGCTTGAAGCGGGTGCTCAAGGCGGTTTGGGATGCGCGGGGACCGACGATGACGATCGACGCCATCGCCGCCACCCTGGCCGGCGAGCCCGATGCGCGCCTGAGCGACCTGAGCACCCAGCTCTACCCGTTCACCACGGCCGGCGAGTATGGCCAATACTTCAACGGCCCGAACACCATCGAATTCGCCGCCGCTTTCGTGGTGCTGGAACTCGAAGAGCTGAAAGGCCGCAAGCATCTGCAACAGGTGGTGCTGCTGCAACTGATCTATCAGATTCAGCAAGCCATGTATCTCGGCGAGCGCGAGCAGCCGAAGCTGGTGATCATCGACGAGGCTTGGGACTTGCTCACGCAGGGCGATGTCGCCCGGTTCATCGAGACCGGCTATCGGCGCTTTCGCAAATACCGGGGGGCGGCCGTCACGGTCACCCAATCCTTGAACGACCTCTACAACAACCCGACCGGACGGGCGATCGCCGAGAACTCGGCGCATACCTTCCTGCTCGCCCAGCCGACCCAGGCCATCGATCAGCTGCTGGCGGACAAACGCCTGCCATTGACCGAGGGGGGCGCGGAGCTGCTGAAAACCGTACACACGGTTCCGGGCGTCTATTCGGAAATCCTGGTGATCGGGGGTCATGGGGCCGGCATCGGACGTTTGATCGTCGACCCCTTCCGCCAATTGCTCTACTCGAGCCATCCGCGCGATGTCGCGGCGCTGACGGCGCTGCGCCACCAGGGGTTGAGCCTGGACGCCGCGATTCGTCAGCTTCTACACACGCGCGGAGGCGCTTGAGATGCGCCCGCCGGAGGCTCCGATGACGCCGTCACGCCCGGCTTCCGTGCCGGGCCTGGGTGTCGGGACGGTCCTGCTGGTCGCCCTGCTGGTGTCCAGTGTCGTCAGCGCCCTCACGCTCTGGTGGCTCCAGCGTCAACTGGACACGGCGTTGTGGCTGCGCCCGCCGGTGATGGTCCTGGATCTGTCGGCGCCGGCGCGCTCGGCCGCGCTGGCGGACCTGCCGGCGCGGCTGCGCGCCTATACCCAAGCCGCCGAACGCCTCGCGGCCCAAGGCGTCCTGGTGCTGGAGCGTAACGCGGTGCTGGCGACGCCACCCGCGCTGCTGGTGAACGAGGCGGAGGTACCGCGTGCGACACCTTAAGGCGATCCATCCGCGGTGGTGGCGAGACGGACAAGCCGCGCTGGCCCGTCTGTCCTGGCGCTGGGCCTTGCTGGCCGGGCTGGCCTTGACGCTCACGCTCGCCCTGGGGGCCTACGCGGCCTCTCGTTACCGTCTGGGCATCGACCTGCAGGAACGGGGCTGCCTGCTGGGGGCCTCCTGGCTGTTTGTGATCGACACCCAGGCTGGTCCCGAGGATGTCCGACAGGGGGATCTGGTGGCGTTTCACGCGCGCGGCGTTGGCGTCCCCTTCTTCGAGGGCCGGCTGTTCGTCAAACGGGCCGCCGGGGTACCGGGCGACTGGGTGAGCGTCACGCCCCTGGAGACCCGCATCAACGGCCTGGCGATGGCCAGGGGCTTGGCCCTGGCGCCGGCGCTCCACCGCGATCCGGGGAGCTTCATCCGCCACGAGCGGGTACCGGTCGATCATTTCTGGATGCTGGGCGAGACCGTCAACAGTTTCGATTCCCGCTATTGGGGCTTTCTACCGATGGACCGGATGCTCGGAAAAGTCTATGTGCTGTTTTAGGGGACGCTGGATCGGCTGGCTCGGGGTGGGCCTGATCGGAGCGGTCCTGGCCGAGGGAACGTTGCCCGAGCCGGCCCTGCGCGATCGGACGGTGCGTCTGCAGGAGGCGGCCCTGACGGCCCCCCGTCCGGCCTGGCTCGAGGCCCAGACGCAACAGCGGGAGGCCTGGAGGCACCGGTTACAGGCCGAGGCCCTTCTCCCACGCCCCACGGCTCCCGCGCTTTCGCCCAGCGCGGTCGGAGCTTCCCCAGGATCCGCCGCTTCGTCCGAGACCTTCGTCACGGTTCCCACCTTGAAGGCCACCCTGCTGGTCTCGCGGGCCTTGGGCGAGTCGGCGCTCCGCGAGCTGTTCACGCTCGCCGCCGGCCGCCCGGACGTGCGTCTGGTGTTTCGCGGCGTGGCACCGGACGAATCCCTAGCGGACTTCATCCGTGGCCTCCATCACCGCTTGCGCGGCGCCGCCCAGGACGCCGATGCCGCGATCCCGACCGTGGAGCTCGATCCGCGCGCCTTCCAGACCCCGACGGTCGACCTCGCGCCGACCCTGATCGTAACCAATGGGGCGGGCGAGGAACTGGCGCGGGTCACCGGCCTGAATAACCCGGATTGGCTCTTGGAGCGCGTACGCCGGGGCGAACGCGGCGATTTGGGGGTGCGCGGTCCCGTCGTGGCCATCAGCGAACCTGATCTGATCGAGGAGTTGCCGCGGCGTCTGGCGACCATCGATTGGGACGCCAAGCGCGAGGCGGCCCTGGCGCGCTACTGGGAACGGACGCCCTTCCCCGCCTTGCCACGCGCCGAGACGGTCCGTGAGCGACGGTTGGATCTGACGGTGACCGCCCGCGCGGATGTCGTGCTGCCGGACGGCACGCGCGTCATCAAGGCCGGCGCGCGGATCAATCCGCTCGACGTCCTGCCCTTTCGCCAGCGCCTGTTCATCTTCGATGCCAGCGATCCGCGCCAGGTGGCCGACGTCGCCCGGCGGGGGCCGGCGAGTCGCGCCGAGGGGCGGCTACCGCTCTACCTGGCCACGCAACTGGACCGTCAGGCCGGCTGGGAGGGCTTTCGCGCCGTCCAGGCGGCCGTGGGCGAGTCGCTCTATCGACTGACGCCCGACGTCCAGGCCCGCTTCGGCATCGAACGGGTGCCGAGCCGGGTCGACACGCGCGACGGGGTCTTCGTCGTCACGGAATGGCCGCCGGAGGATTGAAGATGCCTCTGCGGTCCATCCGCTCAGGGCGCGTTCGGTCGGTCGGCGCCTGGCTCCTGCTGGCCCTCCTGGCGCCCCCGATCCCGGGGGCCGCCAGCTCGGCTGCCTGTCCCGATGCGCAACTGCTGGGACCGAAGCTCATCACCGACATCTGCTGGGCCTGTCTGTTTCCGGTGCGGATCGCGGGGGTGCCGATCGGCGGTGGTCCGGTTCCCAGCGGCGCGGCCAATCAAGCCTTCTGTAGCTGCCCGGATCCGCTGGGCCTTCCCAGTCCCGGCCTGGTCATCAGTCTCTGGGAGCCGGCGCGCCTCGTGGAGTTGGTGCGCGTGCCGGGTTGCCTGCCCGCGCTGGGCGGCGCGCGCCTCGATCTGGGTACCATGCGCACCCTGGGCACGCCGGGGCAGGCGCAGTACGACGGCTCGGACAAGGCCTTTTACAACTACCACTATTACGCCTTTCCGGTCCTGATCATGCTCGATCTGTTCTTCCCGGAGCGCTGCAATCCGGATCATCTCACCGACATCGACCTGCTCTATCTCTCCGAGCTGGATCCGACCTGGAACAACGACGAACTGGCGTTCTTCACCAATCCCGAGGCCGCCTTCGTCGCCAATCCCGTCGCACAGGCCGCCTGCCTGGTCGAGGCGGCCTCCGCGACCACGGCGCAGCAGCCCCTCGATGCGTTGTTCTGGTGCGCCGGGGCCTGGGGCGGTCTCTATCCCTTTACCGGGCGCGTGCCGACGCTCAACGGACGCCCCGCCGAGATGAGTCTGGCAAGCGCGCGGGTGCTGGCCGCCCTACATCGACGGGGACTGGCGCGACGCACGCTGGGTAGCGAGGCCCTCTGCGAGGCGCCCCTCGCCCTCCTGTTGCCCAAGTCCCAATACCGACTCTCGCAGTTCTATCCGCGCCCGGAAGTCGATTCCAACCATGTGATCGGCGAGAGCGAATTGCGCTGGGGGTTGGGGCGCAACGTCCCTGGCGTGGGCGAGGATCATCTGTATCTGATCTGGCGCTGGCATGACTGCTGTCTCACCTTCCTGTAACGCCGTCACGCGGGCGGCGTGTGCCCGCCGCGCCCTGTGCGGGCTGTTGGCGATCACGGTCGCCTGGACGCCCTGGGCGCTGGTCTGGGGCGACGACCTCTTTGGGTCGTCGGCAACGGACGGTCAGTCGCTCGGGGTCGCGTTGGGGAGCGATCCGACCCGCCTCGCCCCCTTCGACCATCCCGAGGACTATCGGACGCTGTTCCCCGGTGCCGACGCGGGTGATCTGGCGGATTGGACGGCGCTGTCCGACGATCCGGCGGCGTTGCCAGCCGCGGGTGTCGAGGCCCAACAGGCGTTGGTGAACACGCCCTTCGAGGCGGCCTCCAAGACCGAGCAGGCGTATCAAACGCTGGTCGCGCCCGTGGATCGAGCGCGCCCGGATCTGGCGAGCGATCCGCTGTGGGGGACGACCGATGCGACCCTGTTGTCGCTCGACACCTTCGCGTCCACCTATGGCGACTGCACCTGGGAGGTGTCCTTTCTCAACCAGCCGCGCACCGTGCACGTCCCGGTCTATGAAGCCTGCCTGATCGCGGATAAGGCGCAACCGAAGCTGAGCTGCGCGGCGAGCCGTACCCTGGTCGCTCAAGTGTTCTGGGATCCGGTGTGGGGCACGGATCCCGAGACCGGGGAGGCGATCATCGTCGGCCATACCCGCCGCGTGGTCAAAACGCAGGACGACTGGACCTGGTCGCCCGTCTGTCCCAGCGGCCTCGAGCGGGTGAAGGATGGGTTCTGTCGCAGCACGATCACCTGTACCAGCCACGCCGGGGCCGATTGCGTGGCGGTCCCCGGCGGGGAACTCTGCGGCGGAGAACTGGTGGCGCCACCCTATCATGGGGTCACCGGCGACGAACCCTGGGAGGTCTTTTCCGGGATCGGGGCGGCCTGCCTGGCGGTGCACGTCGCGCTGGACTGTACCAGCTTCAATGAAGGCCCGATGGACGGCTGGACCGCCCCCGATGGGGTCACGCATGCCCCGGACAATCCGGGCGATCAGGACAACTGCGCCACGCTTGACGCCAACCCCCAGTGCCGACGGGTGAGTCGTCAGTGCGCCGAGGCGGCGACCGGGGCCACGGGCGTCTGTTATGTCGACCAGTTGGTCTACGATTGCGGCCGCGACGAAACCATCGCCCACACCACGCGCGTCTCGGACCTCAATTGCGGCGGCGAGATTCGCTGCCTGGGCGACGACTGCGTGACCTTCGCCCCCGAGCAGTCGGACGATTTCGGCACGGCGGTCGCGGCCTTGCATGCCGCCGAGATCCTGGCGCTCGATGGGGACTGCTCCACCGGCACCTGCGAGGTCTTCAAGGGGACGGACCTGGAGTGCAAACGGGCGGTGGGCGGGATCGTCAATTGCTGCGAACGCCCGGAAGGGATCTCCCTGGGCCACTATCTGCGACTGATGTTCGCCATCGCCAAGCTCGACAGCGTCATCCTCTCACTCCATAGCGCCGGCGCGGTCACCCCGGGATTTGGCGCCTGGGAAACCCTGCGTTCGCCGCTGGTCGATACCTGGGCGGCGGTCAAGGACGGCTTTACCTCGGCGGTCAATAACCTCACGGGCCACACGGCGGCGGCGACCACGGAAGCGGCCAAGGAGGGTGTGATCAGCGCCTTCAAGCAGCAGCTCATGCGGCAGACCGCGCAATGGACCGCGCAGGTCTTCGGGCCACAGGCCGCCAATGCACTGTTCGTCAATGCGGCGGGGGGCGGAGCCGCCGTGGGCGCCGACGGCACCCTGATCGCCGCGAACATCCAGTTGGGCGGGATGATCGGAACGGTGATGCTGTCTGTGATGTGGGCCTACCTGATCTACACCATCGTCATGATCCTGATCCAGCTCATCTGGGAGTGCACCGAGGACGAATTCACCCTCGGTGTGCAACGCGAACTGAAAGCCTGCCATCGCGTGGGGTCGTACTGTAAAAAGAACCTCTTCGGGGCCTGCATCGAATCGCGCGACAGTTATTGCTGTTTCAATACCCCGTTGTCGCGCCTCCTCAATGAGCAGATCCGGGGACAGATCGGTCCGGGTTATGGCCGCGCCCAAGCCCCCAACTGCGCGGGCCTTGGGATCACGGCCCTGGCCCGCGTCAACTGGAGCGCCATCGATCTTGGGGAATGGCTCCAGATGCTGACAGCGGCCGACATCATCCTCACTCCCTCTGATCGGATGACGTTCGAGGCGTTGACCGAAGGACAGGACAATCGCACGCAGGCGCGTCTGGAGGATTTGAGCGACGTCCAAACGGTCGGCGGGGCCAATCAGGAGGCCGAGGCGCAAGGGTGGGCGGAAACGTTGCCGATCCTGCCGAGACCCGCTGACGCTGGCCTGGAGCGCTAAGACGCGGTGTCGCCTCCAACAAGGAGGGCACCCTCGGGCGGCCTTGTGTTCGATCAACTCGCGGATTGGCGCGGGCGGTGTCGAGCGGCTCGGTTTGGATCAGGATCGAACGCATGGTTGGCCTCCATCAGGTTTCGAGCCGAGTCCGTCAAGGCTTTGAGCGCTTTTCCCCGCCTGCTCCAGAATCCGCCGCCGCCCCGCGTTTGGTCCGGGCGCGCAACGGCGCCAGGCTCGGCACCCGCCTGAGCTTGTCGAGCATGTGGAGCAGAGCGAGCCAAGGATGCCGCAGCGGCATGCGCGGCCCGGCGTAGCGCATGACGTCACGCACCCGCTCGCGCCGCGACGGACTGTAGCAGTGGACCTCGCAGCGGTTGCAGACCGGCTTCTGCTCCTGGAAAGGACAGGCGTTAAGGCGCTGGTGCGCATAGAGGCGCAGTTGCTCGCAGTCGTCGCAGAGTCCGCGACCGCCGCCGTGATGATCCTGACAGTAGATGCCGAGCATGGCGTCGATGGTGCGCTGCTCTTGCCGGATCCGGGGTCCAGCGCGACCGGATTTCGAGGGGTTTATCATCGTGATGCTTTCCATCGAGACCGAATGGGCGGTCCGCGTTACAGGATTTAGGCAGTGCGCTGGTCCGAGTCGGCGACCGTCAATCTCGCGAACGCCGCGCGATAGCGCAGTGTCGCCCCCACCAGCAGCGCCAGAAGCCAAAGCGCGGCGAGCGCCAGGACCGCGCCGCCCACGTGCGCGGCTGGCGGATAGATGAATCCCAGGCTCGCCAACAGCAGGCCGGAGCCATGGAGCGCCACCTGGACGCGCGCCGGACCATTCGGGATCAATTGCTGCAAGTGCGGGAGGCGGACCCTCCGCTTGCCCAGCGCGAGCTGCCGTGTTTGCAGATGAAGCCAGCAGAGAAAGGGGACGATCTTGAGCAGCATCCCGCTTGGGAGGCCGACGCCGACCCCGATCAGGAGCCAGAGACCCATGAGCTGGTCCGAAGCCCCCAGCGGCCAGGCGAGCACGGCCGCCAGCACCGCACCCATCGCGATCCACCAGTGCAGGAGGGTCGCGTCCAGTTTGGCGCGTGCGCGCCGCGCTTGCAGGATCAAGGTGGTCAGCGCGAACAGCGAAAAGCCAACCGCGATCACGCCATGCGTCGCGCGCCCCATCGCGGAGCCGACGGCGGGCGCGAGTAGCGGCAGGGCGGTGATCACACACAGCGCCAGAAAGAGGGTCGGCACCAGCGCCCGGGTCATCCAGCGTGGATAGGCAGGGGTGACGTGAAACAGCGGTACCACCTGGAAGCCGATGATCAAGATCAGGAGTCCGACCCATCCGAAGAGCCCCCAGGCGACGTGGACCTGAACCCAGTCCAGCAGTCGCGGCAAGGTGACGCGCCTCATCACCGCGAGCGTCAGCACGAGGCCGATGGCGACGGTCGCCAGCAGGGCGAGCCCAACCAGCGGAAAGCCGCGCGGGCTGGCGTGGGCGTGGCGGGCGCGCCAAAGCGCCATCAGCGTGACCAAACCGAAGACCGCGAGGCCGAGTCCCGCCGCGGCGGCACCGCTCGCCAGGGCCGCCGCGCCGCCGCCGAGGAAGCCAAGGGCGAGCAGCGCCGCACCGAGCGCGAGCAACAGATGAACGCTGGTCGCGACGCGCCGAACCGCGGGCACGGGCACCCCGCCGAGCACGGGGAGCATCTGTAGCAGCGCGCCAATCATGACCTGGCCGAGAAAACCGAGGGTGATGAGGTGCGTCGCGGCCAGCGCGGAAGGACTCCAGCGCGTCGCGATCATGGCACCGGCGTCGATCATCAGGACGGCGCCGGCCGAGGCCGCGAACAGCGGCGCGGTCAGGAACAGCCGCAGCGGAAGATCGAGTGGCGGTGTCTGATCCAGGCTGAGATCGGCCATCGTGATCATGAGGGGGCGGCCCTGACGGCCCTGGCCGCGTCGACCGGCTCGATGAGAATGTGCCAGTCACCCTCGGCGCCCGTCACCTCCCAGCGATAGCCCATGCGTCCGAGCAGGTCATAGAGCGGATAAGGCTGACGACGATGACGCAGGACCAGCGGATCCCCGGCGGGGAGCAACGCCAGCGCGTCCAAGGTGCGCTCCAGCGGCTCGGGCGGCGGCAAGTCGGAGACATCGAGCCGGCGGTCCATGGCGGTTTAGGCCCCGAGCCGCGCAACCAGCGTCGCGCCCTCCTCGCCCAGGGCACGATCCGCGAGCGGATAGAGGATGCCTTCCTCCTTGGCGTTGTGCTGTTGGATCAGGAAGTGGAGCGTCTCGCTGAGGCCCGCGTAGTCGGCGGCATCCCCAAGGCGCGCGGCCTCTGTCAGATCCTCCATGAGCTGGCGGATCTGCGCGTGCTGCTGGCGCATCATCTCGGTGGGACCGGTCGCGAGCGGCGAGACGTCCTCCAGGGGCGGGAACAGGACCTCTTCCTCGAAGAGAAAATGTTGCTCCGTTGCCTGACAGAAGGTCTCGGTCTCGCGCACGACCCAGGACCAATCGACCGAACGTCCGGAAACGTCCAGGGCGGCGAGTAACCGATCGCAGCGGCGGTGATCCGCGGTCAAGGTGTCGGTGATGGCGGAGTTAGCGGACATGGACGCTCCTCGTGGATTTGGGATTGGCGGGTGATCCACAACGACAGGAACGTCATTGCGCGGCCGACCATGACCTGGATTTTCGGTTCGCCCTGGGGCGCCTTCCTTGACCTAAGTCATGCCGATTCCGGGCGCTCTCGCGGGTCGCTCGGTTGCGGCGCGGAGCCATCAGAGCGCGACCCCGTGTCCGGCCGCGACCATGAACATCAGCATGGGAATGGAGAGCACGGCGTTGATCCGCGCCACGGTGGCGATGGTGCGCTTGGCCCGGGCGAGATCCGCCTCGCCTTCCGATTTCGCGAGCCCCATGACCTTCTTCTGATTCGGCCAGAGCACGAACCAGACGTTGATCAGCAGAATCGTCCCCAGCCAGACGCCGATCCCCATGGGCAGTCCGTAGGCGGTGTCGCCGCCGCGGCTCAGACCCAGGGTGAAGGCGGCGAGCAACTGATCGGTGCGGGCCAGATACCAGGCGCCGGTCAGCCAGGTCGCCAGTGCCGCCCAGCGGAACCAGAGCAGCGCCCTGGGCAGGATGTACTTGCCGATCGCGGCCGGTCCCGGTCCGCCCGGATCGGCGGTAGCCGCCGCGATCGCGGGCATCTGGACGAAGTTGAAGTAATAGAGCAGCCCGACCCAAAGGATGCCGGCGAGGATGTGCGCCCAGCGCACCAAGGCCAGCTCGTCGAAATCCAGCAGCCCGTCGCCGCTGAAGAGATGGACGATCATGGCGAGCAGGGCCGAGAGAAGCAGGCCGGCGATCCAGACACCTTTGATCGAATGCAATGGGTTCATGGCAAGACTCCCCGTTCGCTAGCCGGTGTTGAAGTTGGGACATCGCGCGCGATCGCGCAGGGATACCCGCGCATCGCGTTGGAGCCGCTGGCAGGATCGAAACCTGCGTCGTCGATCAGCGCGTTGTAGTTGAAGCGATCGATGGCGTAGTCCGGCAAATCGAGCTCCGGGCAGGACTCCCACCACCCGTACTGCGCGCAGAGGCTATCGGCCGCGAGCCCGGCGGTGATGCGGGCACGCGCGCGCATCGACCCGACCGCTGACCGAATCCGAACCCAATCCCCTTCCGAGATACCCTCGCGTTCGGCCAGCTCCGGACCCAGCTCGACCAGCGGCTCGGGCAGCTTGCCGCGCAGCGCTGGCAAGGCATGCTGTTGACTGTGGCAGTAATAGGGCGACTTCGCCGTGGTGAGCCGCAGTGGGTAGGTAGCGCTCAGGGGTAGCTGGTCGATTTCGAACGTCGGAAGCGGGGATTGCCCCGCGTCCAGCAACGCCTCCGAATAGAGTTCGAGTCGGCGGGTCGGGGTTGCGAAGCCATGGCGTCGATAGGGGCGATCCTCCGTCACGAGCGGCAGCGGCAACCCCTCGGGATGGCGCTCCAACTCCTCAAGCGAGATCCCGGTCGGGGCGATCTGATGACGCAGCCCCGCCCCTTGGTCGCCGTCGAAGAAGCGGTCTCCCAGACCAAGCCGCTCGGCGAGCGCGAAGACGATGGCGGTATCCGACCGGCTCTCGCCCATCGGCGGCAGCACCGCTTGGCGGTACTGCAACCAGGCCGAGCCTCGCTCACCGAGCTGGAATCCGGCCGCCAGGCCATCGCGCTCCCAGGGCGAGGCCACCGGAAGCACCAGATCGGCGTCGTCCGCCGTGGGGTTGAGAAACAGATCCGCGTGGACATAGAAGTCGAGGGCGCGCAAGGCCGGTACCAGGGTCGGCGTATTGGGTTTGGTGAGCAGCGGATTGGCGCCGAAGCTCAGCAGACCCCGCACCGGGTAGGGTTCGGCGTCGAGCACCGCGCGGGCGAAATCCCGACTCGTGACCCAGCCCCTGGCGGGCGGACCGAGCGGCCGCTCCGCTTGCCCCAGGGTCATGCCGAGCCGCTCCGGCGGCAGCAGATCCAGGCCCATGATGTCATTGAGCGGCGGCGCGGCGAAACGCCGGTTGCCACCGCGAGCCCCGAAGTCGCCGGCCAGCGCATGGAGCAGCCCGATCGCGCGGGCGGTTTGAGTCGCGTCCACCTGCTGGCAGATCCCGGCCCAATGGAAAAAGCTGACGGGTCCGGACGTATGCAGGAGGCGCGCGGTCTCGCGAATCTGCTCCTCGGGAAGGCCGCAGAGGGCCGCCGCGCGCGCTGGCGGATACTGGGCGCAGCGCTCGGCCAGACACTGAAAGGCCGGCCGACAGCGCACCGGAAGGCCGCGCACCCGCACCACCCTGTCCCCGAAGAACGCCGCGCGCTCCGGCGACCCGTCGGGATAGCGGCCACTGGCCGGATCATAGGCCAACGGCCGTTGCCGGCCGGAATCCCAGACCATCAGGGTGTCGCCATCGCCGCGTATGAAGCGACCGTTATCGGCGCGCACCAGCAGCGGTCCATTCGACCAGTGCGCGATGAACTGCGCGTCGTACCAGCCGTTCTCGATCATTTCACCGGCGATCGAGAGCGCCAGGATACCGTCGGTTCCAGGGCGCACCGCGAGCCACTGGTCGGCGGCCGCCGCGAGTCCGACCCGGCGGGGATCGACCACGACCAGCCGCGCGCCGCGCCGCCGGGTCCGCGCCGCCTCCCGCGCAAAGGCGGGCCAGGAGGTGGACGGATTGAACCCCCAGAAGAGCATGCAGCCGGTGTGCTCGAAGTCCGGGACGCCGATGTTCGATCCGAACGTCAGGGCGCTGCCGAAATCCTTGTGCCAGTTACAGTTCTCGGTCGCGAAGAGGACGTTCGGGCTGCCGAAGGCGTGGGCCAGACGATGAATCCAGCCGAAGGCGTCCGCCACGGCGGTCCCGCTCGGCGTGGTGACCCCGAAGACGACCGATTCCGCGCCATGCCGATCCGCGCTCGCGCGCATCCGCTCCGCCGTGAAGCTCAGCGCCTCCTCCCAGGAGACGCGCCGCCAGCCGGGGTCGCCCTCCCCTTTCGGACGCGTGCGCATCAGCGGATGGAGCAGTCGCCGCGCGCTGTGCACCAGCTCCGGGGCCGCCCGGCCCTTGATGCAGAAGCTGCCGCCGGTCGGGTGCTCGGGATCGGGACGCACCCCGATCAAGCGCCCGTCCTCGACGCTGGAAATGGCTCCGCAACGCGAAATGCAGAGCGGGCAATAACCACGGATCTCATGCATGCGGGATTGCTCCAGTAGAGAGTGCATCCCATCCTGAACGCGGTCTTGATGCATCATTCGCGGCCGAGGCCAGACGCGCCGAGCCGCGTCACCATCCGCAGGATGCTTACGAGCCGCCGCAGGAGCCCGAAGAAGGTCAGTCCCCAGGCCAGGAAGGCGGCGTAGATGGTGACGGCCGGGATCACCCGCAGCACCTCCATGTCCAGTGCCATCGCCAGATGATGCGTACTGACGGTGTACATCCCCAGCGGAAAGACGGCGCCCCAGAACAGCGGCGTATAGACGAGGGGCACGCCTTTGCGCCAATGCGTCCAGACGGCCAGACAGATCAACAGCGGGATCCACCAGGTACCGGCGGCCCAGAAGAAGAGCGTGAAGCCCTTGATGAAGGGCGCCAGCTCCAGCAACAGTGGCGATTCCCCCGCGTGCAGGACCAGGGTCGCGCCCGCCTGCGTCGCGATGGCCGTGGCCCCCATGCTGATCCAGTAGGGCGGCGTGAGGCTGCCGGGCTCGACCGCCAGGAAGGTGAGCCGCTGAAAGACCAGGGCCATGATGTTCAGGTAGAGCATGCCGCCCATGAAGTAGAAGAGGAGGCAGAGGAAGAGGATGTCCTCCTGATGCGTCGGGAAATGCTCGGCGACGAGGGCGCCGAGCACCGCGATGGACTGGGTGGCGACCGAGGCGATCAGCCAGACACCGCTCAGTCCCTCTTCGATGGACGGCTTACTCGGATGGACGATGACCGATGTAAAGAAGGCGTAGCTGATCAGTCCCCAGAGGCCGAGCGCGAGCATCCAGAGTCCTGTTGCCAGGTCCGCCTGGTCCGTCAGGATCAGGAGTTGGCTGCCGACGACGCTGGTCCCGGCGACGATGGTGAAATATCCGGGTCCCTTGGAGTGCGTGCGCAGGTCCGCCAGCAAGCGTTCCGGGTGCAACACCAGTCTCAGCAGCGTCATCGCCCAGAGGATCGTGAAGGCGACCAGGTTCAGCGCCAACAGCCCCATCGCGATCCGGTGAAATCCGAGTGCCTCGCCCGCCATCGAGACGATGCCGGTCGCCATGACCAGCGCGAAAGACGCCGGTGAAAGACCGGAGATCCAATCCCGGGCGATGTGCGTGCCGGACCATTCTGACTGTGGCTGCTGCATGCTTGGTCATCCACCGGAAAGTTGTCGCTTGTTTCTCCGCCCGACGGTGGAAAGCGACAGGAACCGCGCGGCGCGAACTGAGCGAGGTAGGATGGGCAGAGCGAAAGCGATGCCCATCTTTCCAGCCGCTGCGCATTCAGGTTTGTGCCGGATGACATCGGCACGGTTCGATGGGCATCGCGGCGCTCGGCCCAATCCTTGCGTTTCGAGCGTACAGGATGGGCATCGCTCCGCTCTGCCCATCCTACGGCGACCGCCGCTGGGCGCTCGCGATTTGGCTTCTCGGCAGGATGTCGTGCTCCAGATAGGCGATGAGCGCCCAGATCCGCTCCGGTCCAACCTCGGCGTAGTGGGGCATGAGCCATTCGCCTTTCGCGCGCGGCATCCCGGCGGCGATGCGGTAGTACAACTGCGTCGGGCTGGCGCCGCCCTTCAGCGGTTGGGTGCGCAGATTGCGGGGCGGGATGACGTGACCGGCGGCATCCGTCCGGAGCTTGGTCAGGACGCCATCGCCCGCGCCGCTGTCGCCGTGGCAGACGGTGCAGAGGCTGGCGTAGTCCTGCTTGCCCTGGGCGATCATGGCCGCCGTCGTGGCCGGGCGCTCCGGGATGGCGATCCGCTCGCCCGGCGCGGGGCGATCCTGCCAGAGGAATTTCACCGTCTCGATCAGCGACGCCACCTGGCGCTCGGAGAGCCGGCCAAAATTGGGCATGCCGGAGCCGTGCAGTCCATTGACGATGACGTGTCGCAGATCGGCATCTGACGCGACCCCATTGTTCGTGGAGATGAACTGGAAGTGTCCGGCGGTGAGGTCGCGCGGCACGGCGCTGAAGGTCGGTGACTTGGCCCCTGGGCCATCGCCATGCCCCTTGAGTCCATGGCAGCGGGCGCACTGACTCACATAGAGCGGATAGCCGTCGAGCACCGTCCGACCAGGCGTCGCCTCCGATGGCTCCGCCGCGGTCGTCTTGGCCTGCGCCTCCTGCACCAGCCCATCCAGGTTCGGTCCCGGCAGGGTCAGGCCGATCAGGCCCAGCACCGCGAGCACGCCGGCGGCCAGATAGGTCATATAGGACTTGTCCGTAACCCCCTTGAACTCCCAGCAGCCGAGCACCCAGCCGTTCTGGAACTTCTTCGCCGCCGTGCGCAGCACCTGATAGGGGCGGACGAAATAGTTCACCGGCAGCGTCCAGGCGTGGATGAGCTTGGTGAAGGGGAAGTAGGCCGCGAAGGCGAAGGCCAGCAGCACATGCAGCTTGGTCAACAGCGGCGCGGAGGCCATCAGCTCCGGCTGGGGCGAGAAGCGCCAGAGGCTCGCGAACCAGGGTCCGGCGGTGAATGACACGCCCCAGATCTTGTGCACCAGCGCCTGATAGATGGCGATGCCGAGGATGGCGATCAGGAAGAGATGCACGGCATAGTCGTCCGGCTGGCTCATGGCGCGCATCTCCGGCACCTGGATCCGGCGCGCCAGGGCGATGATGGAGCCGGTGATGGCGGCCAGGCCGCCGAGCGTCGCCATCCAGAAGAAGGCCCCGACCCAGCTTCCCCACCCCAGGATGCCGCCGATCAGCCCGGCGAGGTGGCCGAAGAAGACCAGGAAGATGCCCCAGTGCAGCAGGTGCGCGGCCAGACCCAGGATGTCACGGCCGAGAAAGATACCGCTGGCGCGGGTGCTCATGCCGAAGGGTCGGTAGACCATGCGGATGAAGGGCACCACGAAGAAGAGCGTCAGCGCCACGTAGGGGAAGACGCCCCAGATCAGATAACTCGAACCAAGATAGTCGTTCATCAGCGTTCCCACCCTGTCAGTGACAGACCTTGAGAGGACGGCGCTCCCGCCGGGCTACCCATGCGCACCGGGATGGTCGCCTTGACCTCCGGATCGAGCCAGACCGGATCGTCGGCAAGACGCTCCTGGTCCTCCTCCGCGACCGACTCCAGCGCCTCCATCAGCAGGTCATAGACGCTCTCGTACTTCTGGAGCGCCTTACGCATCGGCGGAATGCCGGGCAGGAGACACTGGTCGACGAAGCGTCGTCGCAGACCGATGCCGTCGCGCTCCGGGTGGTCGGCGCTGATCGCCAAGAACTCGATCATCACCGGCAGGAAGTCCGGCAGCTCCGCCCCCGCCAGGTCGAACCCGAAGTGCTCGTACATGGCCTTGAGTTCGATCATGTACTGGTTGCGCCCGCAGGCCCCCGCGCCCCGGCAGGAGTTGGGCTCGTCGTAGAGATGCGCCCCCAGATAGAGCGGACAGGGCGGCGTCAGCTCCAGGGTCTGGGTGTATTCATCGACGTCGTGCGCGGCTGGGGAGGCCAGGAAACGCTCGATGCACTCACGCATCGGCGTCCGTGGCAGGGCTTCGAGGGCGCGCTCCACCCGTCCGGCATCCCGGACGGCTGGATTGAGCAACAGCTCCGCGATCACCCCGTACATGGCCCCGAGATCCCAGCCCGCCGACCCCGTCGATCCCAGTTCCTCCGCGAAGGATTCAGTCAGTCGGACGGCGCTCATGGTCAGCTCCCCACACCCATCTTGTTGCCGTGGAAGGAGGTGCGCCGCTTGGGACTCTGTTCCGGAGCCAAGAGGTCGTACCCGGTGAAGCCGCGCTCCAGATAAGGCGCGTTGTCGGTGTCCTCGGTGCGCGAGGTGGCGATGACGAAGCGCTCGTGGAAATGCGCCAGGGACAGCAGCCTATGCATGTGCCGCGCCTGCTCGATGGTCAGCCCGACCGCCTTGAGGATGCTGTCGTCGGTGCGGCCCTCCACCCGCTCCTGCCGGCGGAACTCGCGCAGCGCGAGCTGACGCAGCAGCGCCGTCTCGACCAGCTCGGTATTGCCGGCCGCCAGCAGACGGGCCAGATACTCGATCGGGATGCGGAACTCCTTGAGGTCCGGCAGCACCGTTCCGCCGTTCACCATGTCGAGCGTCCCGCGCGCGTTCGGCTTGGCCGTCTGCACCGGACTCTCCGGCGGGATGTAGAACAGGCTCGGCAGGGTGCGGAATTCCGGATGCAGCGGCAGCGCGATCTCCCACTCCTTGACCATCCTGTAGACCGGCGAGCGGCGGCAGGCGTCCAGCCAGTTGTCCGAGACCCCCTGGCGCTTGGCCTCGGCGATGACCTCCGGATCGAAGGGGTCGAGGATGATCTCGCGGTGGCGCGCCACCAGGTCCTTCTCGTCCTTGGTGTTGGCGACCTCGGCGACCCGGTCCAGGTCATAGAGCAAGGGACCCAGATAGCGGATGCGCCCGACGCACGCCTGGAAGCACATGGGCGGCTGCCCGGTCTCCAGACGCGGGAAGCAGAGGATGCACTTCTCCGACTTGCCGGTGCGCCAGTTGTAGTAGGTCTTCTTGTAGGGACAGCCCGAGACGCAGTAGCGCCAGCCGCGGCAGCGGTCCTGATCGATGAGGACCACGCCGTCCTCCTCGCGCTTGTAGTTGGCGCCCGAGGGACAGGAGCCGACGCAGCCCGGATTGAGGCAGTGGTTGCAGATGCGGGGCAGGTACATCATGAAGGACTGCTCGAACTTCAGCAGCGCCTTGCGGGCCTCCGGCGTCATGTCGCTGAAGTTGTAGTCGAGCGAGCCGGTCCCCTCCTCGTGCGTGCCGGCGCCGTTGTCCTCCCAGTTGACCCCATAGGTCAGCTCGATGTCCTCCTCGCCCGTGATCTGCGACTTGGGACGCGCGACCGGCTGCGAATACTTGGTCGGCTGCTCGGAGTGCAGATCCTCGTAGGTGAAGGTGAAGGGTCCCTTGCCGTAGTAGTCGTTCATCTGCGGCAGCACGGGGTTGTAGAAGAGACTGATCATCTCCCAGAAGCGCGACGCCTGATTGAGCTTGGGCGCGTCGCCCTCCGGATCCTGCTTCCAGCCGCCCCGGTACTTCTCCTGGTTCTCCCACTGCTTGGGATAACCCGCGCCGGGCTTGGTCTCGACGTTGTTCCAGAACATGTATTCCGCGCCTTCGCGGTTGGTCCAGACGTTCTTGCACGCAATGGTGCAGGTTTGACAACCCAGGCACTTATCCAGGTTGAAGACGATTCCCATCTGTTGCTTGATGCGCATGAGGTTATGCCCCGACGTTGAGCTGCGACTCTTGATAGATGACCTTCCGCCCGCGCGTCTCCATCGGCTTCTTGCGGATCAGCACCACGCAGTCGCGCTCCGATGGACTGGTGCCCTGGTAGTTGAGCCAATAGGTCCAGTTGGCATAGCCGCCGACCATGGTGGCCGGGTTCATCATGATCCGGGTGGTGGCGTTGTTATTGCCGCCGCGCAGATCGCTGACGCCCCGTTCCCTGGCGAGCGAGGAGAAGGGCACGTTCACGTGCCGCTCGGTCTGGTGATAGACGATCGACATATCGCGCGGGACCGTGTGGCTGACCACGGCGCGGGCGACCTGGATGCCGTTCTCGTTGAAGATCTCGACCCAGTCGTTGTCCGCCACCCCGATGTCGCGGGCGTCGTCGTCGTTGATCCAGACCGTCGGCCCGCCCCGGAACATGTTCTGCATCTGCCAGGAGTCGCCGAACATGCTGTGGATGCCCCACTTCTGGTGCGGGGTGATGAAGCGGAACAGCTTGGCCCCCTTCATCTGGATGTCCTTCTGGGCCACGTCGCCGATCGACACCATGTCCACGGGCGGCTTGTAGACCGGGAAGTCCTCGCCGAGGTCGCGGAACATGCGGTGGTCGTAATAGATCTCCTGCCGTCCGGTCAGCGTATGGAAGGGTTTCAGGGCCTCGATGTTGAGCGTCCAGGGCGAGTAGGTCCGGCCCTTGGTCTCGATCGCCGACCAATGAGGCGAGGTCAGGGCGCGCCGGGGCTGGGAGATGAGATCCGGATAGTGATAGGCGGTCTCGCGCTCCGGCTCGACGATGTGCGCGAGCGGCACCCCGCAGCGCTTCTCCAGGTTCTTGAAGATCTGGTAGGACAGCTCGCCGTCGCTCTCCGGTGAGATGCGCAGGATCACCTCGCACACCTTGGCCGCTGTCTCCATGTTCGGCCGGCCCTGCTTCTCGCCGACCAGATAGCTCTCCTTCATCTGCTCATAGGCTTCCGCGAGATCGCCCTTGATGCCCTTGGCCCCGTAGCCGTTGGGCTTGGTGACCGCTGGACCCAGGGTGGTGTACATGTCGTGGATCTTGGTGTAGTCGCGCGTCACCACACTGACGTTCGGGAAGGTCTTGCCCGGAATCGGCTCGCTCTCCCCGGTCCACCAGTCGCGCAGCTCGCCCATGGGTTGCGCCATCTCGTCGGGCGTGTCGGTGCTGAGCGCCGTCATCACCAGATCCTCGATCGGGTCCGGCAGATGAGTCTTGGCCAGGGCGCTGACCTTCTCGGCGATGATCCGGAACGCCTCCCAGTCGTGCTTGGACTCATAGGCCGGGTCATGCGCCGGCGTGAAGGGATGCAGGAAGGAATGCAGATCCGTGCAGGTGAGGTCGAACTTCTCGTACCAGTGCGCCGTGGGGAGCACGATGTCCGAGTAATTCGCGGAGGAGTCCATCCGCAGGTTGACGTTGTAGATGAGATCCAGCTTTCCGAGCGGGGCGTTCTCGGTCCAGTCGATCTCGTTGACCATGTCCTTGGCGCGGGTCTCGCCGCCGAGCACGTTGTTGTGGGTGCCGAGCATGTGCTTCAGGTTCAGCTCGTGCCCGCGCATGCTGGTGCCGATGAGATTGCCGCGATAGATCCAGAGCACCTTCGGGTGGTTCCTGGGCGAGTCCACGTTGGGCAGCGCGAACTTGAGCTTGCGCTCCTTGAACTGCTTCGCGACCCATTGTTTGACCTCGTCCAGGCTCTCGCAGCCGGCCTTGCGGGCGTCCTGCATCACATCCGTGGGATTGCGCTCGTCGAACTGCGGGAAGAAGGGTAGCCAGCCGTTGCGCACCGCGACCGCGTTCATATCGGCGGCATGATTGGCCTTGGCCGGCATCTCCTTGGCACGCGGCGCCCAGAGCGGGTCCAGGCTCATGCCGTCATAGCGCCACTGATCCGTGTGGAAGTAGAAGTAAGAGGTGGAGTTCATCTGCCGCCCGACGTTGCCCCAGTCGGCGGCGTTGCCGATGGTGCCGATCGCGGCCATGTTGCGGATCTTCTCAGTGCCCACGTAGTGCGCGAAGCCGCCGCCGTTGCGCCCCTGACAGCCGGTCAGAATCCCCATGACCGCCTCGGAGCGATAGGTCAGGGAGCCGCCGTGATACCAGTGCAGGATGCCCGAGCCGGTGATGAAGAGACACTTGCCCTGGGTCTTCTCGGCGGTGTCCGCCCATTCGCGCGCCACCCGGATCGCCAGGTTGCGGTCGACGCCGGTCTCCTGCTCCTGCCAGGCCGGGGTATAGGCTTGGGAGGCGTCGTCATAGTCCTTGGGATAGCCCGCGCCCGAGAGACCCCGGTTCACGCCGAAACTGGCGAGCAGCAGGTCGTAGGCCGTGGCGACGCGAACCTTGGTGCCGTCCTTCTTCGTCATCACCCGGCTCGGCACGCCGCGCAGGCTCTTCTGCGCCTTCTCGCCCCGCAGCGCCGTGGTGCCGAACTCGACGTTGAAGGTGTGGGTGAAGTCGGCGTACTCGACGATCACCTCCTCGTAATCGCCGTCCATCAGGGTCAGCATGGGCTCGAAGGGCTGGGCCGTCACCGCGTCCTCGTTCTTGAGGTTCCAGCGTCCGGTGTTCCGTTCCTCCCAGCGGAAGCCGAGCGAGCCGCCCGGCAGGTGCAGCTCCCCGTCCTTGCCGAGACAGGGAATCTTCCAGTCGCCCAGCTCCTCGTCCTGGTAAGCCTCCAGGTCGCTGGCACGCAGGAAACGCCCGCTCGCATAGTGGTCGCCCTCCTCGTCCAGGATCACCAGGAAGGGCAGATTGGTGTACTGCGCCACGTAGTCGTGGAAATACTGCGAGCGGCGATTGACGTGGAACTCCTGCAGGATGACGTGGATGCAGGAGAGGATGAAGGCGGTGTCCGTGCCTGGGCGCACCGGCACCCAGAGGTCCGCGAACTTGGTGACGTCCGAGTAGTCCGGCGAGAGATTGACCAGCTTGCCACCGTTGTACTTGTGCTCGGAGGCGAAGTGCGCGTCCGCCGTGCGGGTCATCGGCAGGTTGGAGCCCATGACGATCCAGTAGGCGCTCTGGTACCAGTCGGCGGACTCGTGCACATCGGTCTGATCGCCCCAGATCATGGGCATGACGTGCGGCAGGTCGTGATACCACTCGTAGAAGCTGAGCATGGTGCCGCCGAGCAGATTGGACAGGCGGTGACCGGACAGGAAGCTGACCATGCTCATGGCCGGGATCGGCGAGAACGACGCCAGATGGTCCGCGCCATACTCCTTGATGGTGTAGACCTTGGCGGCGGCGATGATCTCGGTCGCCTCGTCCCAGGTGGTGCGACGCCAGCCGGCCTTACCGCGCGCGTTGCGATAGGCCGTGGTGCGCTCCGGGTTTTCGACGATCGCGCCCCAGGCCGCGACCGGGTCCTTGCCCGCCGCGCGCTCGGCGCGCCAGAAGTCGAGCAGCACGCCCCGGACGTAGGGATATTTGGGACGCACCGGACTGTAGGGATACCAGGAGGCCGAGATCCCGCGCTGACAGCCGCGCGGCTCATAGTTCGGCGTCTGATCGTTGATCTGGGGCCAATCGGTCTTCTGCAGCTCCCAGGTGATCATGCCGTTCTTGACGAAGACCTCCCAGGAGCAGGAGCCGGAGCAGTTGACGCTATGGCTGGTGCGCACCGACTTGTCGTACTGCCAGCGGCGCCGGTAGAAGTCCTCCCACTTGCGCGGCTCGTCCAGCTCACGGAACCAGCGGGAGCCGGCGTTCTCTTTGCTGTCGTCTTTGGTCTTGCTCATGGCCGTGCTGCCTCTTGGGTGTCCGGTTGGTCTTGCGCGCCGGTCTCGCTGGCGTGCGCCAGCGAGAACGCCTTCACGAAGGGGCGGAAATCCCGCACCGTGCCGTAGATCGCCACCACCGCCGCGCGCCGCTCGTCGTAGACGAGATTCACCGCCTCGGAGCGGCCGATCGGATGGGGCACGGCGTTGTTGTCGTGGTCGACCCAGTCCTCCTTCATCGCCTGCATCGAGACGTAGAGGAGGTCGCCGCTCGGGTGGGCCTGCCACCAGACGCGGTAATCCCAGCCGTCCAGCTCGATCTCGCGCTGGCAGGTGCGGGCCTGGGGGTCGTGGGGGTCGATGTCCCATTGCAGGACCTGGACACCGATGTCGTAACTGATCGCCTCGCGTGGACCGCTGAGCGGCTTTGGCCCCCCAGGTCCATAGCCGGCCGCCGGCGCCATGTCCGGCCGCCCGAGCGCGATGGCGAGCAGATCCGGCTCCGGCAGCTCGCCGTCTTCCAGATACTCCGCCTGCAAGGGGGTCATGAGCCGGCTCGGCTCCGTGGTCCCGCCCCCGGCGACCCGCTTCAGCTCCTTGGCCAGATCCTCGGCGCTGCGCAGGGACACCTCATGAACGTAGGGGGCGATGCGACGGATCTGCACGTCCGCGAAATTGGCGCGCAGCAACACCGCGCGCATCTCCCGCTCCATGGTCGCGACCTTCTCCTGATCGCGCGTATCGGGCTTGAACTCGACCTCCACCATGGGACCGATCGCGAGGATCTCCCCCACGAACCCCGAGGCCACGATGTCGCGCGAGAAGCCAGGGTAATGGACCTCCCGGAGCAACTCGCGCACCTGCTGCGACTCCGCGTTCATCATCGTGTCTTCACTCCTCCGCCTCCGTTATCAGACCCAGGAGCGGCGGCGCGGATCGAGTCCACATCGGCTGTCCTGGAGGGATGATTTCGACAGAGAGTCTTCAGCAACAGGTATGCCAGGGACTAGAGCGCCGTCATGACAGGCGTTCAGGCGGAGCGGGGGGGCGGCGACTGCGACACTTTGTTCGCAGGTACCGAGTGCGGTTGGGCCAATGTGTCCCGGCCGCTAGTCCGCCACGCTGGATGCGGCTCGCCGACCACGAGCCTAAGTGCGTACACACGCGCCGCTGTGGAGTCTTTCCTGGGCATGCCTCCTAATCCTGATTGCACGGCAGGGGCCTTGCATGGAGCGTTCGCCCCGAGTCGCCACGATCCAGGGGCGCGAGCACTGGATGGCGTTGAGCAAAACCGACTGACAGGAGAAAAATGCAATGACGACCGCCAAGCTTGGCGATAGGGTCGAAGTCCATTACCGTGGAACCCTGGCCGACGGAACGACCTTTGATTCCTCGCGCGGGCGCGAGCTGCTGGTCTTCACCCTAGGCCAGGGCCAGATGCTGCCCGACTTCGAGGAGGCGCTGATTGGCATGGGCGCGGGGGAACGGAAGACCATCATCATCCCCTGCGAAAGCGCCTACGGCGAGCACGACACCAGGATGAACTTGACGGTGCCAAAAGACGCGATCGATGTGGGCACGGCGCTCGAGGTCGGCACCATCCTGCGTGCTCAAGCACCGGACGGTGAGACCGCGAGCTTCACGATCGTCGCGCTCGACGCCGAGACGGTGAGCATGGACGGAAATCACCCGCTCGCCGGTCATGACCTGACCTTCGATCTCGAGCTGGTCCGTATCGTGGCGTCGGCGCCAACGGCCGCGTCGCCGCAGGGACTCGCCTGAGCCTGGACGTCAGGCGGACTCTCAGCGAGCCTTCTCGGCCACCATCAACGCCAGATCACCCAGCCCAGAGGCGGGGTCGGCGAGTCGGCCTTCTTCTCGGTAGCCTCGCACCACCAACCCCCTGAAGAGATCCAACAGCTCGTTTGGGGCCAGACGGAAGGCGGGGTCGCGTGGACCCCGCCCATCGACGCTCTCTCGCGTGAAGGTTTCGTAGAACAGCAGACCGCCTGGCCTCAAGGCCGCGACGATCTTCGGCGCCAGATCCCGGTCGAGAAAGCGTACGACAGCGATCACGTCAAAGCGCCCTGACTCGGGCGGGTGTGCGATGAGGTCCCGTGCCTCGGCAGCAACCGGGAGCCGGAGTTGTGCCGCTGCGGCCCGCAGTTGGTCGATGGCGACTGCGGACAAGTCCCAGGCGCGCACATCCAGACCGCGTTGCGCGAGCCAGAGTGCATTGCCGCCCAGCCCGCACGCGAGATCCACCGCGCTCCCGGTCGTTGGCACCAGGTGGGCGAAGTGCCTCAGCACCGCCGCCGGCCGTGGGGCTGGGGTGAGGCCGCGGTAGCGTGCATCCCAGCGCTGACGCTGCCCGTCAAGGGTTTCCGCCATGGCGCTGGCCATCTGACGCGAAGGGCCTAGGTTGTCTCGCTCGGTCAAATGTTCCATCCGTCAACCTCAATCGATCGGTCTGATCCTCGCAGACCCTGGCATGGGCCGAGTCGAGTGCCTTCAGCGTCGCCGCTAGCAGCATGGGCTCGTGCTGGAATATCGCGTCCGCACCCATCTCGCGGACCAGCCCGGCGCGCTCCAGGGTGCCGTAGGTACCCGGCTTCACGCCGGCCAGAATCAGGTGGCAATGGTTCGCGCGGGCATGGCGGGCGGCCTGGGCAATCGCCTCCACGCAGCAGATACGCCCGCAACCCCGCCAATGCCAACGACTCCATTCCTGAACTTACTCTCTCCATAGACCCCGTCGGTATTCTGACTACTGCCGCAGACAGCCCGCGCGTTATCTAGGTCGTTCTTGAAGATTGGGCCGCAGGGGGGAAGCTCCCTTGGGACGGAGTCTCCAGGCACGACCGAGCGGCCCGGAAGCGGCCAATCGAATTGTGCATTCGCGCTTAGGGATAGCAGCCCGAGCAAACTCAGTGACACGACCACTGGCAGGCGTTTCTGGATCTTGAGCAATGACATGGACATGGGCCACATCCTCCGCATCGGGGGTAAATGAGTACTCAACGCGCATTGCGGACGAGTCGTGCAGCACGACAGGTGACCTGCACACCTTCGAGGACACATTCCGTCCTATGAGGGACCGATCCCTCGCGCCACTCAATGGCTCATCGCCAGCCGCAGCGTTATCCCCTCGCGGTCGAACGCCAGGTAGCTCGCAATCTGGCCGCTGCGGACGGTCTCGACCATTCGGTCGAGCGCCTGCTCGATCGCGAGTGGCGTGGGTGGTCGGTGGCCGATGCCCGGCAGGGCGGCGGCGAAGATGACGGCCCAGTCGTCGATGTGCGCCTCGGCCTCGCTGGCGAATGCCTGGAAGCCGGGGATCTCATGCAAGCCTCTGCCCACGCAGACGACGGGCGCTAGATGCCCGCCCTGGCCGGCGGCGAAGCGCGCGGCCTGCTCCGGGGTGTGGTCGGCGGGCAGCTCGCTGCGGGTGAAGACGAAGAGCAGTTGCTGCGGCTCGGCTTGTCGCCGGGCCAGTTTCAGGAAGTCGTCGAAAGATGTCAGTTCGAGTCCGGTCGTCATGGGTGTCGTGGCCTCTTGGTTTCAGCCAATTCAGACGGGTTGAACCGCAACGGGCACGAAGCGCTCAAAGGATTCCCGTGTGGTTTCTGGTCACGAAGCTCCTGCTTCGTGACCTCGGAGATGAAGCTCTGCTTCATGGCTTCGGGCATCTCCGGCCCTGGCCTCGTAGCGATCCGCGCGGCAAGACTGGCTTCGCGAAGCGGAGCTTCGTCTTGCGGGTCACGAAGCAGGAGCTTCGTGACCAGGTCTGGATCTGAAGCGCATCAGGCCGCATCCCCCCAGCGGTAGACCAGCACGGGGATCTTGGACTCCGTGAGCACCCGCTGCGTCTCGCTCCCGATCAGTCGGGCCTTGAAGCCCTTGCGGCCGTGCGAGGCCATGAAGATCAGATCGGCCCCGCACTGATCGGCGGCGCCGAGGATGCCCTCGTGCGGGCTGTCGGTCGGTGTCGTCATGGTCTTGCAGGGTACGCCGGCCTCGCGGCAGAGGTTCTCGGCGCAGTCCAGACTGGTGCGCGCCGCCGCGTCCACCGCCTTCTCGAACTGCCCGCGCGTGGTCTCATCGACGAGATCGCCGTCGAAGATCGCCGCCGAGAAGGTGGTCGAGGTGATCTGCTCCCTGGCGTGATAGGCGGTGATCCGGGCGCCAAGCTGTTTCGCCAGGGCCGCGGCGGCCCGGCAGGTCTCTTTCGCGAGATCGGTCCCGTCGGTCGGAACCAGGATGTGCTTGAACATGGGCGTACCTCTCCGGGATCAGTGGCTAGACGTTGGCGATCGACATGGCCGAGCCGCGCCGCAGATAGAAATACCAGGTCATGAAGAGCATGGAGGCATAGCAGCCGAGGAAGACCCCGAAGCCGCCGGCAATGCCGGCCTCGGCGAAGACGCGCGGGATGAAGAAGGCGCCGAGCGAGCCGATGGCCCCGGCGACGCCGATACAGCCGCCCGCCAGCCGACGCGCGGTGACCAGTTTGGCGGGATCGAGCTGGCCGGTCGCCGGGTCCATGGCGCGCACCCGGAAGGCGGCGGGGATCATGCGGTAAACGGTGCCGTTGCCCATGCCGGCGGCGACGAACAGCAGCAGGAAGAGCCCGAGGAAGAGCGGGAAGTTCAACTGCTCCAGTGTCAGCACCAGGCCCAGGCTGCCGATGCACATGAGGGTGAAGACGATCATGGTCATGCGCGCCCCGCCGTAACGGTCCGCCAGCCAGCCGCCGATCGGACGCATCAGGGCGCCCATGAGCGCGCCGATGAAGACGACCTTCACCGAAACCTCCGGGAATTCCGACTTCAGAAGCGTGGCGAAGGTATTGGCATAGCCGATGTAGGAGCCGAAGGTGCCGATGTAGAGCCAGGCGATGATGAAGGTGTTCTTCTCCGCCATCGCCAGCCCGAAGCTCTTGATGTCGGCCCGCGCGCAGGTCAGGTTGTTCATGAAGAAGAAGGCACCCATCGCCGCGATGATGCAGAGCGGGATGAAGATCAGACCGGCGCGATCCAACGCCAGACCGCCAGCGGTGATGATGACGATGGGGATGGTGAACTGCACCCAGGCGACGCCCAGATTGCCGCCCGAGGCGTTCAGACCCAGCGCGGCGCCCTTGACGCGCTCCGGGTAGAAGAAGGAGATGTTCACCATGGAGGAGGTGAAATTGCCCGCACCCAGTCCCGCCAGGCTCGCGATGATGATCAGCAGCCAGAAGGGCGTGGTCGGATCGCTGACCGCGTAGGCGAGTCCCGCCGAAGGGATCATCAGCAGCAGGGCCGAGGCGATGGTCCAGTTGCGCCCGCCAACCACCGGGACCGTGAAGGTATAGAGAAAGCGCATCAGGGCGCCGGTGAGTCCCGGCGCGGCGATCAGCCAGAAGCGCTCGTCGGCGGTGAAGGTGAAGCCCGCGTCCGGCAGGCGTGGGACGACCATGCCCCAGACGCCCATCATGGCGAAGCCGAGGAACTCGGCGAACATGGACCAGATGAGATTGCGGCGCGCGATCCGCTTGCCGACCGACTCCCATTGCGTGGTCTTCTCGGGGTTCCAGTTGGTGATCCAGCGGCCAGGCTTGGTCTCCAGGTGAGCATCGGCGGCGGTGGCGCCGCGCGGCAGGGCATCGGCGGTCGTGGACATGGGCGTCTCCTCGTGGCTTCGATGGGCGGATCGCAAGTGACGGGCAACCGGACGTCGCGACTTGCGCAGGCTGATCGGGAGGCTGCGGCCTCAGTCGCCGCTGATCCGTTGCACCTCCGTCGACGCGCCGCGCGCGCCCGCCTGCTCCCGCTGGAGCGTCGCGATCTCCTGCTTGAGGCCGGCGATCATCCGCTCGGCATCCTCCAACTGCGTCATGAAGGCCGCGAGATCGGTCCGGTAGGTCTGATCCTTGGTCAGACGCTCGCTGATCTCGGTCTTGAGGTCATCCGACTGCTTCTTGACCACGGCGATGGTCTGAATCAACCGCGCCCCGCCCGCCTTGATCGCAAGCCCCGTATCCAGCGGCTCCTTGAGCCGAAGGATGAAAGCGGTGCCGTCCTTGGTGTACTTCGCGCTCGGTTCCCGCAGGAAATAGGTGTCGACGAGAAAGTAGGCGGTGAGCGCGCAGGTGGCGACCATCAGGGTCGACAGCGGAACCAGGTTCGGACGCCAGGGCTCGCGCCCCGTGTGCGATGGGATTGCGGTCTCGGGCATGGTGACCTCCAGTGTGCGGTGATGGATGACGGCGGATGGCGAGGCGGCGCTCGCCGCGTACTCCAGCCTTCAGCACAAAACAGGCCATGGATCAGGGGAATGCCCTCGGCATCGACAGGGCGCGCGGGCGGGAGGATTCAGGGACGACCGAGAGGGACTCGGCGTCTGTCAGCGGGGACAAAATGGCGTGGGAAGCGGCCGGGGGCGCGACACTTTGTCGCATCCGCTCACGGTCGAGCCCGATCGCGAGACTAGGAAAGGTGCGCGTTCGCCAACTGTCGAGAGGCGGTTTTTGCGCGATCGATGGGGCCGCCGGTCTCGGCCTTGAAGAGCGCGATGAAGTGGCTGTGAAACTTGCGCAGGTGCTTATCCCGCGCATGAGCGATCTTGGTCACTTCCCAGGGAAAGAGCGCGCTGAGGTCGCGCAGGCCGAGATCCGCGTCTTCCTCCGCCTGATAGGCCATGGCGGCGATGATGCCGACGCCGAGTCCTTCGCGGACATAGGTCTTGATGACGTCGGTGTCGGCGGCGCTCAGGACCACCCTGGGGCGCAGCCCGGCCTTGGCGAAGGCGTCGCTGAAGCCGCCGCGCCCGGTGAAGCCGAAGACGTAGGTGACGATCGGGTGCTCGCAGAGACTGGCCAGGGTCAAGGGCTCCAGGTCGAGCAGCGGATGTCCGCGCGGCGCGATCAGGCCCCGGTTCCAGCGATAGCAGGGAATGGCCTGGAGACCGATTTCCTCGCCGAGCGCCTCGGTGCAGATCGCCAGGTCCACGCGATCGCGCAGCACCAGGTCGACCAGTTGTCCCGGCGTGCCCTGATGGATCTGTAGCTCCACCTCCGGATAGGCGCCGACGAAGCGCCGGATGACCGGCGGCAGCACATAGCGCGCCTGGGTATGGGTCGCGCCCAGCCGCAGCACGCCGCTCGCCTCCTCGACGTGATCGCGCCCCACCGCAAGGATGTTGCCGGTCTGACGCAGCGCCTCCTCCGCGTAGCGCGCGACCTGTCCGCCGACCTCGGTCAGCCCGACCAGACGCTTGCCCTGACGCTCGAACAGGGGCGCGCCGATCTCCGTTTCCAGGTGCTTGAGGTGCTGGGTCACGGCGGACTGCACCAGGTGCAGCCGCTCGGCCGTGCGGCTGACATTGAAGTGGGTCTCGACCAGCGTGATCAGGGATCGCAGTTGGCGCAGTTCCATATCAATCCTCGCGATAACGATTCATGAATCATCATTTTATGTCGTCTCGCACCCCTGCCTAGACTCTGGCGCACGGGGGCAATCGCCCGAATGGCGTCCAGTGCGACGCATGACCGATGCCAGGGGATTCCGAACGATGGCGCTGACACACCTGAACGCCCTGACCAGTCCGGTGGACGACCGGCAACTGCGCGCGCTCCAGATCGCGCTCAAGGACCTGTCGCCGACCCAGATCGCCTGGGTCAGCGGCTATCTGGCGGGCCTGAGCGGTCATGCGGTACCCGCCGCTGCCGAGCCCGCTCCCGTCGCCACCGTCAGCCTCCTCTACGGCTCGCAGACCGGCAATGCCAAGGCGGTCGCGGAGCGGCTCGGCGAGCGGGCGCTCGGCCAGGGGATTGAGATCCGGGTGCGCTCCATGGGCGACTTCGGCCCGCGCCGGCTGATCAAGGAGCGCCTGGTGCTCTTCCTCGTCAGTACCCACGGCGAGGGCGAGCCGCCCGACAGCGCCCAGGCGCTGCACGCCTTCCTCCATGACCCGCGCGCGCCGCGCCTGGAGCAACTGAGCTACGCCGTCATGGGTCTGGGGGATTCGAGCTACGAGCACTTCTGCCGCACGGCGGTCGACTTCGATCGGCGGCTCGCGGAGCTGGGCGCGCGGCGCATCCTGCCGGTGCAGTGCTGCGATCTGGACTACGCAGCCGACTCCGAGCGCTGGTCGGCGGATGTCCTGGAGCGGCTGGCGCAGCTCGCGCCCGCCCGGCCGAGCAACGTGGTGGCGCTGCCGGGCGCGCGTCCGAGCCCGCCGCCCACTGTCGCCAAGGACACCCCCTACCCCGCGACCCTGCTGGAGAATCGCCGCATCACGACCCAGGATGCGGTCGCGGACGTGCGCCATCTAGCCCTGTCGATCGACCCCAGCGCCCTGAGCTACCAGCCGGGCGATGCCTTGGGGATCTGGTTCCACAACGATCCGGCGCTGGCCGACGCGGTGCTGACGACGCTCGGACTCGACGGCGAAGCGCCGGTGCGCCTGGCCGACGCGGAGCTGGGTCTGCGCCAGGCCCTGATCGAGCGGCTGGAGCTGACGCAACTGCATCCGGCGAGCGTCCGCGCCTGGGCCGAGCTGACAAAGGCGCGGGAGCTGACCGAGCTG
Source organism: Thiocystis violacea (assembly GCF_016583575.1). Classification (GTDB taxonomy): domain Bacteria; phylum Pseudomonadota; class Gammaproteobacteria; order Chromatiales; family Chromatiaceae; genus Thiocystis; species Thiocystis violacea. The sequence continues at coordinate 77,565 of NZ_NRRG01000009.1, forward strand.
GCGACGGATGCCGCCGCCCTGCGGGCCTATGCGAGCGAGCGTCAGCTCATCGACCTGATCGCGGACCATCCCGCCCGCGTCGAGGCCGAGGCGCTGGCCGGCCTGCTGCGCCCGCTCCAGCCGCGGCTTTACTCGATCGCCTCCAGTCAGGCGGAGTGCGAGGACGAGGCTCATCTCACGGTCGCGGTGCGGCGCTACCAGGCCCACGGCCGAGACCATCTCGGCGGGGCCTCGGGCTTCCTGGGGGAGCGGGTCGGCGAGCGGGATGCGGTGCGCGTCTATGTCGCCGAGAACGAGAGCTTCCGGCTACCGTCGGACGGCGACACGCCGCTGATCCTGATCGGGGCCGGTACCGGTGTGGCGCCCTATCGCGCCTTCCTGCAACAGCGCGCGGCCCAGGGTGATTCGGGGCGCAACTGGCTGGTGTTCGGCAACCGGCACTTCCACCGCGACTTTCTCTACCAGCTCGACTGGCAAGCGCAGCGCAAGGCCGGCCGGCTGGATCGGGTCAGCCTCGCCTTCTCGCGCGACGGGGCCGGGAAGCGCTATGTCCAGCACGCCCTGCGCGAAGAAGGGCGCGAGCTGCTGCGCTGGATCGAGGACGGCGCGCACCTCTATGTCTGCGGCGCAACCGCCATGGGCCAGGCCGTGCACCAGGCCCTGCTGGACATCCTGACCACCGAGGCCGGACTCGCTCCCGAGGCCGCCGAGCAGTCCCTCGACGCCCTGCGCCGCGAGGCGCGCTACCACCGAGACCTCTACGCATGAACGCACCCCTGCACGAGAACGAGCACATCAAGGTCCGCAGCCGCTACCTGCGCGGCACCCTGAGCGAGAGCCTGGCCGACGGGCTGACCGGGGCGCTCGGCGGCGACGACGCCCAGATCAGCAAGTTCCACGGCTTCTACCAGCAGGACCATCGCGACCGGCGCCAGGAGCGTCGCGAGCAGTATCTGGAGCCCTACTTCGGCTTCATGCTGCGCGCGCGCCTACCGGGCGGGGTCTGTACGCCGGCGCAGTGGCTCGCCATCGACGGCATCGGCCGCGAGCTGACCAGCGGCACCCTGCGTCTGACCACGCGCCAGAGCTTCCAGTATCACGGCATCCTCAAGAACAACCTCAAGTCGGTCATCCAGGGCATCAACCAGGTCATGATCGACTCGATCGGCGGCTGCGGCGACGTCAACCGCAACGTGCTCTGCAACCCGAATCCGGTCGAATCCAAGCTGCATCGGGAGGTCCATGACTGGGCCAGACGCATCAGCGAGCACCTGCTGCCGCGCACCCGTGCCTACCACGAGCTGTGGCTCGATGGCGAGCAGGTCGGCGGGGACGCCGAGCCCATCTACGGCGAGTCCTATCTGCCGCGCAAGTTCAAGACCGCCGTGGCCGTGCCGCCGCACAACGACGTCGATGTCTTCGCCAACGACCTGGGCTTCGTCGCCATCGCCGAGGACGGGCGACTGCTGGGATTCAACGTCCTGGCCGGCGGCGGCATGGGCGCGACCCATGGGGATCGGTCCACCTATCCGCGCCTGGCGAGCGAGCTGGGCTTCATCGCGCCGGAGCACACCCTCGCGGTCACCGAGGCCGTGGTGACGACCCAGCGCGACTTCGGCGATCGTCAGGACCGCAGTCACGCCCGGCTCAAATACACCATCGAGCGGATGGGCCTCGCGGCCTTCCGTGCCGAGGTCGAGCGCCGCGCGGACCTGCGGCTCGCCCCAGCGCGGCCGGTGCGCTTCACCGACCAGGGCGACCGCTATGGCTGGGTCAGGGGCGAGGACGGACACTGGCATCTGACCCTCTACATCGAGAGCGGACGCCTGAGCGACGGCCCCGGCCGGAGCAACATGGCCGGGCTGCGCGAGATCGCCCGCATCCACCAGGGCGATTTCCGCATCACGCCGAATCAGAACCTGATCGTGGCACGGGTGCCGGAGGACCGGAAGCACGCCATTGAGGCCCTGGCACGCGACCATGGCCTGCTGGCCGAGGGACGCTCGCCGCTGCGGCGCAACGCCATCGCCTGCGTGGCGCTCCCGACCTGCCCGCTCGCCATGGCCGAGGCCGAGCGCTACTTCCCGGATTTTCTGGACCGGGTCGAGCATCTGGCCGCCAAGCACGGGCTCGCGGATCAAGGCATCGTCGTGCGCATGACCGGCTGCCCCAACGGCTGCGCCCGGCCCTATCTCGCCGAGCTGGCCCTGGTCGGCAAGGGGCCGGGCCGTTACAACCTCATGCTCGGCGGCGACGGCATCGGCACCCGGCTCAACCGACTCTATCGCGAGAACCTCGACGAGACCGGCATCCTGGCCGAGATCGACAGCCTGTTCGGGCGCTTCGCCGAGAGCCGCCAACCCGGCGAGCGCTTCGGCGACTATCTGATCCGCGACGGCCTCGTCCGGGCGGTGGTGAATCCAGCGGAAGACTTCCATGACTGAGACCAATCTCGACGCCATTCTGGCCGGCGACCAGGCCGCGCTCGCCGCCGTCAACCGTCGCCTGGAGAACCTGCCGGCGGAGGACCGCGCGCTCTGGGCGCTGGAGGAGCTGCCGGAGCGGCATGTCCTGACCTCCAGCTTCGGCGCCCAATCGGCCGTGCTGCTGCACATGCTGACCCTTCTGAAACCGGACATCCCGGTGATCCTGATCGACACCGGCTACCTGTTCGCCGAGACCTACCGTCTGATCGACGAGTTGAACGACCGGCTCGCGCTCAACCTCCAGGTCTATCGCCCCGCGCTCTCCCCCGCCTGGCAGGAGGCGCGGCTCGGTCGGCTGTGGGAGCAGGGCGCGGGCGGCATCGACCAGTACAACTGGATGAACAAGGTCGAGCCGATGGAGCGCGCCCTGAGCGAGCTGGAAGCCCGCGCCTGGTTCGCCGGACTGCGCCGCGAGCAGGCGCGCAGCCGCGCAGACTTGCCGGTGTTGCGGGTGCAGGACGGGCGCCTCAAGGTCCACCCCATCATCGACTGGCGCGAGGCGGACGTGCATCGCTACCTGCGCCGCCACGACCTCCCGGACCACCCGCTACGCCATCAGGGCTACGTCTCCATCGGCGACATCCACACCACCGCGCGGCTCCTGCCCGGCATGCTGGAGGAAGAAACCCGCTTCTTCGGCCTTAAGCGCGAATGCGGGCTGCATCGGTAATCAAGATCGCCGAGGTCTATTGCATCGGCGCGCCAATCAAGGTTGATGATCCCGTTCGGAGTTGTTTGGGACGGTCGACGCGGAGTCGGCGATGGGGAGGTTCAGGTTTCAGGCGGCCGACCGGGTGCCAGGTATACTGTCGGGAAGGCTTCCCCGGAGTTCAGGTGCCTGCTCGCACCTGAAGTGCCGAGCAGAGAACAGGGAAATTAAGCCTGGTCCCTTCTTCCCCTTTTTTCCTCCGGAGAGAGACATGCTATCCGTCCATGCGGTCTACGAAGACGGTCAGGTCAAGCTGCTGGAAGATCTGCCGGCGGTTCGCCGGGCGCGGCTGATCGTCACGGTCGTCGACCCGATACCCGAAGCGGCAGCCGACGCCGCCGCATCCACCCCGGCTGATCTATTCGACGATCTGATCGGCGTCATCGACGTTCGCGAGGACGGCGCCGAGGGGCACGACCGTTATCTCGTCGGGCAGGGAAAGTGAAGCCGCCAGCGTTCGTCGATACCGGTTACTGGATCGCACTGTTGGACCGCCGCGATCAACATCATAGGGTTGCGAAAGATCTGTTGCCCCGGTTGTTGGGCTCGCACCGGGTCGTGCTGTCAGACTTCGTCCTGTTCGAAACGCTGACCTACCTCAACTGCTCCGTGGGCCGTCATGATCTCGCAGTCCGATTCCTCGACAAGTTGGCGGCGGGCGGGTTTGACGTCGTAGAAGTGGGCCAGCCGGTGAAGGAGCAGGCGCTCGCGCTGTTTCGGCAATATGCCGACAAGGATTTCAGCATCACCGACTGCTGTAGTTTCGTCGTCATGCGCGATGCCGGTATCGCACATTTCGCCGGCTTCGATGCACATTTCGAACAGATGGGATTCGTCTCTTTGCTCCATCGATTGTGACCCGCACAGCCCACGTAGGGCGGAACGCGATAGCGGTTCCGCGACCTTGGCTACCCCTCGCCGCCAAGGGCGTGGCGACAACGAAGGATGTGATTGGGTGGAAAGCGTAAGCAAACTTGGCCCCTACTCTAGATACGGAGAGACCTAAAGAATGGGAAGACGACACCGCAACAGCGATATGGAGCACTGGATCGATGCGGCGTCGATCCTGCCGTGGTGGGCCGCGTTGACTCTCGCGGTAATGAGCTATGCGCTGCTCCACTGGCTGGCTGCGTCTCCGACGCCGCAAGTCACCAACCCTCATGATCTTTCCGGCCCGATCATCGCGCAGATGCTCCGAACAGGCGCGCTGATCGGGCAGTACCTCCTGCCATTCGTCTTCGGTCTCGGTGCCATCGTCTCGGTGCTGAAGGCGCGCCGCAACACGCGCCTGCTCGCTCAGGCCAAGTCAACTCTGGGCAATGACGACTTGAAAAGCCTCTCGTGGCAAGACTTCGAACACCTTGTTGGCGAGACATTCCGGGAACGCGGCTTCTCCGTCACCGAGACACGCTCGGGACCGGACGGCGGGGTCGACCTGGAGCTGCGCAAGGATAGCGAGCTGCATTTGGTGCAATGCAAGCGTTGGCGGGCACGCTCGGTTGGCGTCGAGATCGTACGCGAGCTTTATGGGGTCATGGCCGCGCGCGGGGCGGTGGGCGGTTACGTGGTATCGTCCGGCACCTTCAGCCAGGAGGCACGGCAGTTCGCCGCCGGACGCAATATCGAGCTGTGGGATGGCCCAAAGCTGAAAGCGATGATCCACGCGACGGGACGGCGGTCGCCTGGATCAGCGGCGATCCCCGCCGCGAAGCGCGCCCCTGAGGGTGCGGGGATCAAGCAGGATGCCGGGATGACTGCGCCCGTCTGTCCGACATGTGGTGCGGCCATGGTGTTGCGCACGGCTAAACGTGGAGTCGAGGCCGGCAAGCCATTCTGGGGCTGCTCGACCTTCCCGAAGTGCCGTGGTACCAGGCCGCATGCCGCGGAACGGGCGTGAACGATTCCGGCCTCAGCAAGAACGGCAGCTAACCACCTCAGAAATCAAGATGCCAGGGCGGAACGCGATAGCGGTTTCTCTACCTCGGCGGCTGGCTGGACGGCGGATCACCCTGCGGGCATCCGCCCCCGGCCCTCGATCGCTGTCGCTTTCCGGGCCGGGATGCTCCAAACGGCCGCGTCCCCCGTGTCGTCATCGCTCCAGGTGTGCGCAACGAGCCGATCATTCGCGGTAGGCCGATGCAGGCAGACGCAACAGCCGCTCGCTGCGCCAGACACGAACAACGCGCACCTGCTGCGGATCCCGGCGATAGACGATCCGGAATGGCGGGTGGATCAGCTCCCGCAGAAAGGCTTGGCCAAACTCCGGAACCATGCGTCCGAGGTCCGAGTGGTCGGCGAGCACCTCAACGCGCTGGAAGATCTCGGCGACGAGCCGGTCGCCGACCCCCAGCACCCCTTCCGTGGCGTACCACTCCTGGATGCCCGCCAAGTCGCGGAGCGCGGACTCGGCGAAGCTGATCACGGCGACGCCCATGCCGCTATCCCAAACCGAATCTGGCCTTGGCCTCGGCGAGGGAGACCTCGCGGCCGGCGTCCAGGTCGGCCAATCCCGCGACCACCGCGCGCATGAAGGCGCGCTCCTCCGCCGCCTGTTCGTAATCGGCCAGGGACTGCATGACGGCGACGCCGCGCCCTCGGCTGGTCAGCAGCACCGGCCGATGGGCCTCGGCGGCGTGCTTGACCACGCGACCTGGGTTGACCTTGAGGTCGGTCAATGGAACCACGTCTTCGGAGAATTTCACGCTCATGGATCTATCCCAAGGACTGATTGAGCAAGGACAGTAGCACCTGTTAAGTGGTCCGCCAACGTCGCTGACAACCGGGCCGGAGGCCGCCGGGGGACGAGACGATGTTTCGGTCGACCCGGCCGCCTTCGACCCTGGCCCGAATCTCGCTTATTTCCCAGGGAGTCCATCACAACGCCCAAAGGAGAATCGAGATGTCGCCCATGCTGCCTGAACAAGTCCGGGATCTCCTGCGGCAAGTCCGCTTTCCTGGCCGCTCGCGTGACCTGGTCTCGCTTGGTTTCGTCAAGAGCATCGCCGTCGAGGGGTCGAGTATCGAGGTCGAGATCACGCCGGATTCGATCAACGCGGAGAAGGTCGCGATCATGGAGCGCGAGGTCCAGGATCTGCTGCGCGAGGCGCGCTTCGAGACGATCGAGATCCACACCGAGCCGCCTTACGACGACGACTCGCTGCTGCTCGGCGGGGCCTCGGTCAACCCCTTGCAAGTCGACCTGCGCGAGTACGGTCTGGACCCCATCCCCGACCCCGGACATGGCGGGGCGCCACACCTGAAGGATCTGCTCGCGGCTGGCGAGGACAAACCCCAGAAGCCGAAGGGGCCGCCGACCGAGCCGCCCGCCGACTTCGAGCCGCCGATCGTCGAAGGGCCGCAGGGCAACGCGGACCCGACCTATGCAGGACCGATCCCGGTCTTTCAGTGGCAGGTCGATCCCGAGTCGCCCGAGGCAACCACCAACAAGGTCAAGCTCAGTATCGGCAGTTGGAACTATGTCGTCCTCTGGCTGACCCATGCCGAGCAGGATCTGATCTATGCCTCCGTGCACGCCCGGCACTGGATCTACTACAACGGCGAGGCCCGCCCGAATCCCGCCGGCCGCACCGAGGGCGTCAACCTGGTCTACGACCGTCAGCGCGCGGGCGTGGTCGCCATCTACGGCACCGTGAAGGATTTCCGCCCCTTCGTCGAAGCCTTCCGCCGTGCCTATCAGGGGGACGCGGGCGAGGCCGAGTCAGCGGCGGCCGAGGGGGCTGATCGTATTTGAAGATGTTCGGCCATTGAGTTAAGCCGTTCGTGGTGAGCTGGTCGCACCATGATCGGCTTCGCTTTCAAGCGACCAGGCCGCCAGCCGCCAGCCGCCAGCGATCCTCCCAGACCAGATCGACCACGACCGCGAACCTGGCCTTGACCACGATCAAGTCAGGCGCGCGGGCTTGCTGGTAAACCTATCCGCGCTCCCGGCGGTCCTCGACGGCCGCGATCGGCCCTTGTTTCGCGGGTTCATGCGCTTTCCATCGAAACATTCGCATAAGCGGCTCGAATCGCTTTTGGTATCGAACACTTCGATATTATCATCCGATAAAATCCGCTTGTATCGGTATAAGAAGGCGTTATTCTCCCATTCGATTGCTGCTGAATTCCGCTCGTATCGCGTGATAACCGCAAGTCTTCCCAGCCTTGCGCCAATCCGTTCGGCCGTTGTCTCGCAACAGGGATGCCCTATTCGAACGGCGATTGGGTCTCGCGAGAGAGCGATCGCTTCACTCATTCATAACAAGACCGTTGGCGGGTGGCGCAGGCGCGTCCACCAGCGACCAGCGCGGAGGAGGACACCATGACATCCCAGCCACTCGAACGACGAGCGCACGACCTCGCGGGCGACCCCAGGACCGCGACGGACGCGGGCGATTCCATTCTCATCGTCGATGACGAGCCCGGCATGCTGAGCTTCATCGAGCGCTCGCTCGCTCCCCATTTCGCACGTGTGGAAACTGCAGCCGACGCCAATACCGCGCGTGCGCTGGCGCGGGACCTTCATTTCGATCTCATGATCGTTGACATCCGGCTTCCCGGCTCGGCCAGCGGACTGGAGCTGGCGCGCGAGATTCGCGACCGTTACCAGGTCGATCTGGATGTGATCTTCATCACCGGCTACGCGGACGTCTATGACGAGATCGACGCCCTGCGGGACGCCTCGGCCGATGTCCTGAGAAAGCCCTTCCTCGGCGACCAACTGCTGGCCGTGATCCACCGCGCGCGCGAGCGGCGGCGGGTCGCCCGCGAGCAGGCGCTGGTCCAGCGCGAGCAGGATCGGCGACCCGTCGCCAAGCGGATCGTCGGCGAGAGCGAGTCGCTCAAGGAGATCTGGCGGACCATCCATCGGCTCGCCCCCATGCCCTCGACGGTGCTGATCAAGGGCGAGACCGGTACCGGCAAGGAGCTGGTCGCGCGCGCGCTCCATGACCTCAGCGGGCGGCGCGGCAGCTATGTTCCGGTCAACTGCGGCGCCATCTCCGCCGACCTCATCGAGGGGGAGCTGTTCGGGCATCTGCGCGGCTCCTTCACCGGCGCGCATCAGGCCCGCAACGGGCTCTTCAGCCACGCTGATGGCGGCACCCTCTTCCTCGACGAGATCGGCGAGATGCCGCTCCCCTTGCAGGCGAAGCTGCTGCGGGTGCTGGAGGAGCGGCGTTACCGTCCGGTCGGCGGCAATCAGGAGATCCCGGTCAACGCCCGGGTGATCGCCGCGACCAACCGCGATCTGGCCGCCGAGGTGCTCGCGGGGCGCTTCCGCAAGGATCTCTATTACCGGATCAATGTCGTGGATCTGCGCCTGCCGCCCCTGCGCGAGCGCCGGGGCGACATCCCCTTCCTCGCCGGCTATTTCCTCAACGTCCTGTCCACCGAGCTGGGCGTGCCCAACGCGGAGCTGAGTCCCTGGGATCTGGAGCAGCTCATGGGCTACGACTGGCCCGGCAACTGCCGCGAGCTGCGCAATGTCATCGAGCGATCCCTGCTTCTGGGCAAGCCGGTCGCCCATCTGCTCTGCGTCGCGCCCCCGTCGGAGCCGGGCGCGGGCGAGAGCGCCCTGGCGTCCAACCCAGCCTCGCTAGAGCGGGTGCAGCGCTCGCACATCCTGAGCGCGCTCTCCGCCGCTGGCGGCAACAAGACGGTCGCGGCGCGCGCGCTGGGGGTGTCGAGAAAGACGGTGGAGCGCAAACTCAAAGAGTGGTCGCATCCAGGCGATGCGACCGACTCCGACTGAGGGACCATGACGCTCAGGCGCCAGCACCCGGTCGCCGGCCTCTCCATGGCGCACCCCAGAGGTCGATCAGGCACCCCGCCGCCGGGGCGTTTCGATCAGCCCCAACGCCCGCCACGGCGCCGATGACGGAAGCCCATGACCGCGACGCCGAGATCGCGCGTCTCCAGCAGGAGATCACGGCCCTCTCCGCCACGCTGAGCGAGACCCGCCAGGCGCATCGGGCTCAGACCGAGCGACTCGCCGCCGTCGGCGAGCTGATCGCCAGCGTCGCCCATGAGCTGAACAACCCGCTCGCCATCATGCTCGGCTACATGGAGCTGCTGACCCGCGAGCTGGGTCCGGATACCTGGGCGGTGCGTCTGGAGATCGATCTCATCTTGCGCCAGATCGAGCGTTCGCGCGGGATCATCGACAGCCTGTTGCGAATCGCCCGGCCGCTGGAGGATGTCGCGGTCCTGGAGCCCAGCGACCTTGCGGCCCTGATCGATGAGTGCCTGGCACTCGTGCTCCAGCAAGCGCCGCGGACGAATATCCAGATCCGCACGAACCTGGCCGCGACCACCGGGGTCGGAATCGGCCGTCAAGACCTGCAACAGGTCATCATCAATCTGCTGGTGAACGCGCTGCACGCGGTCGAGTCCGAGGGGGGACTGATCGAGGTCAGCTCGCGCGATTGGGAGGGACGAGGCATCCTCATCGGCGTCCGGGATACTGGACCTGGGGTGCCGCTGGAGATTGCGGACCGGATCTTCAGCCCCTTCTTCACGACCAAGGGCGCGGGCAAGGGGACCGGGCTGGGGCTCTCGGTCAGCGCCGGTCTCATCCGCCGCCATGGCGGCGCCCTGACCCTGGAATCCACGTCCGAGCGGGGAGCCGAATTCGGGATCTGGGTGTTGCGCGAGCCCATCTTCGACGCCTCGGGCGACTGGCTCACCCAAAGCCTGGTATCGAGCCCCCGGTCGAGTCCGAGCGCGCCGCTCACCCCCCCGTCATGTTCATGTGACGAAAGATCACCGGCTTGGCCTGGAGATCGAACTCATGACCCCGGGGCTTGAGGTCCATGGCGGCGACGATGGCCCGCTTGACCCGCTCGTCGTCCGTGGGGTTGGCATGCAGGACGCGCCGCAGATCGCTCGAATGCTCCTGACCCAGACAGAGCAGTAGCCGCCCAAGCGCCGTGACCCGCACCCGATTGCAGTCGCCGCAGAAGTTGTGGCTGTGCGGCGAGATGAAGCCGACGCGCGTCTCCTCCCCGGCGATCTGGAAGTATTTGGACGGACCGCCGGTGCCGTCGATGGTCGGCAGCAGATCGAAGTGCTCGGCGAGGTCGCGCCGGATTTCATCGCTGGAGTAATAGGCCTCGGCCCGATCGTGATCGCCGATCACCCCGAGCGGCATCTCCTCGATGAAGCTGATGTCGAGCCCGCGCTCGATGGCGAAGCGCACCAGGTCGACCACCTCGTCATGATTGCGGTGCTTGAGCACCACGGTGTTGAGCTTGATGCGCTGGAAGCCGACGCGACGCGCCGCCTCCAGTCCGGCGAGTGTCTTGCCGATCTCCCCGACCCTTGTGATGGCGCGGAAGCGCTCCGGACTCAGGGTGTCCAGGCTGATGTTGACCCGGGTCACGCCGGCATCCTTGAGCGCACCGGCATAGCGCCCGAGCTGGGTCGCGTTGGTGGTGAGGGTGAGATCCCGCACCCCCGGCAGCGCGCCCAACTGCTCGAATAGCCAGATGACGTTGGGGCGCACCAGCGGCTCGCCGCCGGTCACCCGCAGCTTGGTCACGCCCAGCTCGCTGAACAGCCGGCCAAGTCGCGCCATCTCTTCCAGGGTGAGGAGCTGCGCGCGCGGCAGGAAGGTCATCTTCTCGGACATGCAGTAGACGCAGCGCAGATCGCAGCGGTCGGTGACGGACAGCCTCACATAGTTGACTCGGCGACCGAAACGATCGATCAGACCAGCGGCCGGTTGTGCGGGCTGGGCCTTGGATGGTGCGGGTTGTTGTGGATTCACGCGGTCTCCTAATGGCGATGGTCGAGCGCGCATGGCTCCCGAGCCCCGAGCGGACATCGCGCCGATGGGTCCGCGCCTAGCGAGGTCATCCTCTCCGTAGCAGGCTCCGTGCCGTTGCAGGAACGGCCTGTCCCAACCGTTGCGGCCGATCGTCTCGCCCCAGGAGCGGGACAAAGCGTCGCGGCGCTGTCCATCGGACGGGTCCTTTTGTCCCAGCGCGGTCGATCCCGACCGATTCGTAGGATGGGTAGAGCGCAGCGAAACCCATCTTCCAGGCCACTCGTAGCTCGTGGATCTCGGCCATTGAGTTAAGGATTTTCCGTTCGCCCTGAGCTTGTCGAAGGGTGGACGGAAAATCCTAAGCCTCGGAGCGTTAAGCCGTTCATGGTTCGACAAGGCTCTCCTGAGCGAAGCCGAAGGGCTCACCACGAACGGCTTAACTTAATGGCAGAGTTCGTAGAGCTTGGAGGATGGGTTTCGCTGCGCTCTACCCATCCTACGCCCCGCGTCATGGCGCGTGACTTGCTCATGGCATCCCAGACTCGTGACGAAACACGGACCGGGAGCCACTTCGCCTTGCTTGCCTACGTCGCCTATCTGCTACCGCTGCTGGGATTGATCTCGGCGCTGTCCGTGCTGCTGCTGGCCGGGCGGATCGGCGAGCGCGTGGCGCGTCTGAGCGTCGGCTTCAGCCTGGCCATCTTCGTCGTGGCCCTGGGTCTCTTCTCGCAACAGGTCTTTCTAGGTCAGGGACAGCTCGCGACGCTCGGCATCAGCCTCTTCACTATTCATTTCGACGCACTCACCGCCCTTATGGCCCTGGCGGTGAGCGCCATCAGTCTGGTGGTGCATCTCTACTCGGTGCGCTACATGCGCGAGGACCCGGCGCATACCCGCTTCTTCGTGCTGCTCGACGGCATCAACGCCATGATCATGCTGATGGTGCTGGCCGGGGATCTGCTGACCCTGCTACTGGCCTGGCATTCCATGGGGGTCATCCTCTACTTCCTGCTCAACCACGACACCCGCCGCGAGGCCGCCAAACGCTACGCCTTCTGGACACTGATCACCCATCGCATCGGCGACCTGCCGCTGATGGCCGCCGCCGCCCTGCTCTATTCCAGCTACGGCACCCTGAGCATTCCGGTGCTCTTCGAGGCCATCGCCGCCGATCCCGAGCGCGCCGGCGCCCTGGGGCTGCCGGTCAGCGAGACCGTCGGGCTGCTGATCCTGCTGGCCGCCTTCGCCAAGTCGGCCCAGTTCCCCTTCCACACCTGGCTGCCCTACACCATGGAGGGACCGACGCCGGTCTCCGCCCTGATGCACGCCGGCATCGTCAACGCGGGCGGGTTCCTCATCAATCGCTTCGCGCCGGTCTTCGCCCTCACCGATTCGGTGCTCCAGATCGCCCTGCTGGTCGGGCTGACGACCACGCTCATGGGCTCGGTGATGATGCTGATGCAGAGCGACATCAAGCGCTCGCTCGGCTATTCGACCATGGGACAAATGGGGTACATGGTGATGGAGTGCGGTCTGGGCGCTTTCTCGCTGGCGATCTTCCATCTGATCGCGCATGGCATCTTCAAGGCGACCCTGTTTCTCGATTCCGGCAGCCTGATCGGGCGGGCGCGCAAGGATTCGAACATCCCCGAGGGCGAGATCTACCAGTTCATGGTGGAGCGCCGAACACCCCGGCCGCCGCTGTCCTGGATCATCTTCGCCGGGATCACCATCGCGGTGCCGCTGGCGATCGTGGTCAGCGCCCACCAGATGATCGACGAAGGTTTCCTGAGCCACCAGGGGGCCATGATCCTGCTGCTCTTCGGCTGGATCACGGGCGCGCAGACCCTCTTTTTCGTCTACAAGATCGGCGGCGATCGGCCGTTCAGGCTGCTGGGCTACGTGGTCCTCTCCTTCGCCCTGGTGATCCTGGGCTATGTGCTCGCCGGACACACGATCGACACCCTGCTCTATCCGGACCCGGCCTTCCGCGAGGCGCTCTACGACGCGGCCTCCCTGCCGGCACCGCTGTTCACGGTGCTGATGCTGGTCCTGGTCGCCACCATCGCGGGAGCCTGGCTGCTGGTGTTCCGCTCGGCCGCCCGGCGCGAGCCGCTGACCCGCCGCTACCGCAATCTCTATCTCTCGCTCTACGCCTGGATGTCGCGCGAGTTCTATGTCGCCGATCTCCATGGCCGGCTGGCGAGCGCCTTGCTGGCACGCTCGCGCCGGCTCAACGCCCTGCTGCGGTGGGTCTGAGATGGCGCCGATCCTGCTGCTCATGGCCGGGCTCTTTCTGCCGCTCTATCCGCTGAGCGCCCTGCCCAACGCGCTCATCCAAGGCCAGGCGAGGGGCGGCGCGCTCCCGGTCGGCGACTGGCGGCGCGGCCCGGCCGTCAAGGCGGCCATGATCCTCGTCTTTCCGCTCATCGGCCTCGGTCTGATCGCGCTGGCGATGGAGCAAGCGAGCGAGGGGGACGGCTGGGCGACCCTCTTCGCGATCTGGGGCGGACTGACCTCGGTGCTCTACGCCTTCCGGCTCTTGAGTGCGAAGGACGGCGAGATCTGGATCTCGCACCTCTACTCCTCCGCGCTGGCCCTGGTCTGGATCGGGGTCGGCTCCGGAGTGAGTCCACTCCTGCCGGCCATCGGGCTGTCGGTCTCGCTGATTCCGCTGATCTTCCTGCTGGACCACTTGACCCAGCGCTTCGGCATCGCGCGCAGCGGGCTCTATCCGGGGCTCTGCTGCCGTCTGCCCTGGCTGGCGCACCTCTTCGTGCTGGCCGTGCTGTCGGCCATCGCCGTGCCCTTCTCGCCGTCCTTCTTCGCCCTGGCCGCACTCGCCTTCGGCGGCGTCGCGGCGGACACGGTCGTGGTGCTGCTGCCGATCTGTCTGTCCTGGCTGCTCTGGACCTGGGCCGGCGTCAACCTCCTGAGCGGTATCGTCTGGGGCGTCCCTCGGGAGGATCTGAGCTACCGCGACCTGGAGCCGCGTCAGGCGCTCGGACTCGGCGGGGGCCTGATCGCCCTTGGACTCTTCGGCATTCTGCTGGTGGAGGTAGCGCTATGACCGGGAACCCGCCCGAGCCGCATCCGCCCTCCCCGAACGCCGATGGGCCACGGCAGGGCCAAACACAGCCGAGCGCGACCAGCCTGGGACGCGCCCTCAAGATCCGCTCCATGGTCACGGTCGCCGGCGAATTCCTGCCCTTCGTCTGGCCCATGCGCAACTTCATCCACCACAACCCGCTGCACGGGCTGGAGCATCTGCCCTTCGAGGCGGCGGTCGATCAGGCCAGCGCGCTCTTTCACGCGCGCGGCTATCTGCGCCGCACCGAGTATCAGGCGCTGCTGCGCGAGGGACACATCGATTCGGCGGTGATCGAGGAGCTGGTCGCCGAATTCCTGCTCGCCCAAGGCCCGGACCAGCCCGCCCCGGAGCACCAGGCGGAGGACGGCGCGACGCTCGACCTGCACCGCATCCTGGTCACCCTCATGACCCGCATGGATCAGCCCAGCGTCGGCAACGCCTTCCCGAGCACCGACGCCATCCTGGCGCAATTGCGCCCGCTGGCGGAGGCCCCATGAAGCGGCTCGCGGCGGCGGAGATCGGCACGCGCTGGACGCTCTACGACCTCATCGACCAGCTCCACGGCGAGCGCATCGGCGCCACCCTGAACGAGTGGCTGATCAAGGGCTGTCTGGACTTCCTCGACGAAGGTCAGTCCGCCTGGCGGATGCCGGGGCGTCGGCAGGGGCTGTTCCAGTCCTGGTGTCAGATCGCCCGGCGCAACCGCCGCTGGCGCCTGCGCGGGCTGGATCTGGGTCCGACCCTGGAGCGGGTGGAGCAGCCGGAGGCGGCGATCGATCTGGTCATGACCCGGCTCGCGATCCCCGAGCGGCTGTGGATGGACTATTTCGCCGTCGAGCTGTCCAAGCTCCACGGCTGGGCCGGCTTCGTGCGCTGGCGCGCCCAAGCCAGGGACTATTACTGGCAGGAGCGCAACCCGGCGGATCTGGTCGACTTCATCGCCATCCGGCTCATCCTGTCGCTGCCCCTGATCGAGGAAGCTGAGCGGCGCCACCGACGCGACTTTCTCTACCCGGACTGGGTGCGCTGCATGAGCGAGCGTCCGCACGAATGTCTGCTGCGCCGCGAGCTGCATTCCGGCGCCATCCTTCCCGACTACGCACACCGGGTCGAGGTCGCGCTCGACGGCGGCGACACCAAGGGGATCGAGACCCTCTGTCTTGACTACGAGCGCGAGAAGACGGCACGCGAGGCCGCCAGCCGCGCCCTGCGTCTGCGGGAGCTGTGCGAGCTGGCCGGCATCCCGCGCGCGGAGCTGGCCACGCAACGTTCGGGCGCACTCCGCCAGATGATCGAGGCGGTCCATGGACTGCGCGCGCGCGAGGGTTTCCTCTGGATGCAGGCGCTCGAACGCACTTACATCCGCCACTTGCTCGACCGGCTCGCCGCCCCGCGCGAAACCCCGGCCGAGGCGCTCGCGCGGACCGGCACGGCCGCGCCTGGGATCGCCGGCTCCAAGGTCCAGGCGCTCTTCTGTATCGATGTCCGCTCCGAGCGGCTGCGCCGCCAGCTCGAAGGGCTCGGCCACTACGAGACCTTCGGTGTCGCCGGCTTCTTCGGCGTCCCGGTCAACTTCATCGAGCTGGGCAAGGGTCACGAGAGCGCGCGCTGTCCGGCCATCGTGACGCCGCGCAACGTGGTGCTGGAGATGCCGCACGAGCACGCGCCGCACGGACCCTCGCTCTTCCATCTCGCCACCGAGGTCGTCCACGACCTCAAATGCACGGCGCTGGCGCCCTACATCACGGTCGAGGCGGTGGGCCTGCTGTTCGGCTTCGACATGGTCGGCAAGACGCTCGCGCCGACCCTCTACCACCGCTGGCGCAAACGGCTCGACAACGGCCGTCCGCCGACGCGGTTGATGATCGACAAGCTCTCCGAGGAGGACGCGCGCGATCTCATCGCGAGCCTGCACGACGAGCTGGTGGTGCGGGCACTGGACCGCCAACTCGGGATCAAGCGCGAGGCCGTCACCACCGGGATGATCCAGGAGCTGCGCGAGATCGCGCTGGGAAGGGCGGCGGCACCGAGCCAGCTCGCCCGGCGCTTCGACCTCGACAGCGCCACCGAGACGGTCTTCATCACCCGTCTGCGGCTGGAGTACCGGTTGACGCCCGATCAGGCGCGCCTCCAGCTTGAGCAACTGGCGCGCATCGGCTTTCGGATCGAGCGCCAAGCGCTGCTGGTGCGCAATACCCTGACCACCATCGGTCTGGCCGAGGACTTCGCCCGCACCATCCTGGTGGTGGGCCACGGCAGCCGCTCCCAGAACAACCCCTATGAATCCGCCCTCGACTGCGGCGCCTGCGGGGGCGACAAGGGCCTGGTGAACGCCCGCCTCTTTGCCGCCATGGCCAACCGGCGCGAGGTGCGCGAGCGGCTCGCCGGGCAGGGTATCCGCATCCCGGAGGACACCTGGTTCATCCCGGCCCTGCACGACACCACGACCGACGAGATCCAGCTCCACGACCTCGACCAACTGCCGCCGGGCCGCCTGACCCAGTTGACGCGCATTCAGGAGGACCTGGCCGCCGCCGGGCGGCTCTGCGCGCGCGAGCGCTGCGCTGCGCTGGGCGAGACCGGAATCGACTCACCCGAGGCCGCCGCGCGCCGGGTCAAGCGCAACGCGCTCGACTGGACCCAGGTCCGACCGGAATGGGGTCTCTCGGGCAACGCCAGCTTCATCATCGGCCACCGCGACCTCACTCGCGCGGTCGATCTCGCGGGGCGGGCCTTCCTGCACTCCTATGACCATCGTCGGGACGCGAGCGGCGCGTCACTCGAAGCCATCCTCTCAGGCCCCTTGATCGTCGCCCAGTGGATCAATCTGGAGCACTACTTCTCGGTGGTCGACAACGCCGTCTTCGGCAGCGGCAGCAAGGTCTATCACAACGTCGTCGGACGCTTCGGCGTCATGACCGGCAATGTCAGCGACCTGCGCACCGGCCTGCCGGCCCAGACGCTGCGCCAGGGCGAGCGGCCCTACCACCAGCCCATGCGCCTGATCACCGTCATCGAGGCCCCCCTGCCCTTCGTCCAGGGCGTGCTGAGCCGGGTCTTCAAGGTCCGCGAGCTGGTCGAGAACGGCTGGATTCGCCTGCTGGTCATCGACCGCGCCGAGGGCGCCGCTCACCTCTTCGAGCAAGGGACGTGGATGGCGCAGCCCTGGACGCCGCGGCCCGAGAATGGCAGGAGCGCCGCCGTCGAACCGGCCCGGAGAGCCCGAAAACGCCAGGTTCCCGTGGAGACACCCTCATGAAGTCACTCGCCATGAGCGCCATGAAGAAGATCGAGATCATCGTCGAGGGCCAGCACCAGGGCTTCGTCACCGATCTGCTCGACCGCGCCGGCGCGGGCGGCTACAGCATCCTGCACAACCTCTCCGGCAAGGGGACGCACGGCGCGCACAAGGGCCATCTAATGTTCAACGACGAGTCAGTGCTGGTGATGATCGTCAGCGCCGTCCCGCCGAGCCTGGTCGACCCGATCCTGGAGGGCTTGACGCCCTTCCTCGACCGGCACATGGGCGTGGTCTTCACCTCGGATATCGCGGTGAGCCGGATGGTGCCGCCGGAGCCCGACGGCTAGGCCAGCGCGGCGACGAGCACCGGAACCGCGGATTCAGGCGATCGACGCGCCTTGCTCGTTCAGGCGCGGTGTCGATGCAGTTCTTTCGTCCTCCTCGTCTCCGTCCGAGTGAGACGTTTTGCAAGCCGGCGCCCGCCGGCTTCTTTTTGTTTCAGACTGATCATGGAACCAGAGTCAACAATGGGTGTCGAGCAGCAGCCTCACGCATGGCCTCCCAGCCAGACGTCATCCGGCAAGGGCGCATCGAAGTCATCGCCCATCCGGACCTGGCCACGAAACTGGCCGAATTGCCTTGGCCGCCGCGCGGGATCGGGCCACGCGGGCGTGTCATGCCCAGTGACCCCGTCGCGCTCCTCATAGAGCACGACAATCCTGGCCTTGCGGACCTGCACATCCGCCGGCAGCTTGAGGTGGATCTCCTGGTTCTCGTCGATCTCGGTCTCTAGCTCAATGGCCCGCATGCTCGTCAATCTCCCGGATCGGATGGTCGCTGCTCCAGTATGGTGGGAATCCCGGCCGTCGAACAACAGAGGTTGCACGCCATGAACCCGATCGTCATCGCCGTCGCCGCGAACGCGCGCCACGACTTCTCCAAACAAACCCGGCCGAGCATTCGTCTGCTGACGGGCCTTGGGGTCGAGGGTGACGCGCACTGTGGAACCAGCGTCAGACACCGCTCCCATGTCAGGCGCGACCCGACGCGGCCGAACCTGCGGCAGGTGCATCTGATCCAGAGCGAGCTGTTCGCGGAGCTGGCCGCGCGCGGCTTCGCGATCGAACCGGGCGGCATGGGCGAGAACATCACCACGCGCGGCGTCGACCTCCTGTCGCTCCCGCGCGGCGCCGAGCTGTGCATCGGGGCCGAGGCGGTGGTGCGGCTCACGGGCCTGCGCAGTCCCTGCTCCCAACTGGACGGCTACCGGCCCGGACTCATGGCGGCGGTGCTGGAGCGCGCCCCGGATGGCGGTCTCATCCGCAAGGCCGGGGTCATGGGCGTGGTGGTGAGCGGGGGAACCGTCGGCGCGGGAGACGCGATCCGCGTGACCTGGCCCGCCGAACCCTTTCAGCGGCTGGAGCCGGTTTAGGTTTACCCGCCAGAGAGCACGGCTCGAACCCCTCGATGACCCATGGCGTTTGACTTGCATCAAGGCGCCAATCCCGCCGCGCTCGTTCAATGCAAAAGACCAACCGCTCCGATGCGTTTATAGTGAGGTATCCGCCCGATGGCTCAAGTCTTCACCAAATCCATGGCGAGGAACATCTTCTATGGTGGCTCCGTCTTCTTCGTGCTTCTGTTTCTCGCCCTGACGCTCGACACCTCCCTCACCTTGCCCGAGCGCGACCAGCGCCATCAGCTCGATCCCTCCACCGAAGTCGGTCAACGCATCGCGGAAGGAAAGCGTCTGTGGGAGCACAACAACTGCATCGGCTGCCACACCCTGCTTGGCGAGGGGGCCTATTTCGCGCCCGAACTCGGCAATGTCTACACCCGCTTCGGTAACAACAAGGAGGCGATCAAGGCGTTCATCCAGAGCCGTCCAGCCTATGGCATCCCCGGACGACGCAGCATGCCGCGGTTCAATTTCAGTGACGCCGAGCTGGATGCGATCGCCGAGTTCCTGAAGTACAGCTCCGAGATCAACACGGCGGGCTGGCCGCCAAACAAGCAAGGCTGAACCGCCGCCACGGAGTCACGCACCCATGAAATATCGATCGCAAGCCGTCGCCCGGCCCTACTTCATCGCCGCCATCGGTCTGTTTCTCGCGCAGATCGTCTTCGGCGTCATCCTGGGCATCCAGTATGTCGTCGGGGATTTCCTCTTTCCGGAGATCCCCTTCAACGTCGCCCGCATGGTGCATACCAATACGCTCATCGTCTGGATCCTCATGGGCTTCATGGGGGCCGCCTATTATCTGATTCCGGAGGAAACCGAACGCGAGCTTTACTCGCCCCTGCTGGCGCACGTCATGTTCTGGGTCTTTCTGGCCGCCGCCGCGCTGACGGTCGCGGGCTATCTGATCGTTCCCTATGCACGGCTCGCCGAGCTGACCGGCAACGACATCCTGCCGACCATGGGGCGCGAGTTCCTGGAGCAGCCGACCATCACCAAGGTGGGGATCGTGATCGTCGCGCTCGCCTTCCTCTTCAACATCGGCATGACCGTGCTCAAGGGACGCAAAACGGCGGTAAGCCTGGTGATGCTGATCGGACTGCTCGGCCTGGCGCTGCTGTTCCTCTTCTCCTTCTACAACCCGACCAACCTGGTGCTGGACAAGTATTACTGGTGGTGGGTGGTGCATCTCTGGGTCGAGGGCGTGTGGGAGCTGATTCTGGGCTCGATGCTCGCCTTCGTCCTGATCAAGACCACCGGCGTCGATCGCGAGGTGGTGGAGAAATGGCTCTATGTCATCATCGCCATGGCGCTGATCACCGGGCTGGTGGGAACCGGACATCACTATTTCTGGATCGGCGCGCCTGAGTACTGGCAATGGTGGGGTTCCATCTTCTCCGCGCTCGAACCCCTGCCCTTCTTCATGATGACGGTGTTCGCCTTCAACATGGTGAATCAGCGTCGGCGCAACCATCCCAACCGGGCGGCGGTGCTCTGGGCGCTGGGCACCAGCGTGCTGGCCTTCATCGGGGCGGGCGTCTGGGGCTTCCTGCACACGCTGGCCCCGGTGAATTTCTACACCCACGGCTCGCAGATCACGGCGGCGCATGGCCACATGGCCTTCTTCGGGGCCTATGTGCTCATCAACATCACCATGATCTCCTATGCCATGCCCCTGCTGAACGGTCGCGAGGCCAACAGCATGCGCTCGCAGGTGTTGGAGATGTGGAGCTTCTGGCTGATGAGCGTCTCCATGGTCTTCATCACGCTCTTTCTCACCGGGGCGGGCATCCTGCAAGTGTTCCTGCAACGCTTCACCGACACCCCGCTACCCTTCATGGTGGTGCAGGAGAAGATCGCCCTCTTCTACTGGCTGCGCCTGATCTCCGGCCTGGTCTTCCTCGGCGGCCTGGTGGTTTACATCACCTCCTTCTTCGTTGCCGCCCGCGACGCCCGGCAAGGCATCGCCCCGGTCGCGAAGGACGCCGAACTCGCCCCCGTCAATCCCTGAGGCGGCCGCGCCGCCTGTCCCCGGCAACCGGCCGGGGCCGGGCGCGCGCGCCTCCCACCCGGAATCTCCCATGACCGCGACCATCGCCACCCATCAGGACCGCTATCCCCCCGGCGATCTCGCGATCTGGATCTTCATCCTGGCCGAACTGGCGGTCTTCGCGATCTTCTTCGCCGCCTATGCCTTCGCGCGCATGGGCGATGTCGCGCTCTTCGACCACTATCAGGCGACGCTCGACAAGGATGCCGCCCTGCTCAACTCGCTGGCCCTGATCACCGGCAGCTATTGCGTGGTGCGCGCGCTCGCCGCCATGCGCGAGGATCACCGCGCCGCCAGCGTGCGCTGGCTGATCGCCGCGCTGGGCATGGGCACGCTCTTCCTGGTCGTCAAATCGCTGGAGTATGCCCACCACCTCGCGGCGGGCGTCCGGCTCAGCACCAACACCTTCTACATGTTCTATCTGTCGCTCACCTTCTTCCATTTCATGCACGTGATCATGGGGATGGTGATCCTCGCGGCGGTCGCCTGGAAGGCCCATCGGGGCGGTTACAGCGCGCGCGAGCACACCGGAATGGAGACCGGCGGCGTCTACTGGCACATGGTCGATCTGGTGTGGCTCATCCTCTTTCCTCTCGTCTATGTGATGCGGTAACGACGATGTCCAGCTCGAATCCCTCCAGATCGTTCGTAATACGCCCCTGCACCCAGGTCTATCTGGCGCTGATGGGGCTCACCGCGACGACCTATCTGATCGGCACCGCCGCCGCACCCGAGCAAGGGCCGGGGCTCGGCCTATCGCTGTTGGTCCTGGGCTTCGCCCTGCTCAAGAGCCACCTGATCGGCGACTACTTCATGGGACTGAGGGGACTCCACGGCCCCTGGCGCTGGGTCATCCTGCTGTGGCTGCTGATCCCCGGCGGCCTCATCCTGACCGCCTTCGTGCTGTCGGCCTGAGCGCGGGTGACACCGATGCGCAACGTCGCCACCGCCGTCCAGCCGCTCTCCCCCGCCGCATCCGCCCCGCGTGACCTCGACGCGCGGCCGCCGGTTTTTTACCGGCCGCAAGGCCAGGAGATCGCCCTCTTCGAGCATGCCTTCCACAATCGCCTGCCGGTGATGATCAAGGGTCCGACCGGCTGCGGGAAGACGCGCTTCGTGCGCGCCATGGCCGAGCGTCTGGGCCGCGCGCTCTACACCGTCGCCTGTCACGATGACCTCACCGCCGCCGATCTGGTCGGACGTCACCTGATCGGCGCGGACGGCACCTACTGGAGCGATGGCCCGCTGACCCGCGCGGTGCGCGAGGGCGCCATCTGTTATCTCGACGAGGTGGTGGAGGCGCGCAAGGACACCACGGTCGTGATGCACCCGCTCACCGACGACCGGCGCATCCTGCCCTTGGAGCGCACCGGCGAGACCCTGCGCGCACCGCCCGCCTTCATGCTGGTGGTTTCCTACAACCCCGGCTATCAGAACCTGCTCAAGGGCATGAAGCCGAGCACGCGCCAGCGCTTCGTGGGGATCAGCCTGGGCTTTCCGGAGCCCGCCCTAGAGCGCGACATCCTCGTCGGCGAGACCGGGATCGACGCCGCCTGGGCGGGCCAGTTGGTCGGACTCGCCGGCGCCTTGCGGGCGCTCCAGGACCACGACCTTGAGGAAGGCGTCTCGACCCGGCTGCTGGTCTATGCCGCGACCCTCATTCGCGCCGGGATGGAAGCGCGCGCGGCCTGTCGCGCCGCGCTGGTGGAGCCCCTGAGCGACGATCCCGAGACGGTCGCGGCGCTGGTGGAGGTGATCGATGCGGCACTCGACTGACCACGCGGGCCGGCAACGCGAGGCCGACCGTCGGCTCGCCATCGCCGCCGCCGCGCTCTATCTCGCGAATCTGCTGATCCTGCCGGGCATCGCCTTTGCGATCCTCCTGCTGCTGGCCTGGCGCCACCGCGCCAATCCATCCGCGCTGGCCGCCGCCCATCTGCGCCAAGCGGTCGCCGCCAGCCTCTGGATCGGCGGATTGCTGCTCCCGCCGATCGCCGCCGCCCTGGCGCTCGCCCCGGCCGACGCCTCCGGCATGGGGGCCTGGATGCTGGTGATCCTCTTCTTCATCCTCTGTCACACCAGCTTCGTCCTGCTCGGCGTGATCGCCCTGACCCGGGCGATGGCCGGCCTCTGCTGGCGTTATCCCTTGATCGGCCCGGCCCTGCCGGCCGCCTGCGGGCGCGGGCCGCGCCATGACTAGAACCCCGCTGCAACGCCGTCGCGCCTGGTTTCAAGTGGGATTCTTCAGCCTCTTCGTACTGGCCCCGCCATTGGACATCCTGCGCATCGACCTGACCCTGGGTCACGCCATCCTGCTGGGACAGCCCTGGACGCTCGGGATCGAGGACTTCCTGGCCGGCCGCACGGGCGTCTGGGATGCCGTCCTCAACCTGCTGCTGCGCGGCTTCCTGCCCATTTTCGGCGGCGGCGCGCTCTTTCTCTGGGTCGCCTGGCGCTTCGGCCGACTCTACTGCGGCTGGCTGTGTCCGCACTTCTCGGTGGTCGAGCTGATCAATGGCCTCATGCGTCGGGCCAGTGGCAAGCCCAGTGTCTGGGAGCCTCGCCCGCTCCCGCCGCCGCTGGGCATGGAACCCCGGGCGCGGCCCACCGCCGCGACCGGACTCGATCATACCGGCCGGAGCCCGCGAACCTATTGGAATCCCTGGTACTGGCTCCCGACCCTGCTCGCGGTGGGCGGCTTCGCCTTCCTCTGGGCGCTGGTCTTCCTCACCTATCTGCTGCCGCCGTTCGAGATCTATCACAACCTCCTGACCGGCACCCTCACCCGCAACCAGACCCTCTTCCTGAGCGTCGCCACCCTGGCGCTGAGCGTCGAATTCCTGCTCGCGCGCCATTTCTTCTGTCGTTACGCCTGCGCCGTCGGACTCTTTCAAAGCCTGGTCTGGATGGCGAACGACCGTGCCATGGTGGTCGGCTTCGACACCACCCGGGCCGATGCCTGCAACCGTTGCGGCGACGCCTGCAACCACGCCTGTCCCATGCGCCTGAAGCCGCGCACGCTCAAACGCAAAATGTTCACCTGCACCGAATGCGCCGAGTGCATCGCCGCCTGCACCCAGGTCCAGCAGGGCGATCCCGCGCGCAGCCTGCTGCGCTGGGTCGCGGACGAATCGGCGCTCCCCGTGGTCACGGGCCGGCCAAGTCGCCGGGTCTGCGGAACACCGCCCCGGGCGGCCGCCACGCCCCTGCCGCTACCCGGCGGACACTGAGATGGAAGAGCAGGTCGGCGCACTCTGGCATCGCGCCATCACCCATCTCGCCGAGCGCCGCCACCCCGAGGCGGCGGTCAGGCTGGAAGAGGTCGCCGCCGGGATCGGTCTGTTCTTCCGCGCGCTTGGGGGCGACGGCGGGCTCCAGGTCGAGGCCAGCGAGGCCAGCGCGCACGGCGCGCGGCGCGGACTCCTGCAACGCCTGGCGGGCGGCGACGACAAGGTCGAGCTGGCCTGGCGTGACGCCCGCTCGCTGCGTCTGCCGAGCCTGATCGACGACTTTCCCGAGCGCGCGCTCAACCGCGATCTCTATCTCTGGCTCGCCGCGCTCGCGGCCCATCAGACGGCGCCGATGACCGACTGGTTCACCGCCAGTCAAGCCCTGACGCGCCAGACATTGAGCCGCTTTCCGGGGCTGCGGCCACGCTATCGCCGCCTGCTCGCGGCCCATCTCGCGCGGCGTCCCGATCCGCGCCGACTCCCGGCGGACGCGCGCGAACGCGAGGAGGCGATCCGCCGCGCCCTGAGCGATCCCGGCAGCGTCGCCCGGCTGCCGGCCGCGCGCCGACCGGCGCACCCCGTCCGGCTCTGGCTGCACCCGCATCCAGAGCTGCCGGCCGGCGCCTGGTCCAGCCCGGACACCGCGACGGATGATCGCGAGCGCCACGGCGCGGTGGAATCGCTCGGCGCGCGCCGTCGCCGCCGTGCCGAGCGCGTGGCACCGCCACAAAGGGACCAGGGACTGGTCACCATCCGCATGGAGAACATCCTGACCTGGGGCGAGCACGTCCAGGTCGATCGCGGCACCGACGAGGAGGAGGATCTGGAACGCGCGCGCGCCGCCGCCGAGGATCTCGACCGCATCGCCGTCGCCCGCGACCGCAAGGCATCCGGCGCGCGCCTGCGGTTCGATCTCGACCTGCCGGCC
Source organism: Thiocystis violacea (assembly GCF_016583575.1). Lineage (GTDB taxonomy): Bacteria > Pseudomonadota > Gammaproteobacteria > Chromatiales > Chromatiaceae > Thiocystis > Thiocystis violacea. The sequence goes on from NZ_NRRG01000009.1 coordinate 102,527, forward strand.
GAGTCGGAGGACGATCTGGTGCTCTCGGACGGCATCCTGGTGCCAGAATGGGACTGGCGGCGCGGCCGCCTGCAACCGAATCATTGCCGCATCGTCCCGCTCCTCGCGGCGGATGCCAGACCCCGCCCGCTGCCCGAACATCTCCGACGCACCGCCACGCGACTGCGCCATCAGTTCAATGCACTGACCCCGGCGCGGATGTGGCTGCGCGGTCAGAATGAGGGCCAGGATCTGGATCTCGATGCCTGTCTGCGCTTCGCCGCCGAGCGGCATGCCGGCCCCGGCGGCCGTGGCGACGGCCTCTATCGCGACGCGCGCCGGGGCGCGCGCGATCTGGCCTGTCTGCTGCTGGCCGATCTCTCGCTCTCCACCGACACCTGGATCGACGACCGGGCGCGGGTGATCGACGTCATCCGCGACAGCCTCTTCCTGTTCGCCGAGAGTCTCGCCGCGACCGGCGACCGCTTCGGCCTGTTCGGATTTTCCTCGCGTCGCCGCGATCCGGTGCGGGTGCATACCCTCAAGGATTTCGATGAACCCCATGGCGCGGCCGTCCGGGGACGCATCGACGCCATCAGGCCCGGCTATTACACCCGCATGGGGGCGGCGATTCGCTACGCCAGCGGGTTGCTCGCGCGACAGCCGGGCGGGCGGCGCCTGCTGCTCCTGCTCACCGACGGCAAGCCCAACGATCTCGATCGCTACGAGGGTCGTTACGGCATCGAGGACACCCGGCAGGCGGTGCGCGAGGCGCGCCGGCTGGGTCTCACCTGCTTCTGCGTCACCATCGACAAGGATGGCAACGACTATCTGCCGCATCTGTTCGGCGCGGGCGGCTATGTGGTGATCCGTCGCCCGACCGAGCTTCCATCCCGGCTGCCCCTGCTCTACGCGCGGTTGACCGCGAGCCGTCCCTGATGACAGCGCCTCGCCGCGCCCCTAAAGGAGAATCCTGATCATGAACCTGAACGCCTGCGCCGCCGAAGATCCGCTCTCGCCCGAGGACGACCTCGCCGAGATCGAGCTGACGGACGCTGACATCCTGGAGGCGATGCGCGAGATCCCCGGCTATCTCGACATCACCACCATGGATTTCCGCGCCGTCTATCATTTGGCGCATCGCCATGCGCTCGATCGGCTGTTCAGCGGCATTACCGCCGGACGGCTGATGCGCCGCGAGGTCCGCCCGCTGACGCCCGACATCCCGCTCGCCGAGGCCATCCCCAGCTTCGTGCGCCAGGGGCTGAAGTCGTTGCCGGTGGTGGACGGACAGCGGCGCCCGCTCGGCATCCTGACCGAGACCGACGTGCTGCGCGGGCTGGGGGCGGACACCTTCCTCGCCCTCATGGCGCGGGTGATCGCGGACGAAAAGTGCATCAAGTCGGAGCAGCACCATCGCCCGGTCGGCGAGCTGATGACCGCACCCGTGGTCAGCGTGCCGCTGAACGCAGGACTGCGCGCGCTGCTGGCCGCCTTCGCCAGCCATCCCGGCCGGGCCATGCCGGTGCTCGCGGCCGATGGGCGTCTGGCGGGCCTGCTCCCGCGCAAGGTCTTCCTCAACGCCTGTCACCCGGATCGCCGGCCATGAGGCTGAAGGGCTATCTGAGCAAGATGCGCGGCAGCGTCCATGGCAGCCCGCCTCGGGTCAGTCTGCCGGAGGTGCTCTGGTCATGGTCGGGCGCCTTCCTGGGGATCGCCGCTGTCGCCTGGCTCAATCAGCGGTTCTTCGCCGGGACCGATCTGACGCTCGCCATCGGTTCGCTCGGGGCCTCGGCGGTGCTGGTCTTCGGCGCAGTGCGCAGCCCGCTGGCGCAGCCGCGCAATCTGGTCGGCGGGCATGTGCTCTCGGCGCTGGTGGGCGTGACCTGCTGGCAGTGGCTGGGCGGCGAGCCCTGGCTGGCGCAGTCGGTCGCGGTCGCCACCGCCATCGCCCTCATGCACCTGACCCGCACCCTGCACCCGCCGGGCGGGGCGACCGCGCTGATCGCCGTCATCGGCTCCGATCAGGTGCATGCCATGGGCTATCTCTTCGTGCTGCTCCCGGCCACGCTGGGACCGCTGGTCCTGCTCGCCGTGGCGCTGCTCTTCAACAATCTCCCCGCCGCCCGACGCTATCCGGAGTTCTGGCTGTAGCCAGTCCGCCCACTGGGCACTCCATTTCTCCGTCTCTCGCTGTCGTGAGTCTTCCATGAAATTACCCAAACCCAGCCGACGCGCCCTGTCCCTGCTCGCCGTGCTCATTCCGCTGCTCGGCGCCTTCGCGTGGCTGGCGCTGACCTCGGGGCCGCTGGCCCCGGTGCTTGTGACCCTGGCCGAGGTCGAGCAACGCCCAATCGCCCCGGCCCTGTTCGGGGTCGGGACGGTCGAGGCGCGCTACACCTACCGCATCGGCCCGACCATCGCCGGGCGGGTGAGCCAGGTCGCGGTCCAGGTCGGCGACCGGGTGAACGCCGGGCAGCGGCTCGGTGAGATGGACCCGGTCGATCTCGACGAGCGTGTCGCCGCCCAGGACGCCGCCCTGCGGCGCGCCGAGTCCGGCGTGGTCGCCGCCCGTGCTCAGGTGCGTGACGCCCAGGCACGGCGCGACTTCGCCAGCGCCCAGGTCAAACGCTATGAGCAGCTTCTCGTGGCGCGCACCGCCAGCGAGGACACGGCGGAGGCCAAGCGGCAGGAGGCCCAGGTCGCCGAGGCCGGTGTGGCACTGGGGCTGGCCAACCTGGAATCGGCCGAGCAGGATCTCGGGCGGGTGCGCGCCGAGCGCGCGGCGCTGGTGCGCCAGCGCGACAATCTGCGTCTCATCGCCCCGGTCGCCGGTTTGGTGGTGTCGCGCGACGCCGAGCCCGGCAGCACGGTGGTGGCGGGTCAGTCGGTGGTGGAGGTGGTGGACCCCGCCAGCCTCTGGGTCGATGTCCGTTTCGATCAGCTCGGCGCGGGGGCCTTGCGCGCCGGCCTCGCGGTCCGCATCGCGCTGCGCTCCCAGCCGCTCGGCATGCTGGAGGGACGGGTCGAGCGGGTCGAGCCGCGCGCCGATGCCATCACCGAGGAGCTGCTGGCCAAGGTGGTCTTCGCCGATCTCCCCGACCCCCTGCCCCGGCTCGGCGAGCTGGCGGAGGTGACGGTGGCGCTGGCGCCCCGGCCCGCCGCGCCCGCCGTGCCGAATGCCGCGCTGCACCGCCGCGCGGACGCGCTCGGCGTCTGGGTGCTGGATGACGGGGAACCGCGCTTCGTGCCCCTGACCATCGGCGCGCGCGACCTCGACGGCTGGGTGGAGATCCGCTCCGGTCTGGTGCCGGGCACGGCCGTGATCTGGCACAGCCAGGCCCCGCTGTCGCCCGGACGCCGGGTCAAGGTGGTCGAGCAGCTCCCAGGGGTCGCCCCATGATCAGTCTCGCCGGACGCGACATCCTCCACGGCTGGGGCAAGTTCGTCTTCACCGGCATTGGGCTTGGGCTGCTGATCGGCGTCACGCTCTCCATGGCCGGCATCTATCGCGGCATGGTCGACGATGCCGAGGTGCTGCTGGACAACAGCGGGGCGGACCTCTGGGCGGTGCAGAAGGACACCCTCGGCCCCTACGCCGAGCCGTCCAACCTCGCCGACGACCTCTATCGCAGTCTCCAGACCCTGCCGGGGGTCGCGCGCGCCGCCAATGTCACCTATCTGACCATGCAGGTGCGCCCGCTGGCGGATGCTGCGTCCGTTGGCGATGCGGCCGCGCGCGAGCGCCGCGCCATGGTGGTCGGCGTGGTGCCGGGCGGCTTCGGCGAGCCGGGTCAGCCGGAATCCCTGGTCGCCGGGCGGCACCTGACCCGGGGTCACTACGAGGCGGTGGCGGACATCTCGACTGGCTTTCGGCTGGGCGAGCAACTGCGCATCCGCCGTCATGCCTACCGGGTGGTGGGTCTGACCCGGCGCACCGTGTCCTCGGGCGGCGACCCCATGATCTTCATCCCGCTCAAGGACGCGCAGGAGGCCCAGTTCCTCAAGGACAACGATGCCATCGTCGCGCAGCGCCGGCGCAGCGCCGCCAATCCGGCCTTCAATCGCCCCGGCCAGCCGCAGGTGCTGGACGCCGTGCTCGCCTCCCAGACCCAGAGCAATTCGGTCAATGCCATCCTGGTGCGCCTGACGCCCAACGCGGACCCCAACCGGGTGGCGGCGGACATCCGGCGCTGGAAGCATCTGAGCGTCTATACCCGCGCCGAGATGAACGAGATCCTCCAGGCCAAGCTGATCGCCACCTCGGCGCGGCAGATCTTCATGTTCCTGGTGATCCTCTCGGTGGTGAGCGCGGCCATCGTCGCCTTCATCATCTACACCCTCACCCTCGGCAAGATCCGCGAGATCGCGGTGCTCAAGCTGATCGGCACGCGCAACCGCACCATCGCCGGGATGATCCTGCAACAGGCGATCGGACTGGGTCTCATCGGTTTCGTCGTCGGCAAGACGGTCGCGACCCTGTGGGCGCCGGTGTTTCCCAAATACGTCCTGCTGCTGCCCGGCGACGCGGCGCGCGGCTTTCTGATCGTGGTGATCATCTGCGTGCTGGCGAGCCTGGTCGCCATCCGCGCCGCGCTCCGGGTCGACCCGGCGGAGGCCATCGGTGGCTGAACCAACGACCGGGCCATTGGGCGCCCATCCGGCCCAGGGGATTCGCATCGAGGGGCTGCGCAAACGCTACGGTCGCGGCGACACGGCGGTGGACGCGCTGCGCGGGGTGGACATGGCGGTCGCCCCCGGCGAGGTGGTGGGACTGGTCGGCCCCTCGGGCTCGGGCAAGAGCACCCTGCTCAAGTGTCTGGGCGCGGTGATCGAGCCCAGCGGCGGGCGCATGACCCTGGGGGAGGCGTCCATCTATGACGAGGGCTGGCGCATCCCGGACCTGCGCGCGCTGCGCCGCGACAAGATCGGCTTCGTCTTCCAGGCGCCCTATCTCATCCCCTTCCTGGATGTCACCGACAACGTCGCCCTGCTGCCGATGCTGGCTGGGCGCCCCAACGGCGAATCACGGGAGCGGGCGCGCGAATTGCTCGCGGCCCTGGACGTCGAGCACCGCGCCCGGGCGATGCCCTCCCAGCTCTCGGGCGGCGAGCAACAGCGCGTCGCCATCGCCCGCGCCCTGGTGAACCGCCCCCCGGTGATCCTGGCCGACGAGCCCACCGCGCCGCTCGACAGCGAACGCGCCCTGGCGGTGATGCGCATCCTCAACCGCATGGCGCGCCAGTACCAGACCGCCGTCATCGTGGTCACCCACGACGAAAAGATCATCCCGACCTTCGAGCGCATCTATCACATCCGCGATGGGCGCACACATGAGGAGGCGGGGGAGGGACGGGGGTTGGAGTGAATGGGATGGTGAAACTATTCACCCCGGCCCTGATGCGGTGCGCACCGTCCAACAATGCGATTCGCGGGGGCGGGTAGAGTAGCGAGACGCCGGCATCCCGCGCCCCTGGATCCGGCCTATCCGTTGTCGCCTCTTTCGTCTGGCGGTGCCTCGGGTTCATTTGGCCGGACGCCTGCCTGGCTTATGGTGTCCGCTCCCGGCTCTCTCAGGGAAACGTCCGGGGCTTTCCTCCCGGTCGCGACCTCCTCGATCTCCCGGACGGGTTCGACCAGAAGCCGTTTGCCGTTCAGCAGGGCGTCCGTCACCTTGCGGCGCGCCTCGGCCAGTGTGCGTGACAGGGTGGTCCGGGAGATGCCCATACGCTGGGCGCAGTCCTCCTGATACAAGCCTTCGAGGTCGGCAAGACGTAAGGCTTCCAACTCGTCGGCGCGCAAGACCACCGTCGCCATCCCCCGTCCCGGTCGACCGCAGGGTTTGAAGCAGAGAAAGCCCGGATCGAATCCGATACAGCGGGCGCGTCGTTTGCGGCCTGTCACGGTGCCTCCGAAGGTTGTTTCGCTCCGATCAGTATGTTCTGAAAAATGCACATATGTGCATTTCTCATTGATAAATATCAGCGTAACTCAGTAGGAGAAGGGGCGAGAATGCTGACCGGCACACTAGGTATTCGATTATTGCTGGCACCGCCCGAGATCGTCATCCGATGGGCGAGGCGGCGTCACTCATCCCAACCAGGAGCTATGCGTCCATGAGCCAGCCAGCCGTGAACCACGGGAGACGGCGCGTACTCGCCGCCGCCACCAGCCTGGTCGGCGCCGTTGGCGCCGCCTATGCCCTAGTCCCCTTCGTCGCGTCCATGAATCCAAGCGCCCGTGCGCGGGCCGCCGGCGCTCCGGTCGAGGCGGATATCTCCAAATTGGAGCCGGGTGCCCTGCTGCGTGTCAAATGGCGCGGCAAGCCGGTGTGGGTCGTGCGCCGGACACCCGAGATGCTCGCCTCTCTGTCGAGCAACGATCAGAAACTGGTCGACCCCACGTCCACCGTGCCCCAGCAGCCGGTCTATTGCCAGAACCCCACGCGCTCCATCAAGCCGGAATATCTGGTCGCGGTCGGGATCTGCACCCACCTGGGCTGCTCGCCGACCTATCGGCCGGAAGTCGCTCCCGATGACATGGGCGCCGACTGGAAGGGCGGCTTCTTTTGCCCCTGTCATGGCTCGCGCTTCGATCTCGCGGCCAGGGTGTTCAAGAACGTCCCGGCACCGACCAATCTGGTGATCCCGAAGCACGCCTATCTCAACGAGATCACCCTCCTGATTGGGGAGGATGGCGGCGCGGCCTGATGACGGCCCGGAACCGAGATTCGGTGAGGCAATCCCGATCACGCTCAACTAATGCGCAGGAGAACAGCATGCCATTCAAAGACGGAACCGGTCCGAGCCAACAAGGTCAAGGCCGAGGTCAGGGCCGAGGTCAGGGCGGTCGTCGCGGACGCGGAGCGGTACGGACCGATGCCGGTCAATCGGCCGGTCGCGGTTGCCGACCGGGCGGACGGGGCCAGGGCGTCAAGACCCACCAGTGGACACCCTGGCTGCAACAGCAAATCGCCGACCTGAGCGCCGCCCTGCAACGGCTGACGGATCGGTTGGATTCGGTCAAATAGAACCCCGGAACACCATCAATCATGAAACTCGCCATCTCCATCGCCGGCCAAACGCTCGACTCGCCCTTCGACGCCCGTTTCGGGCGCGCCGCGTCCTTCTGTCTGGTGGACACCGATAGCGGTGCCTGGACGGTCCATGCCAATCCGGGGCTGTCGGCCTCGGGCGGGGCGGGCGTGCAGGCGGCGCAGTTCGTCGCCGGGCTCGGCGCGCAGGCGGTCGTCAGCGGGGCCTATGGTCCCAAGGCGTATGACACCCTCGCCGCCGCTAACATCCAGCGCCTGCTCGCGCCGGGGGACGCGGCTTGCCGCGCCGCCGACATTCTGGCCGCGTTCCAGGCGGGGCCGTTGGCCGAAGCCGATGGCGCCACGCATGGCGGCCATCACGGAGGCTAGAACCCATGCGGATCGTCGTGGCCAGCGGCAAGGGCGGCACGGGCAAGACCACGGTCTCGACCAGTCTGGCGCAAGTGGCCACCGAGCGAGACGCGGTGCGCTTCCTCGATTGCGACGTGGAGGCGCCCAATGCCGCGCTCTTCCTGCATCCGGTCCTGGACAGCCAGCGGGAGGTCGGTATCCGCGTGCCGCGCGTGGACGCGGACGCCTGTACCTATTGCGGCCGCTGCGCCGAGGTCTGTCAGTTCCACGCGATCGCCGTGGTCGGACAGAAGACGCTCGTCTTCGACGATCTCTGTCACGGCTGCGGCAGTTGCGCCTGGATGTGTCCGGAGCAGGCGATCAGCGAGACCCTGTCCGTCACGGGCGTGATCGACAGCGGCACGACGCCGGAAGGCATCGCCTTCGCCCAGGGCGTGATGAACGTCGGCCAGACCATGGGCGTTCCGATCCTGCGCGAGCTGAAGAAATGGACCCCGGCGCGCTTGCCAGAGGCCCCAGGCGCGCCGCGTCGCGCGCTCGAAATCCTTGACGCCCCGCCCGGCGCCTCCTGCCCAGTGGTGGAGACGCTGCGCGGGGCGGACCTGGTGCTGCTGGTGACCGAGCCGACGCCCTTCGGTCTGCACGATCTGAAACAGGTCGTCGCCATCGCCCGTGAATTGGGCATCCCCGCTGGCGTGGTCATCAATCGCGACGGGATCGGCGATGACGCGGTCGGCGCCTGGTGCGCCGAGAGCGGGCTGCCGATTCTGCTGCGCATCCCGATGGAGCGGCGCATCGCCGAGGCGATCGCCGGCGGCCGGACCCTGGTGGACGCCGCGCCGGAGTATCGACCCGGATTCAGGGATCTGTTGGAGCGTCTCGTCGCCGGGGTGAACCCATGAAACAGCTCGTCATCCTCAGCGGCAAGGGCGGCACCGGCAAGACCAGCGTCACGGCGGCCTTTGCCCATCTGGCGGCCCAGGGGCCATTCGCCGGTCGGGTGCTGCTGGCCGATGCCGATGTCGACGCGGCCAACCTGGAACTGGTGCTTCAGCCGCGCCGGCTGGACACCCAGCCGTTTCGCGGCGGTCAGGTGGCCGTGATCGACGAGGATCGCTGTCTGATCTGCGGCGACTGCGAGTCGGCCTGCCGCTTCGACGCGATCGTCGAGACCGACGGGCGATGGGTGATCGACCCCATCGCCTGCGACGGCTGCGCCGCCTGTGTCTACCAATGTCCCACCGAGAGCATCCGGATGCAGGAGCAAAGGGTCGGCGAATGCCGGCTGTCCGACAGCCGTTACGGACCGCTCCATCACGCCCATCTGCATCCGGGACAGGAGAACTCCGGCAAGCTGGTCACCCAGGTCCGGCAGCGCGCGCGCCAGCAGGCACTGGACGAAGAGCGTCGGCTCGTGATCGTGGATGGTCCACCCGGCATTGGTTGTCCAGTGATCGCCGCCGTTTCCGGCGCCGACCTAGCGCTGTTGGTAACCGAGCCGACGGTTTCCGGCATCCACGACCTGCGCCGCGCCCTGGGAACCGTCCAGCACTTCGGCGTGCCGGCGCTGGTCTGCATCAACAAGGCCGATGTCTATCCCAAGGGTGCGCGGGACATCGAAACCTTTTGCGAGGCGAACGGGATCGCCATGGTTGGCTCCATCCCTTTCGATCCGAGCATCGCCAGCGCCCTGGTGGCGGGCGAGGCGGTGACCGCTTATCGCCCCGAGGCTCCCGCTAGCCTTGCCCTGTCCGCCCTCTGGGAGCGCCTGGTCTCCGTCCTGGTGGAGCCGCCCACGCGCCAGGATGACGGCTTCGCCGAACCAATCACCGACAACCTCAATCAACCAGGAACCTTCCAATGAAGATTGCCATTACCGCCGAAACCAGCCAGGGTCTCGACAGCCAGGTCGCCCAGCATTTCGGGCATGCCCCCTATTTCATTCTGGTGGACATCGAAGAGGGCGCGGTGACCGCGACCCTGGATATCGCCAACCCCTTCGCCGAAGCCCATCAGCCGGGTGAAATCCCGGAGTTCATCCGTCAGCAGAACGCCGAGGTCATGCTGAGCGGCGGCATGGGCGGGCGCGCCATCGAGTTCTTTACTCAGGCCGGCATCAAGACCGCCACCGGCGCGACCGGCACCGTGCGCGAATCGCTGGAGAAGTATCTGGGCGGCACCCTTGCCGCCGCCGCGCCCTGCGCCGAGAGCGTGGCGCACGGGCACGGATAAAGGCGCGCGCGGCTCTTGACGATCCTGATCCTGGTAGCCGGCGTCCTGGCGGCCGCCGGCGTCCTGACACCGGCCTTGCTTCGGCGCGCCTATCGGGCGCCGCGGATCCGCGAACGGGGGACACCCGCCGATCTCGATCTGCCCTATCGGAGCCTGCGCATCCCGACCGTCAACGGCAAGACCCTGTTTGGCTGGCTGGTCTCGCCCGCCGAACCCGCCGAGCCGCTACCCGCCGTGGTCGTCCTGCACGGCTGGGGCGGCAACGCGGAACAGATGCTGCCGTTCGCCGCGCTGCTCCACCGCGCGGGCTACGCGACCTTGCTGCTCGACGCCCGCAATCACGGCCAAAGCGACGCGGACAGCTTCTCCTCCCTGCCACGTTTCGCCGAGGATCTGGAGCGGGGACTCGACTGGCTCGCCCGGCAGCCCGGCATCGACCCCGGACGTCTGGCCCTGCTCGGTCACTCCGTCGGTGCTGGTGCCGTCCTGCTGCTGGCGTCACGCCGTCGCGACCTGGCCGCGGCGATCAGCATCGCCGCCTTCGCCCATCCGGAGTGCCTCATGCGCCGACAGTTGCGCGGGCAGCGCATCCCCCGCCCGCTGGGCTGGCTGATCCTGCGCGCCATCGAGCGGACCATCCAGGCGCGCTTCGACGACATCGCGCCCTGCGAGACGATCCGGCGCGTGACCTGTCCGGTGCTCCTGGTGCATGGCGAGACCGACGCGACCGTACCCCCGGAGGATGCGAGCCGCATCCACGCCAATCGGCGGGATGACTCGACCGAACTGCTGATGCTGCCCGACACGGGGCACGATTCCATCGAGGCCATCGAAACGCATGCCGACTCGCTGGTCGCGTTCCTCGGAAAGTCCTTTTCGGGCCAATCCCGGAGTCATGGGCTTGCGCCTTGAAAGGTAGTGCCTCGATTCGTAGGATGACGACAAATGCGCACACCCGTGGGAGCGGCTTACAGCCGCGAAAAACCTCGCGTCGGCGCTCATCGCGGCTAAAAGCCGCTCCCACGAAATCCTATCGATTGGGGCGCTACCCACGGCGATGGCGCCAGTCGGCGCCCTCTCCGGTCGCGGATCAGGTGGGCCGGTTGCGGCCCCGTCCGCTTCGCAGCTCCCCGCCCTCGCGCAATCGCTCCAGCAGCTCGGGGAAATCGAGTGGGACGAGTCCGGCGAGCGCGCCCGCCCGTTGCTCCAAACGCGCCCAGTCGAGCGGAAAGCCCTCATCGGCGAAGGCGAAGGCCACGTAGTTATCCCCGTAGCGGACGCGCGCGATATAAACGCGCCCCTCGAAGACCCAGTCCAGTAATCGCATGTGTCGATGCCAGCGTTCCGGCGGACCGCAGAAGTTCGCCACCAGCAGTCCGCCCGGACCGAGCCGGCGGCGTGCCGCGACGTAGAATTTCCGACTCAGGAAGGACGGAGCGATGCCCTCGTCGTCGAACCCATCGAGCAAGAGGACATCGGTATCCGCCTCGGCGCGCGGCAGATACTTGGCGGCGTCGGCCTGGACGATCTCCAGACGCGCATCCTCCGGAATATTGAATTCACCGCGCAGGGCGATGACATCGGGGCTCACCTCGACCACGGTCAGATGTGTCCGAGGCAGATAGCGATGACAGAACTTGGCCAGCGAGCCGCCGCCCAGTCCAACCAACAGCACCCGACGGGGATCCGGCGCGAACAGCAGAAAGGCCATCATCTTGCGGGTGTAGGCGAAATCCAGGGCGAACGGATCGTCGAGGCGCATGGAGCTTTGCACGAACCGCAGACTGAAATAGAGCCGCCGCGTCTGGCCATCGTCGACGATGAAGGGCTTGCGATAACGGCCGTTCAGGATGCGGTTGTACAGCCGTTCAGGATCGCAGCCCTCCGATTCGAGCACCCGCAGCCGACCGCGCTCGCCCAAGCGGCTTCCCGGCAGATCCAAGAGCGGCGGACGCTGAGGCATGGCGGAGTTTCCCATCGATTGGCGGCATCCAGATCGGGCGGCCGGGGTTTGAAGTAACCGCTATTATATGGTGCCTCAATGATGCTGTGGTCATCATTGAAATAGCCTTCCATACTCAACCGGGTGATTCATTCCATGGCCAAGCGGACCGCGCCCATGAGGGTTCCGATCGACTCCAGAAACAAGCGGATTTTCGAGTGCCTCCGCGCCCAGCCAGATCTCGCCTCCTCGCGGGTGATCCGCGAACCGATGTCTCGGTCCATCATCGAGCCGACCGGCGCGCGCGAGCGGCCCGAGTGGCTGACGGCAGGAGCGGCGGGCGGATGATCCTGTCCGATTCGCGACTGCTCGCCCTGCGACGACGGATTCCGACCTTCGCCTGCGAGCCCGGTTGTCACGACTGTTGCGGACCGGTGACGGCCTCGAACGAGGAAATGGCCCGGCTGCCGGATCTCGGCGAGGCCCGACACGCCGAGGCGCTTGCCGACTGGAACTGCCCATACCTGGGCGCGAATGGCTGCGAGGTCTACGCGGAACGCCCCTTGATCTGCCGTCTGTTCGGCACGACGCCCAATCTCGCCTGTCCGCGCGGGAAGGGACCGGAGGAGAGAATCGACCCGCGTGCCGAGCAGGCGATCCATGACTATCTCCAACGGACGCGCCAGGTACTCCTATAGGATCTTTGAATTAATAAGCGTCTGCTTTTCCTTGCCTCACGGGTCACTGCCATTAAATTAAGGATCTGATGTTACGCAGAAGGCTCAGGACTTGGTAAGTTTCGAGGATGAACCAAGACGCTCTCGACATCTACACCGATTATTTGATCAGCACCTTCGGATCGGCCACGGCCACGGGGTTGGCGTCGATGC
>NZ_NRRG01000010.1 GCF_016583575.1 Thiocystis violacea
GCACAGGAAGAGGTCCGTAACCATGGCCACCCGAAGAAACAGCGCTGAGGACACCGATTCCGCAAACCGCATCAGCGGTTGTAACTGTTTGTTTTTAAAAATCGAGAGACTTATCTTAGTGCCATTCGGGTACTACCGGTTTTTGCAACGCTGAAAGCCGCTTTTTTGACGGACTAGGACTTCGTTGCACAAAGGCTCGTTCATGCAACTGGATTAGCGTCGCGTTGGTGTATGAACGGGCCGAGAATGGCTAATTCGAGCGAATTTTCAGCGGAGAACTTCGACGCATTCGATGGATGAACATTCAGGAACCGATGCCCATCGACGAGGGATGTTTTTCTCGGAAGACGCCGGTGGGCGGCTCACTCCAGTCGCTCACCCTGGATGACCACCTCGACCCGGTGTTCCTGATGATCGTCCACCAGCGGAATGCTCGGTTTGTCCCGCGCGACACCATCCAGCGTGATCCGTGTCTCCCCTTCCTCGCCGGCGATCTGGGTCACGGCGATCTGGTAGAGCGTCTCCCGATAGCGGTAGCGCAGCTTGAAGCCGTCCCAATCGGCGGGGAGACAGGGCGCCAGATGCAGGGTGTCGACCTCCAGACGCAGACCGAGCAGGGATTCCAGGATCAGCCGATACATCCAGCTCGCCGAGCCGGTGTACCAGCTCCAGCCGCCGCGTCCGACATGCGGCGCGACCCCGTAGACATCGGCCGCGATCACATAGGGTTCGACCTTGTAGGTCGCGATGTCCTCGGGCGAGCGACCATGGTTGATCGGGTTGATCATGGAGAAGAGTTCCCAGGCGCGCGCCGAATCGCCCAGGCGCGCGAACGCCATCGTCGCCCAGATCGCGGCATGGGTGTACTGCCCGCCGTTCTCGCGCACGCCGGGCACGTACCCCTTGATATAGCCGGGATTCAGCTCCGAGGTGTCGAAGGGCGGATCCAGCAGTTGGATCAATCCGGCCTCGCGACGCACCAGACGCGCATCCAGGGCGTCCATCCCCTGACGTGAGCGCTGCGGATCGCCGGCCCCGGAGAGCACCGACCAGCTTTGCGCGATGGAGTCGATCTGGCATTCGACCTGACTCGCCGAGCCCAGCGGCGTGCCGTCATCGAAATAGGCGCGCCGATACCAGCCGCCATCCCAGCCATGCGCCTCGATGTTCTGGCGCAGTTGCTCGGCCTCCCGCTGGCAGCGCTCGACGAAGGGCTGATCACCCTGCGCGCGCGCGACCTCGCTGAAGCACGTCAGTACCTCGTAAAGGAACCAGCCCAGCCAGAGGCTCTCGCCCCGGCCCTGGATCCCGACCAGGTTCATGCCGTCGTTCCAGTCGCCGGAACCCATCAGCGGCAGGCCATGCTCGCCGAAGCGTAGACCGTGCAGGATGGCGCGCACGCCGTGCTGGTAGAGAGTCGCCGACTCGTCGGACTGACCGGGCAGGTCGTAATAGGAGTCGTCCTCTCCACCGACCAGGCGTCCCTCCAGGAAGTGGGTCGTCTCCTCCAGCACGCCGACATCCCCGGTGGCCTGGAGATAGCGGCAGATCGCCAGCGGGAGCCAGAGGTAATCGTCCGAGCACCGGGTGCGCACCCCCCGGCCCGAAGGCGGATGCCACCAGTGCTGCACATCGCCTTCACGGAACTGACGCCCCGCGCACAGCCGCAGATGTTCGCGCAGTAATCCGGGCTCGGCATGGACGAGCGCCATGGCGTCCTGCAACTGGTCGCGGAAGCCGAAGGCGCCGCCCGACTGGTAGTAACCGCTGCGTGCCCAGAGACGGCAGGCCAGGGTTTGATAGAGCAGCCAACCGTTGGCCAGGACGTTGAGCGAGGGATCGGGCGTGTCCACCTGGACGGCGCCCAGGGTCCGCGTCCAATAGCCACGCACCGCCTCCAGCGCGGTCCGAGCGGCGAGCGCGCCGCGGTAGCGATGGACCAGGGTGCTGGCGTCATCCGCGCCACGCCGGCCCGCCACGCCCAGCCGGAAGACGATTTCATACCCTTCTCCGGCGGACAGATCGAAGGCCACCTGGATCGCGCCGCAGGCATCCAGCCCGGCTCCGACCTTGCCGGACAACCGCGTCCGGGTCAGCGCGGCCGGCGCGCTCGGGCTGCCGTTGCGCCCGATGAATTCAGCCCGGTCGCCGCTGACGGTGCGCGCCGGATCGTCCACGTCGAAGAAGGCCAGGCGGTCGGCGAATTCGGTGTTGTAGGGATTGCGCGCGAAGAGCGCGCCGCTGGTCGGATCGATCTCGGTCAGGACGTGCAGGGTCGACTTGGGCCGCAGATCGCCGAGCACCCATTCCACATAGCCGGTCGCGGACAGCCGACGCGCCTGATTCGACCGGTTGGTGACCTTCAGCACCGAGAACTTGATGGGCGCGTCCAGGGCGACATAGACCCACAACTCGGACTGGATGCCGTCCTCGGTGTGCTCGAAGAGGCTGTAGCCGAACCCATGCCGGCTGACGTAGGGCGTCTCGCCCGTGGCGGGCAGCGGCGTGGGCGACCAGACATGGCCGCTGTCCTCGTCGCGCAGATACATGGCTTCGCCGCTGGCGTCGGTCACCGGGTCGTTGTGCCAGGGGGTGAGCCGGAACTCATGGGCGTTATCGCTCCAGGTGTAGGCCATGCCGCTCGCCGAGAGGACCGTTCCGAAGTGCGGATTGGCCAGGACATTCACCCAGGGCGCGGGCGTCGTCTGGCCGGGCGCGGTGGTGATGACGTACTCGCGTCCATCGGGGCTGAAGCCGCCCAGCCCGTTGTCGAACAGTCGATCGGGAAGCGCCTCGCTGTCGACTGTCGACTGTCGACTGTCGACTTTTTCGATGCCCCGACTCCATTCGGCAAAGCGGGAGCGGGTCGGGCGCAGACGTGGCATGCGCTTTTCCAGCGGACCGTGCCGCTTGATCTGTTCGGCCAGGGTGCCCCGCGTGTCGCTGAGAATGACCCGCGCCACCGTCTGGAACAGGATGCGATCCTCGTTGGAGATCTGATCGGCGGGTCGGATGAAGATGCCGCCGGGGCGATCCATGACATGCGCCTCGGCGCCCGCCGCGATCAGCCCCAGGATCTGGTCATGGAGGAGTTGCCGATACCCGGCGCGATCCTCGTTCCAGATCACCAGATCCACGGTCAGTCCCTTGAGACGCCAATAGGCATGGGCCTGGACCAGTTGATGGACCAGCTCGATGTTCGCCGGGTCGCCGATTCGCACCAGCACCAGCGGCACATCACCCGAGACCGCGTGGCTCCAGAGTCCGGATTGACCGCGCCGATTCTGGCTGAGAATGCTCGGCTCGGCGCGCAGCGAGGCATTGGCATAGAGGATCGAACTGGCCAGGCGTCCGTAGAGCTGCACGTCGGACTGGCTGGCGTTGATTTGGCGCAGCACCACCTGGCTGTGGGTCCAGGCCAGATCGAAGACCCGATCGGCGAGGCGCTGATCCTGATATTTCTCGACCAGACCCACGGCGATCTCGCGGCTGTCGCCGATGCCGGTGACCCGATCGATGGTGGCGAATTGATCGGGATCGAGCGTGATCCTGTAGCGGATGGCGACGATCGGATCCAGCACCGAACCCGCGCGGCCCGAGAGCGCCTCATCCCCATCCATGGCGAGGGGGTTGGTGACCGTGCGGTCGCGCCCGATGAAGCGCATCCGATCCGTTTCATAGGAGGGCGCGCCGCACTCGGCCCCGCGCACCACCATCAAATGGAACAGCCAGGGCGAGGACTCGTCGCGCGAGCGTGGCCGGCGGGTGCAGAGGATCGCCGGTCGCGGATCGAGGATCTCGGTCTGGACGAAGAGGTTGCTGAAGGCCGGATGCAGCGCGTCCGCGGCGGGCGGGGCGAGCACGACCTCGGCGTAACTGGTGATCTCGATGACCCGACGGGTGCGGCCTCGGTTGGTGAGGCGCACCCGGCGCAGCTCGATGTCGTCCTCGGGCGAGACCGCGATCTCGGTATAGGACTCGATCCCCCCATCGCGGCGGCGGAACTCGGCACGGCCCTCCGAGAAGATCGCCTCGTAGCTGTCCGGCGTCTTGAGGGTCGGCTGATAGGCGGTCGACCAGAAGTCGCCGCTCGCCGGGTCGCGCAGATAACAGAAGCTGCCCCAGGGATCTCGGGTGGTGTCCTCGCGCCAGCGGGTGACGGCCAGATCCTTCCAGCGACTGGAGCCGCCGCCGGCGTTGGTGACCATCACATGGTAGCGGCCATTCGACAGTAGCTTGACTTCCGGGATGGCGGTGTGAGGGCTGGTGAAGACGCGAATCTGCGACTCCTGATCACTGTCCGTCGTGCGGATGTCGGTCGGCTCGCCGGTGGCGTGCGAATAGAACGATGGGGTCTTGGGGATGCGCTCCTGGAGCAGCAGGGCGGTCGCCTGGAACAAAGGGGCCGAGGCAAAGCGTTTCTGCATCGGACGATCCAGCAACAGATAGGCCAGCGACAGGAAGCTCATGCCCTGGTGATGGGCCATGAAGGAGCGCACCACGGCGCTCGACTGCCCGCGCGGCAGGCGCGACGTGGTGTAGTCGATCGCCTCGTAGAAGCCGTAACGGCCTTCGAATCCGCTCGCGGCGAGGCGCTGGAGATTCTGGCAGGCGGCCTCGGGCGCGACCATGAGGGCGAGCGCGGAGGCATAGGGGGCGATGACCAGATCCTCGGCCAGCC
The DNA here is from genome assembly GCF_016583575.1 of Thiocystis violacea. GTDB lineage: Bacteria > Pseudomonadota > Gammaproteobacteria > Chromatiales > Chromatiaceae > Thiocystis > Thiocystis violacea. Next base: position 4,682 of record NZ_NRRG01000010.1, read on the forward strand.
AGCGTTTGAGTCCCAGACCGGGCACGCCAAAGGCGTGGTACTGGTAATTGAGATGGATGTCGACCGTGTTGTAGCCGGACTCCGACACGCCCCAGGGGACGCCGCGCTGCTTGCCATACTGGATCTGCCGGGCGACCGCCGTGCGATAGGTCTGATCGAGCAGGGTGTGATCGTAGGTCGGCATCACCAGCAGCGGCATCAGGTATTCGAACATGGAGCCGCTCCACGACAGGAGCGTCGGCTCGCCGGCGGCGACCGTCAGCAGGCGTCCCAGGGCGAACCAGCTTTCCTGCGGCAGTTGACCCTGCGCGATCGCCACGAAACTGCCCAGACGGGCCTCGGAGGCGAGCAGATCGTAGTAGCTCGCATCCTGTCGGTGATCGGTGACGTTGTAGCCGATCGCCAGCAGATGACGCGACTCGTCGTACAGGAAGTCGTAGTCCATCCGGGCCAGTTCGCCGGCTTGCAGGGCCAGGCGTTCGAGCGCGGCGATCCGCTCGCGGGCGCGCTGGCTGGCCTCCCGGATCCTGTTGTCCTTGACGTCCGTGTTGTCTTCCAACGCCAGCTCAACCCTCGCCAACTCCCGCAGTGTGGGAACCTCATCAAACTGATTCGGAGCCGGGTTCGCGAGCCAGGGCGTGAGAAACCGCAGATCATCCAGGATGGCGCGGCATTGTTGGGCCAGCGATATGGCCCAGGCGTGCGCGGCGTCCTCGGTCAGATCCAGCGCCGCCGACTCGGCCGCCGTCGCCAGCGACTCAAGACAGTCGCGGGCCGCCGCGAGCCCGGTTGGCGGCGACTGGATCGCCGACGTCAGCGTCCGCTGGAATGGCGTGAGCACGGCCGGCGGCGCGTGCTTGCGATGCGGCGCGGAACCGCCATCCAGCCCGTCGCGCAGAATCCCGAAGCTGTCCTCGATCCCATCCAGCCAGCGCGGGTTAAGGATGGGCGCGTCGATCAGTGCCAGCAGACCCGGCTGCAAGGTCAGCAGATGACCCGCGAGGTTGCCGCTATCCACCGATGAGATATAGATCGGGGCCAGCGGCTTGAGCGTCTGGGTGTCGTACCAGTTGAAGAAATGACCGCGATAGCGGTCCAGGCCGGCCATGGTGTCCAGCGCGCCGGCGGTGCGCGCGATCAACCCGCCGGTCGTCAGATAGCCAAAGTCATGGGCGGCCAGATTGGCGAGCAGCGACAGCCCCATGTTGGTCGGCGAGGTGCGATGCGCGACCACCGCCACCGGATGCTCCTGATAATTATCCGGCGGCAGCCAATGGTCGTCGGGGCCGACGAATTGCTCGAAGAAGGCCCAGGTCTTGCGGGACATGGCGCGCAGGAAGTGGAACTGCTCGGCCGTCAGACGGGCCTCGCGGCGCGTCAGCGGGCGGCTCATCCACCAGGCGAGGCTGGGCGCGGCCAGCCAGAGCAGCAGGATCGGACCCGCCACGAGGAGCACGGCCGGTTCGGAGAGGGCCAGCACCAGCGCCGTGACCAGGGCCAGCGCGGGGGCGATCCACATCATCCGATGGAAGTCGACGAGGCCCCGACCCGCGCGGTCCAGATCGCCCGAGGAGGTCCATTCGAGCAGGCGTCGGTGGCTGACGCGCGTTCGCCAGAGGGTGCGGACCATGGCGTCCAGGCTGAAGAATCCCTCATAGGGGAGACAGACGATCGTGAATACCGCCTGTTCCAGTTGCCGGCCCGCCGCGCGCAGCGCCGCGGTGAGGTGATGACGCCAGCGCACATCGCCCGGCTTTTGCAGGAAGCTCAGGAGCGCGGTCAGCAGGGACGGAATCATTGAGATCCCGAGCACCGCCAGGGTCCAGAGCCCAGGCGACTCCGTGACCGTCCAGCCCAGCACGAACAGCAGCGTCAGGGCCGCCGGCGCCAGACTGCGCCGCAGGTTGTCGGCCAGCTTCCAGCGCGACAGCGCCGAGAGCGGGTTCCTGCGCCGCTGTCCGTCGAGACCGGGGACGCGCGGCAGCAACCAGCAGGCCACCTGCCAGTCGCCGCGAATCCAGCGGTAGCGCCGGCTCACATCCGCGCTGTAGCAGGCGGGATACTCCTCGTACAACTGCACGTCGGAAAGCAGCCCGGAGCGCGCATGGCAGCCTTCCAGCAGGTCGTGGCTGAGGATGCGGTTCTCGGGAAAACGCCCGCCGAGCGCCTGCTCGAAGGCATCGACCTCGTAGATCCCCTTGCCGATGTAGGAGCCTTCCTGGAACCAATCCTGGTAGACGTCGGAGACGGCGTGGGTATAGGGGTCGATGCCGGCATCGTTGCCGTGCAGGCGCGCGTAACGGGAGCGGTTCGCGCCGGGCAGACTCACGGCCACGCGCGGCTGGAGGATGCCGTAGCCGGCGGTGACGAGCTGTCGGCGCGCCTCGTAGGAGGCCCGATTGAGCGGGTGCGCCAGCGCGCCGACCAGCTCGCGGGCGGCGTCGCGCGGGAGTTGGGTGTCGGTGTCCAGGGTGATGACGTAACGCACGCCGAGCAGGATGTCCGTCGCGCCGACGACCCGCGCGAAGCGATCGCCGGCGTCGCCGCGCAGCAGGGCGTTCAGATCCGCCAGCTTGCCGCGCTTGCGCTCGTAACCCATCCAGATCCGCTCTTGCGGATTCCAGAGACGCGGGCGGTGGAACAGGAAAAAGGTGTCGCCGCCGTCGCGCGGGTACTTGGCGTTGAGCGCCGTGATCCCTTGCGCCGCCAGACGCACCAGTGACGCATCTTCCGGCAGGGTTTCCGATGGCGCATCGCGAAAGTCGGTCAGGAGGCCGAAGTGCAGGCTATCGTCGCGATTGGCCAGGAAACGGACCTCCAGCGCCTCGATCAGCGACTCGATGCCCGCCTCGCTGGTGAGCATGGTCGGCGTGACCACCAGGGTGCGTGACTCGCTCGGAATTCCGGCTGAAAAATCCAGACGCGGCAGCGGTTCGGGGGTCGCCAGCAGCGTGGCCAGCCAGTTCACCAGCGCCACCGCCAGTTGACTGACACCCAGCACGACGGGCAGCCCCAAGAGCGCCAGCAGCCAATCCGGCACGCCATCGGAGCGCGCCTGCGTGAGCAGTCCCCCGGCGAAGAGCAGCGTCAAGAGGATGATCGCGCCGAGATACAGAACCAAGGGGATCCGGCGGCCCCGTCGTTGCAGTGACGCCAACAGAGGCAAACGCGCCCGCGCCCGGCGTTCGAGCTGGGATAATCCCCGATCGATGAGGTAATAACCCACATGCGCCGTGCGCGCGTCCTCACCGGACGGGGCCGCGTCCGCGCCCTCGCGCGCCAGTTCGATCGCGTGGCGCGCCACCTCCACCTCGGACAGTTGGCTGTTCCTCGCGACCTTCTCCACCACATGGCGGTAACCGTCGCGGGTGGCGAACTCCATCCGGCCATGGATCCCGGCCGGATCCTCGCGCAAGGTCCGCTCGACCAGACTCATGGTCTCGACGAACTCGCGCCAGTCCATCGCGCCCAGGAAACGAAGACTGCCGATGCTGTTGCCGATCGACACCTGATCGGCGGCCTGCTGCTGGTTCTCCACGCGCACCAATTGCTCGATTGTCAGGCCCGACTCGGCGAGTTGCTGCTCGATCCAGGTCAGCGGCAGGGCCAGCGCGGAACTCTGGCCCTGCAGCCGGCGCGCCAGCTCCGCCACGAAGGCGCCCGACAGGGGCGGGTTCGAGCGCGCCATGTCGGCGATCACCAGGATCAGATTCTTCGGATCGCTCTCGGCCATCGCGGTCAGTTGATCGGCCCAGCCATCGGCCAGATTCTGATCGGTTCGGCTCACCGCGATGCGGGCCGCGACCCGGCGCAGATTCTCGATCAGCGTCAGCCGCAGCATGATGGGGATGGCCCACAACTCACCCAGCTTGAGCGTACTGAGGGTCTGGTAAGCGACGACGAACCGGCTGAGATTCTCCGGATCCACCCGGCCATCGCCGTGCGCGATCATCTCCAGCGCCAGGTCATAGACCCGCGGCAGACCGGACGATGGACCCCGGCTCAGACGCGGCAGTTGCCGACTGTAACCCTTGGGGAGATGCCGTTTGGCGGTGCGGATCTGTTCTTCGATCAGATAGAAGTTATCGAGCAGCCATTCGCCGGCCGGGGCGATCCGGCGGTTCTCCGTGACGGCGGCCATGAGCAGGCGGCAGACGCCGATCAGGATGGTTTCATTCTCGTTGAGTCGCGCCAACAGGCGGTCCGGAGGATGTCCGGGCATCAAGGCGTGCGTGTCGGCGAGCCGCTTGCCGTGCTCTTCCATCTGCACCGCGCTGAAAAGTTCCGAGCGCAGCGGAGACTCGTCGCCGACGGAGGTTTTGATCAAACCCTTGCCGGGAAGCCGTCTCCTTAACTTGAGCAGGATTTCACGAATCGCCAAATGACTCTCCTTCAACTGTCCAATCTCCGGCATCGAGACGCCAACCTCCCCGGACCCCCTGTCCGGAGATCATCCGCGAGAAACGGCCGTCCCCTTATTTATGCCGCATGTCATTCTTGACGGACACCACGCCTGGGACCGCGCCCGCGACCCGAACCGCTTGGTTGATATCCGCCTTGGAGTTGACGAAACCGCTCAACTGGACCACGCCCTTGAAGGTTTCGACGTTGATCTCGGCCGATTTCAGGGTCGGGGCGTCGAAGATGGCCGCCTTGACCTTGGTGGTGATGACGGCATCGTCCACGTACTCACCCGTGGCTTGTTGCGTGGCCGTCGCGGCGCAGCCCAGGAGCGACGCAAGCAGGATGACGGAGAAGACCGCCGCGAGTCGATTGAAGATTCTCATGATGGAACTCCGGCTGTATTCGTTTGGGAAGGGTCTTCCTGATGAGCTGTCGCCGAATCGCCTGTCATCCGCTGGTGTTGACAGGGGCCGGAACCTCGCCTTACAGGCACTCTTTGCGAGTGCCTGTAAGGCGACGGGTCGAAAGATTACTTGAAATGCGATTTGAACGTATTGAAGGAATCCTTGAACGCCTCCCAGACGTGCTCGGTTTCCACCTTAAGCTGCTCCCAGTTGCTTTCGGTAGCGGCCTGCATCTCATCCAGCTTTTTCTCGCCTTCCGCACGCTTTTCACGTAGCGCGACGAGCTGCTCCTCGTATTTCACCTTGGCGTCCTCCTTGACTTCATGCGCCTTCTCCTGAAGCTTGTCGATTTCCGCGCTCCAGGCATCAAGCCGCGTCTTCATTTCCGCGATATATTCGTCTTTCGTCAACATGGGATCTTGCTCCTGTTCTGGATCGTTCGCCCGGCGAAATGCCGGAATTCAACCGCCGACTCATCATCGCCCGGTCAAGGGATCGGTATGTATCACCCGGCCCACTGACTCACCATGCGATGGGACCAAAGAATCCGAAGGCACTAAGCACGAAAAGAATCGCGACAACGATCACGATCGCATTCACGACCTTCTTGACGGTGGCGTTCATCGGAATGTAAACATTGACCGCCCAGAGAATGGCTCCGAAGGCGACCAGGTTGATCACCAATTGAATATAGGCCATGACATTCGTCCTTTCATATGAGGTTAGGGTCAGCCTAGGACACCCCCGGACAGGTGTCTGTACGCTAGCGCACGGAGGCGCCAGAAAGACGCCGGTGCGCCGCCGCGCTTATTTTTTCCAGTAGAAGTCGACGCGCGACTGGCCCGAGGCACCGAGATGGACGTCTTTTCGCTGGGTTTCGTCCTGACCGCGTGGCCCCGTCGGGGTAACTTCCAGGCTGTAGTCGCCTGGCGGCAACTGGGCGTAGAACCAGGGGCCTTTCGACTCGGCGGTCAAGACCGACTCACGGCGCGCATCCAGAATGTTCACCCGCACCGCCGAGAGATACTCGCCGCTGCCTTGCGTGGCGAAGAGCAGGTGCAGATTGAACTGACTGGCGAGTGCCTTGAGTTCGCTGCGTTCACTTTCGCCGACGCCACCCGAGACATAAGGAATACCGCCCTCGCTTTTGATCACGGATGACGACGGGATTGAAGAAGGTGATGCGCTGGCGCCATCGGCCGGGCGAATGCCATAGGTCGTCTGGGCCTCGGCCAACCGCAAGGCACCATCCGTGTGTATCAGTCGCAACGGAGCCTCATAGGTGTGCCAGGCGCCAAACGACGGCCCCGCGAGGCCACCGCAACCGAGTATCAGGCCCATTGTCATCAAGCGGAATTTCTGTATTTTTACCATGTAACCGAGCTCTTTTTAGTTATTGAAAGGCATCGAACGTCGCGTGATTCAGGTCGCGGCTCAACCCTCCTGCAGCAGACTACGCAGGTCGGTAATCGCGGCATTGACGCGCGAGACATAGGAGGCCATCACCAGCGAATGATTGGCCATCGGCCCGAAGCCGGTACCATTGAGGATCATCGGGCTCCAGACGGCGTTCTGGGTATTTTGCAATTCACGGTTGATCTGCTGCAGGGACACCAGGGCATTTTTATCCTTGAGCACCGATTCGAAATCGATCTCCATCGCCTGCAGGGTATGCAGCAACGCCCAGGTATAGCCCCGCGCCTCGAAAAAGATATCGTCGATCTTGAGCCAGGGCGTCTTGGTCTTCGATTGAGCCGGGACCGGTGTCGACTGACGCGCGCTAGGCTCGCCGGCCAGGGCTGTATTAAGGTGGGCCTGACCGACCGCGTAGGACAGACGCTGCGCCAAGCTTCCCAATCGTTTTTCCACCACGATGAGATAGGCGGTCAAGTTGTCGGCGCGCGCGAAGAACTGTCCATCCAAGGCTCGCTCGTCGGACAGCCGGCCCAAATAGCTATAGAGGGCGTCCGTGGCTTTTCGATACTCCGACTCGGTGGATGGCAGGATCCAGGAATCCGATTGGTAATTGAAATGGGGCTGCGCGATTTCCAGATCCTTGTCCTCGACCGACTGGGACTGGGCGCGACTGAAATCGTTACGCAGGGCCAGCACCAGGTCTCGCATCTCGGTCAAGGCTCCGAATTCCCAGTTCGGGATATTGTCCAGATAGAGACCGGGCACACTGATGTCGTTGGTCAGATAGCCACCGGGTTTATCGAGCAGGGTCTCGGCGATCCGGATGGCGGTCGCCGTGGTGGTGACGCCTGGAACCAGCTTGCTCTCGTCGTTATTGACCAGAGACAAGGCATTCTCACGTACCTCGAACGTCGCGGGCGATCCTGACCAGACCAGCCCGAGAATGATGACGACGACGATATAAGTGATCAGAAACAGACCGCCGGTCCACCAGAATCCCTTCTCTTTCCAGGTGCGCGGATCATAGTAGGTGACAACCTTCGTCACGCCCTTGGTCAGGCGTCCCTTGCCTGAAACTCTGTATGGTGATGAGAGATCATTCATTGCATTCTCCAGCTCCCTCCGTGGAGAGGGAGTCGCTAGGGTGACCATTGACGACCGAAAACCTGGACGCTAGCCGGATTTAGGCACGATCAGCATAAGCGCGCCCGCCAGGATCGCCGCCACGCCAGCCCATACTGGAATATTGACCGTCTCCCGATCCTGAACCGTCAATTCAAGGGGACCGATCCTGGCCTCCTGAGTCTCGGTTGGATAACTGAAGCCGCCATACGCCAAACCTAAACCACCGGCCACGATCAGCGCGATGCCCGCAAGATTCAATGCTTTCATGTTTTCCGCTCCCGCGATGATTATCCGATTCGTCGGTTCACTACCCGACTCGTATCCCCGAGATGGGACCGAGCAACCCAAAAGCGGTCAGCAGCCAAAGAACCACGACGATGATGACGACCACATTCAAGATTTTCTTGATGTTGCCGTCCATCGGGATGTAGTTATTGATCAGCCACAGGATGACTCCCACGACCACCAGGGTGACGACCAATGAAATTAAAGTCATGGCAAATTTCCTTCATTCAGTGTTTGTGTGACGAGGCTTCAACGATAGTCCTCGGCCCGGCGGGCGTCCGTTCGCTGGCGAACACAACGATGGTCGACGCTGGCCCGGCGCACCGCGTTCCACGTTCAGCGTCCACTCGCTAGGCTACGGATAAATCCTGGCTGGTTCTGTACGGCAGCGCACATAGGCCGTTCGACTCATCAGCGTTCCTTGCCCTATGTTTGCCAGCGCACCGACGGATCCATGATCTTTCCTATAGGTTGTTTTCCATGCTTCGATCGTTTTGTGACTTGTTGTTCGTCCCGAACAGCCGTATCCCAGCATCGAAATCCGACCGGATCCGCTTTGACTCGGTCGTCAACACACAGGAAACACCTGTCCATCAGCATCAGCGAGAGAGACTCAAGTGAACACGAGTACGAGCAAGACGAGCGGTTTATTGGCCTTGACCTTAGTGATCGGCCTGGCTGGCTGTAGCGGAATGTCAAGACAGGAACAAAGCACCCTGGCGGGGGCTGGCATCGGAGGAGTAGCCGGCTCATTACTGACCGATGGCAGCGCGGTTGGAACGATCGGTGGGGCGGCGGTCGGTGGCGTCATCGGCCATGAAGTCGGCAACGACAGGGACAATGACAGACGCGATGTCCGATACGGGAATGACAGACGCTATAGGAATGATGGCGAATACAATAGGGCTAACCGGTACGACAACGAACGTCACGCCGGAAGCGATGGCCGCTACTGGTGATAGCCGCTATCCGAGCCGGTGGTGCCCCAATCGAGAGGATCGGCGCATGAAGGATGGGCACGCTTCGCCGTGCCCATCCACGACTTGGAGCACTACCGAGCGACGTACCCTCCCCGCCGCCGCCTCGCGACACCGAAGGCTGGTTAATCGCGCCTTATGTTTGCCAGCGCACGGAACGAGCGGATGTTTCAACCTACTTTCGACGCTACCCATGCCGTCCGTTCGGGCGTCGCCCTGACCCACGAAGAGAACGCGAGTGCTGCCTGTCGAGAACCCCGTCCTTTTTGTCAATCGTCTCCTGGCGACCCTGCCCGACGCGGATCGTCAGCGGATCCTGGCGAGTTGCGAGCCCGTCGAGCTTCACCTGGCCGAGGTGATCAGCGAACCCGGCGATCGGATTGACCACGTTTATTTTCCGACCAACAGCTTCGTGTCCATGCTGACCCCGCCCGACGGGCACGCCGGTCTGGAGGTGAGGCTGGTCGGTCACGAAGGGATGATCGGAACCCCACTCATCCTGGGGGTGGAGGTGACGCTGCTGCGCACACTTGTCCAGGGCGCGGGTTTCGCCTGGCGCATGACCCCCAAGGGATTCAGTGACGCACTCACCGAGAGCCGCGCGTTCCGGACCGTGCTCAATCGCTATCTGTTCGTGTTGACGAACGAGGTCGAGCGGATGGTCGCCTGCACCCGTTTCCATGTCCTGGAGGCGCGCCTCGCCCGGTGGCTATTGATGACCCAGGATCGTGCACGTTCAAACCATTTCCACATCACCCATGAATTCCTGGCCTCGATCCTCGGGGTGCGTCGCGTCGGCGTGACCAAGGCGGCGAGCGCGCTGCAACAGCGCCGACTGATCCACTATCGCCGAGGGGATATCGAGATTCTCGACCGCGCGCGGCTGATCGAGGCCGCCTGTGGCTGTTACGGGGCGACGGAAGCCATGTATGAACGGATCATGGGTTGATGCGATGGACCGGCCGAGACGCCACATAGGGCGGCCGAGATTGATTGACGACGGCGCGCGGGCGACCACCGGCGACATTCGCGCCAAAGCGCGGATGCTCGACCAGCGTTGGCAGGAAGCACGTTAAGCCTGCTCCGGGTAGTGCCTTGATTCGTAGGATGACGACAAACGAGCCGTCCCGTGGCGTGGGTGGGAGCGGCTTACAGCCGCGAACAATCTCGCGTCGGCACTCATCGCGGCTAAAAGCCGCTCCCACGAAATCCTATCGATTGGGGCGCTACCCCTGCTCCTAGGCCAGCCGCTTCCTGGCTGACTTGGCTGACTCGATCTCTCGCAAGGGCCGTTCAGCCGGCCAGCGCGCGATAGAGTTCCAGATAACGATCCATGATCGCCCGCCGGCCGAACTCCAGTTCCACCCGTTCCCGTCCGCGCTCCACCAACGCCGCCATCAGACCGTCATCCGATAGGGTCAGCCGGATTCCCCGCGCCAGCGCGGTGGCGTCCTCGCAGGGGACGCTCCAGGCATCCTCGCCGTGACGAACCAGCTCGCGCGCCCCTCGGAAGCTCGCCGTCACCAGTGGCTTGCCCCAGGCCCAGGCCTCCAGGATCACGTTGCCCAGGGTCTCGGCGTCGAGCGAGGGAAAGACCACCAGATCCGCCATTTGCAGATAGGGCGCGGGATCGCGTTGCCAGCCGGCCCAGAGGATGCGGCCGTCCTGTCCAAGCGACTCGGCCTGGCTCCGCAGTTGGGAGCCAAGCGGGCCATCGCCGACCATGAGGAGCCGTAGCGGCCGGCCGGCGATGGTCTCAGGCAGCCGAGCCATCGCCTCGATCAGATAGCGCTGGCCCTTGACTGGAACGAAGCGTCCGAGGGTCGTCAGCACCCAGGCGTCTTCGGGAATGGCGTGGCCGGCGCGCCGCTCGGCGACCAGCATCGGGTCGAGCGGGCGCGCCGGGTCGGCGAAGTTGTAGATGTGATGGATCCGCTCGGCGGGTAGTCCGTTGAGCACCATCCAGTCGCAGAGTCCCTTGGTGTTGCCGATCCAGCCGTGGGCATGACGGTAGGGATCCAGGGCGTAGTAGCCGCCGAGGCGTGCCAGATGGATGGGACCGCCCCGCGTCGGGAGATGGGCGAGCCGGGTGGCGCGCCCCATGTAGGTCTGCACGATCCCTGGCTGAAGCGCGCGGATCAGCCGGGCGACCGCGCGCCGGGACCAGGGATCCCAGGTGGTGCGGTAGGGCAGGCGATGGACCGGCAATGAACCCAGATCGAGTCCATCCAGGGCGCCTCCGTCGCGGATCGCCAGTTGAGCCGGGGCCTGACGCTCGGCGAGCGCGGCGCTGAAACGGATGAACCAGCGCTCGGCGCCGCCGAGGGCCTTGCTGGCGACCATTTGCAGGGTGGTGGGATCCGTCATGCGAGGGCGCCGCGCCGGGGTTCGGAAGCCGGTGATCGGCTCGCTGGACCATTCACCCGTCCCAGGCTGGGCCTCTTCATGGACCCATCGCCCGACCCACCATGGCCCGTAGCGCCGGGTGGGACATAAGACGCTGGATGCGGGGATCGGCGCGCAGACGCTCGATGTCGCCGGCGAGAATCAGTCGGGTCAGCTCGGGGTCGGCGAGAACGGCCTGGATCTCGGGGTCGTTCTGGAGCGCGGTGATCCCGTCCATCAGTCCTGGATCCTGAACCAGTCGCTTCTGAATGTCGGCGATCTCGTCGGCTCGGCGGTCCGGCGCGCCGGGGTCCGATGACTCGGCGCCGGGCCGGAGCGCGCGGATGCTGGACTCGGGGAGGATGACCTCGCCCAGGGTGGCGCTGCGCAGGCGGTAGCGCCCGCCGTCGATCGAGAGCAACTCGCCGCTGATGACGCTGCCATCGGTCAGTTCGACGCGGCTCTCCCCGGCCTGGACAGGCGCGAGCGGATACAGGGCGGACGCGGCCAGGATGAGTCCGGCGGCACCCTGGCGACTGGATATGACTGAAAACATGGCGATTCCGGTTTGGATCGAGGCACGAAAAATCGATGGTATCCTTACCGCCTGGTTTTGAAACGGTGATCCATCACGGAAATCCTCCGCATGAATCTGCTACTCGTCGTGCTCGTCCCACTTGTCGGGGCGGGGCTGACCGGCTGGATATCCCGATTCGGCCGCATGAAATCCGCCTGGATGACCGGGGGCCTCACGCTCCTCTCCCTGGCCTGTCTGGCGCCTTCCGCGCTGGCGCCCTTCGCGGGGGAGGTCGTGGTGCGGCGTTGGCCCTGGATCCCGGAGGTCGGGCTGGATCTGGCGTTCCGGCTCGATGGCCTGGGGCTGCTGTTCGCCATCATGATCCTGGGGATCGGCCTGCTGGTCGTTCTCTACGCCCGCTATTATCTGCCGGAACGCGATGGGCTCGGACGTTTCTATGCCTATCTCCTGCTGTTCATGGGCTCGATGCTCGGCATCGTGCTCTCGGAGAATCTGATCCAACTGCTGATCTTCTGGGAGATGACGAGTCTGTCCTCCTTCCTGCTGATCAGCTACGCCTATCGCAAGCAGGAAAGCCGGACCGGCGCGCGCATGGCGCTCACGGTCACCGGACTGGGCGGCCTGGCCATGCTCGGCGGTTTCCTGCTGCTGGGCGAGATGGCGGGCAGTTATGAACTCTCGGTGATCCTGACCCAGGGCGACGCCATCCGCGCGGATCCGCTTTATACCCCCATGCTGGTGCTGATCCTGCTCGGCGCCTTTACCAAGTCGGCGCAGTTTCCCTTCCATTTCTGGTTGCCGCACGCCATGGCGGCGCCGACGCCGGTCTCCGCCTATCTGCACTCGGCGACCCTGGTCAAGGCCGGGGTCTTTCTGCTGGCGCGGCTCTTTCCGGTGCTGTCCGGAACCCCGGAATGGACCTGGCTGGTGATCGGCACGGGTCTCGCCACGCTGCTGATCGGGGCCGGAATCGCGTTCTTCAAGCATGATCTCAAGGGGTTGCTGGCCTACTCGACCATCAGCCATCTGGGGCTGATCACGCTCCTGTTCGGCCTGGGCACCCCGCTGGCGGCGGTGGCCGCCGTCTTCCATATCCTCAATCACGCGACCTTCAAGGCGTCGCTCTTCATGGCGGCCGGCATCATCGACCACGAGTGCGGGACTCGCGACATGCGCCGGATCAACGGTCTCTGGAAATTCATGCCCTACACCGCCACGCTGGCGATGGTGGCGGCGGCCTCGATGGCGGGCGTGCCGCTGTTCAACGGTTTTCTCTCCAAGGAGATGTTCTTCGCCGAGACGGCCGATTTTTCCTCCGGATTCGAGTACGGCTGGATCCTGCCCTCCCTGGTGGGTCTGGCGGGCGTGCTGGCGGTCGCCTACTCACTGCGGTTCATCCATGATGTCTTCTTCAATGGCGACCCCATCGATCTACCGAAAACGCCGCAGGAACCGCCGTTCTGGATGAAGGCGCCGGTGGCGGTGCTGGTGGCCATCTGTCTGCTGGTGGGAGTCCTGCCCGCCCTGACCGTCGCGCCCCTGCTCAAGATCGTCGTCGCCGCCGTCCTGCAGGCGCCGCCACCAGCCTTCGATCTGGCCATCTGGCACGGCTTCGGCCTGCCGGTGGTCATGAGTCTGATCGCGCTGTTCGGCGGAGTGCTGGTCTACACGACGCGCCGACCGCTGTTCAAGCTCGCCGAGCGCGTGGAAGGGCAACTCCTGGCCAAGGCGCTCCATGACTGGATCCTCGCCGGACTCCTCCACGGTTCGGCGCTGGCGACCCGGTGGCTGGACTCGGGCTCGCTGCAACGGCTGGTGCTGACCCTCGTCCTCTCGGTGCTGGCGCTGGGTCTGGTCGGCTTCCTGGACGACGGCTCGCCCTTGACCGGACCGCGCGCCATCCTGCCGATCGATGGCGTCAGTCTCTTCATGACGGCGATGCTGATCCTGGTCGCCACCGCCACCCTGGTCCTGCATCGGCGGCGGCTCACGGCGCTGATCGTGGTCGGCGCCATGGGGCTGCTGGTGGCCCTGATCTTCGTCAAGTTCTCCGCGCCGGACCTGGCCCTGACGCAGCTCTCGGTGGAGATCGTGACCATCGTGCTGCTGCTGTTGGCGCTCTATTTCCTGCCCCAGCACAGCCCAGACGAATCGAGCTGGGCGCGACGCCTGCGCGACGGCGGCGTCGCCATCCTCGCCGGAGCGGGGGCCGGGGCGCTGACCTGGTCGATCCTGACCCGCCCGTTCGACTCCATCTCGGACTATTTCCTGGCCAACAGCCTGCCGGGCGGGGGCGGGTCGAACGTGGTCAATGTCATTCTGGTCGATTTCCGCGGCTACGACACCCTGGGCGAGATCTCGGTCCTGGCGCTGGCGGGGCTCGGCATCCATGCCCTGCTCAAGGATCTACGGTTGCCGGGACTGGAGCGGGACGCGGAGGGACGGCCCTGGAACTGGGATCTTCACCCCAGCATCATGGCCGCGCTGACCCGACTGCTGCTGCCGCTGGCGCTGCTGGTGTCCGTGTTCATCTTCCTGCGCGGACACAATCAGCCGGGGGGCGGCTTCATCGCAGGGCTCATCACCGCCGTCGCGCTCATCATGCAGTATCTGACCAATGGCGTGGCCTGGACGCACAGCCGTCTGTCCGGAAACATGTACCCATTGATCGGCGCCGGCCTGCTGATCGCCACCCTGGCGGGACTGGGAAGCCTGGTGTTCGGCTACCCCTTCCTCACCTCCGCCTATACCCACGTTCACTGGCCGATCGTCGGAGACTTCGAACTAGCCTCGGCCATGATCTTCGATCTGGGCGTCTACCTGGTCGTGGTCGGGGCAACGCTGCTGATTCTGATCCATCTCGGTCTGATGCATCAGGCCAGCCACCCCGGACCGAACCAAGGCGAGGAGTCGCTCTGAATGGAAGCCTTGATGAGCCTCATCGTTGGCGTGCTGACCGCCTGCGGCGTCTATCTGCTGCTGCGCGCGCGCACCTTTCCGGTCGTGCTGGGACTGACCCTGCTGACCTATGGCGTGAACCTCTTCCTGTTCGCGAGCGGACGTCTGACGATCGGCGCGCCACCCATCATCGACACGCAGGCGACCCAGTACACCGATCCCCTGCCCCAGGCCCTGGTGCTGACGGCGATCGTCATCAGCTTCGCCATGACCGCCTTCGTCATCATGCTGTCGCTCAAGGCCCGCGCCGAGCTGGGTAACGATCATGTCGATGGGCGCGAGACACCGGGAGACCAGCCATGACGCACCTCGTCATCGCGCCCGTGCTGCTGCCGCTGCTGGCCGGGATCCTGCTTCTGCTGACGCGGCCCCTGTTGCCGCTTGGGGTCAGACGCGGCCTGAATCTGGCCGCCGTCGCGGGTCAGGTGGCGCTGGCGGTCTGGTTGCTAACGCTGGTCGACGGCGGCGCGATCCTGACCTACAACCTGGGTCACTGGCCGGCCCCCTTCGGGATCGTGCTGGTGGCGGATCGGCTGTCGGTCTGGATGCTGCTGATCACCGCCCTGCTGGCCTTCTTCGCCCTGCTCCATGCGGTGCGTGGAACCGACCGGGGCAGCCGACACTTCCACACCTTGTTTCAGTTGCAGTTGTTCGGGCTGAACGGCGCCTTTCTCACCGGCGATCTCTTCAATCTATTCGTCTTCTTCGAGGTTCTACTGCTCGCCTCCTACGGGCTGATGGTGCATGGCGGCGGCGCCCGGCGGGTCCAGGCCGGGCTGCACTTCGTGGTGCTCAACCTGGTCGGATCGACGCTGTTCCTCTTTGCCGCCGGAACCCTTTATGGCGTGCTGGGAACCCTCAACCTGGCGGACCTGGCGGTGAAGGTCGCCGCGCTGCCGCCCGAGAATCTGGGTCCGGTGCGCGCCGCGGGGCTGCTGCTGCTCGCCGTCTTCGCGCTCAAGGCCGCGCTCGTCCCGCTGCACCTCTGGCTGCCCGCGGCCTATTCATCGACCTCGGCGCCGGTCGCGGCGCTCTTCGCCATCATGACCAAGGTTGGCGCCTATTGTCTGTTGCGGGTCGAGACCCTGATCTTCGGCGCCGGAGCGGGCGAGCTGGCGGGACTCTACGCGGACTGGCTGTGGCCCCTGGGCCTGCTGACGCTTCTGCTGGGATCCCTGGGCGCGCTGGCCGCGACGGAGCTGCGCCGCCAGGTCGCCTATCTGGTGGTGGTCTCGGTCGGGCTCCTGCTGAGCGCCTTCGGTCTCGCGACCCCGGCCGGCATCGCGGCCGGACTCTATTATCTGGTCCACACCACCTTCGCGGCGGCGGCCTTCTTCCTGTTGGCGGATCTGATCGCCGAGGAACGGGGATCCCTGGCCGACCGACTGGTTCCGGGGCCAACGGTGCGGCGCGTCGGACTGCTCGGCGGTCTCTTCTTCTTCACCGCGCTGCTGGTCGCGGGACTGCCACCGCTACCCGGATTCGTCGGAAAATTCCTGGTGCTGCGCGCCGCGCTGGAAACGCCGGGCTGGCCTTGGGTGATGGCCGTGATCCTGACCTCCGGGCTGCTGGGGATCATCGCGCTCGGGCGCTCGGGAAGCCTGCTGTTCTTCGCAACCCAGGGAGCCACCAACCAGGGCGACTCGATTCCCTCGGATTCGCCCGGGAAGTCGGGCGGGAGCGCCTGGCCAACGCTCGGCCTGCTCGCCCTCGGTCTGATCCTGCTGGCCTGGTCCGGGCCGGCGCTGGAGTATTGCGCGGCCATGGCCGATCAGTTGCTGGATCCGCAAGGCTATATCCAGGCGGTACTGGAGCCGCCAGGCGCTGGAGACGAACGATGAAGAGACGGCTGCTGCCCCATCCGATCCTGACGCCGATCCTGGCCCTGATCTGGGTGCTTCTGTCCAACAGCCTGTCACCCGGACAGATTCTGCTCGGACTGCTGCTGGGCTGGATCATCCCCATCTTCACCCGGCCCTTCTGGCCGGAGCGGGTCACCATCCGCAAACCAGCGACCTTGCTCCGCTTTCTGGTCGTGGTGCTCTATGACATCCTGGTCGCCAATCTCGCGGTAGCCTGGCTGATCCTGCGCGGGAGCCATCACATCAGGCCCGCGTTCGTTGTGGTGCCGCTCGCGCTGCGCTCCGACCTGGGCATCAGTCTGCTGGCCAATGTCATTTCACTCACGCCCGGCACGGTCTCCTCCTGGCTGAGTCCGGATCGCCGCCGTCTGGTGGTCCAGGGGCTCTCCGTGAAGGATCCGGCCGAATTGATAAACACCATCAAAGGCCGCTACGAGGCGCCGCTACTGGAGGTCTTCGAGTCATGTTGAGCACCGCCATCCTGATCGCCTTCGCGCTGGTGTCGGCCGCCATCGGCCTGACCCTCTGGCGTCTGTTGACCGGACCGGACACGCCGGACCGCATCCTGGCGCTGGACACCCTCTATGTGAACGCCATCGCCCTGCTGGTCCTGCTCGGCATGCATTTGAGCAGCGCGCTCTATTTCGAGGCGGCCATCCTGATCGCCATGATGGGCTTCGTCGGCACCGTCGCGCTCTGCAAATACCTGCTGCGCGGCGACATCATCGAGTAGGGATATCGGGAAACCAGGGATTCGAAACCACGGCGATTCAAGAAGCAGGGTCTTAAGATGCTGGAAATCACGCTCTCCGCTCTCATCATCATCGGCGCGCTCTTCACCTTCATCGGGTCGCTTGGACTGGTTCGCATGCCCGACTTCTACACCCGTCTGCACGGTCCGACCAAAGCGACGACCCTGGGCGTCGGCAGCCTGCTGATCGCCTCCATGATCTATTTCAGCACCCAGGGCCAAGGCGTCAGCTTTCACGAGATCCTGGTGACGCTGTTCCTCTTCATCACCGCGCCGGTGAGCGCCCATCTGTTGTCCAAGGCGGCGTTGCACCTGGGGGTCGAGTCATTGTCCAAGCCGCCACCCGAGGTGGAACGGGCGGACGCGGATGGAGCAGGAACGCCTTAACCACCCAGCTCACGCGGATCCTGGCGCTACCGCTTTCCGGCCTCTCCAACACGATCCTCGGATTCACCCCAGCGCCCCGCCGCCGCATCATCCGACTCCCGCGCCTCGACCCAACGTTCGCCCTCTTCGGTGCGCTCCTTCTTCCAGAAGGGCGCGCGGGTCTTGAGATAGTCGATCAGGAATTCGCAGGCACGGAAGGCATCGCCTCGGTGCCGGCTGGCGACACCCACGAAGACGATGGGATCCTGTGGTTCGAGCCTTCCAACCCGATGGATGATGGTGAGGCCATCAAGACTCCAGCGTGATACGGCCTCCTCGGCGATCGCGCCGAGTGCCTTTTCGGTCATGCCGGGATAGTGCTCCAAGGTCATCCGGGATACCCCGACGTCCTCGTTGAGATCACGCATCAAACCGACGAAGGTGACCAAGGCGCCGACACTGGAATGGCCCCGCCACAGGGCATCCTGCTCGGCGGCGGTATCGAAGGGCTCGGTCTGGACGAGGATTCGCGCCATGCGGCATCACCCGATGGGCGCGACGCCCATGAGAACGCGGTGCAGCCAGAACATGAAGAGCAGATAGAGGCCCAGTCCGCCGACGATGGCGATGGCATCGTTGATCGGACTCGGAGGAGCGCCCTGGACCAGGGGGCCGACGCGATGCTTGAGCGAAACGCGATCCGCGACGGCCCAGGCCAGGAAAGTGCCGAACAGCAGCAGATCCGCCAGGGTTCCGTTGGGAAACAGATGGGCGAAGGCCCAGATCTTCACCGCGAGCAGCATGGGATGCTTGACGGCGGTCTGGATGCGGCCGGGCAGGTAGGCGGCCAGGAGCAAAGGGAAGACGGGCAACATCAGCAAGAGGCTGATGTGACGGAACCAGGTCGGCGGATCGTAGAGGACAACGGGTGACAGACGGGCGGCGCCGTAGCCCTGGACGATCAGCACGAAGCCGACCAGGGACACCAGTGCGTAGACCGCCTGCCAGGGGATGACGCCGAAACGCTCGACGACGCTTGTCCGTAAACCGGGCTTGATGATCGAGATGGAGTGCATCCCGAGGAAGAGAATGAGTCCGAGGATAAGTAGGGCCATTGAATCACTGCTCCCATGAAAGGCTGGCGACGGCTGACTTAGGACAGGCTCCCTTGGATCAACGGGGCGCGTGCCTGGCGAGAAAGGCATCCAGGGCATTGGCGAAGGACTGACGGTCACGGTCGCCCATGACCGCCGGACCTCCCGTGTTCACGCCCGTGGAGCGCAGGGTCTCCATGAAATCACGCATGTTCAGGCGCTCACGGATGTTGTCCTTGGTATAGACCTGACCGCGCGGATTCAAGGCGTGAGCGTCCCTGGCGATGACCTCGGCGGCCAGCGGGATGTCGGCGGTGATCACCAGATCGCCGGGGGCGAGGCGTTTGACGATCTCGTTGTCGGCGACATCGAATCCAGACGAGACCTGAATCGCGCGGATGAAACGCGATGGCGGAAGCACCTGGGGCTGATTGGCGACCAGGGTGACCGGAACCTCGACCCGCTCGGCCGCCCGGAACAGGATCTCCCGGATCACCCTTGGGCAAGCGTCGGCGTCGACCCAGATGCGCATAGGGCCTCCTGAACCAGAATCCAGGGCTTGACGACGAGCGCCCAGACCTCGGCGTCCGCCGCGAGCCAGGCGCGCGCCTGCGCGTCACCGACCGGCACGATCCGCCCCGCCGACAGTTCGGCGGCGACGGTTGCGGCTTCGTCGCGCGCCAGACAGAGACCGACCTCGATGAGATCGAGCCCCTGGGCGACCTCGATCACCCGTCCCTGGGCGAAGAAGCGCTGGAGTTCACGCCATGGGATCCGAGCCGTTTCCTGGTTGAGTCTGGCCCGCTCGATCCCGTCCGGATCCTCATTCGGCGTCATCGGCCTCGTCCGCCTCGGGTTCGGCGTCCTCGGACGTAGTCTCGGCCAGGGGCTCGTGTACCAGGATCAGCCCGCCCAGCGGCGGCAGCGCGATCATCAGCGAGTGTGGACGCCCCATCCAGCTCACCGGCTCCGACACCACGCCGCCCTGATTGCCGACGTTGCTGCCGCCGTAGAGCGCGGCATCCGAGTTGATCGCCTCCCGATAGAAACCCGGCTCGGGTACGCCGATGCGGTAGTTGGTGCGCGGAACCGGGGTAAAGTTGAAGGCCGCCGCGACGATGGAATCGCCGGTCAGATCCTTGCGGATATAGCTCAGAACCGATTGCGAACTGTCGTGACAGTCGATCCACTCGAAGCCCGAGGCATCGAAATCCACCTCGTGCAGGGCCGGACGCTCGGCATAGATCCGGTTGAGATCCGAGACCAGTTGCTTGACCCCCTGGTGCTGCGGGCGTTCGAGCAGATCCCAATCCAGCTCGCCGGCGAAATCCCACTCCTTGCCCTGGCCGAACTCGCAGCCCTGGAACAGGAGTTTCTTGCCCGGATAGCTGAACATGAAGGTGTAGAGCAGACGCAGACAGGCGAACTTCTGCCAGCCGTCGCCCGGCATCTTGTCGAGCATGGACTTCTTACCGTGAACGACTTCATCGTGCGAGAAGGGCAGCACGAAATTCTCGGTGAAGGCGTAGAGCAGACCGAAGGTCAGCAGGTCATGGTGGAAATGCCGATAGATCGGATCCTTCTGCATGTAGGAGAGGGTGTCGTGCATCCAGCCCATGTTCCATTTCATGCTGAAGCCAAGTCCACCGAGATAGGTCGGACGCGAGACCGCCGGCCAGGCGGTGGATTCCTCGGCGATCATCAGGGTTCCCGGATGCTGCTCATGGGTCACCATGTTCAGCTCGCGGATGAAGTCCACCGCCTCCAGGTTCTCGTTGCCGCCGTACTTGTTCGGGATCCACTCGCCGGCATTGCGCGAATAATCCAGATAGAGCATGGAGGCGACGGCATCGACGCGCAGACCGTCGATGTGGAACTCCTCCAGCCAGTAGAGGGCGCTGGAGAGCAGGAAGTTCTTCACCTCGTTGCGGCCGAAATTGAAGATCAAGGTGCCCCAATCGCGGTGCTCGCCCATGCGCGGATCGGCATGCTCATAGAGCGCGGAGCCATCGAAACGGGCCAGCGCGTAGGCATCCTTGGGAAAGTGGGCCGGCACCCAGTCCAGCAAGACGCCGATGCCCTGCTGGTGGAGGTGATCGACGAAGAAACGGAAATCGTCCGGCGAGCCGAAGCGGGCGGAGGGCGCGAAGTAGCCGGTGCACTGGTAGCCCCAGGAGGCATCCAGCGGATGCTCGGTGATGGGCATCAGCTCGATATGGGTGAAGCCCAGCTCCGTCACGTAGGCGGCGATCTCCTTGGCGAGCACCCGATAGTTGAGGAAATTTCCATCCGGATCACGCCGCCAGGAGCCGAGATGGACCTCGTAGACGGACATCGCCCGATGCTGCCAGTTGGTCCGAGCGCGCTCCAGCATCCAGTCCTTGTCGTCCCAGGCGTAACGGCTCTCCGGCGCGATGAGTCCGGCGGTCAGCGGGCGCGACTGAAAGGCCTGGGCGTAGGGATCGATCTTGATGTGAACATGCGTGGCCCGATCCCGGATCTCGTACTTGTAGTAACCCCCGGTCGTCAGGCCAGGCACGAAGAGCTCCCAGACGCCCGTGCCGCCCCGCACCCGCATGGGGTTGGCGCGCCCGTCCCAGGCGTTGAAGTCACCGACGACGCTGACCCGCTCGGCGTTGGGCGCCCAGACCGCGAACTGCACGCCCGCGATCCCCTCGACCTCGACCGCGTGGGAACCCAGGAGCCGGTAGACATGCCAGTGCTTGCCCTCGCCGAACAGGTGGAGATCGAAATCCGAGAGTTGGGCTGGAAAACAGTAGGGATCGTACGCGCAGGCGAGCGCGCCGGCCGCGTCTTCCCATTCGATCCGGTAACGTTCGGGAAGCCGCGCGGGATCGCCCTCCCAAACGAAGAGGTCGGTACCCTCGATGCGTTGCATCGGCTCGCCGACCTCCACCAGCCTCGCGCTCTCGGCGAGTGGCAGGAAGGCCCGCGCGACGGCCTTGCCGTCCTCCTCATGGCGCCCCAGAACCTCGAAGGGGTCGTGGTGACGCGCCTCGACGATGCGTTGCAAGTGGTCCGGGAGCTTGAGTGCGGAGCCTGTCGCGGTTGCCATCTCGTTCTTGTTCCTCTTGAAATCAGCGATTCGTATTGGCGGAAGGCCCATGCGAGCAGGTTGGAGCCGGACGGGTCGCGACCGCGGTGGGCTACATGATTCCCGCTCGCCGGCGCCGATGAAGGGAGGTCCACCGGGCGTCCATCCTCGGACGCGTCGCTTGGGTTCATCGCGTCAACGTCCATCCCGAGCCAGGCGGCGGAGCCTGGCCCCGAATGCCGCCATCAAGCCCGAACGCTGGGGGTTGTAATATGTCTTGATGGTATCATAAGGACGTTCTGATAAACCCCGACGCGTCGCTCATGACAGGAGAACTCATGCCCCATACGAACCCCAGGTTCATCAGTCGCCTGACCCGAAACACCCTGGCGCTGATTCTGGCCGGGGGACGGGGTTCGCGGCTCATGCACTTGACCGCCTGGCGCTCCAAGCCCGCCGTTCCCTTCGGTGGGAAGTTCCGCATCATCGACTTCCCGCTCTCCAACTGCATCAATTCCGGCATCCGCCGCATCGGCGTGTTGACGCAGTACAAGGCCCACTCGCTCATCCTGCATATCCAGAAGGGCTGGGGCTTCCTGCGCGGCGAGTTCGGCGAGTTCGTCGAACTCTGGCCCGCTCAGCAGCGCGTGGCCGAGACCGCCTGGTACGCCGGCACCGCGGACGCGGTCTTCCAGAATCTGGACATCATCCGGGATCACAACCCCGAGTACATCCTGGTGCTGGCTGGCGACCACATTTACAAGATGGACTACGGCGCCATGATCGCCTACCACGTCGAGAGCGGCGCCGACATGACGGTGGGCTGCCTGGAGGTGGATGTGGAGCGGGCGCGCGAATTCGGCGTCATGTCCGTGGATGGTGAACAGCGGGTGAGAAGCTTCGCCGAGAAACCCGATACCCCCGAGACCATCCCCGGCATGCCCGGCCGCTGTCTGGCCTCCATGGGCATTTACGTCTTCAATCGCGGCTTCCTGTTCGAGCAGCTCTACAAGGATGCCGACACGCCCTCGTCGAGCCACGACTTCGGCAAGGACATCATCCCGAACGTCATCAAGCTCTACCGGGTGATGGCCTACACCTTCCGCGATCCGCGCAGCGGCGAGCTGGCCTACTGGCGCGACGTGGGCACGCTGGACGCCTTCTGGGAGGCCAACCTGGAGCTGATCGGCGTGACCCCGCCCCTGAATCTCTACGACAAGAGCTGGCCGATCTGGACCTATCAGGAGCAGCTGCCGCCGGCCAAGTTCGTCTTCGACGACGAGGACCGACGCGGCATGGCGGTCGATTCCATGGTCTCCGGCGGCTGCATCATCTCCGGCGCCACGGTACGTCACTCCCTGCTGTTCTCCAACGTTCGGGTGAATTCCTACGCCCAGATCTCGGATTCGGTGATCCTGCCGGACGTCGACATCGGCCGTAAATGCATCGTCCGCAATGCCGTCATCGACCGTTATTGCCAGCTTGAGGAGGGTATTCAGATCGGCGTCGACCCCGAGGCCGATCGCCGTGCCGGATTCCATGTGAGCGAGGGCGGAATCACCCTGGTCACCCCGGAGATGCTCGGACAAGACGCCAATCACGTTCGGTAGGATGGGTAGAGCAAAGCGAAACCCATCCTCCCAACTCCGAAGCCCAAGAAAAAAGGACGATCGGCTCAAACCTCATCCAACCTTCAGATTGGAGCGGCCCCACGCACCATGAACATCACCCTGAACGGTGAACCCAAGGAGATCGCCGAAAGCACGCGCCTATCGGATCTTGTCGAAACGCTCGCCCTCGCCGGCCAGCGTTTCGCCATCGAGGTCAACGCGGAGCTGGTTCCGCGCAGTCGCTTCGCCGAGCACCGGCTCGCTCCAAACGACAGGATCGAAATCATTCAGGCCGTCGGCGGCGGCTAGACCCGCCGGTCTCGCCCATCCGCCACGCCTCAATCGTCATCAATACGCACGGAATTGTCATGTCCACAGACACCCAGAACTCCGATCGCCTCATCATCGCCGGCAAGGAATACGGCTCGCGCCTGCTGGTCGGCACCGGCAAGTACAAGGACATGGACGAAACCGCCAGCGCCATCGCGGCCAGTGGGGCGGAGATCGTCACCGTCGCGGTCCGCCGCACCAATCTCGGGCAGAACCCCGGCGAGCCCAACATCCTGGACGTGCTCCCGCCCGATCGCTACACCATCCTGCCCAACACCGCCGGCTGCTACGACGCCGAAACCGCCGTGCGCACCTGCCGCCTGGCGCGCGAACTGCTGGACGGCCACAAGCTGGTCAAGCTGGAGGTGCTGGGCGACGAGAAAACCCTGTTCCCGGATGTGATCGCGACCCTGAAAGCGGCCGAGATCCTGGTCAAGGATGGCTTCGATGTCATGGTCTACACCAACGACGACCCCATCGTCGCCCGCGAACTGGAGGCGATCGGCTGTATCGCCGTGATGCCGCTGGCCGCGCCGATCGGCTCCGGTCTCGGCATCCGCAACCCGCTCAACATCCTCACCATCGTCGAGAACGCCAAGGTTCCGGTCCTGGTGGACGCGGGCGTCGGCACCGCCTCCGACGCGGCCGAGGCCATGGAGTTGGGCTGTGACGGCGTGCTCATGAACACCGCCATCGCCGCGGCCAGGGATCCGGTGCTGATGGCCAGCGCCATGCGCAAGGCGATCGAGGCCGGACGCGAGGCGTTTCGCGCCGGACGCATGCCGGCCAAACGCTTCGCCTCCGCCTCGTCCCCGATCGAGGGGTTGTTCTTCTAGCCCATCGATCGACGCAAGGCGCGACCCCAAAGACTGGCCGCCGTGCGGGAGGCTCGGGCGTTGCGTCCTCAGCGCGACGGTCTGGCCATTCGCGACGTCCGGATCGGCCATCGTTCGCCCAAGGCTTTCCATGACGGATACCCTATCCACGCAAGAGCGCAGCAAACGCATGTCGCTCATCCGGGGCGCGGGTTCGGCTCCGGAGATGAAGCTTCGCCGCCTCGTGCATCGCATGGGCTTTCGTTATCGACTGCATGTCAAGAAACTGCCTGGAACCCCGGACCTGGTGTTCCCTTCACGACGCGCGGCGATCTTCATGCATGGCTGTTTCTGGCATCGCCACCCGGAATGCAAGCTCGCGCGACTGCCGAAGTCGAAACTGGATTTTTGGCGGCCAAAGCTGGAAGCCAACCGGGAACGGGATTTACGCGATCAACGACGCTTGCTGGACCTGGGATGGCGCGTGCTGGTCGTCTGGGAATGTCAAATGACGAATCTCGACGAGGTATCGTCGATCGTTCAGGAGTTTCTGCGGGGAGAAGAGGGCGGCGGAGAATGAAATCGATCGAGCTGTTCGCGGGTGCCGGCGGTCTCGCCATGGGGGCCGCCCTCGCGGGATTCGAATCCCTGGCCGTGCTGGAATGGGATCGGTGGGCCTGCGATACCATCCGGGAGAACCAACGGCGGGGATTCCCGCTGGTCCAGGATTGGCCGCTCTGGGAAGGCGATGTGCGGGATTTCGATTGGTCGAGTATCCCGGAAGGAATCGACCTGGTTTCCGGGGGGCCGCCATGCCAGCCTTTTTCGATGGGTGGCAAGCACGGGGCCTATGGCGATGAACGGGACATGTTTCCCTGCGCCGTGGATGTGGTGCGCCGGCTCAAGCCGAAGTCCTTCATCATCGAGAACGTGAAGGGTCTGACGCGATCGAGCTTCGCGAATTATTACCAGTACATCCTGCTTCAACTGGAGTTTCCGAAGGTCACGCGCGGGCGCGACCAAAGCTGGACGAGTCACTTGCGCCGGTTGCAAGCGGAGAAAACCTCGGGCGTCCTGCATCGCCGGGGGCTGACTTACCAGGTCGTGCCCACGCTTGTTAACGCCGCCGACCATGGGATTCCGCAGAAACGCGAACGGGTTTTCATCGTCGGCTTCCGCTCCGACCTCGCCATCGAGTGGTCATTTCCGCGTCCAACCCATTCATTCGACGCGCTCCTCTATTCTCAATGGGTTTCCGGGGAATACTGGATCAGACACGGAATACCGAGAACCCGGCGGCCGGACGCGCCTGAAACGCTGAAGGCGCGCATCCAGAATCTGGGCACCGTGCTTCCATCCTTGCAAGGAAACCCCTGGCGGACGGTTCGGGACGCACTGGTGGACATTCCGGACCCTCGCGGGACATCGGCGGCGCACGGACTCCACAATCATGGCTTTCAGGATGGTGCCAGAACCTACAAGGGACATACGGGCAGTCCGCTGGATCTCCCCGCCAAGACGCTCAAGGCCGGCGACCATGGCGTTCCTGGCGGCGAGAACATGATGGTGCTGGACGACGCCAGCCCGCGTTATTTCAGCGTGCGCGAATCCGCGCGCCTCCAGACCTTCCCGGATGGCTATATCTTCCATGGCTCCTGGACGGAAACCATGCGACAACTGGGCAACGCCGTCCCCGTCGCCCTGGCTCGCCGGGTCGCGGCATCCGTGGCGGAGCACTGCCGGCCGCGCGACGAAATCGCTAAGCGGTTCGCCCCCAAGACTCGCGACTATTCGCGAAATAATCCGCCCCGCGGAGACACGCGCCTTGCACTCGACTGAATTTCCACCCCATCGTCCGATCCGTAGTTTCGTGCTGCGCGAGGGTCGACTGACCGGCGCGCAGGAGCGCGCCTTCCTGGAACTCTGGCCACGCTTCGGAGTGGACTGGCCGCCCGGCGAGCGGATCGATCTCTCCGCGCTGTTCGGCGACTCGCGGCCGGTCGTGCTGGAGATCGGCTTCGGCGATGGTGAGTCGCTCGCCGCGATGGCCGAGCGCGACCCGGAGCGCAACTGGCTGGGCATCGAGGTCCATCGCCCCGGCGTGGGTCATTTGCTGCTGCTGATCGAGCGGCTTGGCCTCGGAAATCTGAAGGTGATTCGCCACGATGCCGTGGAGGTGCTGACCCAGGGGATCGCCCCCGGCGCGCTCGATGGCGTGCAGCTCTTCTTTCCCGATCCCTGGCCGAAGCGACGGCACCACAAACGCCGCATCCTGAGCGCCGAATTGATCGCACTCTTGGCGCGCGCCATCCGCCCTGGCGGAACCTTCCACGCGGCGACCGATTGGCCGCCCTACGCCGCGCAGATGCTCGAAACCCTGGACGGCGCCTCAGATCTCTTCGAGAACAGCGCCGGTCCTGGCCAGTACGCACCGCGACCCGACGCGCGCCCACTGACCAAGTTCGAGCGACGCGGCGAACGGCTCGGGCATCCGGTCCACGACCTCATCTACCGTCGACGCTGATGGCCGGTCTGCGTCTCGCGGGCCTCGGCCATCGGTCGCTCGCGCCCCTCGATCTCGGGCTCGAAGCGGGTGAGCTGGTCTTTCTCTCCGGACCCTCGGGATCGGGCAAGAGCCTGCTGCTGCGAGCCATCGCGGACCTGGATCCGCATGTCGGGGAGGCTTGGCTCGGGGACGAGGCCCGTTCGAGCATGGCGCCACCGCTCTGGCGTCGGCGGGTGGGGCTGTTGCCCGCGGAGTCCTTCTGGTGGGGCGAGACGGTCGGCGAGCACCTGCCGTCCGACCGGACGAACGGCACGGGAGCCGAGACCCCCATCGCGGACTGGCTGACCGCGTTGGGTTTCGCGCCCGAGGTGCTCGACTGGTCGGTCAAGCGTCTTTCGACTGGCGAGCGACAACGGCTAGCGCTGGTCCGGCTGCTGGCGCAAACCCCGGAGGCGCTCTTGCTCGACGAGGCGACCGCCAACCTGGATCCCGCCAATCGCGATCAGGTCGAGACCCTGATCGAGCGCTATCGGCGCGAACGCCAGGTGGCCGTGCTCTGGGTCAGCCACGATCCGGAGCAGCGGCGACGACTGGGCGGGCGCTCCTACCGTCTCCATGAGGGTCGGCTGGAGTCCGAGTCATGAGCATGATCCAACTCTCGCCTTGGGATCTGGCGCTCGCCTCGCTGCTGGTGCTCCTTCTGGCCAGAATGTCCTGGCGGCTGCGCCTGGGCGTCGAGCGTCGCGTGCTGATCGCGGCGGCCCGCAGCGCCGTTCAGTTGACCCTGGTCGGCCTGGTGCTCAAGGTACTGTTCGCCCAGACCAGTCTCCCCCTGATCGGACTCATGGCGCTGGTCATGCTCTCGGTGGCGGGGTTCGAGGTGATGCAGCGCCAGACGCGCCGCTTCGGCGGGCCTTGGGGCTATGGGATCGGCTCGCTCTCCATGTTCCTCTCCTCCTTCAGCGTGACGCTCCTGGCGCTCACCCTCGTCATCGGGGTCGAGCCCTGGTATCAGCCCCAATACCTCATCCCGCTGCTCGGCATGCTGCTCGGCAACACCATGAGCGGTATCGCCATCGCGCTCGACAATCTCACCCGCAACGCCTGGGAAGCGCGCGGCAAGATCGAGGCGCGTTTACTGGCCGGCCAGAATTGGGAAGCCGCGATCGAGGACATCCGCCGCGAGGCGCTCCGCTCGGGTCTCATCCCCATCGTGAACGCCATGGGCACGGCGGGGCTGGTCAGCCTACCGGGAATGATGACGGGGCAGATCCTCGCCGGCAGTCCGCCCATGGAGGCGGCCAAATATCAGTTGCTCATCATGTTCCTGATCGCCGCCGGGACCGGGTTGGGCGCGATGGCGGCGGTCTGGATGGGTTCGCGGCGACTGTTCGACGAGCGCCAGCGCCTGCGGCTCGATCGGCTCCGGGGCGCAACCAAAAACTGAACAGTTCCGTCTAGCATCCGCGTCGCCAACGGCCAAACTCTTTCTGACAACTGACAACGGCCCTCCCCCTATAATTGACCATTTTAATGCATTAAATCCGAACCCCAAGGTT
Source organism: Thiocystis violacea (assembly GCF_016583575.1). Classification (GTDB taxonomy): domain Bacteria; phylum Pseudomonadota; class Gammaproteobacteria; order Chromatiales; family Chromatiaceae; genus Thiocystis; species Thiocystis violacea. The sequence goes on from NZ_NRRG01000010.1 coordinate 33,122, forward strand.
CTTTCCGGTCTCGACTTCGGCTAAGGTGAAATTTATGCTGCGCTGCACAATAGGGTCGCGCGGTCCGCCCAGGTCCTAGGGCGCCTCAAGCCACCTTTGGAGACCGAAACCATGTCCGCTTCGACCCACTATGATGTACTGATCGTCGGAGCCGGCGTCACCGGTACCGCGCTACTCTACGAACTGGCCAGGTTCACCGACCTCAACCGGCTCTGTCTGGTCGAGAAATACGACAGCATCGCGAGCGTCAATTCGCACGCCCACAGCAACAGCCAGACCATCCACTGCGGCGATATCGAAACCAACTACACACCCGAAAAGGCCGGCGCGGTCAAGCGCGTGGCCTCCATGGTGATCAACTACGCGACCAAGCTCCCGACGCGCGAGCGCGACCAGATCATCTTTCGCATGCCCAAGATGGTGCTGGGCGTCGGCAAGACGGAATGCGATTACATCCGCCAGCGCTACGAGACCTTCAAGGAGCTCTTTCCGCGCATGCGCTTGCTTGAGCGCCAGGATATCGCCGACATCGAGCCGAACGTCGCCCTGGTCGATGGCACCTGGCGCAAGGAGGAGATCGTCGCGACCGGGACGCCGGACGACTACTGCGCGGTCGATTTCCAAGCCCTGGCCCAGTCCTTCTCGCGCGAGTGCGTGCGGATGGATCGCACCACCAACAAGCAGATCACCCAACTCTTCTCGACCAAGGTCGACGCCATCCGCAAGGACGACGACGGCTATGTGCTCTCGACCAGTCGCGGTCTGATCCAGGCGCGCGCGGTCGTGGTCTGCGCCGGCGGACACTCGCTGCTGATGGCCCAGGAAATGGGGCTTGGGCTGAACTATTCCTGTCTGCCGGTCGCCGGTTCCTTCTACTTCGCGCCCGAGGCGCTGAACGGCAAGGTCTACACGGTCCAGAACCCCAATCTGCCCTTCGCCGCCGTCCACGGCGATCACGACGTCAAGGAACGCGGCAAGACGCGCTTCGGACCGACCGCGCTCATGCTGCCGATGCTGGAGCGCTACGATCGCTCCTCGATCAAGGAGTTCTTCAAGGTGCTGCGATTGGATCGCCAGGTGGCGAATGTGGTCTGGGATCAGCTCAAGGTTCCCGACATCCGCGACTACATCCTGCGCAACTTTCTCTACGAGATCCCCAAGCTCAACCGCTCGCTGTTCGTGAAGGAGATCCGCAAGATCGTCCCCTCGATGACCGTGGCGGACATCAGCTATGCCGAGGGTTTCGGCGGCATCCGTCCCCAGCTCATCGACAAGGAGGCGCGCAAACTGCGCATGGGCGAGGCTAAGTTCACCGACGGCGACGGCATCATCTTCAATATGACGCCCTCTCCCGGCGGCACCAGTTGCCTGGGCAGCGGCGAGGCCGACATGCGCTCGATCGCGGGCCACCTGGGCGCCCGCATCGACGAGCGTACCTTCGAGCGCGAGTTGCTGATGGGCCACGAGGATACGCGCGGGCACAAGGGACAGGCCGAGGAACACGCGGCCTGATCCATCAAGGCCAGGCGGGCGGTCAATAATCAAGGGCAATCTGGCCACCGAACACGCGCCCCTCGTGATCGCGAGGGGCCGCGCGGAAGCGCGGGCCTTCCACGCGTTCAATGCTATCAATAGGTATTGAATCGAACCCCATGACTTGGCGCCTTCGCCCGTGGCGGGTATCGTGCGTGACGGCCCTTCAGTCCCAAGCCGAACAAGCTCCCTACACAGAGGCTCCAGCATGCTCCCCGCTCAACGCATCCTCATCGGTATCCTGGCGCTCCTCGTGCCGACCCTTGCATTCGCGGCGGATTCCACCGCTCACTCCATCGATCTGACGACTCACCCCGTCGGCTATGCCGCGCTCGCCATCTTTGTCCTCGCCTACGTCCTGGTGATGGCCGAGGAGTTCCTGCATCTTCGAAAATCCAAACCCGTGATCATCGCGGCAGGCGTGATCTGGTGTCTGATCGCCTATGTCTACGCCCAGCAAGGCTATCCAGAACTTGCCGGGGAGTCGGTCCGTCACACGCTACTCGAATACGCCGAGCTGATGCTGTTCCTCCTGGTCGCCATGACCTACATCAACGCCCTCGAGGAGCGCCGGGTGTTCGATGCGTTGCGTGGCTGGCTCATCAGCAAGGGGTTCGGCTTTCGGGCGCTGTTCTGGATGACCGGCACCCTCGCCTTCCTGATCTCGCCGGTCGCCGATAACCTGACCACCGCGCTGCTGATGTGCGCCGTCGTCATGGCGGTCGGCGGCGACAACAAACGCTTCGTCACCTTGAGCTGCATCAACATCGTGGTTGCCGCCAACGCGGGCGGTGCCTTCAGTCCTTTCGGCGACATCACGACGCTCATGGTCTGGCAGAAGGGAGTTCTCGATTTCTTTGACTTCTTCAAGCTGTTCATACCATCGGTCGTCAATTTTCTGGTTCCCGCGATTCTCATGTCGTTCGCGGTTCCGAACCTGAAGCCAGAGACCAAATCGGCCGACAGGCACATGAAACGGGGCGCCAAGCGCATCATGCTGCTGTTCCTGCTGACCATCGCCACGGCGGTCAGCTTCCACAACTTCCTGCACCTGCCGCCGGCCATCGGCATGCTGACCGGACTCGGGTTCTTGCAGTTCTTCGGCTTTTTCCTGCGGATGACCCATCACAATTGGCGGCAGCGCAACGAGGATCGCGCCACGCTGGTTGGAGACATGACGCCTTTCGACGTCTTCAACAAGGTCGCGCGGGCGGAGTGGGATACGCTCCTGTTCTTCTACGGCGTGGTGCTCTGCGTCGGCGGACTTGGGCAGCTCGGCTATCTCGCGATGGCCTCGGAGCTGATGTATGAGCAATGGGGACCGACCCTGGCGAATGTCGCCGTTGGCGTTCTCTCGGCCATCATAGACAACATTCCGGTCATGTTCGCCGTACTGACCATGAACCCGGATATGAACGAGACCCAATGGCTCCTGGTCACCCTGACCGCCGGGGTCGGTGGCTCGCTCCTGTCGATTGGCTCGGCGGCCGGCGTGGCCCTGATGGGACAGGCGCGCGGACAGTACACCTTCTTCGCGCATCTCGAATGGACGCCCGCGATCGCGCTTGGGTTCCTGGCGAGTATCGCCGTGCATATGTGGCTCAATGGTTAAACCTGAAAAAAGCCGTTGAACCGCGAAGAACACAAAGTGATTTAGAGCCAGTCGCCTGGGCGTTGGACGTGGTATGAAACCACCATGATCAACGTCCAGGCGAAATTACGAACCCGGCCACCGGCTTGAATGTTCGCGTTGACAGCGAAGGGAGAGGCCATCATGAAAAGCCCGTCCTTTCGAGAGTAAGCCTCCCATCGGGACCAGCGCCCAGGCGCGCGGGGCCTTGACCCTCCTGATTCCGGGGCTAAAAAACGCCCATCGCTCCGAGAAAGATCTGTCCCTCGCCCGAAACCTTGGGTCGAGCCTGCCCCTGCTTCTTCGAGAAATCGAGAAACACACGACCGTCGCCCCAGGCCCCAAACACCAGGTTAGGCCGGCCATCGCGACCCTCGGAGACACGCACGGTAAAACGGGCGTTCCCTTTGGCCCCGAACCCCGTGGGATCCAACGGATTGAAGAGCGGTTGCACGCCCCAGTCGAAGCCGGTTCCCGGCGGGGAAATCGTCTTGACCGGGTTCGGCACCTTGCTGGTCAGGAACACCCGTAGCTTCGAGTCGATCGGCAGGTCGTCGATCAAGGCGATGATGTTGCGATAGCTGCGCACACTGGGATCCAGAGGATCCTGGCGAGTGGGCACGCGGAGCTTGAAACCGAGCGCGTTGACCGGTGATGAAAAGGCTGGAAGCCCGGCGATCCCATTTGGGCTCAGGCGAAAGGATGAGCCGAAGGAGAAGGATCCAAGAGGCGGCAGCGGCGGACCGGACCATCGCAGCGGCGGGATGAGCCGAGGCGGCTGAAGGCCTCCCGGACCATCGCTTCCCAGCGATGGCCTGTCGAGTTCGAGCCGGGGGAGGAACAGAAGCGGGATCGTCACCTCGGTCACTTCATACAGAAGCGCCTGCGTCAGCGGTCCCACGAGACCGTCCGGTTTGAGTCCGTTCGCGGTCTGGAACTCCCGCGCCCGCGCCTCCGTCCTGGGACCGAAAATCCCGTCGACGACGAGCGGATCGCCCCGTCGGATGTGGTAGTTCAGGACATCCTGCAAGGCTCGAACGTCCGAACCAGTGGCTCCACGAGCCAGCATTCGCGCCATGGCGACCTCCTTAGGTGGACCTAGAGAAACCTATCGTACGGATAGGACTCTAGGACAGGAGCGCCGGAATCGCCAATCGCGCGGACTTACCCAGGCGCCCCGCCGGCCGGATTTCATGCTCCGAACCGGCCTGGCGCGCGCGGGTTTCCGCTTAGGCGCGGAGCCCCATCAGAGGTGATAGGCCCGACTCAGTTCATGCACGGCGGCGACCATGGCGCCGGCATGCTCCGGATTCACATCCGGGGTGATACCGTGACCCAGGTTGAAGACGTGCCCATTCCCATGCCCATAGCTGGCCAGGACGCGCGCGACTTCCTCGCGGATGCGCTCGGGCGAGGCGTAGAGGGTGCAGGGATCCAGGTTGCCTTGCAGGGCGACCCGATCCTCGACCATGCGACGGGCATCCGACAGGTCGGTCGTCCAGTCCACGCCCAGGGCGTCGCAACCGGTCTTGGCCATGTCGCCCAGCCACTGGCCGCCGTTCTTGGTGAAGAGGATCACCGGCACCTTCCGTCCCTCGGACTCACGGGTCAGCCCCTCGATCACACGCTGCATGTAGGCCAGGGAGAATTCACGGTAATTGGCCGGTGCCAGTGACCCGCCCCAGGTGTCGAAGATCATCGTCGCCTGCGCGCCGCGGGCGATCTGGGCATTGAGATAGGAAGCCACCGAATCGGCGGTCTTGGCCAGCAGGCTATGCAGCAGGTCGGGACGGTCGAACATCATCCCCTTGATGTGAGAGAAATTCTTGCTCCCGCTACCCTCGACCATGTAGGTGGCCAGGGTCCAGGGGCTGCCGGAGAAACCGATCAGCGGCACCCGGCCCTTGAGCTCGCGCCGAATGGTGGAAACGGCGTCCATCACGTACTTGAGCTCGCCTTCCGGATCCGGGACCGCGATCCGCTCCACGTCGGCCGCCGTGCGCACCGGACGTTCGAAGTGCGGCCCTTCCCCGTCGGCGAAATAAAGCCCGAGCCCCATGGCGTCGGGTACCGTGAGGATGTCCGAGAAGAGGATCGCGGCATCAAGCGGAAAGCGCTCGAGTGGTTGCAGGGTGACCTCGCAGGCCAGTTCCGGGTTCTTGCACAGAGCCATGAAGCTGCCGGCCTTCTCGCGCGTGGCGCGGTATTCCGGCAGATAGCGCCCGGCCTGACGCATCATCCAAACCGGAGTGTAATCAACAGGTTCGCGCATCAGCGCACGGAGAAAGGTGTCGTTGGTCAACTGGCTCATGAAGCGGTGCCCGATCTGAATGTGGTGAAAAACCCGAATGTTCGAGCCCCGCATTCTACTACGCCGACGACGATCGGGGCGCCTGCTCGGACGAAGGGGTCGGAGCGAAATCCAGGCGATCCATCGGCGCTGGCCGACGCCCGATGGCCGGACAAGCAAAATCAGACACTTACAAAACTAACAAGCTGTTGATAAGTAGACGTCCCTGGATGTGGAAAAAATGTGCGTGGAAAGCGAGGCGCTTTTTGAGCACGGCTTATCCACAGTTTCGAGTGCCGAATTTCTGACTCCAACAAATTGTATGTACAAGCGATTCGGCAAAAATCGGCTTATCCACAGGGCTTATTACTATTATTTTTAAATCTTATTAATAAATATAAAAGTCGCCTTCTTGGCCGATTTCTCGGACACCTCGGCCGTCAGGCGGTCGCCTTCACGCTATCGCTCGCGAAGGCTTAAAAATCTCACAAAAACAAATTATTAGCGGCTAGTTGCTGACATCGGACCAAAGTCGATGATGATCCGCGCGCGCCGCTCCTAGCGACAAGCCGGATCCTCACGGAAGCAAACCTTTGTTTTAATGGATTTTAATCCATCAAGCCGGACATCCTCGGGAGACAAGGCTTATCCGTCCACGGATGGGATCGGCAGGGAATGGGGTTAGGGCCACTGGGCGGAGGTTGCTAGAATCCTCCGATGGACGTATCCCACCTTCTCGATTCACTGAATGAGCCGCAACGCCAGGCCGTTTCGGCCGCGCCCGGTTCCCTGCTGATCCTGGCCGGCGCCGGATCCGGCAAGACGCGCGTGCTGGTTCATCGCATCGCCTGGCTGCTGCAAGTCGAACAGGTGCCGCCCTGGAGCCTTCTGGCGGTGACCTTCACCAACAAGGCGGCGCGCGAAATGCGCGGGCGCATCGAGGAACTCCTCGGCACTCCCGTCGGCGGCATGTGGGTAGGCACCTTTCACGGACTCGCCCATCGCTTCCTGCGCGCCCACTGGCAGGACGCCGGCTTGCCCCAGCACTTCCAGATCCTGGATTCGGACGATCAGTCCCGGCTGATCAAGCGCATTCTGAAGGCGATGCAACTGGACGAATCCCGCTGGCCGCCGCGTCAGGTCCAGAGCTTCATCAACAAGCAGAAGGACGAGGGATTGCGGCCGGAGCACCTGGACAGCGCCGGTGATTTCTTCATGGAGAAGATGGTCGCCGTCTATCGCGAGTACGAGGCAACGCGGATCCGCTCCGGTCTGCTGGATTTCGCGGACCTGCTGCTGCGCGCCCTGGAGGTGCTCCGCGAGCGCCCGGACATCCTGCATCACTACCAGCAACGCTTCCGTCACATCCTGGTCGACGAGTTCCAGGACACCAACGCCATCCAGTACGCCTGGCTGCGCCTGCTGGCCGGCAACAACGACAACCTCTTCGCGGTCGGCGACGACGATCAGTCCATCTACGGCTGGCGCGGGGCGCGGGTCGAGAACATCCAGTCCTTCCAGCAGGACTATCCCAATACGCGCATCGTTCGGCTGGAGCAGAACTATCGTTCGACCGGAAACATCCTCGCCGCCGCCAATGCGCTGATCGCCAACAATCCGACCCGTCTCGGCAAGAACCTCTGGACCGAGGACGCCGAGGGCGAACCGATCCGACGCTACAGCGCCTTCAACGAGGTCGACGAGGCACGCTTCGTCGTCGAACGCATCCGCCGTTTCACCCAGGCCGAAGGCTATCGGCGCGACGAGTGCGCCATCCTTTACCGCACCTCGGCCCAGTCGCGGCTGTTCGAGGAGTCCCTGTTCCAGGCCAAGATCCCCTATCGGGTCTATGGCGGACTGCGTTTCTTCGAGCGTGCCGAGGTGCGCGATGCCCTCGCCTATCTGCGCCTCCTGGCCAATTCCGACGACGATGCCGCCTTCGAGCGGGTGGTGAATACGCCAACGCGCGGCATCGGCGAGCGGACGCTGGAGCTGATGCGCCAGCAGGCCCGGGAGTCGCGCGTCTCGCTCTGGCGGGCGGCCGAGGATCTGGGCACGGCAGGAGGTCTCGGGCCGCGGGCGAACGCCGCGGTGCGCGGTTTTCTCGACCTGATCGAAGGCCAGCGGCTGTCGACCGCCGGATTCGAGCTGGCCGATACCAGCAACCGCCTGATCGAGGCGGCCGGTCTGATTGAGCACTACAAAAAAAGCAAGGACGGCAAGGGCCAGGACCGGATCGAGAACTTGGAGCAGTTGGTGGCGACGGTCGCGCGTTTTCAGCAGGAACTGGAGGACGAGGAAGGCGATGCGCTGAGCGCCTTCCTCGCCCATGCCGCGCTGGAGGCGGGCGAGACCCAGGCCGATCAGTTCGAGGACAGCGTCCAGCTCATGACCCTGCACAGCGCCAAGGGTCTGGAATTCCCCATCGTCTTCCTGGTCGGTCTGGAGGAAGGGCTCTTTCCGCACAGTCTGTCCGCCGAGGACGCGGAGCGGCTGGAGGAGGAACGCCGACTCTGCTACGTCGGCATGACGCGCGCCATGCAACAGCTCTATGTCACGCACGCCGAGAGCCGGCGGCTCTACGGACGCGAGGAGTATCCGGCCCCCTCGCGCTTCATCCGGGAGATCCCGCCCAATCTGATCGAGGAGGTCCGTGGCGGCGGGGTCGCCCGGCCGGCGCGCCATCCGCCCCCTGTCCACTCGGGCTTTTCAGCCGCCAAGGCGCCCGAGGGCTTTCGACTCGGCCAGCGGGTGCGTCATCCCAAATTCGGCGAGGGCCTGGTACTCAACAGCGAGGGTAGCGGCCCCCAGGCCCGCATCCAGGTCAATTTCCAGGATGTCGGCACCAAGTGGCTGGTCTTGGCCTATGCTCGCCTTGAGCCGACGGGTTGATCGGCCCGAGACCGCCAAACCTGATTGGGGCAGGCGGCCATTCCGACCTACAATAGGTCGGTTCATTAACTCTGCGTCCGCGACCTACCCATGTCCGATTCCGATAGTTTCGAAGACCTTCTCAAACAGTTCGATCAGGCCCACCCCCAGACCCGGAAAGGCGAACCCGCTGCGGGCTACAAGGTTACGGGCACCCTGATCGCGATCGGCGAGGAATTCGCCTTCGTCGATCTGGGCGCGAAGGCGGAGGGCCGACTGGATCTGGCGGCGCTCAGGGACGCCGAGGGTCAGTTCAAATACGCCGTCGGCGACTCGATCGAGACCCATGTGACCGGCAAGGACGAGGAGAGCGGCATGCTGCTGCTCGGCAGTCAGCATGGGCATAAATACCATGGCGTCGACGAGGCCGAGCGCGCCTATCGGCAGGGGCTGCCGGTTCAGGGTCAGGTCACCTCGGCCGTCAAGGGCGGGGTGGAGGTTCAGATCGCCGGACTGCGCGCCTTTTGCCCGGCCTCCCAGATCGATATCCGCTTCATCGAGGATCTGGCCGAGTTCGTCGGTCAGCGGCTGGATTTTCGCATCACCAAGTTCGAGGGTGGACGCCGGCCCAATCTGGTGGTCTCGCGCCGCGCCCTGCTGGAAGAGGAACAGCGAATCAAGGCCGAGGAGACTCGCGCCCAGCTCAAGGAGGGCGTCGTCCTCAGCGGCACGGTCTCCTCGCTCAAGGATTACGGCGCCTTCGTGGATCTCGGCGGTCTGGAGGGCATGATCCATATCAGTCAGCTCGCCTTCGGACATATCAAGCATCCCAGCGAAGTGTTGCAGGTCGGCCAGCAGGTCGAGGTTAGCGTGCTGCGGATCGAGCCCGCCACCGATCCGAAAAAGCGCGAGAAGATCGCGCTCTCGATCCGCGCCCTGAGCCGCGATCCCTGGCTGGACGCGATCGAACAGTTTCCGCCCGGCACGCGCGTCACCGGCCGGGTCGCGCGACTCCAGCCCTTCGGCGCCTTCATCGAACTTGCTCCCGGCGTGGACGGACTGGCGCATATCAGCGAGCTGGGAGCGGATCGACGCATCAATCATCCGAGCGATATCCTCAATCTGGGCGACAGCGTCGAGGCGACCGTCCTGGGCGTCGATCATGAACGCCACCGGATCAGCCTCTCGCTCGACCAGAACCGCCAGGTGGATGCCGCCACCCCAAGCGCCGCCAGCGCCGCGCCCCAGCCGGCCGCCGAGCCGACCATGGGCAGCTTCGGCGCGCTGTTGCAGGAGAGCCTGCGGAAGGGACGTTGAACGAGACTTCCTTGATCAACGACGGATGAGGCATGCCAGCGAATCGCCTGGAGCGTCGAGCATAAGCAGGGAACCGGCACCCCTGCCGCCGCTGACGCTCTACATCCATACCCCCTGGTGCGCGCGCAAGTGTCCCTACTGCGACTTCAATTCGCACGCTGGGGCCGGCGCGCCGCCGTTCGAGCCTTATGTCACCCAGCTTCTGGCGGATCTGGAGATGGAACTCCGCTCGCCGGCCGCCAGACGTCCGCTGCGATCCATCTTCATCGGCGGCGGAACCCCGAGCCTCTTTCCGGGCGCGGCCATCCGCCGTCTGCTCGATGGGGTAAGAGCCAGGGTCGAGCTGCATCCGCAGGCCGAGATCACCCTGGAGGCCAATCCAGGGACGGTGGACAGCCGTCACTTCGCCGCTTATCGGGAGGCCGGAGTGAACCGGCTGTCCATCGGCGTGCAAAGCCTATCGGCGGACAGCCTGGAGTGGCTGGGTCGTATTCATGGCCCGGACGAGGCGCGGGCCGCGCTTCGGATCGCCCGCGAGCTGGGTTTTGACAACATCAATCTGGACCTGATGTTCGCCCTTCCCGGACAAACCCTGGAGGCGGCCAGGGCGGATCTCGAGGCGCTGATCGCGCTGGCGCCGGAGCACATCTCTTACTACCAATTGACGCTGGAGCCCAATACCCTCTTCCATGCCCAACCGCCCGAGCGCCCGGACGTGGATCTGACCGCCGACATGGGGTTCGCGGGCGCGGAGCGTCTGGAAGCGGCCGGCTATGGTCGCTATGAGGTCTCGGCCTACGCGCAAGCGGACAGACAGTGCCGTCATAATCTCAACTACTGGCGCTTTGGCGACTATCTGGGCCTCGGGGCCGGGGCGCACGGCAAGCTGACCCAGAGGGGTACCGAGGGGGCGCCATGGCGGATCTGGCGCTCCGAGAAGCCGTCGGATCCCAAGGTTTATCTGGGCGCGGATCCCAAGGCCCCGATCGGCTCGCGACAGGCGTTGAGCGCCTCGGATACCATCCTTGAGCTGGCCTTGAACGCGCTGCGTCTCACCGATGGCTTCGAGCCGGCGCTCTTCACCGCGACAACGGGGCTCCCCTGGTCCAGAATCGCGCCTTACCTGGAAGCCGCGGTCGAGGATGGTTTATTGATACTCACCGAGGACGTCGTAAAACCCACTCCGCTGGGACAGGATTTCCTCGATGATCTGATCGCACGCTTCCTTCCGCTCGCGCGCGAAAGCCCTGACAGGCCATGACGCATGGTCGGTACAGAAGTCAATCCGCGTTGCAACCTGGCGACCAAGCTGGTATCCTCGCGCGTTTTCCAAGATTTTCAACGCCCGAGTGGGCCAAAGGGTCATCATGAAAGAAGGCATCCACCCCAATTACAATGAAGTGAAGGTGGTCTGTAGCTGCGGCAACGAGTTCACGACCCGCTCCACGAAGGGAAGCGATATGCATGTGGAAGTCTGCGCCGCCTGCCATCCTTTCTACACGGGCAAGCAGAAGGTTCTCGACACGGGCGGCCGCGTGGACAAATTCCGTCGCAGGTATGCACGCTGACGCCGGGGCGAGCCGCGGAATCGAGTTCGATCCGGACGCACGGGCCCATAGTCTCCGGCGATCCTTGAAACGGCTCCGGATGAACCATCCCGAGCCGCTGACCTGGTCGCCCTAAGCCCCGGCCAGGTTCACCCATCGAGCCAGTCTATATCCTGGACCGATTTCGTTCCGCGCTTGCCTCGCGAAGGCATCGCGATCATTTGACTCGTCAGCTTACGCTGAGTCGATGGTGGCGGCTGACCCTCGCCAGTACGCCATCCCCCGCGCCGCCGCCTCGATGTTGCTCCGGAAGGTCGTCACGGTCGGGCGCGCCACGCCGAAACGGCGGCCGATTGGTCGGCCCCGGTCGGCCCCATCCTGACGCGGAGACCACAGTGACCGATCCCGAGAGCCTTGCCCACCCGGATGCCGACCTGAACCGCCAGGCGCTGGATTATCACGCGCATCCGCAGCCTGGAAAGATCGGCATCCAGCTCACCAAGCCGGCGGAAACCCAGCATGACCTTTCGCTGGCCTATACCCCCGGCGTCGCCGAGCCGGTCCGCCGGATCCACGCCGATCCCCAACTGGCCTACGAGTACACCAACAAGGGCAACCTGGTGGCGGTCATCACGGACGGCACCGCCGTGCTCGGACTGGGCAATGTCGGCGGGCTCGCCGGAAAGCCGGTCATGGAAGGCAAGGCGGTCCTCTTCAAGCGCTTCGCCGATATCGACTGCTTCGACATCGAGGTTCAGGCCAAGACTCCGCAGGAGTTCATCGAGACCGTCGCGCGGATCGCGCCGACCTTCGGCGGCATCAACCTGGAAGACATCGCGGCGCCTCACTGCTTCGAGATCGAACAGGCGCTGATCGAGCAGCTCGACATCCCGGTCTTTCATGACGATCAGCACGGCACCGCGATCATCATCGCGGCAGGTCTTCTCAATGCCCTTGAGCTGCAAGGCAAGACGCTGGCCGAATCGCGCATCGTGGTCCTCGGCGCCGGGGCCGCCGGCATCGCCGGGATCCGCCTGCTGATGACCTTGGGGGCGCATCGCGACAATATCCTCTGCGTCGATCGTCAGGGCATCATCCATCTCGGCCGGAAAGACCTGAATCCCTACAAGTTCGGCGTCGCCGCCGACACGCCAAGACGCACCCTCGCGCAAGCCATGGAAGGGGCCGATGTCTTCATTGGGGTGTCGGGTCCGGATCTGGTCGCACCGGGCATGCTGGCCGCCATGGCGCCTCGCCCGGTTGTGTTCGCCCTCTCCAATCCGGTTCCCGAGATCCGTCCGTCGCTGGCGATGGAGATCCGTGATGACTTGATCATGGCGACCGGACGCTCGGATTATCCTAATCAGGTCAACAATGTGCTTGGTTTCCCTTTCATCTTTCGGGGCGCCCTGGACGTCCGGGCCTCGCGCATCAACGAAGAGATGCAAGTCGCCGCCGTCGAGGCCTTGCGTACCCTCGCGCACGAGCCCATCCCATCGGAAGTACTGGAGATTTACGGACTGAAGGACTTGCGGTTCGGTCCTGATTACATCATTCCGAAGCCATTCGATCCTCGGCTTCGCGAGCGCGTTCCGAGCGCCGTCGCTCGGGCCGCCATAGCGAGCGGGGTTGCCAGGATTTCGGAGTCCACTGGGCGGGCCATATGATCGACCGGAGGCTCGGATAGACGACTGTCCTCGCAATCACTTCTCGATGCCGTGGGTTTCCGACGGAACCAACCATCCTTGACCGGAGGAGTGGAGACGTGAAGAAGATCAGCATCGTAGGCGCGGGCCGGGTCGGCGAAACCACGGCCCAGATTCTCGCCGAAGAGGAGTATTGCCGGGAAATCGCCCTGTTCGACGTGCGCGAGGACGTGCCGGACGGCGTCGCGCTGGATATCCTCCAGGCCGCGCCTTTTTTCAAGTTCGACTGCCTGGTGCGCGGCGGCAACGATCCCGAGATCCTGCGCGATTCCGAACTGGTGATCATCACGGCCGGCTTTCCCCGCAAACCGGGGATGTCGCGCGCGGACGTCCTGGAGAGCAATGTCCGCATCATCGACGAGGTCACCGATCACATCCTGGCCTTCGCGCCGGAGGCCATGATCCTGATGGTCTCCAATCCGGTCGATACCCTGACCTATCGCGCCGCTCGACGCACCGGCTGGCCGCGCGGGCGCGTGTTCGGACAGGCCGGCGTTCTGGATGCCTCCCGCATGGCGGCCTTCATCGCCCAGGAAACGGGCTTCTCCGCCCTGGACATCACGACCATGGTGCTGGGCGGTCACGGCGATACCATGGTTCCGGTCCCGCGATTCTGCACGATCAACGGCATCCCCATTTCCCATTTTCTGTCGGAAGAACGCATCGAGGCGATCAACGAGCGAACCCGCACGGGAGGCGCGGAAATCCTCGCCCTGCGCAAGAACTCCAGCGCCTATGACGCCCCAGGCGCGGCCGTCGCCACCATGGTGGATGCGATCGTCAACGACCGCGGACGGCTGCTACCCTGCGTGGCCTTGCTCGATGGCGAATACGGCGAGACCGATATCGCCATGGGCGTCCCCTGCGTACTTGGCGAACAGGGCATCAAATCGATCGTCGAACTCGATCTCAACGCGCGAGAACGGGCGGATTTCGACCAATCCGTCGTCGCCGTGCGCGCGGAGATCGAGCGTTTGACGGATATCCACTAGGGCGCCGGACAGGCGTCGATCCAGATCGTCAGGGCCAGCGGCGTTCGGAGTACGCCGGCCCTATCCCGCGCGATAGCCGGGCCAGGATGGCGAGTTTTCGCTTTATCGCCGTCTTACGAACATAATCCCCGACTCGATCATCAACAGGCACCGTTCGACGAGGGGGTGACATCCGTTGAACGGATTGGCCAGGAGCGAGCTTATGACGAACGAAACCATCACCGTCATCAACAACGCCACCGGCGAGAGGCACGATTTCCCGCTTCGGCAAGGCACCCTGGGGCCGGCCGCCGTGGATATCTCGTCGCTGTATAAGGAAGCCGGTTTCTTTACCTACGATCCGGGCTTCATGTCGACGGCCAGTTGCAACAGCAGCATCACCTTCATCGACGGCGAGGAGGGGGTGCTTCTCTATCGCGGCTATCCGATCGATCAATTGGCCACCAAGGCGAGTTTTCTCGAGGTCGCCTACCTGCTGCTCTACGGCGATCTGCCCGACGAGAAAGCCCTGGTCAGCTTCGAGAAGATGATCATGCATCACACCATGCTCAACGAGAACCTGAAGAATTTTCTCGACGGGTTCCACTACGACGCCCACCCGATGTCGATATTGGTCGGTGTCGTCGGCTCCCTGTCGGCCTTCTATCACGACTCATTGAGCGTCAATGATCCGAGACACCGCGAGATCTCGGCCCACCGCCTGATCGCCAAGCTGCCGACCATCGCCGCCGCGGCCTATAAGCACAGCGTTGGCGAGCCCATCATGTACCCGCGCAACGACCTGCGTTACTGCGCCAATTTTCTCCAGATGATGTTCGCCACGCCCTGCGAGGCTTACAAGCCGGGCTTGATCGCCGAGAAGGCGATGAATCTCCTCTTCATCCTTCACGCGGATCACGAGCAGAACGCCAGTACCTCGACGGTGCGCCTGGCGGCCAGCTCGGGGGCGAATCCCTTCGCCTGCGTCGCGGCCGGCATCGCCTCGCTGTGGGGCCCCGCGCACGGCGGCGCCAACGAGGCGGTGCTGGACATGCTGCTGGAGATCGGCGATGTCAAGAATGTCCAGCGTTACATCGAAAAGGCCAAGGACAAGGACGACCCATTCCGTCTGATGGGCTTCGGGCACCGGGTCTACAAGAATTACGATCCGCGCGCCAAGATCATCCGCGAGGTCTGTCATCAGGTTCTGGAAGAGCTGGCCGACGCCAATAATCCGCTGTTCGAGTTGGCGATGGAACTGGAGGCAATCGCGCTGAGCGACGAGTATTTCGTCGAGCGTAAGCTGTACCCGAACGTGGACTTCTATTCCGGCATCATCTATCAGGCACTCGGGATTCCGCGCAATATGTTCACCGTGATGTTCGCGGTCGCACGCACGGTGGGCTGGGTCTCGCACTGGATGGAGATGATGTCGGATTCCAACAACCGCATCGGCCGGCCCAGACAGATCTACCGCGGACCGAGCCAGCGCGACTATCTGCCGATCTCGAAACGCTAGCCGGGATCCGCTTCCGAGAGCATCCGCTCCACCTCCGCGAGGTCGGCGCCCAGTCGCGGTCTGTCAGTGATGGGATCCAGGGGCGGATGCCGGCGCGCGCGCGCCGGCAGTACGATGAGTTCGAATGGCGTCTCGCCGGCCATGAAACGAAATGCCGGGTGAGTGCCGCGCTGGCCGCCGGAATAGCGCAGAGCACGCTCGGCTTCCCGCCAGGGAATCCGCTTCTCGGCCAAGACGAAGAGCACATCCTCGGGGCGATCGGCGAATAGAAACAGCTCGACGCCGCCGTGCCGATCGCCCACTCCCATCAGGACCGAGCCGATCAGCCGGGGGTGGAAATCCTCGAACATCCGCATCGCCTGGACGGCCTCGCGCCGGAGCGTCTGACTTTCGCGCGCCTGGGCCGATCCCAGGAACAGCCGGCGCTGCGTCAGCACCGCGTCCCGGATCACTTCGTTGGATGGCCAGTGTCGCCGGTCGAGGACGCCGGTCCGCTCGGCCGCCTTACGCCGCGCCGACTCGAAATCGGGCAACGCCTGCTCGACCATGATCCGGGCGGCCTCGTAAGCCAGGCGTTCCTTCATCACACTCGAACGGTCGCGCCCAGACATCTGAAGATTTCCTCCGCTGTCGATGTTCGTTCACGGCCCCATGACGATCACGAATGGACCAGGGCATCCGACCCGCCGGCCTTCCGATGGCCGAGGCCCTGAATGTAACGACGGAGACCGCTTCCGGGATTCCAGACTCATCGCGGGACTAGCACGACACCTCGTCGATGTGGCTATAATGGATCGCAGCTTTTCCTAGCCGTTATACCCTAGGGTGTTAGGGCGAAAGGGATCACATGGAGATCGAGGAATTGAATCAGGGAAGCGAACCCATGATCCCTAGTCTACCGAGCCAGCAACGGCCGCGCCAATCCCCGCACCCCACGACCGCGATCGTCTCCGCCGTCTCGCTCGACCGACTCCGCGGAGACCAATGCCTGGCACGCAGAATGGAGGCTACCGCATCATGTTCCTTACGCCATCGGCAATCTTTGGTATCTTTCGAGGCCGGCACGCGAATCCAGATCACTTACTCCGCGACGGGTACGGCCCAGCGAGATAACTATGTTTGGTCTCACTCGCAAGAATAGCCCCCTGTTGGGCATCGATATCAGCTCGACGGCCATCAAGCTGGTCGAACTCTCCCGGACATTGGGATCGCAGGCGACGCATTTTCGCGTCGAGCACTATGCGATCGAGCCTCTTCCGGCGAACGCCGTCGTGGAAAAGAAGATCGCCGAACCGGAGGCGGTGGGTCTGTGCATCCGCAAGGCCTTGAGCAAGGCGGGAACCAAGAACAAGCGAGTCGCCATCGCGGTGGCGGGGTCGGCGGTCATCACCAAGGTGATCACGCTACCGGCGAACCTCACGGATGCCGAGATGGAGAACCAGATCCAGCTCGAGGCCGATCAGTACATCCCCTACCCGTTGGAGGAAGTCAATCTCGACTTCAACGTCATCGGCCCGTCCCAGAACAGTCCGGAGCTGGTCGATGTACTGCTGGCGGCCTCGCGGCGGGAGAACGTGGATGACCGTGTGAGCGCCCTCGATATCGCCGGCCTGGAGGCCATCGTGGTCGACGTGGAAGCCTACGCCATGGAGAACGCCTGCTCGCTCCTGCAGCGTGGAAAGCCGGACGAACGGACCACCCAGATCACCGCCGTGGTGGACGTGGGCGCCTCGACGACAACGCTCCACGTTCTGAACAAGGGCCAGATCATTTATACCCGCGAGCAGAATTTCGGGGGTCGGCAACTGAAGGAAGAGGTTCAGCGCCGCTATAGCCTGACGAGCGAGCAGGCGACACAGCAGATACTCGATGGCGACGTCGCGGAAAATTACGAAATCGACGTCCTGAATCCTTTCAAGGAAGCCCTGGCCCAGCAGATCGGTCGGGCGCTCCAGTTCTTCTACTCGGGCACGACCTTCAACAAGGTCGATCAGATCCTCCTGGCCGGAGGCCCCGCGAGCATTCCAAGGATCGACGCACTCGTGGAGGACCGGCTGAAGATCCCCACCATGGTCGCCAATCCGTTCGACCAGATGTCGCTCTCACCGGACATCAAGTCCCAGCAACTCATGCGCGAGGCTCCCGCGATGATGGTCGCGGTCGGCCTTGCCCTGCGAGGGTTCGATTAGATGGCGCGCATCAACCTACTCCCCTGGCGCGAAGCCGCGCGCCAGCAACGCAAGCAGGATTTTCTGGTCGCCGGGGGAATCGCGCTGGGCGTGGCTCTCGCGTTCGCGGTGCTGACGCATTTCTACTTCGAGGACCGGATCAGCGGCCAGCAGGCCAGGAACCGATACATCCAGACCGAAATCGCCGGTCTCGATCGCAAGATCAAGGAAATCCAGGAGCTGGAGAAAACCAAAGCCGACCTCCTGGCACGCATGGAGATCATTCAGCGGCTCCAGAAGAGTCGTCCGGAGATCGTGCGGCTGTTCGATGAACTGGTGACCGCCATACCGGAGGGCGTCTATCTGACCAAGCTCGAGCAGACCGGCAAATCCATCGTGCTGGAGGGACGAGCCCAGTCGAATGCGCGTGTCTCGGCCTTCATGGGTCGGATCGAGGGCTCTAAAGCGATCGGTAAGCCCCGACTGATGTTAATCGAGAACAAGGACAAGACAGGCACCGGCCTCAGCCATTTCCGCCTCTCTTTCGACCAGGTCAGCCAAAGCGCGGAAAACGAGGCGGAAGCGTCCGCGAAACCGGCGGCACGCAAACCAGCGCCTAAGGCCAAGGCCAAGACCTAACCTGTCTCCAAGGTGAGGCACCAAGCAATCCGAACGGGATCGGCTCATGGACCTGAATGAACTCAACCAACTCGATCTGAACAGCTTCGGTGAGTGGCCGACGCCGGTTAAGGCGGTCGCCATCCTGCTGGCCTGTCTCGCGGTCGGGGGCTTGACCTATTACCTCGACACCAAGGATCAGCGCGACCGACTCGCGCGCGAGCAGACCAGCGAGCAGGAGTTGCGCTCCACCCTCGAGGTGAAGCAGCAGAAAGCGGCGAATCTGGAAGCCTATCGTAATCAGCTCGCGGAGATGAAGGAATCATTCGGCGCCATGCTGCGGCAGTTGCCCAATCGGACCGAGGTCGCCTCCCTGCTCGTCGACGTGTCTCAGACGGGGCTGGCGAATGGACTGGAATTCGAGCTTTTCCAACCCGAGAGCGAGCTCGGGAAGGATTTTTACGCCGAACTTCCCATCCGCATCAAGGTGAATGGCACCTACCATGATTTCGGTCGCTTCATCAGCGGGCTGGCCGCGCTGCCGCGCATCGTGACCATCCATGACGTGCAAATCGTCGGTGCCGGTAGCAAGTCGCCGACACAAGCGCCCGCGGACGAGAAGCTGGCCCTCCAGGCGACTGTCAAGACCTATCGCTATCTGGATGAGGAGACGGCTCAATGAGACGTCGTCGGAATATGCAGCAACTCGCGTGGCTCCTTCCCGTCTTCGCACTCGCCGGATGCGGCGGCGACAACATGGGAGATCTCGAGACCTATGTCCAGACCGTCAAGGCACGGCCTCCAGGTCCGATCGAGCCATTGCCCGAGATCCAGCCGGTCGACACCTTTGTCTACGAGCCGGGCGAGCGGCGTAACCCCTTCATGCCGGACGCTCAAACGGCTCCGGATGAGGAGGTCGCGCTCGACAATGGGCTGGCTCCCGACCAGACGCGCCGGAAGGAAGAGCTTGAAAGCTATCCGCTGGATTCCCTTCGCATGGTTGGAACCCTTGAGCTTGAGAATGCTCGCTGGGGGTTGATCCGGACCAAGGAGGGGATTCTGCATCGCGTCAAGGTCGGTAACTACCTGGGACAGAATAACGG
Source organism: Thiocystis violacea (assembly GCF_016583575.1). Classification (GTDB taxonomy): domain Bacteria; phylum Pseudomonadota; class Gammaproteobacteria; order Chromatiales; family Chromatiaceae; genus Thiocystis; species Thiocystis violacea. Next base: position 52,395 of record NZ_NRRG01000010.1, read on the forward strand.
CCGGATCACCGTGATCGGGCAAGACGCGATCCAGTTGACTGAAATCGTCTCCGATGCGCCTGGCCAATGGCGCGAACGCGCGGCCACGGTTGCGCTGACCCAATGATCCGTGGAGGGAAGACTGCGATGAACAGCCCATACCAAAGAGGCCGGCTGGCCAGGCCGTGCCCCAGGCTGAAAACCCAAGCCCTGGCATTCGCGGGACGCCTGGGGTGGACCGCCATGCTCTTGGCCCTGGTGATGCCGGCGTGGGCCACGGATCTACAGAATGTCCAGTTCGCCGCGCTTCCTGGCGGTCAGGTCGAAATTCAGTTGAACCTGACCGGACCCGTTTCCACGCCCGAGACCTTCGCCACCGAGTCCCCCGCTCGCATCGCCATGGATTTTCCGGGCGTGACCAGCCAGCTCGAAGGCAAATCGGTGCCCATCGGAATCGGAGCGGTTCACAGCCTGGTCGCCGTCGAGGCCAGCGATCGGACCCGCGTGGTGCTCAATCTCACCGATCCGGTTCCCTACGAGGTCAGCGCCTCCGGTAACCGGGTGACGATCAAGGTGGCGAATCAGAGCAAGGCCGCCGTTGTAGCGCCCGCGCCGCCTCCGCCCCCGGTCGAGGCTCCCCCGACACAGGCCGCCGCCCAACAAGCCGGCGCGGCCGAGCCTCCCGCTTGGAGCTATCCAGCCCAGGCCCGCCGGGCCGCCGGGACCGGACCCGCCGTGCGTGACATCGATTTTCGTCGCGGCTCCAGTGGCGAGGGTCGGGTCATGATCCGGCTGCCAAGTTCCAATACGCGGGTGGCCGTGCGCGAGCAGGCCAGCCGAGTCTATGTGGATCTCTACGAGACATCCCTGCCGCAGCGGCTGTTCCGCCGACTCGACGTGATCGATTTCGCCACTCCGGTGACGGCCGTCGAATCGCGGCCCAATGGAGGCAACGTGGAAATCGAGGTCCAGACCGAGGGGGATTTCGATTACATGGCCTACCAGACCGACGAAATGTTCACCCTCGATTTCCGGCCCTTGACGCCGGCCGAGAAGGAAGATATCGCCAGGCAAAAGGTCGTTTATGAAGGCGACCGACTCTCGCTGAATTTCCAGGATATCGAGGTGCGCGCGGTTCTTCAGGTGCTGGCCGACTTCACCGATCTGAATCTCGTGGCCAGCGACAGCGTACAGGGAAACATCACCCTGCGTCTGAAGAACGTGCCCTGGGATCAGGCCCTGGACATCATTCTCAAGACAAAGGGTTTGGCGATGCGCCAGAACGGAAACGTCGTCATGGTGGCACCCGCGCAGGAACTCGCGGCTCAGGAACAGCTTGAGATGGAGTCCAACGCAAAGATCGAGGAGTTGGCCCCACTTCGCACCGAGTTCATCCAGATCAACTATGCCAAGGCATCGGAGATAGCCGCCGTCCTGAAAGGAACGATCAGCCTGGCCAGTGCTGTAAAAGCGATAACGCCGAGCACATCGCGATCGCCCGGAGCCAGTGGCCGCTCTGGCTCGACACCCAGCCTACCGGACGGTGCGGCTGGTTCCGGCCGAGTGCAGGGGGTTATGTCGCCTCGTGGCTCGGTTACCTTCGATGATCGTACTAACACGCTGATCGTGCAGGACACCTTGGCGAATCTTGAGGAAATCCGCCGAGTCATCGGTTTACTCGACGTGCCGGTTCGCCAAGTCATGATCGAGTCCCGAGTCGTCATCGCGAATAACAGTTTCGCACGCGACCTGGGTGTCCGCTTCGGTGTTTCCGGCTCCATGGGATCCTTCAAGGACAACGAGCTCCTAATTGGTGGCGGCCAGGACGGAAACAACGCGGTCGGGGGCTATGATTCAGGTCCCTTTGGACTCAATACCGATACCGGAACCCGCTACAATTCGACCCTGACGGATGATGATGGCGACGCCACCCTTATCACCAACCTGCCCGCCAGCACTCTCTTCAACCCATCCGGATCGATTGATTTCCTGATCGGCAAGGTAGGCTCCTATCTGATCCAGTTGGAACTCTCGGCCATGCAGCGCGAGGGCCGCGGTGAGATCGTTTCCAGTCCGCGGGTGATTACGTCCGACAAACATCAGGCGACCATCAAGGTTGGTCAGGAGATTCCCTACCAGGAGGCCACGGGCGAAGGCAATGCCACCGTCTCCTTCAAGGAAGCGGTGCTCCAGCTCGATGTCACGCCCCAGATCACGCCCGACGATCGCATCATCATGGATCTGGAGGTCAACAAGGACGCCCCCAACTACTCTCAAAGTGTGCTGGGTGTTCCGCCGGTCGACACCCGATCGGTCAAGACCAATGTCCTGGTCGACAATGGCGAGACGGTGGTGCTCGGCGGCGTCTTCGAGCGTGAAAAGACCTTCAGCAAGGAACAGGTGCCCTGGCTAGGAGACGTTCCGGTGTTGGGTCGTCTGTTCAAACAGGAGGCCCGCCAGGACACCAATTCCGAGCTGCTGATTTTCGTCACGCCCAAGATTCTGAAAACCGACGTCATTCAGCGCTGACAGGCATGGCGAGACGCCCCCGGAAAACGGCAAGGGCGTCTCGCCGGAAGTCTTCCCACCCTCTGACTTCGCCTTCCAAGGACGGGATCGTCGAGGCGGAAAGGCTGTCACACAGGAGGCATCCCATCCCGGCACGAGGTTCCGAGATGGCGATCCGTCCCCAGGCGGTGACACAGGGTAGACCGGCAAGTCTTTGTACTATTTAGCGTCCATCGCACCCTTGCGGTTCGAGTCGCCGAATCCAGGGTCAAGTTCTAGCCGCTACCCATCACCGATTCAATCCGCCAAACGCGCGAGGGTCCGGGCCGACTGGCCTTGCCCAAGCGCTCAAAATCTGGCATACCTTTCGCCATGATGCGAGCACAGAACATATTTATCGTCGGCCCAATGGGCGCCGGCAAAAGCACGGTTGGACGACAACTGTCCGAGGCACTCTCCTATACCTTCAAGGATAGCGATCAGGAGATCCAGCGCCGGACGGGGGTCGACATCCCAACGATCTTTGAATTCGAGGGCGAGGCCGGCTTTCGCGCCCGTGAGCGCCAGGTCATCGAGGAACTGGTGACGGAGGAGCGCATCGTGCTCGCAACCGGCGGAGGCGCGGTGCTGAGCCCGGAGAATCGCCAGGATCTGTCCGCGCGCGGTGTCGTCATCTATCTCCATTGCAGCCCGGAACAACAGTTCGCGCGCACCGCGCGCGATCGCAATCGCCCCCTGCTGGACACCGAGGATCCGCTCAATCGTCTGCGCGAGATCATGGCCGAGCGTGAGCCGCTCTACCGTCAGGTGGCGGACATGGTGGTCTCCACCGAGAAACGCGGCACCAGTTCGGTGGTCAAGGAGATCTGCCGTCGCATCGAGTCCGAAGACATCTGAATCCCGGGATCCAACATGGCAAGGACACTGACCGTCGAGCTTGGCGATCGCGGCTATCCGATTTATATCGGCTCCGGCCTGCTGACCGATCCGGATCGCTATCGTCCGCACATTCGCGGCTCGCAACTCATGATCGTCACCAACGAAACGGTGGCGCCACTCTATCTGGAAGCCGTTCGCCAAACCCTGGGTGGGGACTATCGGGTCCGGGATGTCGTCCTGCCCGACGGCGAGGTCTACAAGACGCTGGAGGTCTGGAACCGGATTTTCGATGCCCTGTTGCGGGAGCGATTCTCGCGCGACGCTACCCTGATCGCCCTGGGTGGTGGCGTCGTTGGCGATATGACGGGCTTCGCCGCCGCCTGCTACCAGCGCGGCGTCGACTTCATCCAGGTGCCGACCACGCTGCTGGCGCAGGTGGACTCATCGGTCGGCGGCAAGACGGGTCTCAACCATCCGGCCGGCAAGAACATGATCGGCGCCTTTCACCAGCCGCGCGCGGTCATCGCCGACACGGATACGCTGGTCACGCTTCCCCAGCGCGAACTCTCGGCGGGGCTCGCCGAGGTCATGAAGTACGGATTCATCCGCGATCCGGCCTTTCTCGACTGGCTCGAATCCCACATGACCGAACTCGTCTCCAGGGATCCGGAGGCCCTAGCCCAGGCGATCGAGCGTTCGTGCGAGATCAAGGCGCTGATCGTCGCGGATGACGAATTCGAGTCCGGTCGCCGTGCCCTGCTGAATCTGGGTCACACCTTCGGGCATGCGATCGAGACTGGCATGGGCTATGGCGCCTGGCTGCACGGCGAGGCCGTCGGCACGGGTATCCGTATGGCGGCCGATCTATCGGCTCGGCTCGGATGGCTCAGCGACTCGGATGTTGAGCGCGTGCGCCGCCTGGTCGCTAGCGCCAATCTGCCAACCGAGCCACCGGGGGAACTCTCCCCGGAGCGGATGCTGGAACTCATGGCGGTTGACAAGAAGGTGATCGCCGGTCAGTTGCGTCTTGTCCTGCTCAAACAACTCGGCGAAGCGGTCGTTACCAGCGACTTCGACCGGGATCACCTCCTCGCGACCCTGGCCGGTCCCATGACCCGATGAGACCAGCGGCTTTGCTCAAGATGATGGCGAGCGACCGCATGACCGTGGGAGCGGCTTGTAGCCGCGAAGAACCCCGCGCCGGCGACTGAGCCGAAACGCCGCCGCGCGTCGCGGCTAGAAGCCGCTCCCACGGAAGCGGGCCTGCTCGCGCGGCCTCGACAGGCGCGATTCATGCCCTCCGGCAAGGCGGCGGGCACCAGATTGGTGCGTGCCTCCATGGGTTCGCCTTGAATTCTCGGCTAAATCCTTCATTCCCCATCGCCTGAGTGCTGGCATGGCCAATGCAACGGCGCTATGATTCGGGGTTCGCGATTTCAACCCGGTCAGGTTTCCCAGGGCCTTGTCGCCGAAACCATGCCGTGCGGCCGCGGCTCGGACCTGGTCGCTGAAGTCTACTTACCCTGGATCGAGCGCCTTCGGTATCTCCGAGAACCCGGCGGCCAAGACACACCCGGATCTAGGACCACAGGATTGAAATGTCGATATTTCCTGGCGGATCATCCTTCGTTCCATGCCTGGACGGGGACGGCTACCGGGAAGCGTCTTCAATCGGAACTATTGACCGCAGGCATCAACGAGGTCGGCGATGAGCCTTCGTGCCCTACCCCCCGCGCAGGGTCTCTATGACCCATCGAACGAACACGACGCTTGCGGCGTCGGGTTCGTCTGCCATATCAAGAACAGGAAGAGCCACGCCATCGTCCGGCAGGGTCTGGAGATCCTGGAGCGATTGAACCATCGCGGCGCCGTGGGCGCCGATCCCAAGGCGGGCGATGGTGCCGGCATCCTGGTCCAGATACCCGATGCCTTCTTCCGCTCCGTCCTCGACTTCGAGCTGCCTCCGCCCGGCGCCTACGGCATCGGCATGGTCTTTTTCCCCAGGGACGCCCAAGCGCGCGCGACGATGCAGGACACGATCCAGCGTCGTCTCGAGGAGGACGGACAGCGGGTGCTGGGATGGCGTGACGTGCCGGTCGACAACAGTGACCTCGGCCAGAGCGTGCTTCCAACCGAGCCGCTGGTGCGCCAGGTCTTCATCGCGGGCGGCGACAACTGTCCCGACCAGGACAGCCTGGAGCGGCGCCTGTTCGTGATTCGCAAGCGCATCGACAACGAGATTCGCGACGCCGGCTTCGGCAAGACCGATTATTATGTGGCGTCCATGTCTTCCAGGACGCTGAATTATAAGGGTATGTTGCTGGCCGCTCAGGTCGGCAAGTATTACCTCGACCTGCGTGACGAGCGTTTCGAATCGGCCTTGGCCATGGTTCATCAACGCTTTTCGACCAACACCTTCCCGACCTGGGATCTGGCGCACCCTTTCCGCATGATCTGCCATAACGGCGAGATCAATACCCTGCGCGGCAACGTCAACTGGATGGCCGCCCGCCGGCACACCATGCGCTCGGATGTCCTCGGCCCGGACCTGGATACCATCTGGCCTCTGATCCCGGAAGGCCAGTCCGATTCGGCCTGCTTCGACAACGCGCTCGAACTGCTGGTGATGGGCGGCTATTCCCTGGCTCACGCCATGATGGTGCTGATCCCGGAAGCCTGGACCGGCAACCGGCAGATGGACGAGAAGCGTCGCGCCTTCTACGAGTACCACACCGCCCTCATGGAGCCCTGGGACGGACCGGCGGCGGTCGCCTTCACCGACGGGCGCCAGATCGGCGCCACGCTCGATCGTAATGGTCTGCGGCCCGCGCGCTATCTGGTCACCAACGATGACCTGGTGATCATGGCCTCCGAGATGGGCGTGCTCGACATCGCCGAGGAGCGCATCATCAAGAAGTGGCGCCTGCAGCCAGGCAAGATGCTCCTGATCGATCTGGAGCAGGGCCGCATCATCGACGACGCCGAGATCAAGAACCAGCTCGCGGAGGCCAAGCCCTACGGCGAATGGCTCAAGAAGACCCAGATCCGGCTCGATGAACTCCCGACCAGCGTCGGCCCCATGTCTCCGGACGACGCCACCCTCCTGGAAGCCCAGCAGGCGTTCGGCTACAGCCAGGAAGACCTCAAGTTCCTGCTGGCTCCGATGGTCCTCACCGGGCAGGAGGCGATCGGTTCGATGGGCGCCGACAATCCGCCCTCGGTGCTCTCCAATCGACCCAAGCACCTCTCGACCTATTTCAAGCAGAACTTCGCCCAGGTCACCAACCCGCCGATCGATCCGATCCGCGAGGAATTGGTCATGTCCCTGGTCTGCATGATCGGGCCGCGCCCGAACCTCCTGGGAATCAACGAGGCCGGTGAGCACTGGCGGCTCGAAACCCCCCAGCCGGTCCTGACCAACCAGGATCTGGAACGGATCCGCCATATCGAGTACAGCGCCGGCGGCGCCTTTCGCACCCGTACCCTCGACATGGTCTACCCCGCCACCGAGGGCGCGGAGGGGATGGGGCCGGCACTGGACCGGCTCTGCGACCAGGCCGAGCAGGCGGTGCTGGCCGGTTACAACATCCTGATCCTCTCCGACCGCGACACCAATCGCGATCATGTTCCGATTCCGGCGCTGCTGGCGACCTCGGCGGTGCATCATCACCTGATCCGTCGCGGACTGCGCACCAGCTCGGGCATCGTGGTCGAGACCGGCGCGGCCCTGGAGGTCCACCATTTCGCGACCCTCGAAGGCTATGGCGCCGAGGCGATCAACCCCTATCTCGCCTTCGATACCATCCAGTCCCTGCTCCCGCGACTGCCCGAATCCCTGAGCTTCGAGGAGGCTCAGAAGCGTTACATCAAGGCGATCGGCAAGGGCCTGCTCAAGGTGATGTCCAAGATGGGCATCTCCATGCTGGAGTCCTACAGCGGCGCTCAAATCTTCGATGCGATCGGCCTCAATGACCGTTTCATTCAGCAATACTTCACGGGCACCCAGTCCAAGATCGAGGGAATCGGGCTGAGCGAGGTGGCCGAGGAGGCGGTCTGTTGGCATGCCCAGGCGTATGGCCGGCAGCAGATCTACCAGACGCACTTGGATGTCGGTGGCGATTACGCCTTCCGGCTGCGCGGCGAACACCATGCCTGGACCCCGGAGACGATCTCGAAGCTCCAGCACGCCACGCGCGCCAACAATTGGGAGACCTACGAGGAATACGCCCGCCTGATCAACGAGCAGAACGAGCATCTGCTGACGCTGCGTGGCCTGATGGATTTCCGCTTCGCCGACCAGGCGATTCCGCTCGACGAGGTCGAACCCGCGAAGGAAATCGTCAAACGCTTCGCCACCGGCGCCATGTCCTTCGGTTCGATCAGCTACGAGGCGCATTCGACGCTCGCCAAGGCGATGAACGCCATCGGCGGCAAATCGAACACCGGCGAGGGTGGCGAGGAGCCCGAGCGCTATCTGCCCCTGGCCGATGGCTCGCCCAATCCCGAGCGCTCGTCCATCAAGCAGGTCGCGTCCGGCCGTTTCGGCGTCACCACCGAGTATCTGGTCAACGCCGACGACATCCAGATCAAGATCGCGCAGGGGGCCAAGCCCGGCGAAGGCGGTCAGTTGCCCGGACACAAGGTCAACGCCCAGATCGCGCGCGTGCGTCATTCCACGCCTGGCGTCGGCCTCATCTCGCCCCCGCCGCACCATGACATCTACTCGATCGAGGATCTGGCCCAGCTCATCCACGACCTGAAGAACGTCAATCCCAAGGCGCGGATCTCGGTCAAGCTGGTCTCCGAGGTCGGTGTCGGCACCGTCGCCGCGGGCGTCTCCAAGGCCCACGCGGATCATGTGACCATCGCGGGCTACGATGGCGGCACCGGCGCCAGTCCCCTGACCTCGATCAAGCATGCCGGCTCGCCCTGGGAAATCGGTCTCGCCGAGACGCATCAGACCCTGGTCCTGAACCGTCTGCGCGGGCGCATCGCGGTACAGGTCGATGGCGGCATCCGGACCGGACGCGACGTGGTCATCGGCGCGCTGCTCGGGGCCGACGAATTCGGCTTCGCCACCGCGCCGCTGATCGTCGAAGGCTGCGTCATGATGCGCAAGTGTCATCTGAACACCTGCCCGGTCGGCGTCGCGACCCAGGATCCGGAACTGCGCAAGCGCTTCACCGGCAAGCCCGAGCACGTCATCAATTACTTCTTCTTCGTCGCCGAGGAGGTTCGCCGGCTCATGGCCCGGCTCGGCTTCCGCACCCTGCAAGACATGATCGGCCAATCCGACCGGCTGGAAATGCGCCGCGCCATCGATCACTGGAAAGCGCACGGTCTGGACTACACGAAGCTCCTGACCAAGCCCCAGGTCGCGACGGACGTGGCCATCCGTAATTGCGAGTCCCAGGACCACGGTCTCGAAAAGGCACTCGATCACGAGTTGATCCGACAGGCGCGACCCGCGCTCGAGCGTGGCGAGTCCGTGCGGATCGAAACGCCCGTGCGCAACTTCAACCGGACCCTGGGCGCGCTTTTATCGGGACGGGTCGCGGAGCGTTACGGTCACGCGGGCCTGCCCGATGACTGCATCCACATCAAGGCGAGCGGCACGGCGGGTCAGTCGCTCGGCGCCTGGCTGGCGCATGGCGTCACCATCGAACTGGAAGGGGAAGGCAACGACTACGTCGGCAAGGGCCTCTCCGGAGGACGGCTGATCATCTATCCCCCGGCCAATTCAGCGATCGGCGCGGCCGAGGAGAACATCATCGTCGGCAATACCGTGCTCTACGGCGCGATCTCGGGTGAATGTTTCTTCAGCGGCGTGGCCGGCGAGCGTTTTTGCGTGCGCAACTCCGGGGCCCTGGCCGTGGTCGAGGGCGTGGGCGATCACGGCTGCGAGTACATGACGGGCGGCGTCACGGTCGTTCTGGGCGCCACGGGTCGCAATTTCGCCGCCGGCATGTCGGGCGGCGTGGCCTATGTGCTCGACGCCGATGGCGGCTTCGCCGATCGCTGCAACCTGGCGATGGTCGAACTGGAGCCGATCGCGGAGGAAGACGACGCACTGGAGGCGCTCGATCACCAGGGCGGAGATCTGGAAACGCATGGGCGGGTGGAACTCTGTCGCGATATGACGCGCTACGATGCACGCCGACTCAAGCAACTGATCGAAAAGCATCTTCACTACACGAATTCGGCCGTGGCGCGTCGTATCCTCGCGGACTGGTCGAGCTATCTGCCCAGGTTCGTCAAGGTCATGCCCGTCGATTACCGACGCGCGCTTGAGGAGATGCAGGCCAACCAGAGCCGGCCGCCAAGGGCGAACAAGCCGTTGAAGGGGATCGTTGAACATGGGTAAGCCGACCGGTTTCATGGAATACCCCCGTCGTGACCGGCGCTACGCGCCGGCCGGGGATCGGGTGGTTCACTACGACGAATTCGTCATCGCCTTGACCGAGGCCGAACTCGCCCAGCAGGGCGCCCGCTGCATGGATTGCGGCATTCCGTTCTGTCACCAGGGATGCCCGGTCAACAACATCATTCCCGACTGGAACGACCTGGTCTATCGCGGCGACTGGAAGGCGGCGATCGATGTCCTGCACTCGACCAACAACTTTCCCGAGTTCACCGGCCGCATCTGTCCCGCGCCCTGCGAGACCTCCTGCACCCTGAACATCGATGACGTTCCGGTCACGATCAAGACCATCGAGTGCGCCATCGTCGACCGGGCCTGGAAGGACGGCTGGATCAAGCCGCAAGTGCCCGAGCGGCGCACCGGCAAGCGGGTCGCGATCGTCGGCTCGGGGCCGGCGGGACTGGCCGCCGCGCAACAACTGGCGCGGGCCGGCCACCAGGTCTCCGTGTTCGAAAAGGCGGACCGCATCGGTGGTCTGTTGCGTTACGGAATTCCGGACTTCAAACTGAGCAAGACCCTGATCGACCGACGCATCGCCCAGATGCGCACCGAGGGCGTCCAGTTCCTGACCAATGCGCACATCGGCGCGGCTATCCCGGTGAGCGAATTGCGCGCGCAATTCGATGCCCTGGTGCTGGCCGGCGGATCGGAGCAACCACGCGACCTCGAAGCCCCTGGACGCGAATTGTCCGGGATCCATTTCGCGATGGATTTCCTGACCCGTAACAGCAAGCGGGTGCAAGGCTCCCATGTGTCCGACGAGGACTTCATCAGCGCCCAGGGCAAGCATGTCCTGGTCATTGGTGGCGGCGACACGGGCTCAGACTGTATCGGCACCTCCAATCGGCACGGCGCCGCGTCGGTCACTCAGATCGAGATCCTCGACCGCCCGCCGGAGAAGGAAGACAAGGCCCTGACCTGGCCGGACTGGCCAAACCGGCTGCGTACCTCCAGTTCCCAGGAAGAGGGTTGCACGCGGCTCTGGAACATCGCCACCAAGGAGTTCATCGGCGACGCCCAGGGCCGGGTCAAGGCGCTCAAATACGTACTGGTGCGTTGGGAGAAGGCGGCCGATGGCCGCTGGCGGATGGAGGAAGTGCCGAATAGCGAGGGCGAGTTGAAGGCCGATTTGATCCTGCTGGCGATGGGTTTCGTCCATCCGGTGCATGAGGGCCTGATCGACGAGCTTAAACAGGGCTCCGGATTGGAACTGGATGCACGGGGCAACGTGAAAGGCGTCACGGACGGCCCCAATGCCTATCGGACCTCGGTCGACGGCGTCTTTTGCGCGGGCGACATGCGTCGTGGTCAATCGCTGGTGGTATGGGCCATTCGGGAAGGACGGCAATGCGCCCGAGCGGTCGATGAATGGCTCATGGGGCAGTCCGATCTGCCGAAGTGATCCGATCTGGCCCGAGGCCGGATTGAGGATCGGGAAAAGCGGCCGGAGACGGCCGCTTTTTTGTGCTCAAGCGTCCCGAGCATGGTGACGCCGCCATGGCGATTCGACGATTGGAGCCAGGATAATACAAGAGGCCGAGGTTGCCCCGGCCTCCAGGCGCTAGCCTCTTTCAGGCTAGAAGGCGAAGTTCAAACCGCGCACCTTGCCTCGGAAGTCCTCGGTGACGGCCTCGATATCCTGATCGCTGGAGATGACCTTGGGAGTCAGGACGACGACCAGTTCCGTCCGGTTCGACGACTTCGAGCGTTCGCCGAACAGGGCTCCCGCGAAGGGAAGGCCGTAGAGCCCAGGAATGCCCGACTTACCATCGGATCGCTGATCCTGAATCAGACCGCCCAGGACGACGGCCTGATTGGAGCGTACGGCCACCGAGCTGGTGATGTTGCGTTTCTGGAAGGTCGGCGAGTCGAGCGTCGAGCTGGTGGTGACCGCGACCGTACTGACTTCCTGCTCGATCTCCATCTGCACTAGGCCGCCCGGAGTCACGCGCGGTTTGACCGTTAGCATGACGCCAGTGTCCTTGTACTCGATCGTACTGATGGAGCGATCCGTCGTCGAGGTGCCTTCTTGCGTGGAGGTGGCGATAGGCACCTCCTGCCCAACCTGGATCTTCGCGGTCTGATTGTCCATGACCATCACCGAGGGCGAGGACAGGACATTGACGAGATTCTCCCCCGCCAAGGCGCTCAGCGTGGCCTTGATGAGATCCGGACTGGAAATGACGGACCAGTTGAAACCAGGAAACGCGGTATTGATTCCCGACGTCTCCGAGCTGTCGAGCGTCCCGTCAAGGGTCGCGTTGCTTTGGCCCTTGGATGCCGTCCCGAACAGTTCCCATTGAACGCCGTACTTGAGATTGCCGCTCAGCGTGATCTCAACGATAGTGGCCTCCACCAGCACTTGAAGAGGGACGATATCAAGCTGCTTGAGGGCATCCAGAATCTTTTTGTAGTCGCGCGGGCTGGCTCGCACCAGCAGTGAGTTGTTCACGCCGTCGGCCACGATGTTGACGCTCGAGGACATCTCGATTTCGCGCGACGAGGCGGTCGGCTTGGAACTGGACTGATCGATGCCGGAACTCGACTCACGATTGCTCGACTCCCGATTGCCCGATTCGTTACGCGACTGGCTGTTGCGTGAACCGATGCTGGACTTACCCAAGCCAGGCGCCACGTTACCGACCGATTTTTTCGAGCTGTCGCTCGATCCGCCAAAGAGCTGCGAGAGGATATCCGCGAGGCTCTCCGCGTCGCTGTGCTTCACCCGATAGACGAAGAGACGCTCCGAGGCATCGCCGCTGGCCTCGGCCATGTCCAGCCGTTCGATCCAGTTGCGCGCCTGCTGGATATAGCTCTCCTGGGGCGAAACGACCAATAGAGCGTTTGCGCTCTCGATCGGCACGAAGCGGAAAATACCCTTCAGGGGATTCCCGCCCTCGTCGGCGAGCAGGCTTTCCAACTGACCGACGACATCCTGACTCTTGGCGTATTCGAGCACGAAGAAACCGACCGAAAGCCCGGACATCCAGTCCACGTCGAAGACCCGAATGGTGTCCAGCAGGTTGCCCATCTCCGGGCTGGTACCGGCGATCACCAGAAGGTTGCGGAGGTTATCGACCCGGATGACGCTGCCCTCGGGGGCCAGGGGTTGGAGGATGCTGCTCATCTCCTCGGCGCCAATGTATCTCAGTGGCACCACTTGAACGCTGTAGCCATTCGGCAGGGCGCGGGTCGATTCACCGAGTTGGGGAACCACCTTGCCTTGGACCGCATTGGCGAGCGGCACCACTTCATAGCTACCGTCCCGATAGACCAGCGCGGCGTTGTTCATCCGCAGCAGGGTCTCGAGGGTGGAAACCAGATGCTCTCGGCGCAGGGGTCTTCCGGTTTGCAGGGAGGTCACGCCTTGGACGCCGGGATGCAGGACATAATTGACCTTGAGCAGATCGCCCAGGATCACCTTGACCACCTCGCGGATATCCGTGCCATCGAAGTTCAGGGTGACGTCGCCGGGGGTGGTGTCCACTTCGGGCGGCGTGACCTTGCGGACGAAGGCTCCCGTTCCGCGCTGAAGCGAATCGACCGTCTTGCTGGGCTTGTCGTCGTCGCCGATCCCGATGGTTTCGGCTTTGGTGCCGCCGCGCTGCTTGAAGTCCTCGCGCTTGCGAACCTGCTCCGGATCAATGACGTGGCCTTCGGGATCACCGACCTTGACGGTTGGATCCCAATAGGCCCGCTCGCACCCGGACAGTTCGACGACAAGACCGGCAAGCAGAAGGACTCGCAGCCAGCGACCGAGCCGGTGACGGCGATTGAATCTGTGGTGGGAATGCATGGCGCCTCGATAGCGAGGGTCGATTCTATTCGACCGGACGATGTTCATGGCTTCGGGGGGGCCGCGCGAACGGGTGCGCGAGGCGGGCGCCGAGGATTGGCGGTCGGCGCGGGAGCGGGCGGCGTCTGGACGTAGTCGCGCAATATTAGCGCATCCTGCTTACCCTGTCGCTCAAGCAGGACGCGATCCTCCAGGATGTCGCGCACCGACCAGCCCTGTAAATCGTCTCCAATGCGGAGACGACGGAGCTTGGGCTGGGATGGATCCCTGATCCAGGCGGACGCCAGGGCGGGGGTGATCAGGACGGCGTTCAAATCCAGGGCCTTCAGGTCGACGTTCTCCTCGGGGCCGGTGGCGGACGCTGGGTCTTCATCGGGCGGCGGTTCCGGCTTGCGGTCCGGCCTGAACAAGGGTTGTTCGATGATACTGGCGTAGTTGTCCTTGGAATCCTTGGAGTCCTTGGATTCCAGGCGGGCCATGAGATCCGGTGACGATGAAGCCGAAGCGGGATCGGTCGCCACGCCAGCCTCTGGGTCTGGCTCCGGAGAGATGGTGGGCGGTGGCCAACCCGTCCACTGGAGCACCAGGATTCCGAGCAAGGCCAGGGCGATCAGTCCGGGCAGATACTTCGTCAAGAACCACCCCCGAGGACGAACCCGTGAATATCGAGTCGCACGGTCAGCTCGCCCCCTTGATTGGCGATCACGCGGCGGCGAGCTCGGCCAACGTTATCCTCGGGCATGGTGGGCCGCGCGGAGGAGCGGATCGAGAGACGTTCGACGAACAGGAAGGGTCGCGCCTGTTCGAGACGGTAAAGCACTTCGAGCAAGGTCTCCGTCGATCCCTGGATCTGGGTCCGAACCCGGACCAGAGGCGGATCGTCCTTCTTTTCCTCCGGCAGGATTTGGGTGCTGATCAAACGGCCCGCCGATCCGCTGACGATCTCCTGGACGAGCCCCTGGAGCTGGGCGCCGGCAAGCGCCTGGGTCGGCGCCTTGAAATAGAACGCCTCGAAGGCATTGTTGGTTCGTGCCTGCTCCAATTCGGCCTGCAACGTCGGAAGGCTCTGGACCAAGCGCCGATAGCGGCGCAATTGATCCTCGTGGGTGGCGATCGTCTCGTTGAGTTCGGAGACGCGCGTCGCCCATGGAATCGCGACCGCCGCCAGGAGCAGCAGCGGCAGGACGAACACGGCCGCCAGCACGCTCAGGCATAGCAGCCTGGAAGGAGGATTTGTCGTCATTCCGATTCTGACCCCGATTCCGATCCTGTGTAGCGGAATGCGATGTTGAAGCGCTCCTTGCCGGTGCGGGCGATCTGTGTCACCGGTGAGCCGAATGACACACCGTCGATACCTGGCGCTTGCTCCAGGGTTCCGATCAGGGCCGTCGCCTGACCGGACTCGCCGCGGATATCCACCTGTCCTTCGTTGAATTCCAGATTTTGCACCCAGGTATCCTCCGGGAGCCGATCCGTCAGATCGCGCAGCATCTCCAGGATCGGTGGCTGGTCCAGTTTGCGCTGAAGCACCAGTGTACTGCCCTGGCGGACGCGCTCGAGCTCCTGGCGCAACTCGTCCACGGCCACGGCCTGGGCGCGGACACGGCTCAACTCCGCCTCAAGTTTTTGGGCCAGATGGTTTTTCTGCCACAATGGCGTGAGGCCGATCGCCAGGGCCAGTAGAACCGAGGCCGCGATCGAGGCCGTGCCGAGATTGAAACGTACCCGCCGCCGGTGTGGACGTTGCTCCAGCGGCAGCAGATTCGCACCGGACCAGGCGCCTTCCCAACTGATGCGATCGATCGGCGAACCAAGCTCCGCGAGCCGCTTGATCCAGCCCTCGACCAGATCGCGTCGGCAGAGCGCCAGGTCGAGACTCAAGCGGTCGGCCGACTTGGCGCCGCCATGGGTCATGAAATCGAACACGACATCCTTTGCCTGGAAAGGCGACAGACGATCGAGTTCATAACGGATCACTTGCGGCAGGTTGCTCCGCACCCGCGCCGGAAAGGACACGGAGCGCGTCAGCACGGCGCCGCGTGGTAGCCGCAGCTCGGTCTTGTGGGCTCGGTCCTGATCGCGCTGGGCCAGGGCTTCCGGCAGCGAAGCCGTTTGGGTGAGGTCCATTTCGCCCAGCGGATGTGTCTCCAGGCCCGTGATCAGGCTGAGTCGACCCAGCTCGCCCTCCGCCTCGATGATCAGCCGGCGATTGTGACGCGCCAGCACGCCTCGCGCGAAATCGGGCAGACAGGTCAGGAAACGCTCCTGGAGATCCTCTGGAAACAGCCTGGCCCCTGGGCCGGATATCGGCAGTCCCTTCGCGAGCAGGGTCAAGCGTTCAGTGAGAGTCATGATCTGATTTCAGAATCCAGTCTGCTGACGAGGGCGGTCCCTCGATCCGAGCCGTGTGGGTTCCGGCCGCCGCGACGGGCTCGAAGCGCCAGGAAAGGCCCTCTCGGATCGCGCGCTCATGGCTCGCATCAAGGAGAACCTATTGTCAATCACAGCCTGCCGGTGAAAATGAAAGAATCGCGGAAGTCCCTGGACAGACGCCGAAAGAACTTCGGGGATCGAAGCGGGATGGGGGCGGACAGCCCTCTCCGGCCTCGGGTTCGAACGTAAAACGCGCCTTCGCGCCGACGCTAGCCGGCTATTCCTCGATCTCGCTTGGC
Source organism: Thiocystis violacea (assembly GCF_016583575.1). Taxonomy (GTDB): domain Bacteria; phylum Pseudomonadota; class Gammaproteobacteria; order Chromatiales; family Chromatiaceae; genus Thiocystis; species Thiocystis violacea. Next base: position 68,650 of record NZ_NRRG01000010.1, read on the forward strand.
CTCCAGTCCTCCGCGGCTCCGACACCATAACGGCGCCACAGGATTTGGTAGGGCGGCTGCTGGCCCGAGAACAATTGGAACAGGGCCTCCATTCGCTGACCGGATCCGCCTGGATCGCCCTCGCTCACCCGAATCCGGTAGAGTGGACCGCCACGATCCACGGCGAGCGCGGAGGTCGCGTCCGGCACCCTGGGCTGATCCCGCTCGGCGATCTCCTCAAGGGCCTCATCGAGTGAGACGCCCCGCAAGGTCGCCAGGACGGCGGGCGAGGCGAAACGCTCCTCCGGTCCCGAATTGGCGTCGACCGTGACCTCCGGAGCCAGCCGCCGATAGATATCCTGGGTCATCCCCAGAACCTGTCTCAGCTCCTCGACCGCTTCATAGGGGGCATCCTTGGCGCCGATCGCGCGCCCCGCCTGCTCGTAGTCGGCGTCTTCCGCGCCATCGAGCAAGGCCAGATCGTCCTCGTCGCGCCAATCCACGATCGCCGCCGCCAGGGCGCTCGCCTCCTCGGTCTCGACCCCGAGCACCTCCAGCAGATTGGCCAGCACCTCGGGCTGCACCTGATTGAGATTGTAACGCGATGATTCGTTGTATACGACGATGCTCAAGTCGGATCCCGCGAAGCTCCAGGTCCTGGGGCTTCCACTAGGCCGCCAGAGGGTTCCGGTCTCCTCCTCGACCAGGGCGGATTGAGTCATGAAGTGCAGCGCGGTGTAGGCGATGGCGGCATCCGCGAGGGCGCGAAAGCGCGCGGCCGAGACATGATTCTCGGTCAAGGACGACTCGGTGCGTTGAGAGGCGGTCAGACTCACGGCCATGACGGTCAAAAGGGTCAGTACCCACATCACGAGCATCAGAGCGATACCGCGCTGGCGGTGCCTCCGGGACATCATCAGGGCTGACTGGGCAGGGCGAACACGAGATCCGGCCATGATTGGCTGTTCGTCTCCAGGCGAATTCGAACCAGTTCGGGCAAGCGCGTCTGTTCCAGCCATTCCTCGTGCCATGCGGGATCCGTTTCTCCGTCCACCAGGCCATGGTAGGACACCTCGAAGCGACTGGCCTCCTCGAGCAGGAGGGTGCGCCCAAAGGCTCCATCGGCCGCGTCCATGTTCCAGGGAAGATCGGCGAACGCCTTGCCGCCATCCTTCTCCAATGGCTCCCAGGGCGGAAACTCGTCGCCGCCCTCCAGAACCTCGGAATGCAGAAGCCAGCGCGTCAAGACCAGCGCGGACTCCGAGCCCCGCTCCTCCAGCGTCAGACGCAAGACATAGAGCCCGGAGATCCCAACATGCTCCGACAGGGGCGCGACGAATTCGAGCCGTTCGGCATCCCCCACGAAAACAAAGATGGTTTCGCCGTCGAAGATGGCGCTGGCCGGCCTGACCTGACTCAGCGTTCGGGTCAGGAAGCCGTCGGCGAGCCGCGGACCGGAGATCTGGTCGCTGACCTTCTCCACCGCCTCCCAGGATCGGGAGCCAAGCCTCAGGCCGGAGAACAGCAGCAGCGAGATCAAGCCGATGATCGCCAGCGCGATGACCATCTCGATCAGGGTGAAGCCACGCCTGCCCTTTCCCTTGGGTGCTGGGCGCATGAGTCGCCAGGTCACTGGAGGGTCTCTCCCAGTCTTAAGGTCGAGATCGTCAGTCGCCGCGCCCGTCGGGCGTCCAACCAGAGCACCGTCGCGTCCACCCGATAGGGCGTGGCTGGCGGCTCGGTCGGAAATTCGTCCTGGACGTCGATCGCGACTATCGTCACCTCCCAGGCGAATCCGCTCTCGGTATCGCCGGAAATCGAGCCCTCCTCCAGGTCGATCTCGAAACCGACCTGGTTGAGCAGGGATTCGGCGATGGTCGCCGCCTGGCTGTATTGCGCGGAGGCTATGGTGGTCAGGGTGGCGCGTGAAAAGATCTCCATCAGAACGCCGAGCGAAAGGGCAAGGATCGCGAAGGCGACCAGCACCTCAAGCAACGAAAAGCCTCGCTGGCGACCGATGCTCATGGCGCCGACCAGGACTCCAGCTCGATGCGTCCGGTAAGCCAGGTAACGCCGACCTGATACCCGTGATCGCCGTGGGAAAGGATCACCCGACCACCGGTCGAGGATCCATCGGGGAAGAAGCGGATCATCCCGCGCTGGTCGTCCAGCATTTCGCTCCCGGCCCCGTCGAGTTGGATCGTGAGCCGCTGGGGAAGCGTGAGACTTCGGTAGCCCGCGAGCGTCAGGCGATGGTTCTCAAGATCCACCAGCACATGGGTATCTTCGCCCTTGCGGATCGCGGACTCACGGGCCAGACGCAGCGTCGCGGCGGTCCGACGGGCCGCCGCCTTCATCTCGATTCCGGGAAAGGCGGCCGAGAAGAGCGTGGGCACGGCCGCCATCATGACCGCGGCGATGGCCATCACCACCAGCAGCTCGACCAGGGTAAAGCCCCCGCGCCGGGATCGGCGACGGGCCTGGCGGGAACGGCTTATTCCCAACTCTTGATATCGGCGCTCTCGCCCTCGCCGCCCTCGCTATTGTCGGCGCCCAGCGACCAGATATCGAAGCTCCCGTTCTCGCCCGGGAAGCGGTATTGGAACTCGAAACCCCAGGGATCCTTCGGCACCTGACTCTTTTTGAGATAGGGTCCGTTCCAGTTGGCCATTCCGCCCGGATTCTCGACCAGCGCCTTCAGCCCCTCGCTCTCGGTCGGGTAGCGCCCGAGCTCCAGCCGATAGAGATCGAGCGTGGAGGAGATGTCATCGATCTGGAGCTTGGCCGTCTTGGTCTTGGAACTGCCCAGGAACTTCATCACCTGCGGGCCGACCAGACCGGCCAGCAGTCCGAGAATGGCGAGTACGACCAGCAGCTCGACGAGCGTGAAGCCGCCACGACGCCTGGATTTCATTGAACGCATCTCTGTACCTCGTTTTCCATGATTGGTCGAGCGCGGCGCCATTGTATGCCGCGCGCGAGCGCTTACCAACGACCAGCCTCCCGAGGGTCAGAAGACCAGCTCGTTCGCCCCCAGGATGGCCATCAGGATGGATAGAATGATGCCGGCCACGATCACGCCGAGACCGATGATCAGGATCGGCTCCAGCAGCGTCAGCATGCGCTGAACGCTGGTGCGCGTCTCGCGATCGTAGATGTTCGCGACCTTCGCGAGCATGGCGTCCAGGCTTCCCGACTCCTCGCCGACCCGGATCATCTGCAGCGCCAGATCCGGCAGCGCTTCCAGTCGAGCCAGGGGGCCGGCGATGCCGCGTCCATGCTTGAGATCCTCGCCCGCCTCGTTCAGCAGACCGAACAGCTTCTGGTTGGAGACCACCTCCTTCGCCAAGTTCAGCGCGCTCAGCAAGGGCAGACCGTTTTTTAGCAGGGTCGAGAGCGTATGGCAGAGCCGCGCGGTCTCCATTTTCCAGATGAGATCGCCGAAGAGCGGCAGATCAAGCACCTTGCGATCCAGGCGCGCCTTCGCCTCCGGGTTCTGAAGCCAGCGCTCGATCATCACGGCGGCCAGCGCGATGACGCACAACATGGCCCACCAGTAATAGCGAAAGAGGTCGCCCGCGGCCACGACGATCTGGGTCGGCAGCGGCAGCGCCTCGCCCATGTCCTCGAACAGGACCGTGAACTGTGGAACCACGAATACCAGCAGCAGAATCACCGACAGTCCGGCGACGAAGAGGAGCACCGATGGGTAGACCAGGGCGGAGGTCACGGTCTGACGCAACTCGGCCAGGCGGTCCAGATAATCGGCTAGGCGGTCGAGCACCTGGTCCAGCGCCCCGCTCGCCTCCCCGGCCCGAACCATGTTGATGTAAAGCCTGGGAAATTGGTGATCCTGGGCATCGAGCGCGCTGGAAAAGGTCGCTCCACCGCGAACGCGCTCCTGCAGGTCGGACAGCACCCGCAGCAGATGCTCCTCGGAGGTCAGGTCGAGCAGGATCTGTAGCGAGCGATCCAGCGTCATGCCGGCCTCCAGCAGGGTCGCCAGCTCCCGGGTCAGGATGCCGATCTCCTTCTGACTTAGACGCCGGCGACGCGCGCGACCGAATTTGGCGGTCAGACTCTTGGTGGTGCGGGCCTCGATCGGAATCAGCCCAGTGGCCTGGAGCTGGCGGATGACGGTGGCCTCGTCGACGGCCTCGATCTCGCCCTCCACGGACTCGCCATCCGGCTTCACCGCCTTATAGAAATACTTCGGCATCGGGGCCTCTCGATCAATGAATGGCCAGGGTCGCCTGTCCGCTCGCGGCGGGAAGCGGGTGACGGGGCCTTAATCCGCCTCGGCGGCGCGCAGGATCTCCTCGATGGTCGTGCGACCATCGAGCGCCTTGCGCAACCCGTCCTGATACATGGTCTCCATGCCTTCCTCGACCGCGATGCGGCGAATCTCCGTGGCCGTGGCGTGCGCCAGGATGGCCTTGCGGATCGACTCGGACATGAGCAGAACCTCGGTGATGACGAGCCGACCCCGGTAGCCGCTGCCGTTGCAGGCGTCGCAGCCCACGGCGCGTTGCAGATCGACATCGCCCTGGATGCCCTTGATGTGCGCGAAGCGCCCGGCCAGCTCCGGCACGGCGCGATAGGACTCGCGGCAATGGGGGCAGAGGCGGCGAACCAGACGCTGTGCCAGGATACCGTTGATGGTGGAGGTCAGCAGATAGTCCTCGACCCCCATGTCCAGCAGTCGGGTCACGCCGCTGGCGGCGTCGTTGGTGTGCAGGGTTGAGAGTACGACGTGTCCGGTGAGCGCCGACTGGACCGCGATGCGCGCGGTTTCCAGGTCGCGCATCTCGCCGACCATGATGATGTCCGGATCCTGGCGGACGATGGCGCGCAAGGCCCCTGCGAAGGTCATGCCGATCGCGGATTTGACCTGGATCTGATTGATGCCCGGCAACTGGTACTCGACCGGATCCTCGACCGTGATGATCTTGCGTTCCTGGGTGTTGAGCCGGCTGAGCGCCGTGTAGAGGGTCGTGCTCTTACCCGAGCCGGTCGGTCCCGTGACCAGCAGGATGCCGTAGGGCTGTTCCAGGATGGCGTTCAAACGCTTGCGCGGCGGACCATCGAAGCCGAGCGCATCCAGGTCGAAACGCACGCTCTCCTTGTCGAGCAGACGCATGACCACGCTCTCGCCGAACATGGTCGGGACGGTGGAGACGCGCAGATCCAGTTCCTTGCCCTGGATGCGGATCGGAATACGGCCGTCCTGCGGCAGCCGGCGCTCGGCGATATTGAGCTTGGCCATGATCTTGATACGCGAGATGACGGCGGCGGTCGAGCGCACCGGCGGGGCTTCGACCTCCTTGAGGATGCCGTCGACCCGGTAGCGTACCTTCAGCTCGTCGGCGAAGGGCTCGATGTGGATGTCCGAGGCGCGCGACTCGACCGCCTTCTGGATGAGCTGATTGACCATGCGAATGACCGGCGCCTCGCTCGCCAGATCCTTCAGATGCTCGATGTCTTCCTCGTCGAAATCGCCGAAATCCGCCTCGGCCTCCTTGGGCGCCTCCTCGACCTTTTCGTAGAGACGCTCGATGGCCAGCTCGATCTCGGAGGGCAAGGCGACGGCGGCCTCCACCCGCTTGCCCGCCGCCATACGGACCGCCGAGAGCACGAAGTCGTCGATCGGATTGGCGAGCGCCACCTGGATCCGCTCCTCGTCCTCCTCCAGCGGGAGGACTCGCGCGTCCTTCATGAAGCGCAGCGTGAAGAGATCCTCGCGCACCGGCTCCTCGGGGAAGGCGGCGGCCGTGGCCAGGGGCAGGTCCAGAACCTCCGACATGGCGAAGGCCATGTCGCGTTCCGAGATGAGGCCCAGGCGTACCAGCATCGGCAGCAACAGGTCTCCCGAGTCCTCGGCCAGCCGCCGCGCGCGCGCCAGATCGGCCGAGGTCAGCTTGCCATGACCCTGGAGATGAGCAACCACCCGCGTCTCGGGGGTCGGCGCGCGCGCCTCGGCGGGCGTATCGACCGCGGCGGCACCTTCATCATCAGCCGGCGTGGCCAGGAGCGGTTCGGCCGCGGTGTCGGCCATGACCCCGTCCGGCTCGTCGCGCGTGGCGTGGATGTGCGGCGCGGCCTCTAGAATGGCGTCTTCTTGCATCGAGCGCATTCCTCTGGTGGAGCCTGGATCAAGCATCAAGGGTTCGGGCATCGGGATCCTCGGCGGTGCGGGCTTCTTCCGATTCGCGCCGCCATCCCGGCAAGAGCGCCTGCAAAGCCCGCCGCATGGCGTCCTGATCGGATCGGTTGGCGGCTTCCTCCAGGGCCGTCAGACTTCGACGCAGCTCCTGACTGGAAAGACCATTCGCCTGCCGGGCGATCCGGATCTTGGGGTGAGGCGTGGCGACCAGTTCCTCGGAGGCATGGAACAACTCCTCGTAGAGCTTTTCGCCCGGACGCAGCCCCACGTACTCAATGGCGATATCCTCGCCCGGCTCACGGCCGGAGAGCCGGATCATCTGCTCGGCCAGGTAGCGGATCTTGATCGGCTCGCCCATGTCCAGTAAGAAGATCTCTCCCCCGTCGCCGATCACCGCCGCCTGGGTGATGAGCTGACAGGCCTCCGGGATGGTCATGAAGAAGCGCTCGATGTCGGGATGGGTGACGGTGACCGGACCACCCTGCTCGATCTGGCGACGGAACAGGGGCACCACGCTACCCGCCGAGCCGAGCACGTTGCCGAACCGAACGGTGATGAAGCGACACTCCGATCGCCCGTCCAGATCCTGGCAGATGGTCTCCGCGATCCGTTTGGTCGCGCCCATGATGTTACTCGGATTCACCGCCTTGTCGGTCGAGATGAGGACGAACCGCTCGCAACCGCTGGACGCCGCCGCCTCGGCGACGAGGCGCGTCCCCATCACGTTGTTCCTGGCCGCCGCCCGTAACTGATTCTCCAGGAGCGGCACATGCTTGTAGGCGGCGGCGTGAAAGACGATCGCCGGACGCTCGTCGCGGAAGAGCCCCGCGATGGCGGTCGCGTCCGTGACATCCAGGAGGTGTCGCGCGAACCTAAGCTGAGGATGGCGCTCGGTCAGCTCCATCTCGATGCGATAGAGATTGAACTCGCCGTTATCCACCAGAATCAGGCGGGATGGACCCATGGCGGCCAGTTGTCGCGTCAGCTCCGAGCCGATCGAGCCGCCGGCTCCGGTGATGAGGATGGCGCGTCCGGCCAGACCCGCGTGGATCCCCCGCCAGTCAAGTTCGACCGGATCGCGGCCGAGCAGATCCTCGATCAAGACCGGACGGATCCGTCCGATGTCCACCTGGCCCGTCATGAGGCCACCAAGCTCGGGCAGGATTCGGAACGGCAGCCCGGTCTGCTCGCACAGATCGACCAGATGGCGCATCTCGATGGCCGAGGCTCCCGGCACGGCGAGCATCAGCAGATCGATATCCTTCTCACGGACGATCTCGGGGATGGCCTCCGTCGGACCCAGAACCGGCAGCCCCTGGACCTCTCCACCCTGACGCCGAAGCTTGTCGTCCACGAAACCCACCGGGAAATAGGCACGCCCAGGGTCGCGCAGCATGGCCCGTGCGAGCAGATCGCCGGCCTGATCGGCGCCCACGATGAGCACGCGCTGACCCGAGGAGAGATTGAACCGATGGTCCTTCATCCAGCGATACAGCAGGCGCGGGGCGGCCAGCATCAGGAGCTGAATGCCGAAATAGAGCACCGGCACCGAGCGTGGCACATTCTCGGAGCGGTTGATGATGAAGAGCATCACGACCACCAGCGCCGTGCCGACCAGAACGGCCTTGGTGATGCGCACCAGGTCAGGCAGGGAGGCAAACCGCCAGACCCCTCGATAGAGCCCGAACAGCCAGTAGACGGATCCCTGGATCAGGATGACCCAGGGCAAAGCCTGGAGCGCGCCCGCGATGAACTCGGCCGGGATCCGATCGAGATTGAAGCGCAGCCAATAGGCCAGCAGCCAGGCCGCGGGAATCGTCAGCAGATCGTGCGAGAGGGCGGCGGTGCGCGAGCGCAGTCGGTCGATGATCGGGTTCATGGTCGCTCCACCGGGAAGCCCTGCTCGACCAGCCGCACCTTGAGGTGAATGAGACCGTAGATCATGGCCCAGCCGCCGAGCAGCATCCACTGATCCGGGGGCGACAGACCCGGCGAGGCCACCGCGCAGGCCGCCGCCGCGCCCATCACCAGATAGCCGCGCAACAGGGTCTTGCGATGGCTCCAACCGGCCAGGACCAGGCGTTGATAGTGATGCGAGCGATGTGGCTCCCAGATTCGCTCGTGCCTGGCGATCCGGGTCAGCAGGGTCCAGGTCGCGTCGACGATGAAGGGCGAGAACGCCAGCCAGGCGGTCCACAAGGGAAATAGTTCCAGTCGTGTGCCCCAGAGCGAAAAGCCGGCGGCCAGCAGTCCCAGGCTGGACGAACCCGCATCGCCCAGGAAGAGACGGGCGGGCGGGAAATTGCTCGCGAGGAATCCGGCCGAGGACGCCGCGACACAGAGGGAGGCCAGGGCATAGAGCGGCTCTCCGCCGCGCCAGCCCAGCAGGGCCAGCGCGGTGAAACCCACGACCGCCATCCCGCCGGCGAAGCCGTCCATGCCATCCATGAAGTTATAAAGATTGATCATCCAGACGACGAACAGAGCGGTCAGCCCGATGGCGATCCAGGCCGGGAAATGGACGGCCAGGCCCGGCGGATCCAGATGAGTCCACTGTAAACCGCCGACCATCAGCAGGCCGGCCGCCAGGAGATGGGCGGCCAGGCGCGTCAGCGGGGAGATGTCGCCGAGGTCGTCGAGAAAGGACACCAGGGCGACCAGGGTCAGGGCCGGGACCATCCAGGCCAGTTCTCCGACGATCGGACCGAGAGCCATGGCCGCCAGCAGCGGAATCGCCAGGCCGGTCAGCAGACCCAATCCGCCCGATCTGGGCACGGGGGCCGAGTGCAGCGAGCGCTCGTTCGGATGATCGAGTGGACTCAGCCGCGAACCGGCCCGCGACGCCAGCCATCGGCTGGTCAGCAGGCTGACGGTCAGGGCGACGAGCGGGATGGCGACGAGCAGCGGGGATTGGGAAGGCATCGGGCGGGTGTCTGGCCGTGAAGCGGCGATGAACGGGGCTCCGGGCGCTCCTCAGAGCGGGCGGACCAGGGCCGCCTCGACCTGCTCGCACGGCTCCCGGCCGGCCAGGAGTTCGATGAGCGTCAGCGCGAAGTCCATGGCGCTTCCGGGGCCGCGGCCGGTGACGACCCGACCGTCGATCACCACCGAGGTATCCAGGAGATCGACCCTGGGGAAGTCCTCCGCGAGGACCGAGCCCGGATAGCTGGTGGCCCGTTTGCCATCGAGCAGGCCAGCGCGCGCCAGTACCTTGGGGGCGGCGCAGATGGCCGCCGTGTAGGCGCCACGTTCGGCATGACGGCGCAGGATCGCGCCGACGCGCGGATCCTCCTCAAGGTAACGCGCGCCGGGCAGACCGCCCGGGAGGACCACCATGTCGAAATCCTGGTCCTCGACGGCCTCCAGGGTGGTATCCGGCAGCAGGACCGTGCCGCGACTGGCCTTCACGGGGCCCTCGGCGAGTCCGGCGCTCACGACCTCGATCCCGGCCCGCCGGAGCAGGTCGATGATGGTCACGGCCTCGAGCTCCTCGCAGCCTGGCGCGAGAGGTACCAATACCCTAGGCATTCCTGGTTCTCCGATTGGTCGTGATGCGCGTCGCTGGCGCGCGCGCGGGATACCCGGCGAGGCCCGGAGGCCAGCGGACGATCATGGCTTGCGGGTCGCGCCGAGGATGGTCAGACCCTTGAGGACATTGAGCGCCTCCGACAGTTGAAAATCCTCCATCGCCAGCGGTTTCTTCGATTCCTCGGTCGGCTCGCCACTGGCCGGTGTCTTCTCATCGAGGTGTCGAACCAGATCCGCCTCCTTCAACGAGCCCGGATCCTGATCGAGGATCGGCTTGAATTCGCCGCGCTCCAGGGTGATGTCGGGCGGAATACCGTGCGCCTGGATCGAGCGCCCCGATGGCGTGTAGTAGCGCGCCGTGGTCAGCTTCAGGGCCGTGGCGTCGTCGATCGGCACGATGGTCTGCACCGAGCCCTTGCCGAAGGTCTGGGTGCCCATGACGATGGCGCGTTTGTGATCCTGCAAGGCACCGGCGACGATCTCGGAGGCGGAGGCGCTGCCGCCATTGACCAGAATCACGATCGGGGCTCCACCGAGCACGTCGTCCGGCCCCGCCTTGAACTGCATCTTGCTGTTGTTGACCCGCCCCTCGGTGTACACGATCAGCCCCTCGGTGAGGAAGGCGTCGCTGACGCCGACCGCGCTGTTCAGAACGCCGCCGGGATTGTTGCGCAGATCGAGAACGAGACCTTTCAGGTCGCCTGCGTTCGCCTGCTTAAGTTCGTCGAGCGCCTTGAGCATGTCCTCGGTGGTATGGGCTTGAAAATGCGTCAGGCGCAGGTAGCCGAAACCCGGCTCGAGCATTCGGCTCTTGACGCTCGCCACCTGGATCACGGCGCGCTCGATGACGACCTCGAAGGGCTTCTGGTCGGTTCCGCGCAGGATGGTGAGCTCGATCTTGGTGCCGGGCTTGCCGCGCATGAGCTTGACGGCCTCGTTCAAGGCCAGGCCCTTCACCGGTTTCTCGTCGATGCGGATGATGATGTCGCCGGCCTGCAAACCGGCGCGATGCGCGGGCGTGTCGTCGATCGGCGCGATGATCTTGACGAAACCGTCCTCCAGTCCGACCTCGATCCCCAGACCCCCGAATTCACCGCTGGTACCGACTTGCAGATCCCGATACTCCTCGTCGGCGAGATAGGAGGAATGCGGATCCAGTCCGGACAACATGCCGCGGATCGCGTTCTCGATCAGCGCCTTGTCCTGGACTTCCTCGACATAGTCTTCCTTGATGCGTCCGAAGACGTCGGCGAAGGTTCTGAGGTCGTCGAGGGGAAGATCCTGCTCGGCCTGTGCCGGTTTCGCGGCTGGTTTCGCGGTCACGGGTTCGTCGGCAAGGCTGGCGGCCGTGGCGGCAAGGCCGACGATGGTCCCGAGGCACAGCAGCAAGGCGAATTGGAAGCGCATCATCATGATCTCTGACTGACGGGGGTTCTTCGGAACGGACGCGCGGGCGAGCGGCGCGCCTCCAGCATCGCCGGCCGTGACGAGCGGCGATCCACGGATCCCAAAGGATCGCATGTTTCGGTCCCGTTCGACAGGCTTGGACCCAAGGCGACACCGGTGGTCGTCTCGATCCCTGGCGCTCCCCAACGCGGACCGCCGAACATGGACGGGGCCTGGGGAGGAATATCGGGGCTGGCCTGGCGACCCTGCCGGCGATAGCTGGCGCACCAGGTGGCCGGATCCTGCGGCCGGCCATTGTGACGGATCGCGAAATAGAGCACCGCCTTGTCTCGTCCCCCGCTGTTACCGCTGAGCGCGATGGCGTCGCCGGTCGAGACCCATTCACCCACCTCCCTGAGCAACGCCTCGTTATGACCATAGAGGGTCATGTAGCCGTCTCCATGATCGAGAACGATCAACAAACCAAAGCCCCTGAGCCAGTCGGCATGCACCACGCGCCCGTCCTTGACGGCCCGGACCTCCTCGCCCTCGCGCGCCGCCAGCAGAACCCCGTCCCAATCGATATCCGAGTCTTCCTTGCGCGTACCGAAGGCCGCCAGGACGCGATTCTCCACGATCGGCCAGGCGAGCCGGCCCTTGAGCGTCGCGAAGGAGTCGCGCTGGATGTCCAGCTCGGCGCGGATCTGGGCGCGCTGTCTCAGGTGCTCGATCAACAGCCGCAGGGATTCGGCATCCCGCTTCAGCCCCTCAAGGGTTTGCGCCCGACTGGCGATGGTGCTCTCCAATTGCCTCAGTACCCGGCCCCGATGCTCCCTGGCCGCCTCCAGCCGGCGTCGCGTGGTCTCCTGGCTCTTGGCCAACTCGGCCAAGCGGTGCGCCTCCTCCTCGGCATTGCGGGCCAGGGTATCCAGCCGCTCGGCTCGTTCCTGGACGGCCTGGATACGGTTCATCCGCTCGCGGTTGAAAAAGGCGAAATAGGACATGACCCGGCTGGCCTGGGTCGGATCCTCCTGGTTGAGCAGAAGACGCAACCGATCCGCCCGGCCCATCACATAGGCCGTTCGCAGCAATTCGGATAACAGCTCGATTTCCTTCCCGAGGGCCTCCTGCTCCTCGGCCTGTCGCGACCTCAGCTCTGAGGCGACGCGGCTCTGCTCCTTGACCAGACGAACCAACTCGCGGTTGGCCAGCGAGAGTTCGGCCACGTTGCGCTCGCGCGCCTCCAGTTCGGTGATGAGCGCGCGCCGATCCTCCTGACGGCCGATCAGCTCCCGATCGAGGGTCTCGGCCTTGATCTGGATGTCGCTCAGATCCTGGCGGCGCAACTCGAGCGTCGGATCCGATGGCGCCTCGGCCACCGCCTCGGTTGGCCCAAGCAGCGGAACACCGCTCGACAGGAGCAAGCAAGCGTAAAGGAATGCCGCGCGAGTGGACAGGCCGGGCGGTAGCGCGCGCGCGCGGCATCCGATGGGCGTTGTCCGGTTCGAGTCGGCGGGGGCGCTAGGCATCAATGGCGTCCGAGTTGATGGGATCGACTGGCGTTCCTGGGCATGGATCGATGGCGTTGGCGCGAACGCTTAGCAGTCGAACCAGAAAGAGTTTATTATTGTATGGTGATAAATCGATTAGATGCGATTCAATGGTAACCAACCTGAGTCATCCTTCCCGTCCGATACTAAGCTTTCCCGAGAGTGGCCACGAGGAGATGGATCTGTTCGCGGATGATGCCGATATCGAGCGCGCCTCACGCTCCCTCAAGGCGATGTCCCATCCGCTACGCCTGAAGATCCTCTGCACGCTCGGGGACCAGGAGATCAGCGTTCAGGAAATCGTCGACCACGTTGGAACCTCCCAAAGCAACATCTCGCAGCATCTGGCGATCCTGCGCGACAAGGGTATTCTCGCCTCGCGCAAGGACGCCAATCGCGTCTATTACAGAGTCAGCGACGGGCGCACGCTGCAATTGATCGGCATGATGCGCGAGGTTTTTTGCCACCACGCCCGCTAACATCCGCTCGACCCCGCCGATCCGGGATGACGCCTGGGCGCGTGATCCTTATACTCTTGCGCCTCTGACCGTTACGGAAATTCTGGATGCGGTGGCCGACCCCGAAACCGCCGCGCGCCCGCGTCGACATTCCGTCCTCTTCCCGCGCGGCGCCACAACCCTGAGCGAGACAGCCAACCGATGCCGTTCATAGAACAACTCGTCGAGTTCGTAGGAAATAACTGGTACCTCTTCCTGGCCCTGATCGTGATTCTCGGACTGCTGACCCACAATCTCATCGTTGGGAGCAAGGGTAGCGTGGGTCCGCTGCAGGCCACGGAGATGGTCAACCACCGCGACGCGGTCGTGATCGACGTGCGCCCGGCGGCGGATTACGCGCGGGGACACATCATCAACGCCCTGAACATCCCGATGAACGGATTCAAGAATCAAATGGCCACCCTGAACAAGCACAAGGGCAAACCCATCATCGTGAATTGCCGGTCAGGAGCGCAATCCTCGGTGGCCTGCGGCCAGCTTCGCAAGGCCGGGTTCGAGGAAGTCTACAACCTCCAGGGCGGCATCATGGCCTGGGAGTCCGCGAGTCTGCCACTGACCCGTAAAAAACGCTGACCCGGCGGCCCATATTCGTCGCGCGGTCGCCGATCACTTTCCCCCAGAAACTAGCTATCAGGAACTGGCATGGCCGAAGAGCAACAAAATTCCGAACGGCAGTTTTCCGTTCAGCGCGTCTACACCAAGGATGTGTCCTTCGAGTCGCCAAACGCGCCGGAGATCTTCAGGGGCGACTGGAAGCCGCGTCACGAGCTGAACCTCAATACCAAGATCAACCAGCTTGAGGAGCATGTCTACGAGGTCGTGCTCTCGGTGACGGTCACGGCCAAGGTCGAGGAGAAAACCGCCTTCCTGGTCGAGGTGCATCAGGCCGGGATTTTCACCGAACAGGGCTTCTCCGAGGCGGAACTGGGCCCCCTGCTGGGCGCCTATTGCCCGACCCTGCTCTTTCCCTACGCGCGCGAGGTGGTGTCCGACCTGGTGGTCAAGGGCAGCTTCCCGCAACTGGTGCTGCAGCATGTCAACTTCGACGTCCTCTTCGCCCAACACCAACAGCAGGCCGCCGGGCCGGCTGAAACAGGCGGCGACAAGCCGAGCCATCATTGAGCGCGAGCGCCCCAGCCAGAATCGCGCTGCTCGGGCCGGGTTCCTGGGGAACCGCCCTGGGTCTGCTGCTTTGTCGCAATGGTCATGAAGTGCGACTCTGGGGACATGAATCGGCCCAGATCGAGGCCATTCGCCGCGAGGGCGAGAACCGGCACTTCCTCCCCGGCTTTCCGATCCCCCCGGCCATGGAGGCCACGGATTCACTGGACGTTGCCCTGAGCGAGGCGACCGACTGCCTGGTGGTCGTCCCGAGCCATGCCTTTCGAGCGGTGGCGCGCCAATTAGCCGACCGCTTGCCCAGTCATTTCGGTGTCGCTTGGGCGACCAAGGGGCTCGACGTCGCGAGCGGACAACTGCTTCACACGATCGCCCAGGAGGAACTCGGCGACCGACCACTGGCGGTGATCTCTGGTCCCAGTTTCGCTGGTGAAGTGGCGAAGGGGCTGCCGACCGCCGTTTCGGTCGCCTCGAATGACATGGATTTCGCCGGGCGGATCGCCGGACGGCTTCACGGTCGGAGTTTCCGCGCCTACACCAGCACGGACATGATTGGCGTGGAGGTGTGCGGCGCGGCCAAGAACGTGCTCGCCATCGCCACCGGCATCGCGGACGGCCTGGGCTTCGGCGCCAACACCCGAGCGGCCCTCATCACGCGCGGCCTGGCCGAGCTGATCCGGGTCGGAACCGCCCTGGGTGGGCGGGCCGAGACCTTCACCGGGCTGGCCGGACTCGGCGATCTAGTGCTGACCTGTACCGACAATCAATCCCGCAACCGTCGCATGGGGCTCGCCTTGGCGAGCGGCAAGACGGTGGACGAGGCCAAGACGGAGATCGGCCAGGAGGTCGAGGGCGTGGTTACCGCGCTGGCGGTCAAGCGGCTGTCCGACCGGCTCGGCATCGAGATGCCGATCAGCCATCAGGTCTACCGCGTGCTCTATGAGGGCGTATCGCCGGTGGAGGCGACCCGCGCCCTGCTGGAGCGCGAGCCAAAACCGGAGTTCGGCTGAGCGCACTATCCCGGCCAAGGGCTAACCGCTCCGGCGAACCCTTGCTGACGCCAGGCTTCGTAGAGCAGTACGGCCACCGCGTTGGAGAGATTGAGGCTGCGGTTTCCAGGACGCATCGGGATATGGAGACGTTGATCTTCCGGCAAGGAATCCAGGATGGTCGTAGGCAGGCCCCGTGTCTCGGGACCGAACAGAAAGGCATCGGCCGGCTGGAATGAGACGTCCGCGTAGGCCCTCTGGCCACGGGTACTGATGGCCAGGATCCTTGGACGCCCAAGCCGATCGAGGCAGGCATCCAGCGACTCATGCACGCGGACATCCGCCCACTCCCGGTAATCGAGTCCGGCGCGTCGCAAGAGTCGGTCGTCGAGAGAGAACCCAAGGGGCTGAATCAGATGCAGACGCGCCCCGATGTTCACGCTCAGACGCATCACATTACCCGTGTTGGGCGGGATTTCCGGCTCGTGGAGAATGATGTCGAACATGGCTTGACGGTTGACTCCTTTTCTCGGTCACATGCTATATTAAGAAATTCGTAACTACTGAAGCCATCCGGCATCATCGGCCCATTTCAATTGGGGGACACCTTCATGAGCGATATCGCCGCGCTAAAACAAGAAAAGCAAGCACTGATCGACAAGATGCTGGAGATGCAGAAGCAGTTCATCGAGTACGAACACCAGAACGGCGTCTCCGGAAAGGACTATTGGGCATCCTCCGAAGGCATGCTGGCGGATTATCGTCAGGAATACATGGATATGGCCAATCGCGTCGTGGATCTTGCCCACGAGATCGTCGGCTCATCCAGACTCTGAGACCGGTTGGTCGGTGCGATCCGCGACCAGGCGGATCGGCTCTGGGAACGAAAACCCGCGCTAAAGCGCGGGGTTTTTATTCGTGGACTCATGCTGCCGCGATCGCGTTGGCGAGCCCGTCAACCGGACAAGGCGGCTTGTCCCGAACGCAGATGCTCGATGTATTTCGGGGTATCGCGCATCGTCAGACGCACCGAGGTTCCGATGGCGAGCAGCGTTTCGTCGGTGCCCTGGAAACGGAGTTCACAGCGGATATGGCCCCGACTTTCGAATGGAACGGGGATCATGTCGCGATAGGTGTAGATATTCTCGTCGAGATCACCCCCGGCGCAGACCAGCGGAGCCTCGGGTAGCGGTGACGGCATCTCGACCTCATCGATCATCAGGCTTCCGGCCTGCCACCAGCGCGTCCTTTCCTCCGACCCGGTCATGGTCTTGACCAGATAGGCGCGCGAGAACTGAATGTCGAGACGGCCCTCCGCGACTGTGATCGACTCGATCTCCGAGCCATTGAGATCAATATTGGTACTGTCCAAGCGAACCTCCTGGGAATGACATCAGGGCGTATCGGGGCGCGACTCGGAGGGCGCGTCCAGGTCGCTGCCGACCTCCTCTCCCTCCAAACGCAATTCCTTGATCTTACGTGTGAGGGTATTGCGCCCCCATCCCAAGAGCCTGGCCGCCTCCTGACGCCGGCCTCCGGTATGCTCAAGCGCCGTCTGAATGAGGATCTGCTCGAAAACGGGCAAGGCGGTGTTGAGAATCCCCTCCTGTCCCTGCTTGAGGCTATGGCGCGCCCACCGACGCAGGGCGCTGTCCCATGGATCATCCCGACTGGATTCGCTCAGGGTGGCGCTCAGTTCGGGGGGTAGATCCTCGGCGTGGATATGCTTGCTGGAGGCCATGACGGTCACCCAGCGCGCCGTGTTCTCCAGTTGCCGGACGTTACCCGGCCAATCGAGCCGCTGAAGATGATCGATCGCGTCGCGCAGCAGGATCTTCGGTTCGCAGCTCAGTTCCTTGGCGGCCTGAGCGAGAAAATGCCGCATCAGGACGGGAATGTCCTCGCGCCGGTCACGCAGTGCCGGAAGGTGGATGCGGATGACATTCAGCCGATGGAAAAGGTCTTCCCGGAAACGGCCCTGACGGACAAGGTTTTCGAGATTCTGATGCGTGGCCGCGATGATCCGCACGTCGACCTTGATCGGGGCGATGCCGCCGACCCGATAGAACTCGCCGTCCGCCAGGACGCGCAGCAGCCGGGTCTGCAATTCCGCCGGCATGTCACCGATTTCATCGAGAAAGAGCGTACCCCCATCGGCCTGTTCGAACCGCCCTTCGCGTCGGGTCTGGGCGCCGGTGAAGGATCCGCGCTCGTGTCCGAATAGCTCCGATTCCAGCAGGTCACGAGGAATGGCGGCCATGTTCAAGGCGATGAAGGGGCGATCGCTCCTCGGACTGTGACGATGCAGGGCATGGGCGACCAGTTCCTTCCCTGTCCCCGATTCCCCGTTGATCAGTACGGTGATGTTGGAGCGAGCCAGGCGCCCGATCGCGCGGAAGACGTCCTGCATCGCCGGCGCCTCGCCGATGATATCCGGCCCCTGCGCGACGACGACCTCCTCCGGGCGATCGTCGCGACCGCGACGACAGGCACGACTGACCTGGGACACCGCCTCGTCGAGATCGAAGGGTTTGGGAAGATACTCGAAGGCGCCGCCGTGAAAGGCCGAGACCGCGCTGTCCAGGTCGGAATGGGCGGTCATGATGATCACCGGCAGACCAGGGTAGCGGTCGGAAACCTGCCGCAGGAGTTCGAGACCATCGATGCCCGGCATCCGAATGTCGGTCAGGATGACGTCGGGCTGCTCTCGGTGCAGGGCATCCATGACCCCCACGCCATTGGAGAAACAGGTGACGTGCATCTCGGCCTTGCGCAGGGCGCGATCGAGTACCCAGCGAATCGATCGGTCATCGTCGATGACCCAGACATTGGGCTCTCTAGTCATGGCTAGGCTCCAATGGGAGATAGACGAAAAAGGTCGTGTCCCCCGGACGACTTTCGCATTCGATCAGTCCGCCATGTTGATTGATGAGCTCCTGGGCGATCGACAGCCCGAGTCCGGTCCCGCCTGGATGGCCAGACACCATGGGGAAGAAGATCTGGTCACGGATCTCATCGGGAATGCCGACTCCGTTGTCGCGAACCAGGGCTTGCAGGACAAGCCTGTGGCGACGATTCCCGATCGTGAATTGGCGCAGGACTCGGGTCTTCAGTTCCATGCCGCCATCGACACCCGCCGCCGCCGCCGCGTTCCGCGCCAGATTCAGGAATGCCTGAATCAAGCGATCCTGGTCCGCCACGAAGTCCGGAATGCTCGGATCATAGTCCCGCCGGACCTGCGGACCTCGGGGAGATTCGGCCAGAATGAGTCCGCGGACATACTCCAGGACATCATGGATATTCACCAACCCTCGGCGTGGCATGAGATTGGGGCCGATCATCCGGTTCATCAGTGACTGCAGGCGGTCGGCCTCGTCGATGATGATTCGGGTGTATTCGCGCAGCGAGGGATCCGGAAGCTCGCGCTCCAGGAGTTGGGCCGCGCCGCGCAGTCCACCCAGCGGATTCTTGATCTCGTGCGCCAGACCCCGGATGAGCGCCTGGCTCGCCTGATGCTGGGAGAGCAGTTGTTCCTCGCGCGTGATGCGAAGCTGGCGGTCGACTTGGTAGAGTTCGACCAGAACCTCCTTTGCCGCATCAAAATGATGCAGAGGGAGCACGGTACAGTTCACTGTTTTGGTGCGGCCATCCCCAACCACTACATTGATCTCTCGCTCCGTGAATGGGTGCCGCGACGACAAGGCCGCCGCTAGGCGTTCCTCGACGGCGTTATCCGGACAAGGCAGCAAACTGGACGCATGCTGCCCCACCAAATGGCGTGAACTGACTTCGAAAAGCACTTCCGCCGCTGGATTGAGATATTTCAGGTACAGATGCGTGTCGAACAGCATCACGGCCGTATTCAGATGATCCAAAATCATCCGTTCGAGAGCCGGTTTCGGCGCGGGAATCGTCATTGATCTTGATCCAAATGGATGACTTGCCACACCCGGACGCGGGAAACCAAATCGCGCGAAGAGATCGATCGTCACGCGAACCTCCGGATTCGTTGAAAGGCTCAACACAGGCTAGGCGCCATCGTCCGGTTTTACGATCATATAAGCAAAATAAATGCCAGACGATATAAAAACAGGCCGTACTTGGCCAGATAGGGATCCGAAGCCTATCGGGAGAGGAAGCAAACGGAATTCAGGGTAATTGGCCTGGAAGCTTCGGCTTGCGGAGATGGAAGGCGCGGGGGGCGCTTTGGGCCAGCGGATGCCCGTCGGCGCCTCGAATCTGAAGTTGCAGACGGTGGCTGCCGACGCTGGTACCGGTCAACTTGAACTGGGTGGAGGCGTCCTTGATCGGGAGTTCGGTGCTGTTCAGAAGCAGGATCATTTGATGACCCTCGATCAGCGCCGGGTTGATCAATAGGCTGACGGGAAGGCCATCGGCTTCCTGCGTGAAGGCTTGGTTGGCGGTCGGAGAAAGAATTTCCAATTCCGAATACGGCCCAGGATAGACCTCGTCGGGTGAAGTCGGACCGAGCGGCGATGCCTTTTCCTCGCCACTGGGCGCGGGAAGACCGCTTCCGACTTTTTCCGATCCTAGAATCCGTCGGTCGGAAAAATGCACGCGACCATCCTGATCCACCCAACGGTAGATTTCCGCGTTGATCGCGGAACACTGGATAAGAAGGCAGATTGTCAGCGTGATTCGGAGCATGACCATAGAATAGTCGAGCGACCGACACCGAACAACAATAGGTTCACGGCGGGACAAGACCGTCGGAGTCGGTGATGGCTCAACCTTGGATGCGTCGCGATGATCGGCGCGTCCCTGCGCCATGGCGAGTCGAAGCGACCCGCCGCTTTTCCCTAGAGGCTGTAGTACATATCGAACTCGACCGGATGCGTGGTCATCCGAATTCGGGTGACTTCGGTCATCTTCAGGGCGATGTAGGCATCGATCAGGTCGTCGGTGAAGACACCGCCAGCGGTCAGATAGTCGCGATCGTTCTCGAGCGCCTCCAGCGCCATTTCAAGCGAGGAGCAGACGGTCGGGATCGACTTGGCCTCTTCCGCCGGCAGGTCATACAGATCCTTGTCCATGGCGTCGCCAGGATGGATCTTGTTCTGAATACCGTCCAGACCGGCCAGCATCATGGCGGCGAAAGACAGGTAAGGATTGCCGGTGGAGTCCGGGAACCGAACCTCGATGCGACGACCCTTCGGGCTGGCGCAATGCGGGATGCGGATGGAGGCGGAGCGATTGCGGGCCGAGTAGGCGAGCATGACTGGCGCCTCGAAGCCCGGCACCAAGCGCTTGTAGGAGTTGGTCGAGGCGTTGGTCAGCGCATTCAGCGAGCGGGCATGCTTGATGATGCCGCCGATGTAGTAGAGGGCGGTGTCGGACAGACCGCCGTACTTGTCGCCCGCGAAAAGGTTCTGTCCGTCCTTGCTCAACGACTGATGAACGTGCATGCCGCTACCGTTGTCACCCACCAGCGGCTTGGGCATGAAGGTTACCGTCTTGCCATAGGCATGAGCGACATTCTGGATGACGTACTTCATGATCTGATTCTGATCGGCGCGGGCGACAAGCGTCGAAAACCGGGTGCCAATCTCGCACTGGCCAGCGGTGGCCACCTCGTGGTGATGAACCTCGACCGGGACACCCATATCCTCGAGCGTCAGACACATGGCGGCACGCAGATCGTTCAGCGAGTCGACCGGCGGCACCGGGAAATAACCGCCCTTGACGCCCGGACGATGACCCATGTTGCCGTCCGGGAAGACGCGCTCGGAGTTCCAGCCGGCTTCCTCGGAGTCCACCTTGTAGAAGGCGCCGCTCATGTCCGCGCCCCAGCGCACGTCATCAAGGATGAAGAACTCGGGTTCCGGACCGAAGTAGGCGGCGTCGGCGATGCCGGTCGACTTGAGGTAGGCCTCGGCGCGCTTGGCGAGCGAACGCGGGTCGCGCTCATAGCCCGTCATGGTGTCGGGCTCAAGGATGTCGCAGCGGAGGATCAGGGTGTTCTCATCGGCGAACGGATCCATCACGGCGGTGTCCGACTCCGGCATCAAGACCATGTCGGAGGCCTCGATCCCCTTCCAGCCGGCGATCGACGAACCGTCGAACATCTTGCCGTCCTTGAACACGTCCTCGTCGATGGTGCCGGCGGGCACGGAGACATGCTGCTCCTTGCCACGGGTGTCGGTGAAGCGAAAGTCGACGAACTTCACTTCATTGTCTTTGATCATCTTAATGACGTCAGTCATTGAATTGTCTCCGCTACTCTGTCTGAAAACCTTGGCCGGCCAATGCGATGCGCGTTACCCGCGCGGGCGCTTCGCCCGAGAACCTTACGTCCGGCGCCGGAGCGTAACAGGTCATGGATGGCGCTGCACGACTCGTCTCGCGGCCCCACGAATCTGGCCGAAGAAGGTTTTCCGCCAAGTCATGAGGTTCCGGAATCGGATGGCGCTTACAAACGCCTCGCAGCCCGTATGCAACCAATAAGCCAAAAAGAAAATTGATCGAGTCGCTCCTGGGGCATAACCGGATCCCGCTTCGGCAACTCATAAAAAACGACAATTATCCAGTGACTTATAAAATATCCGGCGGCCCTCTCGCGGCTGCCTGGCCTGATCGAGAGGCGACGACAGCTCAGGGGAAGCCCTCGTCAGAACATCCGGAAACGAGGAGCCGCACCCGAATGGGCGAAAAACGGGCATGAGCGCACCAATATAGCGCGAACGATCACCCGAAGTAGACGCGGAGTTCGCGAAACACCGAGTCTTCCCGCATCGCCGCGGCAAGCTCATCCCTCAGAGCCTCGGGATCCGATCCATCGCGGAGACAGGCGGTCATCGGAAAGCAGACCTCCACGTCGATCCGGCAGCCGAGATAGTGAAACAGGATGCGTTGACGCTCGTTCGCCGCCGGGATCGATGGCCAAAGTGAGGCTGGACGCGCGAGCGCCTCGGCGTGCAGCGGGGAGCAACTGGGCTTGGCCTCGTCGTTTTCCGGATCGATATGGACCGTCACGTCCGTCATTTCCGGGATCTCTCGTTTCAGGCGCTGTTCGACCAGGACGCTGATCATGTGCCCCTCGGTGACGCAGCATAGGGATCCACGAGCACATGGACATCGGCCGATGCCTGGCCGCCCGAGCGGCGGGTACGAAGCATATGGATGTCGCATACGCCGCCGACCGAGCGAATGGTTTGGGCGACCTCGGCGATCCGATCCAGCGCGAGCCCCGTGTCCACCAGTTCGTTGGTTGCCTCCCAGCCAAGCTCCCAGGATCCCGACCAGCACGATGAGGGATAAAATCGCCTCGCTGCGGTGATGCCAGGCATTCGCTCACAACAGATCCGAGCGAACCCGTTTCGCGTAACCGAGGGTCCACCAATAGAGCCATTCCTTCGACCCGATCGACACCAGCGTCGCCGCGAGCACCAGGGCGTCCGGGCTCAAGAGTTCATCGGAAGCGAAGAGCCGTTGTACGGCATTCCAACCGATCCCGATCGCGACCAGCAAGAGCAGAAAACCCAGGGCCAGCGTCGCGACCGTCTCGTACCGGGCATGTCCGTAGGGATGCTTTTGATCGGGTTGCTGGCTGGCGTGATGGTCAGCGATGAACACCAGGACATCGGACAGGAGGTCGGATGCCGTCGGCGACGAGCGCCTGGGAGTGACCCAGGATGCCCGAAACGATCTTGACCACGGACAGGAACAGATTGGAGGGCGGCCCCGACAATGGACGTGCGGGTGATGGCTTGGCCGCGGTCCAGGGTGGCCTTTGGATGAGGCGTCACGTATTGGCCACCGGTTAGAGGCCGGCTACGCGATGGCGCGGCCTGGGCCTTGGGGCGCCGCTCGACCCAAGCAAACTCAACGCGAGGGGCAGGTTTGCGAATGACCGAATATACTGTGTCACTTTACCGATCATGACCATGCAGGAGTCCATCTTGAGTCGCGAATCCGAGGACGTCTCGACCTTTCAAGGTCTCATCTTTGCGCTCGAGCGCTATTGGGCGGACCTCGGGTGCGTCGTCGTCCAGCCCCTCGACATGGAGGTGGGGGCCGGCACCTTCCATCCCTCGACCTTCTTGCGCTCGATCGGCCCCGAGCCCTGGCGCGGTGCCTACGTTCAGCCATCGCGTCGGCCGACCGATGGGCGCTATGGCGAGAACCCCAATCGGCTACAACATTATTATCAGTACCAGGTGGTCCTCAAGCCATCCCCGCTCGAGATCCAGGATCTCTATCTGGATTCGTTGCGGCGGCTTGGAATCGATCCACTGGTGCATGATATCCGGTTCGTGGAGGACAACTGGGAGTCCCCGACGCTCGGCGCCTGGGGGCTCGGCTGGGAAGTCTGGCTCAACGGCATGGAGGTCACCCAGTTCACCTACTTCCAGCAGGTGGGAGGACTCGATTGCCGACCGGTCACGGGTGAGATCACCTATGGGCTGGAGCGGATCGCCATGTATCTGCAGGATGTCGAGAGCGTCTACGACCTGACCTGGAGCCGCACCCCCAACGGGATCGTGACCTATGGCGACGTTTTCCACCAGAACGAGGTCGAACAATCCGTCTATAACTTCGAGGTCGCCGATACGCGCGCCCTGTTCGCGCAGTTCGATACCCACGAACGGATCAGCGCGGAACTGGTCGAGAAGGGCCTCCCGCTGCCGGCCTACGAGCAGGTTTTGAAAGCCTCCCACACCTTCAATCTCCTGGATGCGCGCGGCGCCATCTCGGTCACCGAGCGGCAAAGGTTCATCCTAAGGGTGCGGACCCTGTCGCGCGCCGTCGCCCAGTCCTATTACGAAAAACGGGAGACCCTGGGTTTCCCGATGCTGAAACGCTAAGCGGGAGACGATGTTGGATACGTTGACTGATCTACTGGTCGAGATTGGGACCGAGGAACTCCCGCCCATCGCCCTGCCCAGCTTGTCCCGTGCCTTCGAGGAAGGATTCAGGAACCAGCTTCTGACGCATGGTATCGACTTCGCGTCCATCGAGCCGTTCGCCGCGCCGCGCCGCCTGGCGCTCCTGGTCAAGGGTCTTCCGACCCAACAGCCCGACCAGGAATCCCTCCGGCGCGGTCCGGCCATCCAGGCCGCCTTCGATGCCGAGGGTCAGCCCACCAAGGCCGCGCTCGGGTTCGCGCGCTCCTGTGGCGTCGAGATCGAAACCCTGGAACGGGAAGAGACGGACAAGGGAAGCTGGCTGCTGTTTCGCAGCGTCACCCCTGGTCGGGAGACCGCGCGACTGGTGCCGACAATGACCGAGGCCGCCCTGGCCGACCTGCCCATCCCGAAACGGATGCGCTGGGGGGCCGGTAGCGAGGAGTTCGTGCGCCCCGTCCATTGGGTCTGTCTCGTCATGGGTTCGACGGCGATCGAAGGGACCGTCATGGGTGTGAAGGCCGAGCCTCATACCCACGGACATCGCTTCCATCATCCGGAACGGATCCGGATCGACACGGCGGAGGCGTACGCGGAGAAACTGAGGACGATGGGCTGCGTCGAGCCCTCGTTCGCGCGCCGACGCGACTGGATTCGCGAACAAGTCACGACCGTGGCGCGATCCGCTGGACTCAGGGCGCGCATCGACCCCGGCCTGCTCGATGAGGTCACCGCGCTGGTGGAATGGCCCCAGGCGTTGCTCTGTCGATTCGAGGAACGCTATCTGGAGATTCCTCCCGAGGTTCTGATCGAGACCATGCAGAGCAACCAGAAATATTTTCCGGTCGAGGATGCCCAGGGTGGCCTTCAGGCTCGCTTCATCGCTGTCGCCAACATCCTGAGCCGTGAACCGGATCAGGTACGCACGGGCAACGAGCGGGTGATCCGCCCGCGCTTCGCCGATGCGGCCTTCTTCTGGTCACAGGATTTGAAGCAACCCCTGGCCGCCCATGCCGCGCGGCTCGAGACGGTCGTCTTTCAGGATAAGCTCGGCACCCTGGCCGAGAAAAGCCTGCGTGTCGCGCGGCTCGGGCGGTACCTGGCGCCGGCGCTCGGAACCGGTCCCGAACTGATCGAGCGCGCCGCCGCGCTCGCCAAGTGCGATCTGGTGACCTCGATGGTGTTCGAGTTTCCTGGTCTCCAGGGAACCATGGGGCGCTACTACGCGGAACGCGCGAATGAGGATCCGTGCGTGTGCGCCGCGATGGAGGATCAATACCTCCCCCGTTTCGCGGGCGACGCGCTCCCGGCGAGCCGCTGCGGGCAGGCGCTCGCCATCGCGGACCGCCTCGACACCCTGGTCGGGGTCTTTGGAATCGGACTGCGACCGACCGGCGCCAAGGATCCCTACGCGCTCAGACGCGCCTCGATCGCCGTTCTGCGTCTATTGATCGAAACGCCGCTGGATCTGGATCTTCGTGACCTATTGCGAACCGCGGCCGATGGGTTTCCAGCCGGACTCCTCGGGGATGACACGGTCGAGGCCGTCCTGACCTACATGCTGGAGCGACTGAGAGGCTACCATGGCGACCGGGGCCTTGCCGTGGATACGGTCGAGGCGGTCATTCAGACCGGCGTCACCAATCCCTGGGATTTGGATCGCCGGATCTCGGCCGTGACGGAATTCAGAAGGCTTCCCGCAGCCGAATCACTGGCCGCCGCCAATAAGCGGATCCGCAATATCTTGCTGAAGGCCGAGGCGGAAGACACCGCGCACGGCGTCCTGAACCCGAATCTGCTCTCCGATCCGGCCGAGCAACGGTTGGCGGAAGGCGTTATGCAACTCAGTTCCGTTATCGAACCGCTAGCGGAAGCGAGGGATTACGTCGGCGTTCTGGAAACCCTGGCCGATCTGAGGGACGACGTCGATGCCTTTTTCACCGATGTCATGGTGATGTCGGAGGATATCGCCGTGCGCCACAATCGTCTCCAGTTGCTCCAAGACCTGTCGGCCCTCTTCCTGCGGGTCGCGGATATCTCAAGGCTCCAGTGACACGAGTTTCGTCCATGCCGGATCGACTCGTCATTCTGGATCGGGATGGGGTCATCAATCAGGACTCGGACGCCTACATCAAATCCCTGGACGAATGGAAACCCATCCAGGGAAGTATCGATGCGATCGTTCGGCTCTCGCAAGCGGGCTATCGGGTAGCGATCGCCTCCAACCAGTCCGGATTGGCGCGCGGACTTTTCAGTCTCGCGGCGCTCAATGCCATGCACCAGCGGCTTTGGCAACTGGTGGCTACGCCGGGAGGACGCATCGAAGTCATCGCCTTCTGTCCGCATGGACCGGACGATGGCTGTCGGTGTCGGAAACCCCGAACGGGGTTACTTGAAGAAATCGCCTATCGGCTTGGAGCGGATCTCGCGGACGTGCCCTTCATTGGCGATTCCATCAGCGACATCCGCGCCGCTCGCGCGGTCGGCGCGGCGCCCTGGCTGGTCCGATCCGGAAAGGGAGAACGTACCTTGGCCAGCATCGGCGATCCACGAGCAGGCTCGGAACTGCTCGGCGTTCCGGTCTATCTGGACCTCGACGCCGCCGCCACCGCACTCATCAACAACCAAGGTCGACTATGATCTTCTTGCGTTCCCTGCTCTATCAACTGGTTCTTATCGGATCGAGTCTGCTCTACTCGCTGGCGATCCTCATGGTCGGATGGTGGATGCCGAGCCGTTTCGTCTCCCGACTTGGCCGATCCTGGGCCAGGCTCAATCTCAAGGCGTTGAAAACGATATGCGGGCTGGATTACCGTGTCCAGGGGCTGGAGCACTTGCCCAAGGAGAATGCGATCGTGCTCTGCAAGCATCAATCCGCGTGGGATATCATCGCACTACGAGCCTTTCTCCCGGCCGACCAGTCCTGGGTGCTCAAGGAGGAATTGACGCGAATTCCAATTTTCGGTTGGGCGCTGAGGCACCTTCAACCGATTCCAATCGATCGCTCGGTGGGTCGTCGCGAGATCACCAAGCTCATTCGCGAGGGACTCCGTTTCCTGAACGCCGGACGCTGGGTCATCGTCTTTCCCGAAGGAACCCGAGTCGCGCCTGGCACTCGCCAAACCTACGGTATCGGCGGGGCCTTGCTCGCCGAACGCAGCGGTCGGCCAGTCGTTCCGATCGCGCACAACGCCGGGGTCTTCTGGGGACGTCGTAGCTTGATCAAACGCCCTGGAACCATCGATGTCGTCATCGGCCCCGTGATTGATACGCGGGAAAGCAAGGCCACGGAGATCAATGCCGCCACCGAGCAATGGATCGAACGGGCAGTGGCTGGTCTTCCGCAAGCCTGATCCTGCATCGCGGCGATCGGATGCGGAAGACGAGCGAAGCGCGCGGCCCTATCCAGATCCAGCCGCGCGACTGGAAATTGGTTCGAAGTCTAGCCTCGCTAAACGTCCAGGTTCCCGACGCTCAAGGCATTGCGCTCGATGAACAGTCGCCTGGGCTCCACCTGATCTCCCATGAGCGTCGTGAAGATCTGATCGGCGGCAACCGCATCCTCGATGGTGACCCGCAAGAGTCGGCGTGATTCTGGATTCATCGTGGTATCCCACAGCTGATCCGGATTCATCTCACCCAACCCTTTGTAGCGCTGCATGCTGTAACCGCGCTGCGCCTCGGCCAGCAACCAACGAACTCCATCCCCGAGATCTGCGATGTCCTTGCGACGCTCTCCGCGTTGCACATAGGCGCCCGGTTGAATCAACCCATCGAGCTTGATACCGAATTCACGGAGTTTGCCGTAATCGGCGGTCAGGAAGAAATCGACGGGAATGATTCGGGTCTCGGGAATTCCGTGAATGAGCCGAATCAGCTCGATAGCGGTCGGCTTCGTCGCACCCCTTTCCGCGACACGCACCTCGTAACGTAGCGAGACCGAATCCGCGACATTCAGACGTGCCTGCACGGACCGACACCAGTGAGTGAGACGATCCTCATCGGACAGAATCGAATCGTCCATCGGCGACGTCGTGATCAGTTCTCCGAGAAAGTCCGCGTCATAACGCGAGGCCAGCCTTCTCACGATACCGACGAAAACCTGATAATCCTTCGCCAGGGATTCCAACGCGGTCCGGGC
The DNA here is from genome assembly GCF_016583575.1 of Thiocystis violacea. Classification (GTDB taxonomy): domain Bacteria; phylum Pseudomonadota; class Gammaproteobacteria; order Chromatiales; family Chromatiaceae; genus Thiocystis; species Thiocystis violacea. Next base: position 96,887 of record NZ_NRRG01000010.1, read on the forward strand.
GAGTGGTGGAGCATCGACCGTCACATGGAGATTGGCGCCATCAAGAGCCGCCTGCAACATCGCGGCATTGAGGGCCGCCTCATCGAGCAGGTAGTCTTCCTGCTTGCCTTTCTTGAGCTTGAACAGCGGTGGCTGGGCAATAAAGATGTGCCCCCGCTCGACCAGTTCCGGCATCTGACGGTAGAAAAAGGTCAACAACAGGGTGCGAATATGGGCGCCGTCGACGTCGGCGTCCGTCATGATAATGATTCGGTGATAGCGCAGATTATCGGGGTTGTACTCTTCACGCCCGATCCCGCACCCAAGTGCCGTGATGAGCGTGCCGACCTCGGCGGATGACAGCATCTTGTCGAATCTGGCCTTTTCGACATTCAGGATCTTTCCCTTGAGCGGCAGGATGGCCTGGAACGCGCGATCCCTGCCCTGCTTGGCGGAACCACCGGCGGAATCGCCCTCGACCAGGTAAAGCTCCGATTTAGCCGGATCCTTCTCCTGACAATCCGCCAGTTTTCCAGGCAGGCCGGCGACATCGAGAACCCCTTTGCGGCGGGTCATCTCACGCGCCTTGCGAGCGGCTTCACGCGCACGGGCGGCCTCCAGCATCTTATTGGCGATCACCTTCGCCTCGTTGGGTTGCTCCTCCAGGAACATATCCAACTGCTCGACGACCAGGGATTCAACGACCGCCTTCACCTCCGATGACACCAGCTTGTCTTTCGTCTGGGAAGAAAATTTTGGGTCCGGAACCTTCACCGAGAGCACAGCCGTGAGCCCCTCGCGCGCATCGTCTCCGATCGGGCGAACCTTCTGACTGCGATCCAGACCTTGACGTTCGATATAGGAATTAAGTGTCCTGGTCAAGGCCGCCCGGAGCCCGGCCAAATGGGTACCGCCATCCTTTTGCGGAATCGTGTTGGTATAGCAAAAAATGGTTTCCTGATAGCTGTTGTTCCACTGAATCGCAAGCTCGACTCCGATGGATTGGCGCTCCGAACTGAAATAGATAACCGTCGGATGAACGGGTTCCTTGTTCTGATTCAAATGCTCGACGAAGGCACGAATCCCGCCCTGGTACTCGAAGACGTCGTTTCGCCCCGTGGCTTCATCGGTCAAGGAGATACGCACGCCGGAGTTCAAAAAGGACAGTTCGCGGAGCCGACGGGCCAGAATGTCGTAGTGGAAATCCAGGTTCGTAAAGATCTCCGACGAGGGATAGAACCGAATCTCGGTTCCGGTTCGAGAGGTTTCACCGACCACTTCCAATGGCTGCGTGGGCACACCCAGCCTGTACTCCTGGGAGTGGACATTCCCGCCGCGATAGATCCTGAGCAATAGACGCTCGGAGAGAGCGTTGACGACGGAAACGCCTACCCCGTGTAACCCACCCGAAACCTTGTAGGAGTTGTCGTCGAACTTACCGCCAGCATGAAGAATCGTCAGAATGACCTCTGCGGCGGATCGGTTTTCCTCGGCGTGGATATCCACCGGAATGCCCCGACCATCATCCAACACTGAGACGGATCCATCGCTGTGGAGCGTCACGGAAACGTTGGTACAGTGACCGGCAAGAGCCTCGTCGATCGAGTTATCCACGACCTCGAAGACCATGTGATGGAGCCCCGTCCCATCATCGGTGTCGCCGATATACATACCAGGACGTTTACGTACCGCGTCCAGTCCTCGGAGTACCTTGATATTCGTGGAATCGTACGTCATTGGATCTAAGTCATTCGTGATTGAGGAAAAAGGCGAGGCTCTGTCGAGTCCTAGGGGTGAAGCGGATGCGTGTGGGACACGCCAATCATATCCGAGGGGCAACCACCCGTTACCAGGTTGGTCACCGGCATTATACGGGAACCCGAGTGATCGAGTTTAAATGATTGAAAAAGCTAACGTTCCAAGCAGGTTAACGATGATCATCCGGCCTCGTATCTCAGCCACCTTCAGGCGGGAATCCGAGTCCGAAAAGGAGGTCCGCCGCCTGTTCGCGCTAGGACGCATCAACCATCGCCCCATGTTCCACGTGAAACATCTCGATTGTGCGAGAGCAAGCGAATACACCTGGATCCCGTCCAGAGGACACGCGTGTCGCAAAAATCTGACTATCCGTTAAGCAAAACGCATTCCAGAGTCTTTCGGCCATGCCCATGTCCAGTTCGGCCTCCAGGTCATCCAGAAGCCAAACCGTAGGATCGCGACCACGGGCAAGATGAACCCTCTCAGCCGCGAGTTGCAAAAGAGAAACGACGATTTTCGCTTGGCCTCGTGAAAAGCCCGATCGAACTGTTCCGTTGATTATGTGGAAATCGGCTTTTGACGGCCCGGACAGGGTATATCCGCGTGCCAACTCCTGATCTCGAAGCACATCCAGCGACTCCGAAAGTGTCATGCCCTCCGGCCAGCCTCTTTGATACTTAATCTCCGCATCTCGTAGGAACGGGTAATCGGATCGGATCTCCTTGAAGTTCGTGCGCCATTCCTCCTGGAAATCTCGACGCAGCCGATCGATCTCATCCGATAACTCAAGATAGAGCCTGTCCCATGCCGGCCTCTGACCGTGGCCGGAGCGGATGGCTGAATTGCGCTGCATCAAAATCCGATGGAAATCCTTGTGGAGTTGAGCGAACCGAGGTTCCACGTGGAACACATTCCAGTCCAGGAAGCGACGACGAAGACTCGGCTCCCCTTCAAGGAGGGTCTGTGAGTTTTCTCCAATCAGCTTGACTTGCAACGGGGCCAGCCAGTCCCCCGTGCCCTTCGGCCAGGAGGGCGGACTGAAGTCCCGGAGGACTCCCGCAGAATCGCGAAAGTAGCGAACCTTCAGAGGGTGTTGATCGTGTTTGTCGTAGAGACACTCGATTCGGGTGTGAGGCTCGCCTCGGGTCGTGATGGCGCCGGCCTTCTTTCCACGAAACGAGCGACCACGCGCAAGTAGGTAGATCGCCTCCAGAATGGTCGTCTTTCCAGCGCCGTTAAGGCCAGTCAGCAGGATCGCTGGCGATTCGGACTGAAGCACAAACCGCTCAACATTCCTGAGCGATTCGATCTTCAGCGAACGAATCGCGCCGATCGACCGAGCCATTTCCATCCGAAACACTCAATCAAATCTGACACTTGATCCTGTTTCCGCTACGCCTTTACAGCCGCATGGGCATGACAACGAAGGTTTCATCCTCCACTCCAAGGCCCCGCCAGATCGAGCTGCTGTTTCCATCCTGGAAATGAACCGCTAATGACTCTTCGTCAATAGCGGCCAGCACGTCCATCAGATAAGCAACATTGAAGCCGATGGAAATAGAATCCCCCTCATATAGCATTTCGATCTCTTCCTCGGCTTCCTCTTGCTCCGGATTGTGCGCGAGCAGCTTCAGATTGCCTTGATCGAAATTCAACCGAACTCCACGGTATTTCTCGTTGGAAAGAATGGCCGTTCGCGATAAGGCTCGTTTCAGTGACTCCTTCTCGATCGTCGCCATCCGCCCAATATTTCCCGGAATCACCCGCTCATACTCAGGATAACGTCCATCGACCAACTTCGACGTCATGGTCATCAGCCCCACGACAACCCGCAGGCTCTTTTCACCCAACCTGACGGCTACCTCCTCGTCCGAATTCCCTAGCTGCCGTCTTAACTCAAGGACGGTTTTGTTAGGCACGATGACCTGCCTCGACTCGCCCAGCGCCAGAGCGATATGACTGGCGAATTTCGCCAACCGATGGCCGTCCGTGGCAACCGCCACCAGTGTCGCTGGATTCAGCTCCATCAAGAGGCCATTCAAGTAATAGCGGACATCTTGTTGCGCCATCGCAAAAGCGGTCTTGTCCAGCAGTCGCTTCAACTGGCTTTCCTTGATCTGGAACGGAAAGCCTCCCTCCTCCACGTCCATCGTCGGAAAATCGACCGCCGGCAATAATCCCAGGGAGAACCGACTGCGCCCCGAGGTTACAACGCAGCGTTCATCCTTGACGCGCATCCGGATGTCCGCTCCCTCTGGCAGGTTGCGGCAAATATCCGCAAGCTTTCGGGCCGGGACCGTGGTTTCGCCCTCGCTCTGGATCTCTGCGGCAAAATTGGTGTTGACCTCGACCTCCAGGTCCGTCCCGGTCAATGTCACCCGCCCCTCCCGTCCAACAATGAGAAGATTTCCCAGTATCGGTAGGGTCTGTCGCCGTTCCACAACGCCAATGACCTTGTTGAGCGCGGGTAAAAAAACTTCTCGGTTGGCGACGAATTCCATCGGTTGCTCCATAGCTAAGTAAAATATATATATATTATCTGTAATGATAAGGGCTGTGGATAACCCATGAGAGCCTTAGAATATACGCCAAAACATTGACATACCTGTCTCCAGGGCTATGGACATCGCTTGGTGATGCTGTGGATAAGATGGCCCCGATCGAGCGCGATCCAGTCCCGCACATCTTCTCCACAGCTATGAGGTCAGTATTCTCAACAGGTTTTTGTAGTCTTCCTCGACCACGGCATCGCTTTCACGCAGGCTTTTTATCTTTCGGTTGGCGTGGAGAACCGTTGTATGATCGCGACCGCCGAACGCGTTTCCGATCTCCGGCAGGCTGTGTTTCGTGAGTTCCTTGGCGAGTGTCATGGCGATCTGCCTTGGACGGGCGAGCGATCGGCTTCGCTTGGCTGACAGAAGTTCGGAAGTGCGGAGTTTGTAATATTCCGCGACTGTTTTTTGAATATTTTCGATGCTGACCTGCTTGTCCTGAGCCGCGAGCACATCCCGAAGCGCGTGCTTGGCGAACTCGAGTGTGATGGGTTTTCCGGTGAACTGGGCGTTCGCGATCAGACGTCTCAGCGCTCCCTCCAACTCGCGGATATTGGAGCGAATCCTCCTGCCGACAAAGAAGGCGACATCCTCCGGGAGTTCCACCCCGAGTTGCGAGGCTTTGCAATGCAGGATCGCGACGCTGGTCTCCAGATCGGGCGGTTCGATCGCGACCGTCAGGCCCCAACCGAAACGCGACCGCAAGCGTTCTTCCAGTCCCGCGACCTCCTTGGGGAAACGGTCGCTGGAGAGCACGATCTGCTGGCGGGAATCGAACAGGGCGTTGAAGGTATGGAAAAACTCCTCTTGGGAGCGTTCCTTGCCGGCGAAGAACTGAACGTCGTCGATGAGCAGCGCATTGAGCGAACGATACGTTTTTTTGAATTCATCGATCCGGTTGTGCTGCAGCGCCTTGATCATCTCCGCGACGAACCGCTCCGAATGCAGATAAACGACGCGCGCGTTCGGATTCGAGGCCAGGATGATGTTGCCCACGGCATGCATCAGATGCGTCTTACCCAGCCCAACGCCGCCGTAGATGAACAGTGGGTTATAGGCCGTCCCCGGGTTACGCGCGATCTGAATCGATGCGGCGCGGGCCAACTGGTTGGACTTGCCTTCGACGAAGGTATCGAAATTGAAATCGGCATTCAGGTTGGCCGAGGCGCGCCGCTCCGCAAGGTCGGGGCCGGGGACGGCCTCGATCGAGCCACCTCCTCGGGTGCCCTCCCCCCCGGTTTCCCGATCGAAGGCGCCGACCTCGAATCGGATTTGCAACACCAGGCCATGGCTGCAGCGGGCGCATAGCTCGAGCAAACGCTCCTCATAATGTTCTTGCGCCCAATTCAGCACGAAACGATTCGGAGCAAGCAACCGAAGCAGGGAGCCATCCACCCGTGCTTGCAATGGTAGAATCCAGGTATTGTATTCAGCCGATGTCAACTCTCCCTTCAGTTGATTGATACATTGCTCCCATACACTCACAGCTTTTGCCGACATGCGTCGTCTCGTTGGATTCGGGGACTGGCGCAAGGCCACCACCCGGAGGATTGCGAAGAATTTGGATTGGGTGTCCGAAGAGAGGTGCCGGACGAGGATTCGGTCCCTGAGCCATTCATGAGTCTAGCGCCCTCGGATCCACTTATCCACAACCTTGGCTAGGATCTATTTCCTTATCAAGCATTGACTTCCCCCGTGAAATTGCATACATTCTCGGCCCTTTTCCAGCCGGTTTTATCGGCCTTGGCCCCACCCCATCGAGTTCTCTGGAGTACCGTTCATGAAGCGCACTTTTCAACCCAGCCGGCTGAAGCGGGCTCGTACCCACGGTTTTCGCGCCCGCAGCGCCACCCGCAATGGCCGGAAGGTTCTGAGCGCTCGTCGCGCCAAGGGCCGCGTCCGCCTGATTCCCTGAGCCCCGAGGAGACAGCCGGCCTCCGCGAGCAGGGCTTCGCGCGCGAGAGGAGGTTGACCAATGCGAACCAGTTTCGTCGCGTTTTCGCCGAGCCTAGACGTACTGGAAGGTCTGGATTCGTCGTGCTGTACAGGCCAAACGGTCTGGACGCGGCGCGTCTCGGTCTTGCCATAGCCAAGAAGCGCGCCCGACGAGCCGTCGACCGTAACCGGCTGAAACGCATTGCCCGAGAGAGTTTCCGGATTCACTGTTCGACGCTTCCCGGCGTCGATATCGTGGTGCTCTGTTCGGCCGGTGCGACCGCGGAACCCAATCGCCGCCTTTTCGATGCCTTGGAGCAAGCCTGGGCCACCATCAGGAAATCATCATGCGTCGAATCTTGATCGGCCTGATCAAGGTGTACCAATACCTGATCAGCCCGCTCCTCGGTCCGCACTGCCGGTTCTATCCTTCCTGCTCCCACTACGCCGTCGAGGCCATCGAGCGCCACGGGCCAGTGTACGGGAGTTACCTGGCCCTGCGCCGCTTGTCCCGTTGTCATCCCTGGCATCCGGGTGGTATCGATCCAGTCCCTCAAGAAAGGCAGACCACGATTCATGGATAACCAGCGCCTGTTTCTTTTTCTTGCACTTGCCGCGGTGCTGTTCCTCATCTATGAGTCTTGGATGCAAGACTACGGACGCGCCGCCGCGCCAGCGATTACGCAAGCGCAAAGCCCGTCGAGCGCGGCCATACCTAGTCCTACGTCGAATACGTTAAAAGATATTCCGGCGGTCGCCACCACTCTCGCTGAGGTTCCTGTCGGCCCCGGCATGGTGGATGCGCTGGATTCCTCGCCCATTCGGGTCGAAACGGATCTTCTCAAGATCCAGATATCTCCGCGTGGAGGCGCCATTGGCGCGGCTTGGCTGCTCGATTACGTGATCGTTCCGGAACGTCCGGACGAAAAATTCCAACTCCTGAAGCCGGTTCCGCCGAACATGTTCATCGTCCAGTCGGGGTTGCTGAGCGAGGATTCTTCCCCACTGCCGACACACGAGGCCCAGTTCACAAGCGAGGCGTCCAGCTATCGACTGGAACCAGGTGTCGACCGGCTAGAGGTGACCCTGACCTGGAGTAGCGAGACAGGGATCCAGGTCAAGAAGATCTACGTCTTTACGCGTGGCAGCTATCTGATCGAGACGCGCCAAATCATCACGAATGGAAGCGAGGCGCCGCTCATCGCCCGTGAGTACAATCAGTTTCAGCGCACCGAGCTGAACGATTCCAACGAGCCCCGCTTCGTCAAGACTTTCACCGGAGGTGTCTACTACAGCCCGGAGGAGAAATATAAAAAGGTTTCTCTTGAGGAGATGGCGAAGGGCAAGCTCGACCGCGCGGTCACCGATGGCTGGATCGCCATGATGCAGCATTATTTTCTGGCGGCCTGGATTCCGCCGCGTGGCGTTCAAGAGTCCTTCTATTCGAATGCGTTGAATAACTCGCGTTACATCATCGGCAAATACTCGCCGGCGGTGAGCATCGCGCCCGGTGCCGAGCACACCTTCGAGAATCAGCTCTTCGTGGGCCCCAAGCTCCAGGATACCTTGGAGAAAATCGCTCCCGGCCTTGAACTCGCGGTCGATTACGGTTGGCTGACCGTCATCGCCAAGCCGATTTCCTGGTTATTGAGCTGGATCCATGCGGTGGTCGGCAACTGGGGCTGGTCGATCATCGTGCTCACCATCCTGATCAAACTCGCCTTCTACAAGCTGTCCGAGACGAGCTACAAATCCATGGCGAACATGCGGCAGTTGACGCCGCGGCTTCAGGCGCTGAAGGATCGTTACGGTGACGACAAACAGCGTCTGAACCAGGCCATGATGGAACTGTACAAGACGGAAAAGATCAATCCGCTCGGCGGCTGTCTACCCATCCTGATTCAAATTCCGGTTTTCATCGCTCTCTACTGGGTATTGCTCGAAAGCGTGGAGATGCGTCAGGCGCCCTTCGTGCTTTGGCTCAATAATCTTTCGGCGCCGGATCCCTACTTCATTCTGCCGCTGATCATGGGTGTTTCCATGTTCGTGCAACAGAAGCTGAACCCAGCCCCGCCGGACCCGATTCAGGCCAAGGTCATGATGAGCTTGCCTTTCGTGTTCACCGTATTCTTCGCCTTTTTCCCCTCCGGGTTGGTACTCTACTGGACGGTGAACAACCTCCTCTCGATCGCGCAGCAATGGCATATCACCCGCGAGATCGAAAAGTCCGCCATCAAGCGCCGGAGATAATGTCGACCCGGTTGCGCGCATGACGCCCGACACCATCGCCGCTGTCGCCACGCCACCAGGGATCGGAGGCGTTGGCATCGTGCGGGTGAGTGGACCTCTCGCGCCAAGGATTGGGCAAGCGGTCCTTGGTCGGTTGCTCGAGCCCCGAGTCGCCGCCTTCGGTTGTTTCCGCGAAGCGGATGGCGGTTTCATCGACGAGGGATTGGCCCTCTGTTTCGTGGCCCCCAAGTCCTTCACCGGTGAGGACGTGCTTGAGCTTCAGGGACATGGTGGCCCCATCGTCATGGATCTCCTGTTGCGGCGTTGCCTGGAGTTGGGCGCGCGCCCGGCGCGCCCCGGCGAGTTCACGGAACGCGCTTTTCTGAATGGCAAGCTCGATCTGGCTCAGGCCGAGGCGGTCGCCGATCTCATCGAGGGTTCCACCGCATTGGCGGTTCGGCTCGCCGGACGTAGCCTTCAGGGTGTTTTCTCCCAACGCATTCACGACCTCATCGAACACCTGATCCAACTTCGGGTGTATGTCGAGGCGACCCTCGACTTTCCGGATGAGGAGATCGATCCGGCTGCGGCAACCGCCGTCGCGGTCGACCTCTCCGAGGTCATCCAGGCGACTCGCCGGATTCTCTCGGACGCGCATCAGGGGCAGGTCATCCGCGAGGGTTTGGCGGTCGTCATCGCGGGCTCTCCAAATGTCGGCAAATCAAGCCTGCTCAATCTGTTGTGCGGATCCGACGCCGCCATCGTCACCGCGATTCCGGGGACCACCCGCGATCTGCTCACATTCGACATCCAGGTCGACGGCCTTCCGATCCGCATCGTCGACACGGCGGGTCTCCGTCACACCGAGGATCCGGTCGAACAGGAGGGTGTGCGACGCGCACGCGAGGCCCTGGTCAGGGCGGATCTGGTCCTTTGGGTCCAGGATGCCTCCGACGGCTCCGACGAGGCTATTCGGGCGAGCCTGCCCGACGATTGCCCCATGACCCGGATTCGCAACAAGATCGATCTCCTCGGCGAAAAGGCCCGGATCACCGAGTCCGAGGACGGCCCAGAGATTTCGCTTTCAGCGACGACTGGCGAAGGGCTGGATTTTTTAAAGGCGCATCTCAAGAGCCGAGCTGGTTTAGGGGCGCATCCAGAGGGTGCCTTCATCGCCCGTCGTCGCCATGTCGACGCCCTCGATCAAGGGCTTCGACATCTCGAGGCCGCCGCCGAGAATCTGGATCAGCGATTGGGGGCGGAATTGGTCGCGGAAGAATTGCATCTGGCCCAACGGGCGCTCAGCGAGATCACGGGGCGATTTACGTCCGATGATCTGCTCGGCCGGATATTCTCCGGATTCTGTATCGGCAAGTAACAACCCTTCCGGGGCGTTCCGCCCCCTTCCACAAGATCCACATAAGCCCTCGTCATTGCGGGCTTTTTGTTCCGCAATCGTCCTTTGTGTTCCGTGGGAATCCGCATAAACTTGTGCCCATGATTGTGCCCATGGCGTCTAGGCTCTGTGCCCATGGGCACAAAATTTGTGCCCTAGACGCTTCTCGGATGCCGGTGAAATCAGATTTCCATGGGCACAGACGGCTGTCTATATGTCTTGTAAGCAGATGCCTTATAAGGCTTTTTAGGCGTTTGTGCCCATGGTCGCTGGTGTGCCCATGGAAGCCCGATTTCCATGGGCACATTTGGATAGGAGGGGGGAATCATGGCGCTGACGGACACCAAGCTGCGGAAGCTGAAATCCCGTGATAAGCCTTACCAGGTGCCCGATGAGGATGGGTTGTTTGTCGAGATCATGCCGGGCGGCTCAATGCCGTGGCGCTACCGCTACCGCCTGGCTGGTAAGCAGCCCAAGGCTACGCTAGGGGAATATCCCGCTTACTCACTGGGGGAAGCCCGGCAATGGCGGGATGACTGCGCGGCGCTGGTGAAACGCGGCCTGTCTCCCATGGCCTTGAAGCGCGGCGACCCGATCCCCGAGGACGCCAAGCCGGAGGCCAAGGAAATGGCTCACGCCTTCATCCGAAACTGGTGCTTGAAGGCGGTGCAGAAGGTCAAGGCAAAAGCGGCGGAAGCGAAGGCGGCTGATACGGTGGAGCCCTTCGCCTGGCGCTGGTATCGGGACGTAGTTGAACCCAACAACAGCAATCCCCGGAACATCAAGCGGGTGCTGGAGAAGGATGTCATCCCGGCGATTGGCATCCGGCCGATTACCGATGTGACGATTGACGACGTGCTCCTGATTACCGACGCGATCAAGGCGCGCGGTTCCGATCAGATGGCCCTGCAAACCCGCAACGTGCTGAAACGGCTGTTCGCCTATGCCATTGCGCGGGGGAAGACGACCTTCAACCCAGCGGCGGCGGTCGAGGCGAAGTACATCGCGACCGCTCGAAGCCGCGATGTGGCCCTGACGTCGGATGAGACTGGGCGGCTACTGCGGGCGATCTACGTGTCCTCAATGAATCGCGCCAACAAGCTGGGCTTGCATCTGCTCATCCTCTGCATGGTCCGTAAGGGCGAGCTGATCGGGGCGCGCTGGGAAGAGGTTGATTTAGACAAGGCCGAGTGGCTCATCCCCGGCGAGCGGATGAAGAAAGACAAGCCACATTGGGTGCCTCTGTCGCGGCAGGCCGTGGCCATGTTCGATGAATTGAAAGGGCTGGCCAGCGGCTCGGAATGGGTCTTCCCGAGCCGCAATACCCTGAGCAAGCCGATTGCCCATAGCACCCTGAACGCGGCCATTCGATCCTTGACGCATGATGTTCAGGATTTCGTGATTCATGACTTCCGGCGCACGGCTTCCACCCATCTGCATGAAGCCGGGTTCAACTCCGACTGGATCGAAAAGGCCCTGGCCCATGAGACCAGGGGCATTCGCGGCGTCTACAACCGGGCGCAGTACGCCGACCAGCGGCGGGAAATGTTGCAGTGGTGGGCGAATTTCGTGGATGCCCAGATCGAGGAGGGGCGTAAGGTCATCATCGGGCGGTTCGGGGAAAGCTACCGCCGAGAATGTGGATAGGCTGGGTGTCGTTTTGAGCGGCGATTTCCAGCAAGGGTTATCCACAGGTTCACCAGAGCTGTCGGGCACGGCTCGCGTGGTGTAAGCCGATGACTGAAATAAAGGTTTATCGCTTACTCACATGTGCACAGCCCTTATTACTACTGTTTTTAAAGTATTTCTTCTCAGTACAGTACAAAACGAATAGCCTCGCCTAGCTAATACAGCACGAGCCTCATGTCATGCTCGACCTTGAACGGTCGTCCATCGAGCATGAATCCGAGGACACAGAGCCGTTCGGCGCCGAAGCTAGCCTGCTTGATGATGAGACGCGGAAGGAGATCGAGCCCATAGCGAAAGAAGCTGAACTGAGGGCGCTGGAGTGTTTTTTTTGGCGAATCGGTTGTTGCTCATGCGCCCAGACTCCGGCATGAACGGCCCACAGAGTGGCCAGCGTCAGCAGCGCGAACAGTCGCTCAAGGCGCTCGGGCTGGGTCAGATGGGTCTCTTCGAGGTGAAACCCGTAGGATTTCAAAGCGGCAAACAAGGTCTCGATCGTCCAGCGCTGGGCATACTCCTCCACGGCCTGGCGACTGAAGGACTCGCTGACGATGATCAGCCATTCATTGGGCTCCAAGCGTTTGGCGCTGAGAAAGACCTTCTGCCCCCAGAGCCGACGCGGCTGACGCAGCCCCCGTGTGCTGCCGACCGCTAGCGTCTGGAACTCCCGCAGCCGTGGGTAGGTGCCCTTGATGGAGGTGAGGTTGACGTTGGTCTTTAGGCGCACGCGAAACGGCAACTCCCGTTGCAAGAGAGACTTCAGCCATTCGCGCCCGACGAACTCGCGATCGGCCAAGAGGAAAGCCACTGGTTTGCAAGGAAAGGTGTCGAAGTAGAGATCCATCAGCGCGATGCGCTCGTGCGTGTTGGAGTGGCCCGCCTTGGGCAACGCCTTCCAAAACAGCGGGATGGACAAGCCACGATAGGCAACGCCGAGCACCAGTCGATGGATCTCGGCACGCCCGAGTTTCCAGTTGGTGCGATCGAGTGTCAGCACCCAAGGCGGTTCC
>NZ_NRRG01000011.1 GCF_016583575.1 Thiocystis violacea
CGTGATGATGAAACGTCGCAACTTGTCACCTGCCGGGTGAGCCCTAGAATGGGCGTATTTTACCTCCATCCTCTTGTTATGTAACGGGAATTCTTGGAAGACGGTTCATTCAGTTCACGGAACCAGGTTTAATCCTGTAAATCTTGAAGAATCCTGTTAATCCTGTCCAATTCCGGAGCCTTCGGTCGGGTACGGACTTTCCCGGAAATCGCCTTACGCCTCTCCCGTGCGGCCTTACTCCCCTGAAGGGGGCAACCTGGAGATTTCGATGAACGAGGTCGATCCTCGTCGACTCTTGAAGGACATCCCCCAGGATCCGGGTGTCTACCGCATGCTGGACGCGACGGGGGGCGTGCTCTATGTCGGCAAGGCCAAGCGCCTCAGACGCCGGGTCGCCAGCTACTTCGGCCGCTCGCTCAACAGCCGCCTCCAGCTCATGGTGAGCCAGATCGCGGACATCGAGGTGACCGTCACGCGCACGGAGGGCGAGGCGCTGCTGCTGGAGAGCAATCTCATCAAGGCGCTACAGCCACGCTTCAACGTGCTGCTGCGCGACGACAAGAGTTATCCCTACATCCGTCTCACCACCCAGGACGCCTTTCCCCGGCTCGCCTTCTATCGCGGCTCGCGCAAGACGGAAGGGCGTCTCTTCGGTCCCTATCCGAGCGGCTGGGCGGTGCGCGAGACGCTGCGATTGCTGCAGAAACTCTTTCCGGTGCGCCAGTGCGAGGACAGCTTTTTCCGCAATCGCTCCCGTCCCTGTCTTCAGTATCAGATCAAGCGGTGCGACGGTCCCTGCGTCGGCTTGGTCAGCCCCGAGCAGTACGCGCAGGACGTCGCGCACAGTATCAAGTTCCTGAGTGGCCGCTCGGACGAGGTGGTCGACGAACTGGTCGCCGCCATGGAAAGGGCCTCGGCGGCGCTGGAGTTCGAGCGCGCGGCGGTGCTGCGCGACCAGATCGCGACCTTGCGCCAGATCCAGGAGCGACAGTATGTGAACGGGGAGGGCGGCGATCTGGACATCATCGCCGCCGCCCAGGAGGCCGGGATGAACTGCGTGCAGGTCTTCTTCATCCGCGGCGGGCGCAATCTCGGCAACAAGGGCTTCTTCCCGCAAGCGCCGGCCGATACGGACGAGCCGACCCTGCTGGCGGCCTTTCTGACCCAGTTCTACGCCGACAAGGAAATTCCTCCCGAACTCATCCTGAGCCGGGAGCCCGAGGACGTCGACTTATTGCAGGAGGCCCTCGGCGAGCGCGCGGGACGGCGGGTGCGGATCCGCGTCCGCGTCCGCGCCGAACGCGCCCGCTGGCTGGAGATGGCGCGCGACAATGCCCAGTTCGCGCTCAAATCGCGCCTGGGGAGTCAGGCCGGATACGCGCGTCGCCTGAATGAGCTGCGAGACGCGCTGGATCTGGATGAGGCGCCGGGACGCCTGGAGTGCTTCGACATCAGCCACACCGGGGGCGAGCGCACGGTCGCCTCCTGCGTGGTGTTCGATGGGGAGGGACCGCGCAAGCCCGATTACCGACGGTTCAATATCGAGGGCATCACCACCGGTGACGACTATGCCGCGATGCACCAGGCCCTGACACGCCGTTACACGCGGGTCAAGCAGGGCGAGTATCCGATTCCGGACCTGCTCTTCATCGATGGCGGCCGTGGTCAACTCGGTGCCGCGGCCGAGGCGTTGCGCGAGCTTGGGATCGGTGGCCCGCGGCTGGTGGGCGTATCCAAGGGGCCGGATCGCCGGCCGGGGACCGAACAGCTTTGGTTGTTGGGTCAGGAGGCGCCCGTTATACTGCCGGGCGATTCGCCGGCCATGCATCTGATCGAGCAGATCCGCGACGAAGCCCACCGCTTTGCCATCACCGGCCATCGCCAGCGTCGTGCCAAGGCCCGAACGACGTCCGTGCTGGAAGAGATCAGCGGAATTGGTCCCAAGCGCCGTCAGCGCCTCCTGAAGCAACTCGGGGGGTTGCGGGGTCTGGCGCGCGCGGGGGTCGAGGAGATCGCCGGGGTCGAAGGTATCGGCCGGCAATTGGCCCAGCAAATTCATGAGGCCTTTCATCGAGACGTCCCGGAATCCTGAACCGATGTGGAACTTGCCGAACATTCTGACGATGCTGCGCATCGTGCTGATCCCGGTTTTCGTGGTCGTCTTCTATATCGACAGCCCCTGGGCGCCCTATGGCGCCGCCGCCATCTTCGGCGCCGCCGCCCTGACCGACTGGCTCGACGGCTATCTGGCGCGCAAACTCGACCAGACCTCGCCGCTCGGCGCCTTCCTGGATCCGGTCGCCGACAAGCTGATGGTGGCGGTCGCGCTGGTGGTGCTCTTGCAGGCGGATCCGCGCGTACTGCTCGCGTTGCCGGTCATGGTCATCATCGGACGCGAGATCACCGTCTCGGCGCTGCGCGAATGGATGGCCGAGATCGGCGCCCGCGCGGCGGTGGCGGTCTCCAATCTCGGCAAGATCAAGACCACGGCGCAGATGATCTCGATCGTGCTACTGATCCTGAAGAACTCGATCTTCGGACCCTGGATCTACGACATCGGCATCGCCCTGGTCTATGTCGCCGCGACCCTCACCCTCTGGTCGATGCTGGTATACCTGATCGCCGCCTGGCCCAGTCTTTCCAGCGAGGCGAAAAAAAATTAAAAGGATGCTTGACGGCCGACTGAACGGCCCTATAATAGGCGGCTCTTAGCGGGAATAGCTCAGTGGTAGAGCACAACCTTGCCAAGGTTGGGGTCGCGAGTTCGAGCCTCGTTTCCCGCTCCAAATCTTTTGTAGGGTGTTGATTTTACTCCGGTTGTGCGTTGTCACGGCGAATAGAAAACCGTCTTTCACGGTTCTGATCGTTTCGCACCCACGGAGCCCTGCATACCAACATTCGATGACACCATCGACGCCTTCGTGGCGTCACGCGAATTCGACCGGGCCACCTTGGCCCGGTTTGCGTTTTGGTCGGAGGCCCTAGGCCCTCATGATCCGGCCAACATCACCCCCGATCACGTCGACGCCGCCTTGGCTCGACTCGTCGAGCGTGGCCGTCTCAAGCCGTGACGGGGCGCCGAAACCATCCCGTGGGCACGCCGCTCGCCGGCTTCACCCTCAATCGTTACGTCAGCCAACGGCAAAGCCTCTGCAAGTTCGCCCGGTGCCTACTCCCGCGTGGCCATGTCCCGCCCGCCAAGGGTTTGGGGAAGGCCCCCGAACCCGTTGATCCCGATCGCTATCCGCGTCCCGAGGGGGGCGCGTGTGCTCGATCGCCGATGGGGGCGCTTGGTCGCGCTGATCTTGACCGCCTTTCATTCCGGCCTGCGCTCAAACCAGCGTCAGAGTGGGGTTAAGCTGAAATGAAATTGACCTATCCCTACACCGCCGAACCTCAAGAGGGCGGCGGTTTTTCATCCAGTTCGTCGACCTTGAGGAGGCGTTTACCGAGGGTGCGACCCTGGAAGAAGCGGCCTTCAATGCGGCCGAGGTCTTGACCGGCATCCTTGCTGGAATAGCGGTCTGGATCTCAGCTAGCAGGTGCGCTCCAACTCGCTCAGGTCCAGCCCTTACACCACATCGGCGACGTAGCGCGCCAAATGCATCTCCGGCAACCACTCTTGCACCGAGGGTGGCCGCAGGAAGCCGATGTCGCGGTCGATCGGTCGGAAGTGGCTCATCGGCGCGGATCCTCAAGGCTGATGCCCCCATTGCGTCGGAACCTGCCGCCAATCGGCCGCGGGAAAGTCCGACTCTACCTAGAAGGCGATGGTCCGTTCATTCGATCACCGGATGCGGGTTGCCCAGGGTGTGCGCGACGGGTTTGCCGAACAGGCTCTGGGCGATCTCGACCCCGGCGCGGCGGCCGGAGTGGAGCGCCCATTGGATCGATGGGGCGGTCCGGTATTCGCCGCAGGTCCATAGCCAGTGGGAGCGGCGTAACTCCCGATTGCCGGGGTAGAACACCGGCGGTCCCTGGGCGGGGAGGGCGTGCGGGATCCGATAGACGGCCAGCCGCCGCCACTCGCGTACCTGATGGCCGAGCCAGCCTTTGAGTTCGCCCCGGACATGGGTCTCCAGGGCGTCCGGGTTGTGGTCCGCGCCCTGGATATTGACCGCGATGAGGCTGTATCCGGGCGGGGCATAGTGGTTGGAGAGATTGCTCGGGCACAGCAGACTGTTGATGTAGCCTCGCCCCTCGCCGTTGAGGATCAGGAAGGGTCCGGCGATGGGCGGTTGGCGGGCGCCGAAATAGAGACAGGTGGTGCCTCGGCTGGCGGACGCGCTAGGCTGTGGTTCGCCGAGCAGACGGGCGGTCTCGCGGCCCTCGGTGGCGATGACGATGGCGCGGGCGTTCAGTCGCTCTCCGCTCTGGGTGATGACCTCCCGTTCCTGGACCCGGGCGACGCGGCAGCCGACACGAACCCGCTCCTGGGGGAGTCGCGCGGCGAGTTGCGCCGGGATCTCGCCCATGCCCAGCGCCGGCAAGGCGGTGTCGCCCAGGGCGAAGGCGCGGAAGACGAATTCGAAGGTCCGCGACGAGACGGCGAGATCGGGATCGAAGAAGACGCCACTGAAGAAGGGTTTGAAGAAGCGCTCGATCATGCGCTCGGAGAAGCCCAGCGCGCGAAGCCGCTCCAGGGCGGTTTGTTCCGGTCGGCCATAGAGCGACTCCAGATCGCCCTTGAGACAGCGGCGTCTGAGTCCGAGCAGCCGGAGCTTGTCGGTCAGGGTGCCGATCGGCGAGCCCAGCATCTCGGGCAGTCGTAGCGGTCGACGCCAGATGTCGCTCACGCGGTGCAGGCGGCCCTGGGTGCGAATCAGGGCGCCGGGATAGAAGGGGCGCAGATCCAGGCGCTCGTAGTCGAGAAAGCGCCGGGCTTCCGGGTACCAGGTCTGGAGTACCTGGAAGCCACGATCCAGTCGAAAGCCCTCGCGGCGATCGGTGCGCAGACGCCCACCGACCACGTCCGAGGCCTCCAGGACCAGCGGTTCGAGACCGCTGTCCCGAAGGGTGAGGGCACAGGCCAGTCCGGAGAGGCCGGCGCCGATGACGATGACGTCTGTGCTCATGCGCTCACCTCCGCTCGCGCCGGGGGGCGCGACGGATGGGGGTCAGTGGTATTGCTCGGTGGTGTATTGGCCGGGCGCGTGGCGGCGGTGACGCGCCAGTCCGCGTTCCTCCAGGATGACCTTGGCATCCTTGATCATGGCCGAGTTGCCGCACAGCATCACATGGCTGGTGGCGGGGTCGATGCGGAGTCCCGCCCTGGTCTCGAGCTGGCCGTCGGTCAGCAGGTCGGTGATGCGCCCGGCGAGCGCGCCTTCGCGGGTCTCGCGGCTGACGGCCGGTATGAACAGGAAGCGGTCGCCATGGCGGCTGGCGATCTCTTTCAGGGTCTCGGCGTAGGCCAGATCCGCTCCCTGGCGCACGCCATGGACCAGCACCACCCGATTGAAGCGCTCCCAGGGATCGGGCGAGCGCAGGATGGAGAGATAGACGCCCAGCCCGGTGCCGGTGCCGAGCATCCAGAGGTTATCGGCGGGCTCGACCGTCTCCAGGGTGAAGATGCCGCTGGCGGTGGAGGTCAGCCAGACCTCGTCGCCTGGATTCAGGGCGGACAGCGGGGGTGTCAGCGGACCTTCCGGAACCTCGTTGAAATAGATCTCCAGCGGTCGGTCCTGAGGCGCGTTGACGAGCGAGTAGGGACGGCCGACGCGCTCCCCCTCGATATCCAGCGCGACCTTGATGTACTGGCCCGCGACGAAATCGGCGATCGGCGCCTCGAATTGCAGACTGTGCAGGCCCTCGGCCCATTGATGCTTACCCACGATTTTCGCTTTTATCCAATCGTTCATGTCCGTTCCTGCGTGCCTGTTGAATGAGGGTTTCCGTCATGGCGGAAAGGCATTGTCCTCGAATGATCGGTGCGGCCGAAGGTATTGCAATCCCGCGCCGGCTGCTCTACCTAGTTTTGGGTATCTGTCCTAACCGGGAAACGGGAGTCACGCATGAAATCTTCCCTGCTGCTGCTGGGTCTGGCCGCGATGAGCGCGACCGCGACCGCCGGCGACGCCAAGACCTGCTCCTCGCTGCTCGACCTCGATGTCCGGCGGCTCGCCGGCGACGAGGTCGTCAATCTCTGCGACCTCTATCAGGGCCAGGTCATCCTTGTGGTCAACACCGCCAGTAAATGCGGTTTCACCCCCCAGTACGAAGGACTCGAGCGTCTCTACGGCAAGTACCGGGAGCGGGGGCTGGTCGTCCTTGGCTTTCCCTCGAACGATTTCGCCAATCAGGAACCGGCCAGCGAGCAGGAGATCCAGAGCTTTTGCCGCCTGACCTACTCGGTCGAATTTCCCATGTTCGAGAAGGTCGGCGTCAAGAAGGGTAAGGCCGCGCCCCTGTTCGATCGGCTGGCCGCCGCTGGAGCGCCTTATCCGAAATGGAATTTCTACAAATACCTGATCGATCGCAACGGGAATCTGGTCGATTATTACACCAGCATCACCACGCCCGAGAGCGGCAAGGTGGTGAAGGCGATCGAGAAGCTGCTCTGAATTCCATGGGCCGGATCGATGGCCGCCATCCGATCCGGCGATTGGATCCTGGTCGTGCCGATGGATATCCTGATCGAGATGACTGGATGACGTTTCGGCCCGATATTCGGCGCCCGGAGACGCCTAGAGTCCAGCCCAGCCACCGGCCCCGAGGCCGATCGACTTCTGGATAGGGGAGTGACGATGATGGCGACGCCAGGTCTTCGCGAGGGGAGTCTCGACGCACCCACCCGGCATCCGCTCGACTGGCGGGATCCGGGCTTTTACGACGAGCGGGCGCTTTTCGCCGAGTTGGAGCGCGTCTTCGACATCTGTCACGGCTGCCGTCGCTGCGTCAGTCTCTGCCAATCCTTTCCGACGCTGTTCGATCTGGTCGACGCCTCGGAGAGCCTGGAAGTCGATGGCGTCGCCAAGGCCGACTATTGGAAGGTGGTCGACCACTGCTATCTGTGCGACCTCTGCTACATGACCAAATGTCCTTATGTGCCGCCGCACGAGTGGAATCTCGATTTTCCGCATCTGATGCTGCGGGCGAAGGCGGTGAAGTTCAAAAAGGGAGAGATCAAGTTTCGCGACCGGATCCTGACCAGCACCGATCAGGTCGGGCGTCTGGCCGGCATCCCGGTGGTCAATGGTCTCGTCAACGCGGTGAACCGCCATCCGCTGGGGCGCAAGGCGCTGGAGGTGGTGCTTGAGGTTCATCGCGACGCGCGCCTGCCGCCCTATCAGAGCCAGTCGCTGCGCCAGCGCGAGCGGGAGCGTATCGGCCGCCCTGCGACGGGCGAGGCCGCCGGAGCGACCACCGGTAAGGTCGCGCTCTTCGTGACCTGTTACGGCAACCATAACGAGCCCGGCGTCAATCAGGATCTGATCCGGGTGTTCGAGCACAACGGCCTTCCGGTCACCCTGGCCGAGCGGGAGCAGTGCTGCGGCATGCCCAAGCTGGAGCTGGGCGACCTGGAGGCGGTGCGCCGGGCCAAGGAGGCGAACATCCCGGTCCTCAAGCGTCTGGTCGAGGAGGGCTGGGACATCGTCGCGACGATTCCCTCCTGCGTGCTCATGTTCAAGCAGGAACTGCCGCTGATGTTCCCCGAGGACGCCGATGTCCGGCTGGTCAAGGAGCACATGTATGACCCCTTCGAATACCTGATGCTCCGCCACCGGCACGGGCGAATGAACCTGGATTTCAAGCAACCGCTGGGCCAGGTGGTCTATCAAGCGTCCTGTCATCAACGGGTCCAGAATATCGGCTCCAAGACCCGCGAGGTGCTGGCGCTGGTGCCTGGGACGACGGTCGAGATCATCGAGCGCTGCTCGGGTCATGATGGAACCTACGCGGTCAAGAAGGAGTTCCACGCCGCCTCCATGAAGATCGTCAAGCCCGTCGCGGGGCGGGTCGAGAAGGCGGCCCCGGATCATTTCGGCAGCGATTGCCCGATGGCGGGCGCCCATATCGCCCATGCGCTGGGTCGCGATGGCGAGCAGCGCCATCCCATGAGCCTGATGCGCCTGGCCTATGGCCTTTGACGCGCCCCGTCCGCCGCTGGGCGTCGCGGGACAGCACCGGAGACGAGCATGTCACTCATAGCCAACGACCTCTACAGTCTGGAAGCCTACGCACGGGCGCGCGCCGATTTTCGAGCCGGGGTGATGGCGCACAAGCAGCACCGCCGGGTTCCGCTCGGGGCGCATGCCACGCTCTATTTCGAGGATCGTCTGACCGTCCAGTATCAGATCCAGGAGATGCTGCGGGTCGAGCGGATCTTCGAGCCTGAGGGTATCGAGGACGAACTGGCCGCCTACAATCCGCTCATCCCCGACGGCACCAATTGGAAGGCGACCTTCATGCTTGAGTACGAGGATCCGCAAGAGCGGCGCGAGGCGCTGGCGCGACTGCGCGGGATCGAGGACGCGGTCTGGGTTCGCGTCGAGGGCTACGACAAGGTCTTCGCGATCGCCGACGAGGACATGGAGCGCGCGGACGAGACCAAGACCTCGGCGGTTCATTTCCTGCGTTTCGAGCTGACGACCCCCATGGTCGCCGAGGTCAAGGCAGGCGCAGCTATCGAATGCGGCACGGATCACCCGGACCATGGCCTCTGGGTCGCGTTGTCGCCGGAGGTCCGTGATTCGCTCGTCGCCGATCTGGCCTGACCCCATTCATCCCTCATCCAAGTGAGACGTCCGGCCCCAAGCGCCATCCTGCTCGACATGGACGGCGTGCTCTATCACGGTGACCAACCGCTCCCCGGCGCGCTCGGCCTGCTGCGGCGGATCGCCGGGATTCCGCACGCCTTCGTGACCAACAATCCGATCCGCCCACCCGAGCGGGTCGCCGATGCCCTGGAGGCCATGGGCCTGCCGCGACCGGACCCCGCCCGTATCATCACCTCGGCGCTCGCTACGGCCCGCTGGCTTGCCGGCATCCGACCCGGTTTCCGTTACTTCGCGGTCGGCGCGGCCGGGTTGGACGAGGCGCTGCGCGTGGTGGGTGAACCCGATAGCGAGCGGGCCGATTTCGTGGTGGTGGGCGAGGGCGTCGGCCTGGATTACGAGCAGCTCACCATCGGGATCAACCTGATCCTCGGACGCGGCGCGCGGCTGGTCGGCACCAATCCGGACCCAACGGTCGACGCGATGCGGGATGGTCGTCATCTGGTGCTGCCCGGTGGTGGCGCGCTGGTCGCGCCCTTCGCCGCCGCGACCGGCGTGACCCCGACCATCATCGGCAAGCCCGAGCCGATGCTCTATGAGATGGCGCTGGAACGCCTGGGCCAGGCCGCCTCCGATGGCATCATGATCGGAGATCGGATGGACACCGACATCGCCGGCGCGGAACGCCTCGGCCTCTGGACCGCGCTGGTACGCTCGGGCCGCCACCCGCCGGGACGACCGTTGCCGGACGATATCCCGCCACCGGATTTCGACGTGACCAGCCTGGATGAGCTGCTGGCCCACTGGTCGGATGCCTTTCCAGGCTGGATCCCGGAAGCCTGATCGGGGCTTGCGACCCCCGCGCCGTCCTATCGGAACCGCGCCACGAAAAACGCCCCGGTTGCACGGGGGCGTTTTCGTCGAATCTTGGCGCGGGGGTCGATGGGTTTCACGGCCAGTCGGCGTCCGTGCCGAACTTCGGCTGCATGTCGTGGCCATTCTACCCATCCTACGAAAACCGCCGTGTTTCACCGGTTCCGGCGACGTTCTCGGCGCAGCGTCCGCATAGTTCGGGATGCTCGGGGTGGGTTCCGACGTCCGGTCGGTGATGCCAGCAGCGCACGCATTTGACGTGCTCGGATGCCGAGACCCGGACCGCCAGTCCCTCCTGTTCGCTCGCGACGGCGTCCTCCGGAAGGTCGGCTAGCGGATGGAGTCGGACCTCGGAGACGATGAGGACAAAGCGCAGTTCGTCCCCGAGCCGGGCGAGTCGCTCCAGAGGCTCCGGCGCGCCATAGAGGTCCAGCTCGGCGTCCAGCGAGGAGCCGATCTGGCCGGCCTTGCGCGCGGTTTCCAGCGCCGGTCCAATGGCGAGCCGGGTGGCGATCATCCGGTCCCAGAAGTCGCGGTCCAGCGGATCGCCGGCGTCGAGCGCGAACAACCCCTGGTACCAGGTCTCGGTGAAAATGGTCTCGCTCCGTTCGCCGGGGATTTCTTGCCAGATCTCGTCGGCGGTAAAGCTCAGGATGGGCGCGAGCCAGCGACTCATGGCCTCGACGATGTGATACATGGCGCTCTGGCAAGAGCGGCGTGCCGTGCTGTCCGTCTGGGTGGTGTACTGACGGTCCTTGATGACATCCAGGTAAAAGCCGCCCATGTCCACCACGCAGAACTGCTGGACCTTCTGATAGATGAGATGGAACTGGTAGTCGCCGTAGGCGGCGATCACCTCTTCCTGGAGCCGATAGGCGCGATCCACCGCCCAGCGGTCCAGCTCCACCATCTCCGCCGGCGCGACCAGATTGACGGCGGGATCGAAGCCATTGAGGTTGGCGAGCAGGAAGCGCGCGGTGTTGCGGATGCGCCGGTAGGCGTCGGCGGTGCGCTTGAGGATCTCGTCGCTGACGTTCATCTCGGTGCGATAGTCGGTCGCCGCGACCCAGAGCCGGATGATGTCGGCGCCGAGCGTCTTCATGACATCCTGGGGCGCGACCACGTTGCCCTTGGACTTGGACATCTTCTCGCCCTTGGCGTCCACGGTGAAGCCGTGGGTGAGCACCTGGCGATAGGGCGCGCGGCCGTGCATGGCGACCGAGGTCATGAGCGAGGACTGGAACCAGCCGCGATGCTGGTCGGAGCCTTCCAGATAGAGATCGGCCGGGGCGCGCAGGCCCTCGCGCTGCTCCAGCACGCAGGCGTGGGTGACGCCCGAGTCGAACCAGACATCCAGGGTGTCGTGGACCTTGTCGTAGAGCGCGCCTTCCGCGTCGCCCAGGAGGTCGCGCGGATGCAGCTCGAACCAGGCCTCGATGCCGTGCTTCTCGACCCGCTTGGCGACCACCTCGATCAGCTCCGCCGTGCGCGGATGGAGCTGGGCGGTTTCCTTGTGGACGAAGAGCGCGATCGGCACGCCCCAGGTGCGCTGGCGCGAGATGCACCAATCCGGACGGCCGCGCACCATGCCCTCGATACGGCTCTGACCCCAATCCGGCATCCAGCGGACATTCTCGATCTCGCGCAGTGCCGTCTCGCGCAGACCCTCTTGATTCATGCTGATGAACCATTGGGGCGTGGCGCGGAAGATGATCGGCGTCTTGTGCCGCCAGCAGTGCGGATAGCTGTGGGTGAAGCGGGTTTCCAGCAGCAGCGCACCCTTGGCCTTGAGGGTCTCGACGACATGCTCGTTGGCCTGGAAGACGTTCTCGCCCGCGAACAGCTCGGTGTCGGGCAGGAAGCGGCCGTCGCCGCCGACCGGGTTGTCCACCGGCAGGCCGTAGCGTTGACCGACGATATAGTCCTCCAGACCATGACCCGGCGCGGTGTGAACGGCGCCGGTGCCGGCCTCCAGCGTGACATGCTCCCCGACGATGACCGGCACCTCGCGGTCATAGAAGGGATGCTTGAGTTTGACGCCCTCGAAATCGATGCCGCGCCCGTAGCCCAGCACCCGATAGTGTTCGACGTCCCAGCGGTCCATGGTGTCCTTGAGCAGGCCCTCGGCGACGATCAGTCGCTCCTGG
Source organism: Thiocystis violacea (assembly GCF_016583575.1). Classification (GTDB taxonomy): domain Bacteria; phylum Pseudomonadota; class Gammaproteobacteria; order Chromatiales; family Chromatiaceae; genus Thiocystis; species Thiocystis violacea. The sequence continues at coordinate 11,738 of NZ_NRRG01000011.1, forward strand.
CCGTGCTCGGTCTCGGCCTCGACGATGACATACTCCAGCTCGGCATTGAGCGCCACGGCCTGGTTGGCGGGCAGGGTCCAGGGTGTCGTGGTCCAGATGACGACCGAGACCGGGCCTTCACCACAACCGGACGGGGTGCCGTGACAGCGTTCGCCGAGCGCCTCCGGATCGACGACGGGGAAGCGCACGTCGATGGCGATGGATTGCTTGTCGGCGTATTCGACCTCGGCCTCGGCGAGCGCGGAGCCGCAGTCGATGCACCAGTGGACCGGCTTCTCGCCCTTTTGCAGATGGCCGTTGGCGATGATCCGCCCAAGCGAACGGATAATCTCGGCCTCGAAGCCGAAGTCCATGGTGAGATAGGGATGCTCCCAGTCGCCGAGGACGCCGAGTCGCTTGAAGTCCGCGCGCTGCCGCTCGACCTGCTTGGCCGCGTACTCGCGGCAGGCGACGCGGAACTCGGCGGCGCTGATCTTGTGGCCGGGCTTGCCGTGCTTCTTCTCGACCTGAAGCTCGATCGGCAGACCGTGACAGTCCCAGCCGGGGACGTAGGGGGCGTCCAGGCCGTCCAGGGTGCGCGCCTTGACGATGATGTCCTTGAGCACCTTGTTGACCGCGTGACCGATATGGATCTCGCCATTGGCGTAGGGCGGGCCATCGTGCAGGATGAAGGTCTCGGCCCCGGCGCGCGCCTCGCGAATGCGGGCATGGACGTCCAGGGACGCCCAGCGTTCGAGCATCCCGGGCTCGCGCTGGGCAAGGTTGGCCTTCATGGCGAAGCCGGTGTTGGGTAGGTTCAGGGTGTTTTTGTAGTCAGTCACTTCGATTGGGTCCCGGATGCGTCGATGAGTCCAAGGGGCGTTTAGTCATGCAAGCTACAAGTGGCCGCGCGCGGAATCAAGCCGCGCGTGGGACGCGGGGGGCGGGCCTGGACCCATTCCGACCAGGTCATGGGGTTCTTCTCGGGACACTGGAGGCGGTTTTGTTTCAATCCTTTGGATGGCCTATGCTTGGTGCTCGCGGTGGGGAAAGGGGTTTCCGTGGGGCCGTTGCAAGGGGCGGCGTCATGTCCTCCCTCGCGCCTTCCTCCGATCGGGCGAGCTGGTTCAAGACGTGAACGAAAAGATCCTCGACAAGAGTCAGTTGCGCATCGGGATGTTCGTGCATCTCGATCTGCCCTGGATGAATCACCCCTTTCTATCCAGCAGCTTCAAGATCCGCAATCAGAAACAACTGGACGCCCTGCGGCAGCTCGTCATCGATCAGGTGCGGATCGATCTGGACCGCGGCGACCGGCCGCCACTCAGTGGCGCCTCGGCCGAGCCGGAGCCGGAGCCCCTGTCCTCGACGCAAGTCCAGGAGGATCTGACCGCCGCCCTCTGGGAAGAGAAGAGTCAGCGGATCCGGGTGTTGAAGGAGCGCCGTTCGCGGCTCAACCAGTGCGCCAAGTGCTACGGTCAGAAGGTGGGCTTCGCGCGCAAGCTCATGTCCCATCTGCGCTCCTCTCCGGCGCAGGCGGCGGAGGAGGCGGGCGAGCTGGTGGAGAGCATGGTCGCGGAGCTGACCGAGGATCTGGAGACGACCGTCCAGTTGGTCAATCTGAAGCATCAGGACGAGAACAGCTATCACCATGCGATCAATGTCGTGGCGCTGTCCCTGGTGCTCGGCCGGAAACTGGAGTTGGACCGGGTTCAACTCAGGCAACTTGGCATGGGCGCGCTCTTCCATGACCTGGGGCACCTGAAGATACCGACCCAGATCTTGCTCAAGAAAGGCGTTTTCGCGGACGCCGAGCGGAAATTCTACGAACAGCATCCCCGTTATGGCGCGGAGATCGCCCGCCAGATCGGTTCCTTACCCCTGGGCGTCATCGAGATCATCGCCAAACACCACGAGCACCTCGACGGCAGTGGTTATCCCGAGGGCGTGGGCGACAAGGACATCGGTCTCCTGACCCGCGTCGTCACCGTGGTCAACCGTTACGACAACCTTTGCAACGGACTCGGTGCCGAGCATGGTCTCTCGCCCCACCAGGCCGTCTCGCGCATGTACTCCAAGGAGCGTCAATGCTATGACCCCAAGGTCTTGTCGACATTCATCACCAACCTGGGGGTTTATCCGCCCGGCACCGTGGTTCGATTGATCGACGAACGGGTCGCCGTGGTCATCTCCATCAACTCCGACGACCTGTTGAAGCCGAACGTTCTGGTCTACTCGCGCGAGGTGCCTTCGGAAGAGGCGCTGATCCTGAACCTGATCGAGGAAGGGATCGGCATCCGCGAGAGCCTGCATCGCTCCGAGCTGAATCCGGAGCAGGTGGAGTACCTCAACCTCTCGGATAAGCTCAGTTATTACTTCCAGTCCTCGAAGGGGGGCGGCGGTCGATGACAGGGCAGGGCGCGAGGAAAAAATACGCGCGAGGGCATCCCTTTTGGTAGTCTCCGCCAGGTCGTCCGCCGAGCCAGGTTCGGATTGATACCTGGATGCCGAATCGCCATCTTGCCTCTCCGTCGCACCAACATCCGGATGCCACGCCTTCGAGCGTGGTCCGAGGCCCCTCCGAGGAAGGTTCACTGTCATGATGCGTCCGTTTTTATTGTCACTGATGATGATCGGCCTGATCGCCCAGCCCCTGGCGGCGGCCGAGCAGGCGCTTGAGGTTCCATTGCCCGGCAAGCGCTCGATCGTTCGGCTCGGCGCCATCCCCAATCCCGCGACCGATTCCGATCGTGAGATCGCCCAGATCCTGTTCGACGGTCTGGACAAGAAGGATCCAGCCCTGGTTTCGCAAGCGATCGGCCGGCTCGAGACGAGCCCGGACGACAAGAATGTGGGAGGAGGGCGCTCGGCGATCTTGTGGCTGGCGAGGCAATGGGTTCGAGCGAACGGCGCGATTGGCGATGACGCCGGTCAGCGACCGAAACTGGAGCAAGCCTACCTCGATTTTTTCCTCGCGGACGATGGCAAGCATCTGAAGGAGTACTTACAACGCAAGTATCGGGCCGCCGATTTCACGCCCGACGACCCCGAGTTCCATCTCGAGCGTGTCACCTTTCTGGATGACCTGCTCCTCTTCAATAATCCGTCGCGTACCCAATGGGACGCCACGGATGAGGTCGTTCGAATCATCGCCGAGCTCAAGCCGGAGGTAAATCGGGTGATCGATCTGGGCGCGGGCTTTGGCTATTTCTCGCAGCGAATCGCCGAGGCCCTGGGTCCGGAGGCCATCGTCCACGCGGCCGATACCCAGGAGACCTATGTCGAGCAGCTCCGGACATTCGTCGATCGCTATGGGATCGCGGGCATTCGGCCGGTGGTTTCGAAGGCGGACGATATCCTGATCAAGGAACCCACGGATCTGGTGTTCATCGCCTCGCTCTATCATGTGCTCTATGCCTGGAGTCAACCCAGGGAGCGCGATGCCTTCATGGAGACCCTGCATAAGACCCTGCGCAACGGCGGCTATCTGGTCATCCTGGATAACCGCGACCATGATGGCGTTTCACTACACAATACCTTCCTGAATAAAGAGTTCGCGCAGGCTCAATTGTATCACTATGGCTTCGAGCTGGTGAAAAGCGAGGATCTGTCGCCTTATCGCTATATTCTCGTATTGCGTAAGACCGCGCCGGAATCGCCCAGGCCACCCCAGTTCACGGCGCCCAAGGGCGCGGCATCGATACGTGTGAGCGATTCGAATTCGGTCGTTCATATCGGGAGCCTCGATTCCTTCGATATCACCAGCTCCGGGATATCCGCCGCGAAACTGATGATGAAGGCTATTTCCGAATCGGATCCGGAGGTGGCGCGTTCGGCGGTTCGTCTATACGAAGCGATCATTCCAAATGAGAACTTTGGCGGCGAATACACGGCCTTGCAGTGGGTCGCCGAATACATCGCCGGCACCGAGGAGGAAAAGAAAGCGCTGACCAAGGATCCATTGGCCGCGGAGTTTCTTGCCTACCTGGCGAAGGACGACTTCGCGAATCTCAAGTTCTACGTGACCAGGAAATATAAGCTAGACAAGTCGAAGCTCTCGGCCGAAGAGGCGATGGATGAAAAGACGCGCGAGATCGGCATCATCAGACGTCAGTCGCTTGAGGATTTCATCCTGTTCAACAATCCACGGCGCGAGAACTGGGAGCAATCGTCACGGATCATGGAACGTCTGCCGCTGAAGCCCGGTGATCGGGTGGTCGACTTGGGGAGCGGTCCCGGCTATTTCAGTTTCAAATTCGCCGAGCGTGTCGGACCCTCGGGTACCGTGCATGCCATGGACACCAAGGATTCGCATATCGAATACATCAAGGAACTCACCGCGAAATGGGGCGTCGATAATCTGGTCGCCACGGTTTCGGCCACGGATGGCTTCGAGATTCCGGAGCCCGGAACGGCCGACATGGTGTTCATGTGTTCGCTGTACCACATTCTGTACGCGGTATCCTCCCAGGCCGAGCGTGACGGTATGATCGCCAGTATCATCAAGGCGCTTAAACCGGGTGGGCGTTTCGTGATCGTGGATAACGGTCCCGTCGCCGAGGATACGCTGCCCTATCATGGGCCTCATATCCGTCAGGAGCTGATCACGGCTCAACTGGAGGCTTACGGATTCAAGCTGGAGTCGACGGAGCAAATCATTCCGCAGCGCTATGTGATGACCTTTTCCCATGGCGCGGATGGGAACTGATCGCGGTCGGTTGGGCGATCGTGGCGACCGACGGATTTTCAATCAGGGATTTCGCGCCAGGATTGGCCTTGGCGTCGAGTCAGGCGCCATTGATTCTCCATGCACTCGGAGTTTGATGAATGAAGGCACCGCAACTCCCAATGATCCTGAGCCTCCTGGCTCTGATCCTGTCGTTTTCCGCGATCACGCTTCAGTTTCTTCCCCAGGACGGAGGCGTCTCGAACGCGATCGAGCCCTCTGGCGCGCCCATGGCGGATCGCTCGTCCGGAGTGGCCAGCCTGGCTCAATCCAAGCCGCCGGGCGCGGCGGAATCCGATCCGACGGCCCTGTCCGCGTCCGATCGTCTGCTTGAGGAACAGTCTCGGAGAATCGCGGGTCTTGAGCGGCAGGTGGCTCAACTCGGACAGGTGATCCGTGCGTCCGGGCTCGATGTCGCGCCGTCCTTCGCGAACGGGCCGCCCGGTGGCGAGCCATGGTTGGCCAGCATGGGTGAGCAATACGCCAATCGGGCGCGCTTCGACGAGAGTCGCAAGAAGATGGCCGAGCGGGCTTCCGCCATGCGGCAACGGGATCTGGAGACCTACGGTGCCGACAGCTATCAGCGTATCTCCGAACTCAGCGAGAAGGCCAGGCCACGTCGAGGCAATGAAAGTCAATCGGAACGCTCGGCGCGAGAATCGGCGCTCAACAGCTTGATGACGGATTATCCAGAGTCCTGGGCCACCAGCGTGGCGGTCGCGGAACAGGCTCTGGATGCCGCCATGAATCGTAATTCACAGGGGGCGGAAATGTATTACCAATCCTTGATCGGTACCTCTCCTTACCCGGAGGTCGTGACCGAGCAGGGGATCGATGCCATTCCGACGCTGCAAACCTATCTGGCGCGGCAATACGTTCAAGAAGGCCGTTACGAGGAGGCATCGGCTATTATCGATGCCTTGAGTGTGCATGCCGATAGCGTGATCGTGGAGCCCAATGACATGGGTGAACCAACCACCAAGCCGGTGCGGGATATCGTGACGGATTTGCGGGCAAGCATCGCGCGATAGTTCGGCGGGACGAGCGCATCCGGGCGGGGCTATTGTCCAAGGGCAAGCCTATTGTCGGTTGGCCTGACGAATGTCTTTTGATCACCGTCACGGCTAAATTGGACCAGGTCGGGCGCCCGCCCGATGGGCCGCGTGCCGTTCGGATGCGTTCATCCACTCACTGAATACCGCGAATCGTCGCTTCCCATCTCCAGCCGCCCCATTCAAGCCCTTGTCGGCGCCTCCCAATGCCGCTAATGCTGGTGTTCTTGGCGAATGGCTTTCGCCGCGTGGTGGTTTGTCGGCTAAACGCTAGAAATTGTGGTGAAATTCTGTTCATGCTTTCAATTAGAGTTGTTGCATCAAGAACCCATGGTCCTGTTGGTGTCCGCGCTTGGCCGCGACCGGATCCGCCCTCGAGTCGGGACGATACGAGGGTAGGTGGGTCATGACCCTGGAATTGATCGGTATCCTGGCCGCGCTCGGCTCGGCGGCGACCTGGGCGGTTGGCGCCCTGTTGCTGAAGCCATTCGCCGAGCGGCTGCCGGCGATGGGTTTGGCGTTCGCGAAGGGCGTATTTGGCTTGATATTGCTGGGGATGGCGATCCTGGCGCTGGGGCCAGAGTCCATGAGCTGGCCGACCTTCTGGGTGCTCTTTCTTAGTGGAGTACTGGGTATCGGGGTCGCGGATACGCTGTTTTTCAAGGCGCTGCGCGAGTTGACCTCCCACTCGTTGGTGCAGTTGATGCTGCTTGGCCAGGTCGCGACCATCGGAATGGCGGTGCTCTTCCTGGGAGAGTCCCTCGTCTGGCTGCAATGGGCGGGCATCCTGCTGGTCATCCTTGGCGTGGCGGTGGTGCTGACCGGGCTAGGCGAAGGCGATTCCGGAAGGGCGACGCGGCGCGGCGTTCTGTACGGGTTGGCCTCGGTCATGGCGATGGCCTTCTCGGTCGTCATGGCGAAGGGCGCGCTCGACGAGGTGGACGCCCTGTCGGCGACCTTTATCCGGATCGCGGGCGGCGTGGCCTCGCTCTTTGTGTTCGCGCCGCTCTTCTATCTGGGGCGGGGTAATTGGCTCAGTCCCCTTCTGTCGGATTGGCGTGTGGCGGCGCGGTTTTGCCTGATCGCTTCCTTCGTGACCTTCGGTGGCTTCTTCCTGTCGTTGCTGGCGATGAAGTTGACCCCACTGGCGATCGCCAACACCCTGCTCTCGACCGAGCCTCTGTTCGTCCTGCTGATCATGGCCCTGTTTTATGGAGAATCTCCGAGCGCGCGTCGTCTCGCCGGAAGCCTGATCGGTGTCCTGGGCATCGGGATCATTTCCAGCAAGAGCTTATTGACTTAGCGCGAGGTTGGCGGAATGCAAAACATCCAGGAGACCCAGACGATCGACCCGAGGGCGATTTTCACGCAGGCGCGGGCTGGAGATCTGTTCGAGGACTCGGTCAAGGCCGCGTTGCGGGCGAGGGGAGCCGCGCAGGAGGCCCTGTTCGAGATGGCCCGCGCGGCACGGCTCGAAGGCTTTCCCGATCGGCGGGCCGAGATCCGCAGCGTCGTGGAGATCTCCAATATCTGCAAGCAACGCTGCAACTACTGCAATATTGGTTGCGAGGACACCAAGAAATACGTGATCCCGACCGATGATCTGGTCCAGATCGCGTCCTTTCTCTACCGCGAGCGTGGCCGCCGTGTCCTCTTGCTTCAATCCGGCGAGAACAAGGACAAGCGCTTCGTCTCGGGTGTGATTCGTGCCTGCGCCCAGATCAAGGACCGGATGCCGGACATCCAGTTGATCGGCTGCATCGGTAATCTGAGTTACGAGCAATACCGCGAGATGCGGGAGGCGGGCGTCGATCGCTATCTGCTCAAGATCGAGGCCTCCCGGCCCTCGCTCTACGAGGCGGTCAAGCCGAACGACACCTGGAGTGAGCGTCGCCAGTGTCTCGACGATCTGGCCGAACTGGGGTTCATGATCGGCAGTGGCGTCATCGTCGGCCTTCCGGGGCAGACCGAGGACGATCTGGTGGCCGATCTGCGGTTCCTGACCGATCTGAATCCGCACATGGTCAGCGCCTCGGTCTTTATCCCCGGCCACAACACCAACTATGAAGGGATGCCCTCGGGCGATGTCGAGACGACCCTGAATTTCATGGCCCTGCTCAGGATCATGAATCCCACCGCGCTCATGCCGACCACCAGCTCGCTGGAGAAGCTGAAGCCGGACGGTCAGTTCCTTGGAATCATGGCGGGCGCCAATACCGTGACCATCCATGACGGGACGCCGCAGGAACTCCAGCATCTCTTTCCGATTTACGACGATAAGCGTTATCGACCCAATGATGACCATCTTCGTGCGGCCGTCGAGCGCGCGGGACTTTGGCTCCAGTCCTGAATGGATAGCCACTATCGACGGTCGATGACGGCGGCGTTTCGACGCCGATTCACTGCTAGCCGCGAGGTCTGAACCATGAGTGAAATGACAGCCATCAGCGAGACTCAAAGGAATTCACCCCAGACGGACAGCGTGGAGAGCCGTGTCAGGGATTTCGAGCGGTTCCGCGAGCTGGGTCTGATCGCCCGATCGGGCGATTTCTTTCCGTCCGTCCATTATCCGCCGATCACCATGTATCCCGAGGCGGAAGAGGAAGAATTGCTGGGAGACTATGTCCCTCCCGCCGATGGGCTTTTCGACGTCTATCTGCATCTGCCCTTCTGCGTGCAGCGCTGCCTGTTCTGTCACTATCCGGTTCAGTTCGGCCAATTCGGCGACGCCGTCCATCCCGAGACCGAGCGTTACCTGGCCGCGCTTGAAAAAGAGATGGATCTGTTTCGCCAGCGTCTTGGGATCCCCATGTTCCAGGCCCGCTCGATCCTGGTCGGTGGCGGTACGCCCACCCTGCTGACGCCGGCCCAGTTGGATCGGATGCTGACGTCGTTCAAACAGCGGGTCGACTGCTCGCGGGTGACCCAGTTCAACTTCGACGTGGACCCCGGCACCCTGACCGACCGCCACGGTAAGGAACGCCTGGAGATCCTGCGCGCGCACGGCGTGGATCGTCTGACCATCGGCGTGCAGTCGCTCGATGACGAGATCCTGCGCAAGATGCATCGCCCGCACGACGTGAAGACCGCGCTGGCGTCGATCGAGGCCTGCCAGGCGCATGGCTTCCAGCTCAACATCGAGTTCATCTACGGCTATCCGGGCCAGACCATCGAAGCCTGGGGGCGCATGGTCGACGAGGCGGCGCGGCTGGGGGTCGAGGAGATTCAGCTCTATCGGCTCAAGATCGAGGCTTATGGCGATGCCCAGGGTCCGATTCAGAAGATCGCGACCCTGCGCCCGGAGGAACTGCCGTCCTTCGAGGACGCCATCCGGATGAAGCAAACCGCGATCGACATCCTCGCCTCCCATGGCTACCGAGAGAATCTGCGGCGTGTCTTTTCCAAGAAACCGGAAGACTACTCGCACTACGCGCACAACCAATGCTGTCAGTTGTATGATCAGGTCGGTTTCGGCCTGACCGCCTTCAGTAGTCTCAGGGACCGGTTCCTGCTGAATACCCAAACCTTCGAGGACTATTACGCGCGTATCGAGGCGGGCCGCTTGCCGGTCAACCGCGGCTTGAAGCGCAGCGAGGAAGAACAGCGTCGCTGGGCAGTGGTGCTTCCGCTCAAGAATCGGGACGTCGACAAGGCCCAGTATCGGTCGCTGACCGGCATCGGTTTCGAGGAGGCGTTTCCGGAGTTGTGGGAGCGACTCCAGGCCCAGGGGCTGGTCGAGGACAAGGGTGGCTTCGCTGGGCTGACCGCCAAGGGCGCCTTTTTCGCCGATGAGGTTTGTCATCAATTCCATGCGCGGCCCTTCATTCCATTCGAGCCGGGTGAGTATGCCGAAGGTCCACTCAATCCCTATCGGAGCGGCTCGAGCTGAAGGTCTGGCGCCGGCTGGTTCCGGCGTGCCGACTGGACATGGAATCGGGCGGAGCCAAGCGAATTTCCTAACGGGAGGAAGGAATTCCATGAAAAAGACTGTTATGGCGAGGTCTGCCTGGTTGGCGGCAACGTTGGGCGTGGCGATGTCCGGCGCGGGCTGCGCGGAGGGGCCTCCCCGTCCCGGTCCAGGCGGGTCCGGCGGACCTCCGACCGTCGCCATTGATGCCTGTGCCTATAAGGTGGCCTCCGAGCGCTGTTACTTCGAGGACGGGCGGCATGCGATCACGGGAACCTGTCAGGAACGCGGTCGGGATTGGGTGTGCGTCCCCGATCGCGAGCCGCCCGGAGGGTCGTCCGCGCCGCGCTCGGGAGGTTTCGGCGCTGGTCCGATGCCGTCCGACGCGGAGGCAGCGAGTTCGGGGCGTCCGCCAAGGCCGCCGCGCGAGGCCGTCGACGCCTGTCGCGACTTGTCCGTTGGATCGGCCTGTGTCGTCGCCACCTCGCAAGGAGATGGCTTCGAAGGACGCTGCGCCTACAGCAGCGAGTTGATGACCTGTATTCCCGGCGACCCAGGGCATCGGCCGGATCGAGACCTTGGCGCTCTTCGCTAGCCGCTAGGGAGCGCCGAGGGTTCTCGGATCCAGCCTGGTTTGCTTTGAGGATGGATTCCTGCCGCGATCAGGGCCGAGGCGGCCCAAGTAACAGGGGCAGGATCTGGGGAATGATGCCCGCCGGGCCTGGATCGGGGCGGGGCGGTGGCCCATAAGCGGGTCCGGGCCCCGGTCTGGGACCAGGGTCGAAGCCCGGTCCTCCGGGACCACCTGGCCCGCGCGGTCCACGCGGCGGTCGCCCAGGACCGCCGTATCCAGGTCCATATCCGTCGTATCCGGGTCCGTATCCGGGGCCTCCCGGACCTTGGGCGAGGTTGAGTCCCGCCTCGCCGCGCGTCGCGTCGATGACGGCGGCTTGGGCTCCGAGCGAAGGCCCAGGATCCTGGTTCCAAGCCCCCGCCGAGGCGAGGCTTCCCGATGCGATGAAGATCAAAGCCAGCATTGGGATGAATCGGTTCATGATTTCGAGTCCTTTTTGAATGGCGATGACAAACCAAGGTGTTTCCACCCGCGCCCGTCATCCTACTGCCGATCCTCGCCAGAATCATCCTCTGGCATCGTCGCGGCCATTCCAAATTCGGTTGGTTGCCGCTGATCATCCCGGCGATCGCGCGACCGGGGATGGCCGAGTCGCACTCGGCACGGCCTCCTACCGCCCGCGACCAGCCGGGGTGCCTCGGCGCTGACCGCGAAAGACCGCAGCCGTTCGTTGGCTTCCGGAGCCTTCCATGTCACGCCCCTGACGTTGCCGCGAGGGCGTCGAGGTTCGCGGGCCGCTCCAGGATCGATGGTATGATTGCCCGCTCGAAACCCTCTGTTTCCATGGCGCGGTACGCCTTTGCCTGGTATCGGGGAGGGGCGGCCTAGGCCGAGAATAGGGGTTTCAGGGCGCGTTTCAAAAGCGACCGACACCGACCGGAAAACACGGATTCGATGTGGAATATGAGCCGGGGCAAGGTATTTTCATTCAGCGTTTTCGACGCCGTTCTGACGAGACGGACGGCAACGTCGGTCGGTGTGTTCTGCGTCTTGCAGCACCAGCTTCGCACTCGACATGACTTGTCCGTGCCGCTGCAGTTCGTCGAGGAATTCTTCGAGATTCGGGTCTCCGCCGAGGCTTGCGCGCGCGAGGCGTCCGATGAGGAAGAGGTCTTGCTCGATGAGATCTATGCTCGAATAGGTCTTCGCTTTCCCGAGATCCCGGCGGCCGTGATCGAGAACATCAAGCAGGCCGAGTTGGAAGTCGAGGAAGAGCTGATATTCGGCGTTCCGGAAACGCTTCGGACAATCCACCGGCGGCTCGACGAAGGCGAGCGCGTGGTGCTTGTTTGCGATACCTATCTCGCGGAAGCAACGCTTCGGCGCCTTTTGACTAGGGTCGATTCCCGTCTCCGCGAATGTCCGCTCTATGTGTCTTCCACCATCAGGAAGACCATGGAGTCGGGCGGCTTGTTTCTTCACCTGCTGCGCTCGGAGGGAATCAAGCCCAGACAGTTGGCTCACCATGGCTCGAACATCGAGACCGACGTCAAGACGGCCCGATCCCTGGGTATTCGCGGCTCGCTCTATAAAGCCACCTGGCTATCGGAGATCGAGGTACGGTATTTCGAGGAAGACAACCTATTCGCCCAACTGCTGGCGGGGGTCAGCCGATCCTTTCGTCTCATGCATCCCGACGCCTCGAATCCCGCGATGATCGGGGCCTGTCTGGCCGGTCCCATGTTTTACGGCTTTATTTGGGATGTTCTGCGCCAGGCCAGTGAGCGGGGGATTTCCAAACTCTATTTCATCGCCCGGGACGGCATGGTGTTCCTGCGCATCGCACGGGCCATCGCCCAAGTAAATCCGATGGGTCTGGATCTCCGCTACCTTTACGGATCGCGTCGCGCTTTTCGTCTGCCATCGCTATTCGAGATCACACCGCGCGAGAAGCGCTGGCTGGCCGAGCGTATTCCCGCCCTATCGCTCTCCATGCTGGCGGAGCGGTTGGACATGAAGGGCGAGGAGCTTCGCGCCTTCTTGCCGGAGCCGATGCGGGCGCGGTTCCATGACTTGGATGCGTCGATGTCGGAAGACCTCGCGACGGAGGTCGTGGATCTGCTCGACGAGATCCCGGCGCTCCGCGATCGGATCCTGGAAAACGCCGCGCGGGACCGCGACGACATCATCGCCTATTTGCGACAGGAAGGTTTCTTCGATGATCCGCGGGTGGCGACGGTGGATATCGGTTGGATGGGCGGCAGTCAGGATTCACTCTATAAGATCGCGGCTTCCCACAAGCGAGATATCGAGATTCATGGGTTCTACTTCGGCCTGTTCCACTATTCCAAATACACGACCAGGCGCAATAGCAAGACGGCTTACGCCATTGTGCCGAATCATACGACCGACAACATCGTGGCGCTGCATACCGAGCTGCTCGCGCAAGCCGATCATGGGCAGACGATCGGGTACCGAAGGCTGGCCGATGGAACCACGGTGCCCCGATTACGGGATGACGGCGACCATCTGCGTGACTGGGGCGTCGGTGACTTTCTCGCGGGGGTCGAATGGTTTTCCAGTGAATACGCGCGAGCCGCCGAGCGCTATCCGCTCGCCCCGGAGCATTTCCTGGCCGTGGTCCCCAGGTTGTTCAGCCTCATGATGAAACCGACGCCCTTGATCGCCGGGACGCTGGGTGCCGTACCCTACTCGGGCGATCACTGCGACCTCAAGCTGCGCGAAAGCGCGCCGGCCTTCAGCGTGCGGCAGGCACTGTCTTATGCCTTTTCACAACGCTACGAAAACCGGCGTCTGATGACGGAGTGGTGCGAGGCGACGCTGGTGCGCAGCTCGCCGCTCGCGCGAGCGATACTGAGACTGCATCCCCTCGTTCAAGGCTCGAAGTACGCCATCAAGCACTCGTTGTTATTCATCATAAATAAAATCAAGGATATCCAGGCACCAGGGAGTCGTGGGACTAGGAAGCGGAGAGCCGGATCTCCGAAGCGCGGAAGTTCCATGAAACGAGAAACGCTCGAACTCCGTTAGCGCTTGGTCAAGACCTTGTCCCTATTCGCACTCCCGGTTTCGCCGGAGATTCCACCCGCTGTGGAGTAGATTATTCATGGGTTCTCCAACCGTAAGCGTCGCCTTGCCTGTCTATAACGTGGCCCCTTATCTCGGGGCCTGTCTGGACTCCATCCTCGCGCAGGATTTCCAGGATCTGGAGATCATCTGCGTCAACGACGGATCGACGGATGAATCACCCAGGATCCTAGCCGAATACGCGAGCCGGGATCCCCGAATCCGTATCGTCGATCAATCGAACAAGGGGTTGGCGTCGACGCGGAACACGGCGATGGAGCATGTTCGCGGACGCTATCTGATGCATGTGGATTCGGATGATCTCCTGACTCCCGGCGCCATTTCGAGTCTCGTTCAGGAGTGCGAGCGAACGCAAGCGGATTTCATCGTTTTCTATCACAGCATGATCGAGGATGAGCGGGAATTCGATTCCTGGTATTACGATTTCGATCAGTGGAATCTGGAGCCTAAGACCACGCTCGATCAGAAGCTTGAGATCCTGCATTACCATTACACCTGGTCCAAGTTCTTTCGCATGGACTTCCTTCGCGCGCATGATTTCCGATTTCCGGACGGCTTGCAGTTCGACGACAACATCTATCATTGGAAGGTACTGCTCGCGGCCAGCAAGGTGGTGATTCTGCCGCGGAAGCTATACCGCTATCGCGTCCGGGCCGGCTCCATCATGTCTCATCGTGGAAGGCATCACTTGGACATCTTCTACATCTTCAGGGAAGGTAAGAAACTCTTCTATGAAATGGGTGTGTTCAATGAGGTCTTTCAGGACTTCATGCAATACAAGATGAATCTGCAGTATTTCTGGACGCGGGACATCGAGCCGCGCTTTCGCTGGCTGGCCTACAGGGGCATTCTCGATGGCTGGAGCGGCGACGAGGAGCGTTTCGTCAGAGAGTATCCGCATCTCCTGGCACCGGAAGCGCTGGCGTTTTATCAGCGGCTTATCGCCTCGCGGCTGTATCGCGTCGGCGGGCGTGAGGCGGCCGTGTCGATGCTGGTGGCGCGTCGCTATCTGTCTTCCGCGCGCCGACGCTGGGAGCAGGCGGTGCGTTCGCTGCGTGCCCGGATTTCCAGAATGGCCTGGGTGCGACCGATCCGGAATTGCGTGCGGGGCGCGCCGGTCGTCGTGGATCCGCGTTGCGCGGATCTCGTGGGGAATTTTCAGAACGTGCCGACCTATTGGGTCGAGTTCTGGCGGTCCTATCTAAGCGAGCAGCGCGAGGCGATGCCTGGCAAACTGACGGCCTTGAAACGGGATCTGTCGGAGAACGATCAAGATCTCGTGGAGATCTTTTATCGCGCTTACGACAAGTATCTTCCGGAGTGCCGGGACTACGGCAAGATTCTGATCCATAAGGATCTCTTGTGGCAACCCAAGGAGCGGTTCCAGCAGAACACGAGGGCGACGCCCAAGGTGGCGAGCCGTTATCAGCCGTTCCTGGACGAGTATCCCTGGCTGTCGGCGGACGTCTTCGTCAATCTCTATGGACTGAGCGTCTTTCCGCGGGATGTGCGGGCGCGGATCCGCGCCGGCGGTGATGTGATCGACGGCGGCGCCTTCATCGGAGATTCGGCGGTTCAATTCGCCGATGCCTGTCCGCACGGCCGAGTGCTCGCCCTGGAGCCCGACCCGGTGAACTTCCAACGAATGCGTGAGAACGTCGAGCGCTTCGGATTGGGCGAACGCATTCTCCTGGAGCCGGTGGGCCTGCACGATCACCAGGGCCATTTCCAGATGCACCACCATGGGGCGACCGATTTTCCGGACCAGGGAACCAGTCTGCTGAATGATTTCCGCCTAAACGCCGACGCGGGCGGCGACCTCGTTTCCGGTGAGTTCACGACCATCGACACACTGGTTGAGCGTCATGATCTGCGGCCGGTGCTTGTGAAGCTGGATATCGAAGGTCTGGAGAAGGAGGCGCTCCTGGGCGCGCGCGAGACCATCATGCGCTATCGTCCGGCGCTGATCGTCAGTGTCTATCATCACCCGAAGGACTTCTTCGACATCAAGCCCTGGCTGGAGTCCCTGAACGCCGGTTATTACTTCGCCTTTCGACGTCTCGATATGCAGTCGCCGGTGTCGGACATGGTGATGCTCTGTTATCCGCGTATCGCCGCCCTCGGCGTTGGCGATGCCACATGATGATTGATCCGTCTAGGCAACAATAATGAAAACGCTCCATAAACGAGTATTGGTCACGGGCGGCGCGGGCTTTCTCGGCAGCCGCTTGTGCGAGCGCCTCGTCAACGAGGATTGCGAGGTGCTTTGCGTCGATAATTTTTATACGGCGACCAAGGACAACATCAGCCATCTGCTGCCTCATCCGCATTTCGAGCTGCTGCGTCACGACATTACCTTTCCGCTCTATCTGGAGGTGGACGAGATCTATAACCTCGCCTGCCCCGCGTCGCCCGTGCATTATCAGTCCGATCCGGTGCAAACCACCAAGACCAGCGTCCACGGCGCCATCAACATGCTGGGGCTGGCCAAGCGCACCAAGGCCAGGATTTTCCAGGCGTCGACCAGCGAAGTCTATGGCGATCCGGAGTTCCATCCCCAATCGGAAGGCTATTGGGGCCGGGTCAATCCAATCGGCCCAAGGGCTTGTTATGACGAAGGCAAGCGCTGCGCGGAGACGCTGTTCTTCGACTACTATCGCCAGCATGCCCTGCGCATCAAGGTGGCGCGGATCTTCAATACCTATGGCCCCGGCATGCATCCGAACGATGGCCGCGTCGTGTCCAATTTCATTATCCAGGCGCTTAAGAACGATCCCATCACGCTCTATGGCGATGGCCTGCAGACCCGTTCCTTTTGCTATGTGGACGACATGATCGAGGGGTTCATGCGTCTCATGAATAGCTCCGACACGATCACGGGTCCGATCAATCTCGGTAATCCCGACGAGTTCAGCATGCTGGAGTTGGCGGAAGCGGTGCGCCGTCTCACCGGATCTCGCTCGGAGCTTATCTACCAGCCTTTGCCCCAGGACGATCCCAAGCAGCGTCAGCCGGACATTTCGCTGGCGCGGGAATATTTCGATTGGAGTCCGACGGTGCCGCTGGAGCAGGGCTTGAGGCTGACGATCGATTATTTCGAGGGTCTTCTGAGCCGGGGACTGGCATGACTCGGGTGTTGGTGACGGGCGGCGCGGGATATATCGGGAGTCAGACCTGCAAGGCCTTGGCGCTGGCCGGTCATCAGCCGATCGCACTGGATAATCTGGTCCATGGTCACCCCTGGGCCGTGCGATGGGGTCCGCTGGAGGTCGGCGATATCGCCGACCGCGCCTTCCTGGACGCGGTCATCGAGCGACATCGGCCCGAGGCGGTCATTCATTTCGCCGCCTACGCCTATGTCGGCGAATCGATTCAGGAGCCGGGTCGCTATTATCGCAACAACGTCGCTGGAACCCTGAGCCTGCTTGAGGCGTTGCGCGATCATGGCGTCCGGCACATCATTTTCTCCAGTACCTGCGCCACTTATGGTATTCCCGATCGGACGCCGATCACGGAAGAGCATCCTCAACGCCCGATCAACCCCTATGGCGCCTCCAAGCTCATGGTCGAGCGCATGCTGGCCGATTTCGAGACAGCGCATGACCTGCGCTGGATCGCCCTGCGCTATTTCAATGCCGCCGGAGCGGATCCGGACGGCGAGATTGGCGAGTCCCACGACCCCGAGACCCATCTGATCCCGCTCGCCATGCAGGCGGTGCGCGGGATGGGGCCGGTGCTCAAGGTCTTCGGCAATGATTACCCAACGCCGGATGGGAGTTGCATCCGCGATTACATTCACGTCAGCGACCTCGCCGACGCCCATCTGAAGAGTCTCGATTATCTTCGCCATGACGGCGCGAGCGGCGCCTTCAATCTCGGAACGGGGCAGGGCGCCTCGGTGTTCGAGGTGCTTGAGCGCATTCGCCAAGTCACCGGGCGCCCGGTTCCGATCGAACTCGCCGAGCGGCGCCCGGGAGATCCGCCGATGCTTTACGCGGACGCGGAAAAGGCGCGGCGAACGCTTGGTTGGACGCCGCGCTATCCGGATCTGTCGGAAACGATCGAGCACGCCTGGCGTTGGCTGGAATCGAACGGATACACCGAGCAATAGATGATCTATTCATTCGATGTCTTCGATACCCTGATCACGCGCCGTGTCGGCACGCCGCGCGGGGTCTTTGTCTCCGTGCAGCGGCAATTGCAGGCCGATCCCCGAGGGTTGCCGGAGGCGCTCATCGAGAATTTCCCCGAGGAGCGGGTGTGGGCGGAGCACAACGCGCGTCTTGAGGCGTCCGCGCAGGCCCCGGCCGATGTGACGCATCTCCCGGAAGAGATCGATTTCGCGGATATCCATCGTTGGCTCGCCGCCCGCCACGCCCTCGACGCGGCGGATATGAACCGTTTGATGGACATGGAACTGGAAGCGGAGGCGCGCTTTCTCTTTGGCGTTCCCGAGATGCTCGGGAGATTTCGCGAACTCGCGCGACAGGGTCGGCGCATCGTCCTGCTTTCGGACATGTATCTGCGAAGGCCGGATCTCCAGCGCCTGCTGGATCGGATCGATCCCTTCATTCTTGAGTACGCCACGCTCTATCTGTCCTCCGAGATCAAGCTGAACAAGGCGTCCGGGCGCCTGTACGCCCATGTGGCCGCTCAAGAGGGGGTGGCGATCTCCGAGATCGAGCATATCGGCGACAACCGGCATAGCGATATCCAACGCGCGCTTGAGAGCGGATGCCGGGCGACACTCTTCGACGCCTGCCATCTCACCGAGGATGAGTGGTTCGAGGCCAACGAAGGGGATCTTGGCTGGCAGCTTTCCGCCGGACTGTTTCGCGAGTGCCGTTTGACGCTCGAATCGAGTCGCGCGCGCCTTGGTGCGCTCTACGCCGCGCCCCTGCTGCTTCCGTTCGTCCTATGGGTGGCCGAGCAGGCGCGGGCGGCTGGCCGGCGCCGGGTGTATTTTCTCGCGCGGGATGGACAGGTTCTGCTGGATATCGCGAGCAGGCTGGGACTGGACGACCTGGATCTGCGTTATCTGCATGTTTCGCGATTGGCCTGCCATCGTTGCGTGACGCGGGATATCGATGCCTTCCTGGATTGGGTGTTCGTGTCCCACCGCGAGATGACACTCGAGGACATTGCTCATCGCATCACGGCGCAGCCCCATGTAGTGATCGAATATCTCAAGCAAGTCCCTGGTTTCGATCTGCCGAAAGAGGCGCCTCTCAACGATCGAAGCAAGCGCCGCCTGCGGGCTTTGTTCAAATCCGATTCGCGGCTCAATAAGCTGATTCTCGATTTGACCTCGGGTGAGCGGGAGCGCGTCCTGAAATACCTCGACCAGGCGGGGCTCGCCGATGGCAGGGGATCCTGCCTGATCGATATCGGATGGAGCGGGACCATTCAGGATTCTCTTTACGAAATCCTTCGGAGCGACGCCGGGAGGACGCCTTCAGGTCTGATGGGCCTCTATTGGGGCTTGCAGGGTTCCGGTAATGGAATACGCGAAGACAATCCGAAATACGCCTTCGCCTTTCAGCCCGGCACATTCTGGCGGGATCCCACGGCGCTACGTGAAATCGTCGAGTGCTTCACCGCCGCCGATCATGGCAGCACACTGGGCTATCGAGAGCAGGGTGGCGATTGCCTGCCGATTCTCAACGATGAAGGTCACGAGGTCATGGCTTGGGGGCTTTCTGAATTCCGCCTCGGAATCGATCGATTCGTCGATAAGGCGATTATATCGTTTTCGCGGGAGGACATCGTGGCGCTGATGCCATACTATTTCCGCCGCCTGGAGTTTCTGGTTCACCGGCCAACCGAACTCATGGCGCGTGAAATCGGACATTTCCCATATTCTCCTGATCCAACGGGGCAACTGCTTCCCTTCGCGCCCGGAATTAGCGGGGTCGAGGCTTTGCGCTATCACCTGAGTTCTGGAATCAAGCGTGGAAAGATCACACGATGGCCCGAGGCGAGCGTGATCAATAGCGGTCCCCTGGTCAAGGTTCTGATGTCATCGCGTTTATTCAGGGTGTCCGCCATCCTGAAAATGATTCATCCGCGCGGATTCGTCGAATTATTGCCCTACCCGATCATTTCCTGGGCTAAGAGACGACTCCCGAGGCCAATGATCAGAGCCGCGCGCTCCATACTCCGAGGCTGATTCGCGTACCATGCCAAAGGGGGGCGCTCTATTCCGACGACTGGCATCGGTCCGGTTCGGGTTTCTGGCCGAGTGAGATCCGAATCCTTATTGCTGTAATGACAGAGACCGAGACCTTAGGTGATTTCCAGGAAACCTTGCACCCGTGATCGACCCGTTCATGGACAGGATTAACAAGATTTCGCAGGATTGACAGGATTTATAAGGCTCTGTTTTCAATCCTGTCAATCTTGAAAAATCCTGTTAATCCTGTCCCATTCCGGAGCGTTCGATCGGGTACGGACTTTACCGGAAACCACCTTAACGGATTTAGAACGTCCATTTGTTTTCACGAGGAGGTGGGTCAATGCATTTTCAGCACATGGACTTCCCAGCCCTGTCGCCTGAACATGTCGAAGGAGCCAGGCTATTCGCCACGCGCCATGACATGATCAAGGCGATCGCTCCACGCCATGGACTCATCGCCGAGGTCGGCGTCGCTTTCGGTGATTTCTCGGAGTTTCTGATAACCGAGCTTAGGCCCGCCAGGTTTTTCGCCCTGGATCTGTTCGACTTGGATCAATACGAGACGGTTTGGGGGAGGCCGTCCGCCGAATGCTTCGGTAACCGGTCCCATCTCGATTATTACCGGTCGCGATTCGCGCATCTGTCGGATCTTGTGGAGATCGAGGTGGGGCCGAGTCGGGAATTACTCGCCGGGCATGCGGACGAGTCGCTGGATCTCATATACATCGATGCGGGTCATTCCTACGAGGAAGTCAAGGCCGACGCCGCGCAGGCGGCGAGAAAGGTCAAGCCGAGCGGTCAATTGATCTTTAATGACTATACGCTCTCGGATCCATTCTCGGACGTGGAGTACGGCGTCGTGCAGGCGGTCAATGAGCTATTGGAGGCCGGCGGCTGGAGAGTGCTGGGCTTCGCGTTGGACAGGAGGATGTTTTGTGATATGGCGTTGGTTCGGAGTTGAGTCGTCGAGCGCGCCATGCCTTGGTTCCTCGGTCATGCGGTGGCGTATCCGACGGGGCGCGGCGGGCTCGGGTCTTGCTGAAAAAAGCAATCCAACTCCCGAGACTATGGACGGCTCGCCTAGGATGATTTCCAGGAAAGTCCGTACCCGACCGAAAGTTCCGGAATGGGACAGGATTAACAGGATTCTTCAAGATTGACAGGATTACAAACAGAGCTTTATGAATCCTGTCGATCCTGCGAAATCCTGCTGATCCTATCCATGACCGGGCGGGTCGCGGGTACAACATTTTCTGGAAATCATCTAAGACCTTGAAGACCTCTTTCCCAGATCGCCGATCACTCCGTCGCCACATCGAACGCGAGGTGCTCGACCTGGCGACGACGGCCTTTGACGGACTCGGCACCAAGCCGGGTCTGGCCTTTCGTCGTGGTGTCGGCGCCGCGCCGCTGTTCGTCGGTTATGCGCTTTTCATCGCCGAGCGGAGCCTCGTCGACGAGGTCGATCGGCTCTACTTTTTCACCCGTGAAGGCGAGTTCTTTCAGCGCGTGTTCCAGGCGGTTCTACCGAGCGCTCGCCTAGCCAATCAGAGTCTGCCCGGTTCCAGTCTCTTGGAGGTGAGCCGTCTGGCTACCTTCTCGCCCTCGCTGCGCTCGGCCAGCATCGAGGAAATGATGCGGCTCTGGAGTCTCTACGACAGCCAGTCGATCTTCGCGCTCACGCGCTCATTAGGGCTCGATCCGAGCGTCCTCGATCCAGTGTGCGCGCGACAGACCATTCCTCTCGACGAGCCCATCGTGCAACCCTGGCTGGACGCTCGGGTCAAGCGCCTGTTCCAGGATCCGGAGTTCATTCGGATCCTGTCGGACAAGATCGCGTCCGATCGCCAGGCCGCGCTGGCTTATTTCAGGGAGCAGGGTCTCACGGAGGGACGGGGGCCGATCGGGGTCGTCGATATCGGCTGGCGCGGCACTATCCAGGACAATCTCGCCATCATGCTGCCGGGTCGGCGTTTTTTTGGCTACTACCTGGGTCTGCAACGCTTCCTCAATCCCCAGCCGCCCAATGGTGTCAAGCGCGCCTATGGCCCGAACGCGAACCGGGATCTGCTGTTCAGCCATCTGCTCGATGCCGTTTCGCCCATGGAAATGCTCTGTAACTCGCCGCTCGGAAGCGTCATGGGCTATGGATTCGAGGATGAGCGCCCGCGTGCCTCGCGTCTGACCGAGCCCAGCGAGAACGGCCGTCACGCGGAGGTGGTCGGGCATTTTCAGGATGGCGTCCTTTTCGCCTGTCGACACTGGGCGCCCTATGTCGAGTCACATTCGATTCGCAGCGGTGAGTTGCGCGAGATGGCCTGCCATCTCTGGAGCGATCTGATCGCGCGCCCCGACCGCCAGATCGCCGAGGCCTATGCCGCGCTCAACCACAATGATGTTTTCGGTGTCGGCGCCTTCGTGGACAAGCGGGTCGTTCCCTCGCCGCGAAGCATGCTGCGCGGACTCTTTTCGGCGAGCGACCGCCGGGCGGTGATTCTCTACATCAAGCAGACGCAATGGACGCCAGGTCTCTGGCATCGCTCGGATCTGAGCCATCTGCACCGAGGCATGCTGATCTCCGCCCTCCTGGCCGGTCGCGTCTACAAGCGCGCGCGTATGTGGATGCATTATCATCTGGTGACCAAGCGATGACCCCAAGACGCGGTTGGCCTGGGGCGATCATCCCCGATCGGCTGGAGGTCTGAGTGGGCCGGCGTGGCGAGCACAGCAAGGAGGCCCTGGCGGGTCTGGCCCTGGACGCGGCCGTTCAACTCCTGGAGGAGGAGGGACCGGACAGGCTGACGACCCGCGCCGTCGCGGGCCGTATCGGTTACACCGTCGGCAGTCTCTATTTTCTTTTCCGCAATCGCGATGACCTGGTGCTGCAAGTCAATGGGCGCACCCTGGATGAACTGCGGGCGGCGATCGAGCTGGCCTTGGTGGAATGCACGGACACGCGACTGGCGCTGCTCGCCATGGGGCGCGCCTACCTGGGATTCGCGGCCAGGCATCCGGCGCGCTGGCGCCTGATCTTCGAGCATGGCCTGCCGGCCGAGACGGCGCTACCCGCGACCCTGGTCGGAAAGATCGATGGATTCTTCAGCCTGGTCGCCGGGTATCTCGCCAGGCTCGTTCCCGGCCTCGACTCGCGCGAAGCGCGTCGGTCGGCGCAGGCGCTCTGGAGTGGCGTGCATGGCGTGACGGTGCTGGCGATCACCGGCAAGCTCGAGGTTGGGGGCGATGCCGCCGCCGAGTCCCTGGCCGAGGATCTGATCGACTACTACCTCGATGGATTGACGGCCGCTCGCGCCTCGGCCGTCGGGCCAGCCGATCCAGCCTCGCTCAGGGAATGATATCGATGATCCGCCACTGGGTGCCCTCCAGTCGCAGCCGGACATGGGTGGCGCCCCGGCCCAGGTCTCCGATACGGATCAGGAAGCGGTCGTAGGACTCGAAGAAGGCGAAGTCGATCGCCGCGAGCAGATAGGGCGGACTTTGTCCGGTCGCCTGGGTGACCGAGTCACGCAAGGTCTCGCGCGCCCAGTCGATGGTGATGGCCTGCTCCAGGGCCGAATCGCCCAGGTGCGCCAGGTTCTGACGGATCCAGCCCATCACGCTCTCGGGATCGTCGGCGGGCAGGACGCCGCTCACGCCGGCGGCGAGCCGCTGCTTGTAATTGGCGCGGATGGCGGATAGATCCACCATCCCGGCCAGTTGGCTGGTGTCCTCTTGATTGATGGCCTCGTCCAACCGATAGACGCTGGAATAGGGCCAGAGGCCATAGCCGATGAGCGCCAACAGGAGAAAATAGCCGATGAACCGCATGAGCGTCGTCCCGAGTTCCATGAGTGAGGGGGCCAGGCTTGAATTCTAACCCGAACCCAACCCTGAATCGCCGCCGGGCGTCGGCCTGCGAGGACCGGACATGAGCGCGACCGAAGGGCTGCGAACCTATCTGGTCGGCGGGGCGGTGCGTGACCGCCTGCTCGGCCGGGCGGTGCGCGAGCGCGACTATGTAGTGGTCGGGGCCAGCGTCGACGAATTGCTGAATCGCGGCTTCCAGCAGGTCGGTAAGGATTTCCCGGTGTTCCTGCATCCCGAGACCAAGGACGAGTACGCGCTCGCCCGCACCGAGCGCAAGACCGCGCCCGGCTATCACGGCTTCGCGGTCCATGCCGATCCGGGGGTGACCCTGGAGCAGGATCTGCTGCGCCGCGATCTCACCGTCAACGCCCTGGCCGAGGACCAGCGCGGCGAACTGATCGACCCCTACGGCGGACTGGCGGATCTCCAGGCGCGGGTGCTGCGGCATGTCTCGCCGGCCTTCGCCGAGGATCCGGTGCGCATCCTGCGGCTCGCCCGCTTCGCCGCGCGCTTCGCCGACCTGGGCTTTCGGATCGCCGACGAGACCCTCGAATTGACGCGCGCCATGGTCGCCGCCGGCGAGGTCGACGCCCTGGTCCCGGATCGCGTCTGGCAGGAGATGGCCCGCGCGCTCGGCGAGGATCGGCCCTCGCGCTTCTTCGAGGTGCTGCGCGAGTGCGGCGCGCTGGCCCGGCTGCTGCCCGAGATCGACCGTCTCTGGGGCGTTCCTCAACCGGAGAAATGGCATCCCGAGATCGATACCGGCGTGCATGTGATGCTGGTGCTCGACATGGCCGCGCGACTCTCGCCCGACCTGGAGGTCCGCTTCGCCGCGCTCTGTCACGACCTGGGCAAGGGAAACACGCCGGAAGACATCCTGCCCAGCCATCACGGTCACGAGGAGCGTGGCCTGGCGCTGATCGACGGCGTCTGCGACCGCCTGCGCATCCCCAACCGCTGCCGCGAGCTGGCGCGGGTCACAGCGGCCTGTCACGGTCTGGTCCATAAGGTCGAGGAACTGCGAGCCGGGACCATCCTCGATCTGCTCGACAGGAGCGACGCCTTTCGCCGTCCCGAGCGTTTCCGCCAACTGTTGACCGCCTGCGAGGCCGACTATCGCGGACGCACCGGCTACGCGGAGCGCGACTACCCGCAGGCCCGGATCCTGGGTCGACTGCTGGAGGCCGCCGCCGCGCTGGATGTCGGGGCAATCGCCCGCGCGGCGAGCGAGCCGCGTCTGATCCCCGAGCGGATCCGGAGCGCGCGGATCGCCGCCATCAAGCAGGCGCGGCCCGATCTACTCTAGCCGCCGGCCGTGCTCAGTCGGTTTCCTGTAACCAGCGCCGGGCGGCATCGGCGTCCTCCTGATCGAAATACTTCACCGCCGCCTTGGTCAACGGCTTGCACAAGCGGGCCATCCATTGCTCCCAGGTCCGGTCGCCGACCAGGGCGATCCGCTCGAAGTCGGCATCGTGTTCGACCGCGACTTTGAGATCATCCCAGGCGGCGTGCGGATCCCAGTCGTGGAAGTCCTCGAAGTGCGCGAGCAAATTCCCATTCGACACGCACGAGCGAAAACCTGTCTGATGGTCTACGCTTGGAGCCCGAGAGCGGGTACTATACCCGCTTGCCATAGAATTTGACTGGGCACTACACCCTTCGATCGAGGCTCCCAGTGATCCAGACCAAAGACGTCCTCCGCCTCACCGGCCTCAGCGCGGATCAGCTCCGCGAGTGGACCTCCCGCCGTGGCCTTCTGAAACCGGACGTTCAACCGTCCGGCCCGGGTACCCTCGCGCTCTACGGCTGGCAAACCGTCCTCGCCCTCCGGCTCGCCGTCACCATGCGTAAGTCCTTCCACATGGAGCTCGAGGCACATCGTTCTCTGCTGGAAGGTTTGCGTCATCGGCTGGCGGCAACGTCGTTTCTCGGCCTACTCGGCTGTAGCCTGGCGTGTTTTCCCGACGGCGAATGGACGATCCTGCGCCCAGGGGAACATCCACCGATTGATCAGGATGTCGTCGTGCTTCGACTGGACCCGCACCTTGAAATCCTTGCCGCGGCCTTTGCCCCGCACGAGGACATGAGGCAACTCCCGCTCTTTGCTGCGTTGGAGGTGAAATGAGCGCCCTGCGGGCCATCGAGCGGGGTTTGCGGGCGATCGGTTACCGCCCCGAGACGCTGCATCACAATTACCGCTATGCCGACGTCTTATCCCACGATTCCGGGGAATGTGCGGTCGCGCTCGCCGCATTTACACAGATCCCGGCGTCTTACCGTTCGGCCGCCTTCGGCGTGGTGCATGAGCAGGACGGAGACCCCAGCGAGGCGATTGCGGCAAGGCGTGCCTTGGGGGCTCCGCTGTTTCTGTCGATCGGCGCCAGTTCCGTCAATGTATGGCGGGTTGCCGCATCCGGGGCACCGGTCTGCATCGAGACGGTGGGGTTAGATACCCTGGATGCCTGGTTCGGCAGCCATGCTGATCGCTGGAACCCGCAGGCCCTGCACCGGGCAAAGTCGACGATTTCGTCGCTGCCCCGACAGATGGATTTCGTTGACCTTGGCCTCATGCCTGCAATCGAGCATGAAGTCCAGTCCAAGCTCGACGCAGTGCTCAGAGAAGTGCTGCGGATCCTGCTCGGCGACACGCCCGATCCGGCGGGCGAAGACGCGGCCTTCCGGGCGACTTTCCGCTTGCTGGCGGCGAAGATTCTTAGAGATCGCGAGCATGCCATCGCCCTGGATTGGGCGTCGCTCGATGTCGGTGCGGTCTTGCAGGGGATTGCCGGTTACTATCGTCTCGACGACTCGCGCACGACCTGGGATCCGCTCGGACAGCAGAGGCTGGAGACCGCTTGGGGGATCCTGCTCAACTCGGTCAGTCTGCGCAACATCTCGGCCGACTCCCTGGCTTTTGTCTACGAGAATACCCTCGTCACCTCGGACAGCCGGAAACGTTTCGGCACTCACGGCACGCCCCGACGCATCGCCGACTTCGCCTTGAGTCGGCTCGATCTTGGCCGGTTCGACTTGAAAACACTGCGTATCTACGAGCCGTTCGCTGGGGCGGCCGCCTTTCTGCTTTCCGCCGTGCGTCAACTACACGACCTTCTCCCGACCGATTGGTCTCCGGAAACGAGGCACGAATTTCTGACCGCTCGGGTGTCGGGGGGCGAGGTCGATGCCTTCGCCTGCGAGGTGGCTGTCCTGTCTCTGATCCTGGCGGATTATCCTGCACAGAACGGCTGGCGGGTCAGGACCGACGACCTCTTCGCCGAGGGCGTGCTGGAGAAGGGCATGAAGGGCGCCACGGTGGTTTTGTGCAATCCGCCGTTCGAAACCTTCACCCATCTGGAACGCAGCAGGTATCCGGCAACGGTGAGATCGTCGTACTCCAAGGCCCAGTTCGCATTGGCTCGCGCGCTGGAGGCGGCTCCCGAGGCACTGGCCTTCGTCATGCCCCATGGCCTGCTGCGTCAGAAGCAATTCGGGGATCTTCGCTCGAGGCTTTCGAGCAGGTATCGGTCCGTGGAGCTGATGTCGCTGCCGGAGGGCACCTTCGGTCACGCCCAATTCGAGGCGGCGCTGGTGATCGCCAAAGAGCCAAGGCGAATGGCATCGATCGACGCAACACGTGTCCTGGTCGGCACGCTTGCGCCGTCCAATGGGAGGCACGCGCAGGATGACGTGTCTTTAGTCGAGCCACGGATCGGCGTCCGGCCCGC
Organism: Thiocystis violacea; assembly: GCF_016583575.1. Classification (GTDB taxonomy): domain Bacteria; phylum Pseudomonadota; class Gammaproteobacteria; order Chromatiales; family Chromatiaceae; genus Thiocystis; species Thiocystis violacea. The sequence continues at coordinate 38,848 of NZ_NRRG01000011.1, forward strand.
TGGTAGCGCCGATCTTTGGGTTGGTGCGCTCGACGTACTCTGGGATGCCTTGGCGTCTTCAACTCGCCTCCGCGACCAGGCGGATGTCCACCGAGGGCTTCAATGGTGGCATCAGAGCGAAGGCATCAGCGAAAGCGCACGGGAGGGCTTTCGATCTGGGATTTTTCGCCCCAGGGAGTCTCTGCGGCCCTATCGACTGCTACCCTTGGAACGCTGGCTGAACTTCAACCCCGAATCGCTCAGGCGCGCCGGTCCGCCGAGCCGGCCCTGGAACAAGCCAAAGGCACTGGCCAACGCCCAACGAATTTCTCGGGGGCGCTGGCGAATCTCCGCCGCTGCGGATGCGAGCGGTCTAGCCGCCTCTCAGCAATTCTTCGGCATCTGGCCGCGCGCCGGGACCATCGCTCCTGATGCATTGGCCGCGATCCTCAACTCACCGATCGCCAACGCCTACGTGTCTGAGCGAACATCCGGGCAGCATCTGACTAACGAGATGCTGAAGGATCTACCGATGCCCGCATACTTGAACGAGGCCGAAGTGCTTCAGGCGGTTGCCGACTATCGAGCCGCATTGAATGATTGGGACTCCGGCGTCTTAGTCGACGAGACTCAGCTCGAAGCAAAGCTTCGCTGCATCGACGAACTGGTGCTGGCTGGCTATGGGCTCGGAAACGACCTACGCCGGCTCCTGTTCGACTATTTCGCCGGGCAAAGACGGCCCGTAGACCATCGCTTTTCAGGTTGGGATCCGGTTCCAGCGGTCGATCCGGTACGCGCGGGCAGGGAACGCGCATTGGCGCGCGGACGACGGCAGATGATGGCTGATCTTGCGACGGGGGGCGAGGCGCTGAGCGCCCAGGACGTCGCTCGCCTGCTGGGAGGCACGGTCGATGAGATACAGCGACTCACCGAAGCGGGCGCTCTGCTCGCGCTGCCTAACGAGAGGGAGCCTGTCTTTCCATCGATCCAGTTCCGAGAAGGGGCGGTGCTTGATGGCCTGATCGAAACGCTTGCCGCCTTCCCCGATACGAACCCCTGGGCTCGACTCAACTATCTGGTCAACCCGGATCTACGATTGGGGGGCAGGCGTCCGATCGACTGTCTGAAGGCTGGCGAAATCGGTCGCGTCGTGGCAGCGGCACGCCAGGTCGGCGAGCAATCCGCAGCATGATCGATGACGATGGGGTTCCACGCCCCCCGCCGGACCTCAATCAGAGACGACTGCCCGTCCATGTTCTGCCGACCGAAACGCAGCTCTATCGATTTCATGACAAGCGGTTTGATCCCTTCTTTTTCGATTGCGCCTCAGGTGGCCGTTTCAATGCGGGGGACGGAACCTTCGGAGTCATGTACGTGGCCATCGAGCGTCGTGGCGCCTTCGCCGAGACCTTCCTGAGGAATGTGGGGAGCACCGCCATTTCCGAGTCTTTCGTGGACTCGAAGGCTTGCGCCGTTCTGAATCTGCATCGCCCGTTTCGCGCGGTGAGATTCCGTGGGTATGGTCTTGCTCCGATCGGCGCAACCGCAACGCTGTGCTCCTCACCCTCTTACGAGACACCCCAGGAGTGGTCAAGGGCACTGCATGCTCATCCTGACCGGGTCGACGGGATTCTTTACGCTTCGCGCCACGACGACGAGCAACTTTGTGTCGCGGTCTTCGACCGGGCGATCGATGCGTTCTCAACGTCAGTGCGGGCAGAGAATCTCCGCGATCAAGCCTGGTTCTACGAACTCATGGACCTGTATCAAGTTGGACTGCTGCCAGACGATTGAAGCGGCCTTGGTGATCCTGGGGATTCCACGGCTGCAGATCAGGGACAGCAAGTAATCGGGGCTGTGCTTCGCCCGGCCTGTCCTCGAACTCTCAGGGATTGGCGTCGGCTGCAGCACCGATCTCGCCGCAGGCATCCGATTTACGGCAACCCAACCTGTCGGAGCCCAGGTTTCAGTGTCTGGAAACACGATTCAAGGAGACGCTCTATCCGCCAGTCCCGGTGACCGGAACTGAGACGATCCCGGCGCTGGCGCCGGAGTGGCCAGTAGCAGGAACTGCCATATCCCTAGCCGAACATGACCTCTAAACTCGTGCCCTGTCCAGGGCCGGAGATACAACCGAACGTCGTCTCCGGTACGGGTCTCTCATTGGCCCCGGAGGATCTCGCCGGCCGCCAGCTGCGGTATCTCACGGAGATCCTTGGCCACCCCACCCCGGAACCAGACGCTGTCCCTTGGCATTGGGCCGCTGAACAGCTTCGGCAACTCGAGTTCCCGATCGGTCAGGGGCGGGGCGTCGTCCAGATACGGCCGTCATTTGGTCGTGACAGTCGTTCCGCTCCGCTCCGATGCGTTATCTAATTCGCCGCGACCATTCCATCGCTTCCATGTCTTGCTCCTCATCGCCCCGATCAAGCTCGGTCGGGAGTGAGCGGCGTCATCCCCTCGCGGAACCGCGTCCGCTCCACGAACGCGGCCCATTCCTCCGCGTCCAGATCCGCCGCTATCGCTAGCCGGCGCCGGTTCGCCCATGGATCCGCATCACCTTGAGCCTGTCCGCGTCCGCATCCGGGTTTGTCCTTGCGCCCGCCCTGTCGCATCATGCGCCTCCCCTGAGTGACTGGACCAAGATCGCCGATGTCGGACACCCCCATCTATAACGCCGAGGGCCTGGAACGACGCCCCCTGAAGGATTTCACCGAGAAGGCGTACCTGGACTATTCCATGTACGTCATCCTCGATCGCGCGCTGCCGCATGTGGGCGATGGGCTCAAGCCGGTGCAGCGGCGCATCCTCTACGCCATGTCGGAGCTGGGGCTGGCGGCGACCGCCAAGTTCAAGAAGTCCGCGCGCACCGTCGGCGACGTGCTGGGCAAGTTCCATCCGCACGGGGACTCGGCCTGTTACGAGGCCATGGTGCTGATGGCGCAGCCCTTCAGCTATCGCTATCCGCTGGTGGACGGGCAGGGCAACTGGGGTTCGCCGGACGATCCCAAGTCCTTCGCCGCCATGCGCTATACCGAGTCGCGCCTGACGCCCTATGCCGAGCTGCTGCTCGGCGAAGTGGATCAGGGGACGGTGGATTGGCAGCCCAATTTCGACGGCACCCTGGAGGAGCCCCGGCTGCTTCCGGCCCGTCTGCCTAATCTGCTGCTCAACGGCGCGACCGGTATCGCGGTGGGCATGGCGACCGACATCCTCCCGCACAATCTGCGCGAGGTGGCGCGCGCCTGCATCCATCTTCTGAAGCATCCCGAGGCGACCCTGGAGGAACTGGTCCGCTTCATTCCCGGACCGGACTTCCCGACCGCAGGCGAGATCGTGACCGCGCCGGATGAGTTGCTGAAGCTCTACCGCACCGGCAACGGCGGCGTGAAACAGCGCGCCCGCTATGAGCTGGAGCGGGGCGACATCGTCATCACCGCGCTGCCCTATCAGGTCTCGGGCAGTCGGGTGCTGGAACAGATCGCGGCGCAGTTCAACGCCAAGAAGCTGCCCATGATCGAGGACTTCCGCGACGAGTCCGACCATGAGTTTCCGACCCGTCTGGTGATCGTCCCGCGTTCCAATCGGGTCGATACCGAGCGTCTCATGTCGCATCTGTTCGCCACCACCGACCTGGAGCGCAGCTATCGGGTCAACATGAACGTGATCGGTCTGAACGGCCGCCCGCGCGTCATGGACCTGCGCGAGATCCTGGTCGAGTGGCTGCTCTATCGCACCGAGACGGTGCGCCGGCGCTTGCGGCATCGGCTGGAGAAGGTGCTGGAGCGCCTGCACCTCCTCGAAGGGTTGCTGATCGCCTTTCTCAATATCGACGAGGTGATCCGCATCGTTCGCACCGAGGACGAGCCCAAGCCGGTGCTCATGGCGCGCTTCGCTCTGACCGAGCTTCAGGCCGACTATGTGCTCAACACCCGGCTGCGTCAGTTGGCGCGGCTGGAGGAATTCAAGATTCGCGCCGAGCAGGCCGAGCTGGCGGAGGAGCGCGACGGTCTGCAAGTGCTCCTCGGGGACGAGCGGGCCTTGAAGGGCCTGATCCGCGACGAGATTACCGCCGATGCCGAGAAGTATGGCGACGCCCGGCGCTCGCCGCTGGTCGCGCGCACCGCCGCCGCCGCCATCGACGAGACCGATCTGGCCCCGAGCGAGCCGGTGACCGTGGTCCTGTCGGAGAAGGGCTGGGTGCGGGCGGCCAAGGGACATGAGGTGGATGCCGCCGGGCTCAGTTACCGCTCGGGCGACGGCTTTCTCAGTCTGGCGCGGCTGCGCAGCAACCAGACCGTCGTCTTCCTGGACTCCACCGGGCGCAGCTACGCCTTGCCGGCCCATACCCTGCCATCCGCGCGCGGGCAGGGCGAGCCGCTGACCGGCCGGCTCGATCCGCCCCAGGGCGCGCGGTTCGTGGCGCTGCTGGGCGACGCCCCGGAGGCGCGTTATCTGCTCGCCTCGGACGCCGGCTACGGTTTCATCGTGCGTCTGGAGGATCTGATCGCCAAGCCCAAGGGCGGCAAGGCGGTGCTGACCCTGCCCGCCGGCGCGGGACTGCTGGCCCCGGTTCCGCTCGGCGAACCCGCTTCCGCCCGGCTGGCGGCGGCCACCAGCGCTGGCCACCTGCTGCTTTTCCCGGTCGAGGAACTGCCCGAGATGGCACGCGGCAAGGGCAACAAGATCATCGGTCTCCCGCCCGGCAAGGGCGGCGCGCGCGAGGAGCGGATGGTGGCGGTGGCGGTGGTTCCGGAGGGCGGCAGCCTGACGGTGCTCTCCGGTAAACGCGGTTTCACCCTCAAGCCCGCCGACCTGGATCTCTATCAGGGCGAGCGGGGACGGCGCGGAAAACTCCTGCCGCGCGGTTTCCAGCGGGTGGATGGCTTGACGAGCGGCTAGGCGCAGGGCGTCTCGCGAGGCCCCGCCTGGGCGCGTCCCTGGCTCAGCCCGACCGGCACTGGGCGACGAAGGGGCATTCCTCGCGCCAGCAGTCTCCATCATGCAGGTTCGTCCAGGTCGTCTCGCAGCAGTCGCTCGAACAGATGGGGTCGGCGGCGCTCGCATCCGCTACGGCCGGCTGGTCACCGCCGTTACGCACGCATAGACAGGTCGCGGTTTGTCGTGGGATCTCGTCCTCTTGGAGAGAACTGGCTTCCGGCGGTGGCGTGCTCGCCGGGGCCTCCTCGTCAGCGGACTCCTCGGCGATCTCCGGCTCGGATGGGGATTGGGCGCGCGCGTTTGGATTCTCGGTGAAGGGCCGGCTGGGCGTGAGGAAGGCGCGGGTTCCGGCGGATCGGAGGGCGCCATCCGACGACGGCCATTCGGCCACGACCGCGATCTCCTTGAAGCTCGGATCCAGATGCGAGGTGACGGTCCATCGGCGGCTGAAGGTCGTGCCGTCTCCGGTCGTCGCGGGCGGGGTGTCGCTACCGTCGCGCAGGCCGGCATAGTCGATCGCGGCCTGGCCCCGGAGTTCCTCGATCTTGTCGAGCGCCAGGTTGACGGCCGTGGTCTGGGCCTTGGTCGAGCGTCTGTTCTCGTGCAGATCACCCTGGAACTGGGCGAGCGCCAGGAGGCCGGAGGTCAGTACCGTGAGCGAGATCAACGCCTCGTTCAGGCTGAATCCGTGCTGGGTCCGAGTTCGACCCGGTCCAGGCCGGGCCTTGCGTCTCATCTTGGTGTCGCTCATTCCCAGTCCCTCCAGGTGCCTGGAACGCGGGTCGCCCCGTTGATGACCCGAAAGGCGGTGTTCAGGGCACTGCCGGCGCCCTGATCCGTCTCGATGAAGACGGAGCCCTCGGCGGGCGCCTGGACATCGCCTTCCCAGATCACGGCGCCTTGGATCCTCGCCCCACCCCAGCCCTGACCGGCGCAGGCCGTGGGGGATTCGAAATAGACGATGCCGTGGATCTGGATATCCCGATCGAAGGACGGACAGCCGCTGTCGCTCGGGACGATCAGGAGGATCGGCTGGCTGGGCGCGCCGATCGTTCGGCTGTCGACGCCGTCCTCGCCCAGGCAGCTATCCACGATGTTCGTGGAGTCGATCGCGCCCGTCGCGCGGATCAGATAGATCCCGGGTGCCTGGCTGGAGCCACAGGGAATGCTGTCGGTGAAGACGTGACCGGCATTCTCCGCGTGTTGCTTCGTCTCATCGAGCGGCATGGCGAAGACCTGCTCCCAGGCGCAGTGCGTTCCAGGACAGCCGTCGAAACGAGCGCGTCGAAAGGCGCCGCTGGAACCCTTCTCGTCCGGGCTCAGGACGCGATCGAGGTTGTGATCCTGCCAGGTGGAGACCTCGATGCTCCCGCGCGGGAGGCAGGCGGTGTCGGCGCCGGTTCGCGCCGCGCTCGCGGTTTCGTCCAGGAGGAACAGCTCGATGGACGCGGTTGGCTCGCTCATGCAGCCGGCGAGTACCAGAGGCGCGGGCATGGTCGTTTCCAGCGCGGTGTCGAACAGCCCGGTCTGAATGAAACACTCCCAGGCGACGGCCGTGATGCCGGGGTCATGGACCGCGCTCGCGCGCGAACGGACACAGATGGCATTGGCGCGTTGCGCGAGCGCGAGATCGATCCTGAACGTCTGGCCATTCGTCCCGATCACATCGGGAGCCGCGAGCGGCTCGCCGTCCGGCGTCCAGACCCGTTCCGCCAGCCAGGCCAGGGCGTAATCCAGCCCCGCTTGCGCGGCCTGCTGGACCCCGGTCGCCTCCTGCTCGTTGGTGGCGATGCGTTGCTCGACGATCCCGGTGCGCCCGGCGCTGAAGGCGAGAATCCCCGCGCCCATCAGCAGGAGCAGGCCGAAGAGCAGGGTCATGGAACCCTTCTCGCGAGAACCTGGAGGCGGTCGGCCAGGCGTCATGGTCTTGCCCGGTGCGGTCATGGTGTCGGTGCGGCCAGGGGGGCAGGGGTCAGGACATAACGATCGTTACGCACGGCGACGCTCGTCGAGAGCTCGCGGGTGCTTGTGGCCTCACCGACGAGCCGGCCGGCGAGATCGATCGTGACGGAACGGATGTGCTGGCAGAGATCCTCTGGCTGGCAGGGGTCCGTTCTCGATTTGTCGGGGTTGGCATTGCGGGTCACGGAGGTTAAGGCGAAGCGCAGCTCCGTGATCTCGATGTCCGGGCTGGTGATGCGCTCCCAGCGTCCGGTGTCGCAGCCGAAGGTGACGTCATCCGGCCCCAGGCGCCCCACGCGCATGTCGATGCCGCCCCGGCGATAACGAAAGCCGAACATCTCCATCTCGATCGAGCGGGTGGCTTTGGCCGCTGTCGGTGGGTACCAGGCGCGCCAGGCATAGGGCTCCTGGTTCGAGGCCGCGAAGGGCGCGGCCTCGGGCCGCGGGCAGTCCGGCTCGCTCGCGTTCTTGTCGCAGGCCCGGATCCCGACGCGGCCATCGGAATCCAGATCATGGCCATAGGTCAGACAACTCCCCACCTGAAGATGCGACAGGCAATCCCCCGAGGCGTGGTGGACGGTACAGACCGAGGCGGCGCAGTCCCCGGTGGCGCCGGCCGTGTCCACGCAGAGGTCGTTGTTGATCGCGCCGTGGCGACCTTGAAAGGGGTTGTGGATTGGCGCCAGATCCAGTGCGTCGGTCCTGCCGTCGGCGTTCGTGTCGAAATTTCCCGCTCCTTGCTCGTCCGTCCCCAGGTCGGTCCAGTCGAAGCGGCCGTCCGCGTTGGCGTCGCCTTGCTGATCGAGGTCCAGGAAGTCCCAGTAGCCGGCCCGGCGGATGTCGGTTCGCATCAGGTCCAGCGCGGCGCGCAGTTCCTGGTCGAGGCGTGCGTTCATCAGGGTGTCGCGAGCGCCTTCCGAGATCATGAGATAGGTCTGCAGCGAGGCGGAGAGCACCAGCGTGCCGACGGCCAGTCCAACCATCAGCCCGGTGAGCGTCACCCCGGACTGGCGGCGGCGAGGCCTCGGCGTCTCAGTCGCCACAGGAGTCATAGCCTGGGAGATCGCCCGATGAGGTGCAGAGACGCACCCGACCGAGCCGCGACAGCACCACCCGGATCGCCGAGCCCTGGCTGGAGGTCAGGGCCAGGCTTCCATTGAGCGCGGTGGCGCGGCGTGGCTCGAAGCGGGTGGCGGTAAAGGTCGCGTCCAGCCGCACGCCGGGGAAATCCACGCCCGAGACACGCTTGAGCGAACAGGCGCGGGCGGCTCCGGACGGAGCGCGGCAGTCGCAGAGCGCGCCTGGCTCATCGACGCCATAGCACCAGTGATCGAGATCGAGACTGAACTGGAGGACGCGGTTGCGCTTGATGGCCTCCGAGCGGGTCCACTGAAGATCCTCCGCGACCGCGTGCGCCGCGGCCTTGAGCCGATTGCGCGCGATCATCGTTCCCATGGAGGGGACGGCGACGGCGAGCAGCAGCGCCAGGATGGCGATCGCGACGATCAATTCGAGTAGGGTGAGGCCCTTGGCCGGACGCGGTCCGGTGGGCGGCATGAACGATTCCGGTCTTCTCACCAGCATTCCCGAGGCTCCCGTTGACCGTCCTGGTCGATCGTCAGAGGGTGGCAGGGGACGCCCCGCGCCTGGTCCCTGGTCTGATCGCCGAGCGGTTCCGCGTGCGCCAGGAACCCGGACGCATCGACCTCCGACAACCGCAAGGCATAGTGCCCATCCTGGCTGAGCGCGCTCAGGCCGAGTCTGTTGGTGGACGCGGATACCGGATCGCAGCGTCGCGTGCCATCGATCCCGACGGCGTAGCTGGAACAGTTGGCGCGGAATTTCTCCTGCGCGATGGCCAGCTTCATCAACGCCGTCTGGCCGTCGGCGCGGCGCGCCTGCCGGATCTGCTGCTGGAACGACGGCAGGGCCAGGGCCGCGAGGATCGCGACGATGGACAAGGCGACCAGCACCTCGATCAAGGTGAATCCCCCGCCGTGGCGTGGAACCGGATCGAGGCGACGATGGCGCTTGATCGTGTTCATTCGTGCGTTTCGTGAATGGCTTTGGTAGGCACGAAAAGTGATTTCATGATGCTCGCAACAGTCGTCACACGGAAACATCGGAATGCCCATAGGCGAAACGATTTGAATCCGATCAAGTGAATTCGCCAATCTCTTCCGGCCGTACGCAGCTATGACGCGCGTCATTTGTCAATGATTCGTGTGTGAGTTGGCTTGATAACCGATCCTGGATGCTCTGTCCAGCCCTGTGTCTGCATTTCTCTTTTCGTGTTCTTTATGCCCGCCGTCGAGCGAGCGGCACCGGGCGCGGCGTCTGGCGTGATGGACGCGCGCCGCGACGCGCTTCGAGTATCATGAGCGCTTCTGGAGGCTTCGCCGTCGGCGGGGGCTCCAGCATGAACAACCCGTCTAGAGGGGGGCCTTCCTTGCTTGATTTGATTTATGCCGGTGGCTGGCTGATGGTGCCGATCATCGCCTGCTCGATCATCGCCACCGCGATCGTGATCGAACGGGCCTGGACCCTGCGTCGCGCTCGCATCATGCCGGAGAACCTGGTCGCGCGGATCTGGCAACTGCATCGGGAGAAGGCATTGACCGACGACCTGATCCTGGAGATCCGCGACAGCTCGCCGCTCGGGCGGATCCTGGCCGCCGGCCTGATCAATCGCCATCATTCGCACGCGGTGATGAAGGAGGCCATCCACGATTCCGGCCGTCATGTGGTCGCCAGGCTTGAGCGTTTTCTCAACACCCTCGGCACCGTCGCCTCGGTCGCGCCGCTGCTGGGCCTGCTCGGGACCGTGCTCGGGATGATCGACGTCTTCGGCGTCATCATGGAGGTGGGCTCCGGCAATGCCGGTGTGCTGGCCGGCGGCATCTCCAAGGCGCTGATCACGACCGCGGCCGGACTCTCGGTCGCGATCCCGGCGCTCATGTTCCATCGCTTCTTCGACAACAAGGTCGACCGTCTCGCCATGGACATGGAGGAGCAGGCCCTACGCCTGGTCGAGGTTCTCAAGGGGCGGCGCGAGGCGTCGGGAGAGCTGGCCCGATGAATCTGCGTCCCCGCCGTCGCGAGCGATCCGACATCAATCTGACACCCTTGATCGACGTCGTCTTTCTGCTGCTGATCTTCTTCATGGTCTCGACCACCTTCAAGGACGAGGCGCGTCTGCGGGTACAGTTACCGCAGGCCCAGGGCGATGAGATTCCGGCCGAGGAGCCGGACATGATCCAGATTGTCATCGACCGGGCTGGCCGATTTTTCGTCAACGATATCGAGCTCGTCGACATCAAGACGGCGGCCCTGGCACGGGTGCTGATCGAGCAGCGCGGCCAGGACACGACGATGCCGGTGCTGATCCAGGCGGACGCCAATACCCCGCATCAGGCGGTCATGACCGCCATGGACGCGGCCAGTCAGGCGGGTCTGCACCGCATCGCTTTCGCGGCGACCCGACCCGATGGCGAGGCTCCATGACGAAGGATCCGTCCCTCTCGCCCGCCGACGCCAAACTCATCTATCGGCGCCTCCTGGGCTATGTCCGGCCCTATTGGCGGATGTTCGGCGTCTCCATCCTCGGGATGCTGATCTTCGCCGCCACCGAGCCCCTGTTCGCGGCCATGATGAAACCGCTGATCGACGGCAGTTTCGTCGATCGGAACATCGAGATGGTCCGTCTGATGCCCTGGCTGCTGGTCGGGCTGTTCCTGGTCCGGGGCATCGCCGGCTTCATCAATACCTATTGCCTGAGCTGGGTCGGACGGCGGGTGGTGGCCGATCTGCGTCAGCGGATGTTCGAGCATCTGCTGCGCGCGCCGACCCGCTTCTACGACAACCATGGCTCCGGGCACCTGCTCGCCAAGCTCACCTACAACGTCGAGAACGTCGCCAACGCCGCGACCTCGGCGGTCACCACGCTGGTGCGCGACGGTTTTACCGTGATCGGCCTCATGGCCTTCATGCTCTATCTGAACGCGGCGCTCTCGATGATCTTCCTGGTGATCGGTCCGGTCATGGCCGGCGCGGTCAAGTACGCCACCAAGCGCTTCCGTCGTCACAGCCGGCGGATCCAGGATCGCGTCGGCGACCTGACCCATGTCGCCCAGGAGGTGATCGACGGCCACCGGCTGGTCAAGGCGTTCGGCGGTCAGTCCAGGGAGGCGGCGCGCTTCAACTGGATCAATGAGAAAACCCGCTCGCTACAGATGAAGATGATCGCGACCGAGGCGGCGAGCGTGCCCCTGGTGCAGTTGATCTCGGCGGCGGCCATCGGGGTCGTGGTCTATCTCTCGACCATGCAGGGATTGAAGGAAAACCTCTCGGTCGGAACCTTCATGTCCTTCGTGGTCGCCATGGGGCTGCTGCTGCCGCCGGTCAAGCGTCTGACCTCGGTCAACGCCCAGTTGCAGCGCGGCATCATCGCGGCGGAGAGTCTGTTCGAGCTGATCGACTCCGAGGAGGAGGCGGATACCGGCCAGCGGACCCTGGCGCGGGCCGAGGGGCGGATCGAATATCGCGGCGTGAGTCACCTCTACAGCGAGGATAAGGCCCCGGCCGTGCGCGATCTGGATCTGATCGTCGAGCCGGGGGAGAAGATCGCGCTGGTCGGGCGCTCCGGCAGCGGCAAGAGCACCATCGCCAGTCTGCTGCCGCGTTTCTACGATCCGACGGCCGGCGAGATCCTCATCGATGGCGTCCCGATCCGCGACCTGACCCTGGCCAGCCTGCGCGCCCAGATCTCGCTGGTGAGCCAGGACGTGGTGCTCTTCAACGACAGCATCGCCAACAACATCGCCTACGGTCGCGCCGAGCCTCCGACCCTGGACGAGCTGGAACGGGTCGCCGCCAGCGCCCATGCGCTGGAGTTCATCGAGGCGCTGCCCAAGGGTTTCGAGACCCTGATCGGCGATCACGGCGTGCTGCTTTCCGGCGGTCAGCGCCAACGTCTGGCGATCGCCCGCGCCATGCTCAAGGACGCCCCGATCCTGGTCCTCGACGAGGCGACCTCCGCCCTGGACACCGAGGCCGAGCGCCACATCCAGGCCGCGCTGCGCGAGCTGATGGATCGCCGGACCACCCTGGTCATCGCCCACCGGCTCTCCACGATCGAGAACGCCGACCGCATCCTCGTCCTGCAGGACGGGCGTATCGTCGAGCAGGGTCGCCATGATGAACTGCTGGCGCTCGGCGGCTATTACGCCCGGCTGCATCGGTTGCAGTTCCATGATCTGCCCGAAACGCCGCCCGCGCTGTCCTGAGGGTCGGGCATGAGCATCGACCCCACGCCCATCTGGTACGGGCGTCACCCCATCTCCTGGCTGCTCCTGCCGTTGTCCTGGATCTATTGCGCCATCGTATGGCTGCGGCGGCTCGGTTACCAAAGGGGTTGGTTCGACAGCGAACGTCTGCCCGTTCCCGTGATCCTAGTCGGCAATCTCAGCGTGGGCGGCACCGGCAAGACGCCGCTGGTGCTGCTTCTGGTGGAATTGCTCAAGGAACTGGGCTGGACGCCGGGGATCATCACCCGTGGCTACGGCGGTCGGGCCGCGCACTGGCCCCAGCGCGTCTGGCCCGACAGCGATCCGGATCAACTCGGCGACGAGCCGCTGCTGCTCGCGCGCCGCTCCGGCTGCACGGTGGTGGCCGGTCCCGATCGCGTGGCGGCGGGCCGTCTGGCGATCCAGGAGGGCGGCTGCGATATCCTGGTGAGCGACGATGGTCTCCAGCACTATCGACTGGCGCGCGATCTGGAAATCGTCCTGATCGATGGGACGCGCGGCTTCGGCAATGGGCGTTGTCTGCCGGCCGGTCCACTGCGTGAGCCGCGCGGTCGGCTGGCCAGCGTGGATCTGGTGCTCTACAAGGATGGCGAGGGGCCAGGCTCCGCGATGCGTCTGATCCCGACCGAGGCGGTGAACCTCAAGTATCCCGAGCGTCGCCGCGCCCTGGCCGGGTTTCGCGGTCGGCCGATCCTCACGGTCGCCGGCATCGGTCATCCCGAGCGCTTCTTCGGTCTGCTGGAGGAAGCCGGTCTTGTGATTGAACGCGGCCCCTTTCCGGATCACCATCCCTATACCCAGGCCGACGGCGCGCGCTGGCGGGGGCGCACGGTCATCATGACCGAGAAGGACGCCGTCAAATGCGCCGCCTTCGCCGAGGAGGATCATTGGTATCTCCCGGTCGAGGCGGTGCTGGATCCGGATTTCGAGGCCCGTCTACTCGCCAAACTCAATGGTTTCAGTCATGGATAAAGGCTTCAAGGTCGTCATACCCGCCCGCTACGGATCCACTCGCCTGCCGGGCAAGCCCCTGCTGGAGATCGCCGGAAAGCCCATGATCGCGCGCGTGGTGGAGCGCGCGCGAGCGAGCGCGGCCGAGGAGGTGGTGGTCGCCACGGACGACAAACGGATTCAGAAGGCTTGCGCGGCCATCCAGGTCGAGGCGGTGCTGACGGATCCTGGTCATCGCAGCGGTTCCGATCGGATCGCCGAGGTGATCGAGCGACTCGGCTGGGACGACGATACCCTCGTCGTCAATCTCCAGGGCGACGAGCCCTGCATGCCATCCGCGCTCATCGATCAGGTCGCCGCCAATCTGCGCGCACTCGATGGCGTCGGCATGGCCACGCTGGCCCATCCCATCCGCGACAGCGCCACCCTCTTCGATCCTCATGTGGTCAAGGTCGCGATCACGGCCGCCGGGTTCGCCCTTTACTTCTCCAGGGCGCCGATTCCCTGGCATCGCGACGAGTTCATGGGCAAGCGCGCCAACCTGCCGAAATCGGTCGATTTTCTCCGGCACATCGGGCTCTACGCCTACCGGGTCGCCTTCCTGAAACGCTACATCGCGCTTGAACCATCCCCGCTGGAAATCGCCGAATCGCTGGAACAGCTCCGCGCGCTCTGGCATGGCGAGTCGATTCATGTCGGACTGGCGGCCGAGACGCCGGGGCCGGGCGTGGATACGGCCGACGATCTGGCGAGGGTCGTCAGCTATCTCGCCGCCGATTGACGGCTCCCGCGGCCACTCGATGTCGGCGATCGGTTTGTTCGGATGGCCGACATCGAGATGAAGCGTCCTCAACGATCCGTGAATACTCTCGACCCAAGCCAACAGCGTAAAGTTGTATCAGGCTTTTAACACTTCGCTTCTCGCAGGCCACGCGACCCAGTCGCCGCCGGCATCCATCTCGCTGGATTCCTCGATCAACCCCGCTGAATTCGCCTCCTGACTTCGCTCAACCTGGAACTTGTGGTTGAACCGCGAAGAACGCAAATAATTCGAATTTTTCAATGTCTTGTCCTTGTGTCGGCACTTGCCGGAAGGGTGAGCGACGCGCATCAAATACATCCTGGTTTTTCTGAGTGTCCTTAAGCCTTTGCGGTTCCAATGGCCGGATTTAGGTTCACGCCTGCTAGGACGGGCCGATCATGGGCGTTTTTTCGCGCGCGTGCGGCACCCTTCGGATGATCGGTAATCGATTCGCAAGAGATTGATAACTAATAATAGTTGATGCGGTGGCCAGGGATTCACGCTGGTTTTCGTGGGACGACTGGGCGACTGTTCCACCGAATGAGGACACATGCGGCTTGTTCCTTGCTTTGGCTGGGGTGCTGTCATACCCCCTGGCGCCTCTCCGATCCTGTAGGAGGACGCTCGGTCCTTTTGGAACGCCGTTACACGCAATGCGAGGTTCAATGTGTATTCATCATCGTTCATGAGCAGGCTCGATGGCCGATGTTTGGTCTTCGCCCTATTGACCGTTGGCGCGTTACCAGCCGTCGCCCAGATCAGCTTCAGCAATGTCACATCGACGTCGGGGATAGAGGAATCCGGAGAGACCTTTAGCTCCGGCTGGGGAGATTTCGACGGCGATGGTTTTCCCGACCTCTTCGAGAATAAGCACCAGTACACTCCAACCGCGGTGTTCTTCAATCAGGCCAATCCAGGCGCGCCTGGCGGCCGTGGCTTTACCGACCTGGCCGAGCAGGTTCTGCTCAACCAACCCTCGCTCCTCGTCGACACCCATGGCATGACCACGGCCGATTGGGACAACGACAGCGACGCCGACGTGCTCGAGGTGACCGGCGCCGGCTACGTTTTCCCCGTGTGGGTCAATGACGGCTCGGGCAATCTTACCAACCAGTCGGGTCAGCTCGGGTTCCTTTATCCGACGACCTGGAATCGCAGTGGGCGGCCACCGACCGGCGGACGGAGCGGTCTCTTCTTCGACTACAACAACGACGGCCGATTGGATGCCCTGGTCACGGCGCGGGACAACTACGCGGCCTATCGGACGCCGACGGCGGTCTTTCGCCAGGATCTGTTGAGCGGCAATCCCAATTTCGTCCTCGACGAGTCGACCGGCGTCGATCTCGTCAATGATGTCGCCTGCGAGTCCGCCATGATGGCGGAACTGTCTGGCGACGGGGTGCTGGATCTCATCTGTAGCGATGCCTCCAGGATCAGTCGGATCTGGGACACCACGACACTTCCGTTCGGAGACCTGCGTTCGATCGTCGGTGACGATATCTTCAATCGCTATCCGGCGGATCTGGCGATCGGCGACTTCAACGGCGATCTGCGTACCGACATCATGGCGCCGACCTTCTGGGGCGCCGACTACGGCGGCAATCTGGTCAGCACGGTCGATGGGCGAACCCTGCATGGTTGGTTCGGCACCAATGTTCCCTACAACAGCGGATTCAACTTCACCGCCAGCGGCAACGTAACCTTCGAATTCGACTGGTGGACCGCGCCCGCCAACATCTTCATCGGCGCCAGCGGCACCAATCCGGCCTTGAACACCGATCTGCCGATCATGCCGCAACAGGGTGTCGGTCACGGCGATCCCCATCATGTCGTGGTTACCCTCACGCAGGCCCAGGCCGCTGGGCTGATGACCCCGAATGCCGCCGATACCAAGGGCGTCTACATCGGCTACGTCAATGGCCAATGGCAGGTGCGTTTCTCACGAATCAACAATTGGAACATCGGGATGGTCGTCTCGGCGCAGACCAGCCTGTCCCAGGTTACCGCCGTCGGCGGAACCAAGGTCGGGCAGGGCACCACCGGCAACGTGCTCCTGTACCTTCAGGACCAGAATCACGAGCTGGTGTATACCACCGGTCGAGTGCAGGCCGTCAACCGCTCCTGCAACGCGGCGGCCGCCGCGGATTTAGACAACGACATGGATCTGGACGTCTACTTCGCCTGTACCGGCGAGCTCTCCAATCTGCCTAACGTCCTCTACATGAATCAAGGCACCGGAAACTTCGTGCCCGTACCCCAAGCGGGCGGTGCCGAGGGTCAGATGCCCTTCGGCAAGGCCGAGGCGGTGATGACGGCGGACTACGACCAGGATTGCCGGATGGACATGTACGTGACCAACGGGCATCACTTCCGGCCCTTCTCCTACGCCGGCATTCACCAGCTATTCCGTAATACCACGGCGAACAGCAACCATTGCATCCAACTCGACCTGGTGGGCACGGCGTCCAACCGGGACGGTATCGGCGCCATTATCTATGCCCATACCCCGGACGGTCGGATTCAGATGCGGGAGCAGTCCAATGGCATGCACAAAAAGGCGCAGGACTTCAAAAGGGTCCATTTCGGTCTGGGTTCCAATCAACTTGTCGACATCGAGGTGCATTGGCCGAGTGGCGAGGAGGACTATTTCTCCGGACTCAGCGTGGATCAGGTCGTTCAGCTCACCGAGGGAACCGGCGATCTGTCCCCGAGCTACAGCCTCGCGGTCAACAGCGTAACGGTGAACGAGGGACCGACGGGTCAGCAGGCGGAGTTCACGGTGACCCTCTCGCCCGCGCCGGGCACGGGTGAGTCGGTCAATGTCAACTACCAGACGAGCAACGGCAGCGCGCTGGCGGGCAGCGACTACACCACGACCTCGGGGACGCTGACCTTCCTGGCCGGGCAGATCACGAAAACGGTGACGGTGCCGATCCTGAACGACAGCACCCCGGAGAGCACGGAGACGTTCACGCTGGGGGTGAGCAGCGCGGTCACCAGTGCCGCGACCGGCACGGCCACCATCCAGGACGACGACAGTAACGGCAGCGGGCCGGCCTGTGGCGCCCCGGCCTACAGCACCACCACGGATCGGGCGGCCTTCCTCTGGAACGACTGCGGCACCGACGTCTGGCACCTGCGCATCAGCGGTGGCAGCAATCCGCAATATCCGCGTCACCTCGGCAGTATCGAATCCAGCCAGGCGTTCGCGGCGGTGAGCGGCTTCTCGATCGAGGCCAACGACGTGCTCAACACCAGTCAGGCGAATCGGATTGCCTTTGATCTGGCGGTGGGCGGTACCTTCGAGGACGGCATCAACTTCACCCTGGCTTCGGGGGCGAGCGCCTGCTTCGCCCTGACCTCGCCGACCACGCTTCCAGTGTTCGCCGGGGCGGATCGTCAGCCGGTGAATGCCCAGGTAGGGCTGCCTGGCTTCGGGGTCTGCGCCGGGGGGGCCAGCCATACGGTCAGTGTCCAGAACCTCAGCGTGAACGAGGGACCGGAGGGTCAGGAGGGGGTGTTCACGGTGACCCTTTCCCCCGCGCCGGGCATGGGTGAGCAGGTCGATGTCAACTACCAGACGGTCAACGGCAGCGCGCTGGCGGGCAGCGACTACACCGCGACCTCGGGGACGCTGACCTTCCTGGCGGGCGATACCGAGCAGACGGTGGCGGTGCCGATCCTGAACGATGAGGTCGCCGAGAGCACGGAGAGCTTCACGCTGGAGGTAAGCGGTGCCGACACCAACACGGCGACCGGCACGGGGACCATCCTGGACGATGATGGCGGCAGCGGGCCGGCCTGTGGCGCGCCGAGCTACAGCACCACCACGGATCGGGCGGCCTTCCTCTGGAACGACTGCGGTACCGACGTCTGGCACCTGCGCATCAGCGGTGGCAGCAATCCGCAATATCCGCGTCACCTCGGCAGCATCGAATCCAGCCAGGCGTTCGCGGCGGTGAGCGGCTTCTCGATCGAGGCCAACGACGTGCTCAACACCAGTCAGGCGAATCGGATTGCCTTTGATCTGGCGGTGGGCGGCACCTTCGAGGACGGCATCAACTTCACCCTGGCTTCGGGGGCGAGCGCCTGCTTCGCCCTGACCTCGCCGACCACGCTTCCGGTGTTCGCCGGGGCGGATCGTCAGCCGGTGGATCCCGAGGTCGGGATTCCAGGGTTTGGGGTATGCACGCCTTAGTTGCTGGAGCAGGGACGGTAAACGCCCGAGGATCCTAGCGGGCCATCGGAGGAGGGGTGGTCACCGCCGGCAGGGCCGGCCGATGGCCACCCCTGGTCGATCGCGAGGATCGGCCAACGCATCCAACAACACTTCGCTCGAAGCCAAATGGAGTATCGATCATGACCGATGAGCGCCCAGTCTGCGTTCCACGGGTGGCTGAACGTCCGACACACCATGCCCGCGGGCTGATCGCGGGAATCGTCGCGCTTGGGATGCCCTTGTGCGCCCTAGCCGACATCGCCTCGAATCAATTCGTCGAGGCCCGGAATGCCTCTGGAAATCCATTGATCGATCTGGGCGGCGAAACCTGGGGGGCGAGTTGGGGTGATCTGAATGGAGACGGCTTTCCGGATCTGTGGCTTGGCATGCACCAATACACGCCTAGCGCGCTCTTGCGTAGTAACGGCGCCCTGTCTTTCACCAATGTGATCGATACCTCCGTGATCAACGCCAGTGCTCATTATCGCGACGATACCCACGGTGCCTCCTGGGCGGATTTCGACAACGATGGCGACGACGATCTGCTCGAAGCCTGCGGTGGTGGCGCCGGCGAGGCGAGTGGTGAAACCCCAATCAGCGAGGAATGGCGTAACAACCTTTTCGTCAATAACGGCGGCGTCCTGAGCGAGCAAGGCCAGGTTTACGGCGTCGATTATCCCAGGGCACGGGGCCGCACGCCCTTGTGGCTGGATTATGAGAATGATGGCGAGTTGGATGTCGTCATTGGCGCCCTGCAATTGGCCGGACAATACCCATCCGCGCTCTTCCGCCAGAGCCCTGGGCTGTTCGAGGACGTCTCCACGCAGACGGGCTTCAACGCGGGCAGTTGCGAAAACCTCATGCTGTCGCCCGATGGTCCGGATGCGGCGACGGCCCTGATCTGCGGTAATACCTCGCAAATCGGCGCTATCTACGACATTACGAGCATTCCCTTCACCGATCTGCGTAACGCGATCGGTAACGATATCTACAGTGCTTACCCCTTTGATCTGTCGATCGCCGATTTCAACGGGGATCTGCGGCCCGATATCTTCGCCGTTCCGTCCCCGCCGAACGTGGCTGCGGCGGTCAGGCTGGAGCAGGGCGACCGGATTCAGTCCACGCTCCCGACGTCCAGCACCGAGCGCGGCTTCTCCTTCACGGCGACCGGCGATGTTCAGGTGAGCTTCGGCTGGGAAACCGAGACCGGCAATATCTCGCTGGGCGCCAATGGGGTCGCGCCCCCGAGCGGTTCCGATCCCGGTCTGACGCCGCCCAATGCCTGGCCGCATCGGGTGCAACTCACGCTCTCCACGAGCGACCCGAATCTGATCGGTCTGCCCGCCAGTCGGACCCAGGGAATCTACATCGGTTATCAGGACAGTCGCTGGCACATCCGGGTCGTGAATCTCGACCATAGTCTCAATGTGTCGGCGATCGCCAACGCCATCTCGGTCCCGCAGCCCTTCGGCTCGGTCGGCACGACCCAGGGCAATACCCTGGCCCCCATCCTGTTCGAGAACGAGAACGGCGTGCTCCGGCGCACGACCAACAGCGAGACCTTCCTGGATCCGGTTTCCATGATCCAGACCTACGGCCGTTCGGTCGTCTCCGGGGATTTCGACAACGACATGGATGTGGACGTCTATGTCGGCGCCACCGGGCCGGTGGCCAACGTGGCCAATCTACTGTTCGACAATCAGGGCAACGGAACCTTCCGGGTGGCGAGTGGCGCCGGTGGCGCGGCTGGAAGTCTGCTGGGCAAGACGGATGTCGTGACCAGCGTCGATTACAACCGCGATGGTTGTCTGGATCTCTTCGTCGCCCAGGGGGGCTACCCGGCACCCTTTGCCTACGCGGCAAACCATCAATTGTTTCGCAACCAGTGCAGCGGCAATCGCTGGATTCAGATCGACCTTGATGGATTGGTCTCGAACGCCAACGGCATCGGCGCCGTGCTGTACGCCAGTACCCCGGATGGCCAGATCCAGATGCGCGAGCAGGCGAACGGCACGCACAGAAACGCGCAGGACTTCCGTCGCATCCACTTTGGCTTGGGTTCCAATCAGCAGGTCGACATCGAGGTGCATTGGCCGAGCGGCGTGGTGGACCATTTCACCGGTCTGAGCACGAACCAGGTGGTCGAACTCACGGAGGGCGAGGGCGGCGCGTCTCCGAGCCATACCCTGGCCGTCAACGATGTCAGCGTCAACGAGGGGCCGACGGGTCAGCAGGCGGGGTTCACGGTAACCCTCTCGCCCGCGCCGGGCGCGGGTGAGTCGGTCAATGTCAACTACCAGACGGCCAACGGCGGCGCGCTAGCGGGCAGCGACTACACCACGACCTCGGGGACGCTGACCTTCCTGGCCGGGCAGACCACGAAAACGGTAACGGTGCCGATCCTGAACGACAGCACCCCGGAGAGCACGGAGACCTTCACCCTGGGGGTGAGCAGCACAGTCACCAATGCCGCGACCGGCACGGCCACCATCCTGGATGACGACAGTGGCGGTGGTGGCCCGGTCTGTGGTGCCCCGACCTACAGTGCGACCACGGATCGGGCGGCCTTCCTCTGGAACGACTGCGGCACCAACGTCTGGCATCTGCGCGTCACCGGCGGGGGTAACACGCTGTATCCGCGTCATCTGGGCAGTATCGAATCCAGCCAGGCGTTCGCGGCGGTGAGCGGCTTCTCGATCGAGGCCAACGACGTGCTCAACACCAGTCAGGCGAATCGGATTGCCTTTGATCTGGCGGTGGGTGGCACCTTCGAGGACGGCATCAACTTCACCCTGGCTTCGGGGGCGACTGCCTGCTTTGACCTGACCTCGCCAACCACGCTTCCGGTGTTCGCCGGGGCGACGCGCGAGCCGGTGAATGCGCAAGTAGGACTCCCTGACTTCGGGGCCTGCGCCGGGGGGGCGACCCATACCCTGGGTATCGCTAACCTCAGCCTGAACGAGGGACCGACGGGCCAGCAGGCGGAGTTCACGGTGAGTTTGTCACCGGCGCCGGCGAGCGGCACCTCGGTGTCCGTGGCCTACCAGACGGTCAACGGCAGTGCCGTAGCGGGCAGTGACTACACCGCGACCTCGGGGTCGCTGACCTTCCTGGCCGGTCAGACCACGGCGACGGTGACGGTGACGGTGCCGATCCTGAACGACACGATCGCCGAGGGCACGGAGAGCTTCACCCTGACGGCGAGCAGCCCGGTCAGCAACAGTGCGACCGGCACGGGAACCATCCTGGACGATGACGGCGGCAGCGGGCCGGCCTGTGGCGCACCGAGCTACAGCACCACCACGGATCGGGCGGCCTTCCTCTGGAACGACTGCGGCACCGACGTCTGGCACCTGCGTATCAGCGGTGGGAGCAATCCGCAATATCCGCGTCACCTGGGCAGCATCGAATCCAGCCAGGCGTTCGCGGCGGTGAGCGGCTTCTCGATCGAGGCCAACGACGTGCTCAACACCAGTCAGGCGAACCGGATTGCCTTTGATCTGGCGGTGGGCGGCACCTTCGAGGACGGCATCAACTTTACCCTGGCTTCGGGGGCGAGCGCCTGCTTTGACCTGACCTCGCCGACCACGCTTGCGGTGTTCGCCGGGGCGGATCGTCAGCCGGTGACTGCCCAGGTGGGGCTGCCTGGCTTTGGAGTCTGCACCGGGGGGGCGACCCATACCCTGGGTATCGCTAACCTCAGCCTGAACGAGGGACCGACGGGCCAGCAGGCGGAATTCACGGTGAGTTTGTCACCGGCGCCGGCGAGCGGCAGCTCGGTGTCCGTGGCCTACCAGACGGTCAACGGCAGTGCCGTGGTGGGCAGTGACTACACCGCGACCTCGGGGTCGCTGACCTTCCTGGCCGGTCAGACCACGGCGACGGTGACGGTGCCGATCCTGAACGACACGATCGCCGAGGGCACGGAGAGCTTCACCCTGACGGCGAGCAGCCCGGTCAGCAACAGCGCGACCGGCACGGGGACCATCCTGGACGATGACGGCGGCAGCGGGCCGGCCTGTGGCGCACCGAGCTACAGCACCACCACGGATCGGGCGGCCTTCCTCTGGAACGACTGCGGCACCGACGTCTGGCACCTGCGTATCAGCGGTGGGAGCAATCCGCAATATCCGCGTCACCTGGGCAGCATCGAATCCAGCCAGGCGTTCGCGGCGGTGAGCGGCTTCTCGATCGAGGCCAACGACGTGCTCAACACCAGTCAGGCGAACCGGATCGTCTTCGAGCTGGCGGTGGGCGGCACCTTCGAGGACGGCATCAACTTTACCCTGGCTTCGGGGGCGAGCGCCTGCTTTGACCTGACCTCGCCGACCACGCTTCCGGTGTTCGCCGGGGCGGATCGTCAGCCGGTGGATCGGACGGTGGGAATCCCCGGTTTCGGGGTCTGTACGCCTTGACGCGATACAGACTGGCTTGAGCCTGTCTCCACCGAGACAGGCCAGCCAGTGGTTTCGCATCGACGCTCGACCGAATATTGACCTAATGCCGGAGTTTCCTCGACATGCTCGATTCGCCGCGACACGCCATGCCAGCTCAATCGAACGAGCCGTTCTTCCTGATCGGCTCTCCCAGATCGGGAACCACCCTGCTGGTGCAGATCTTGAACCGACACTCGCGGTTGTTCATTCCGCCGGAGACCGACTTCTTTTATTACCTCAATCTCTATGGCTTCTTGAAGCGACCCTTCCGTGAGATCTGGGCGACGCGCTTTCTCGATCTGTATGTTGCCACCCGGTCGGCATCCATGCTGGGTTTATCCAGCATTCCAGGACTGAAGCCGCGTTTGCTGGAGAATGTTTCTAGCTACCAAGAGATGTTCGTCCGTCTGATGGTCATTCTCAACGAGCCCTCGGGCAAACCGCGTTGGGGCGAGAAGACCCCTCATCATCTGCATGCCGCCGACATGATCATGGCGTTGTTTCCCAATGCGCCCATGATCGCGATAGTGCGTGATGGGCGGGCCGTTACACGCAGTCGACTTCAGAAACAGAATTGGGAACAGAACCTTTTTGGCGCGGCGCTGATCTGGCGGAAGGACAGTCGGCGTTTGATGCGGCTGATGCGCGATCACGACGAGCGTATTCTCGTGATCCGATACGAGGATCTGGTTTCCAGCCCCAAGGTTGTCATTAGCCGGGTTTGCGCCTTCCTCGGCGAGGAGTTCCAGCCAGGGATGATGGATAGCGCGAATGAAGTCGAGACCAGGTTCGAGGCTTATTACAGACAATCATGGATGGCCAAATCCAAGGATGCGATCGACCCGAGTCGAACCGAGGCATGGCGCGCCACTTTTTCGGACAGGGAACTGTCCTTGATTCATCACGTACAGCAGGAGGATCTTCGTTACTGGGGCTATGAGGTGGAGGGCGAGGTTTCAGGCGGTGACTGGCGCTGGTTGCTGTTACGTGAACAACTCCGACATGGTTTGTACCGAGTGAAGCGCAGGCTGGCGATTTTCAGCAAGACGCATGCGATCGGTTTTTCCAGGAAATGCGCCTGAGGGTTGGGATATGCCGCGTGACATTCTTGCGCGCCGTGGTTTGTATTCCACGATGACGCCATGTCCAGGCAATGATTCCGTTCGTTTCTATTCGATAGCCGCATGGGGTGAAACATATGAGTGAGTGTAAAGGATGGCGGTGGCTCAAGCGTATTCAGGATGTGCTTGTTTGGGTGATCCTGATCGGCTGGGGGCTCTCCGGAACGGTCTTCGCTCAGGGACTCGACGCCTGTGGAGCCCCGAGTTACAACGTCTCGACCGACACGGGGCTTTATCTTTGGCAGGAGAACTGCGAAAGCGCCACCCGGACTTTCGCCGTGCGCGCCTTGGCTGGCGGCCAGGCGAGGGTCTTGACCTACGATGGTCGCATCGACGCGGATCAGGCCCTGCTGGGGGCGAGTCCGCTGTCCTTGGAGTCCAACGACCTGTTGGAACTGACTCAGGGGGCGCTTCAGCTCAATTATCGGATGACCGTCGGCAGCGGTTGGTATGACGGTTTCAATCTTGTCGCGCCCAGCGGGATGAATTCATGCTTTGGCGCCAATCTGCCGCCTGGCACCGAGATCAGGGTGGGTCCCGACGCCACGCCCATAGGCGCGCCGTTCAATCTGGAAACCTTCGAGCCCTGCCCGGTGGAGACGGCGCCGATCGTCTGTGGCGCGCCGACCTTGGACGGCGCGACCAACTCCGGACTCTATCTCTGGGAGGACAACTGCGGGGGAGGCGCCAGTCGGGCCTTTACCCTAAGGGCGTTGGCGGGCGGCCTTGCGACGATCCAGACCTACGCGGGAAGCCTGAACGCCGGTGCGCCGCTTCAGAGCGCGACGCGCGTTTCACTTGAGTCCAGCGATCTCCTGGAACTGGTCGAGGGAAACCAGCGGCTCAACTACCGGCTCAACGTCGGCAGCCCATGGTATGACGGTTTCAGCTTCGCGGCCCCGAGTGCAACGAGTCTGTGCTTTGGAACCGATTTGCCGGTGGGCACCCAGGTTCACGTGGGTCGCGAGGCAGTGCCGGTCAGCACCCCCTTCGACCTCTCGACCCTGGGAACCTGCGCGACGACTCCACCGCCGGTGGACGATCGGATGAACATTGTCGTCATCCTGACCGACGATCAGCGCTGGGACACCATGGATAGCACGCCCAATATCGAGGCCCTGGCCTCCCAGGGGGTTCGGTTCTCGAATGCCTTCGTCTCCTATCCAGTGTGCGAGCCGGTGCGTACCAGTATGTTGTCCGGTGGATTCCGGGCCTCCAATACTGGGGTGATCAGCAACAATATCAACATCGCGCCGTTCGCCAATTACAACGACCGCGACACGATCGCCGTGCGACTTCAGCAGGCCGGGTATCAAACGCTCTATGTCGGGAAGTACCTCTCTGGCTATCCCACCCGCAAGACCTATGTGCCGCCTGGCTGGACACGCTGGATGGCCAACAATCAAGGCTCTACCTTACCTTGGACCGGCTTTACGATCACCGATGGCAGTAGCGACGCGCAGTCGTCCGTCGGCCAGATCGTTGGGCCGATCTCGGAGTACGTCACGGATTTCCATCGCGATACGGTTCTGTCCTTCCTGGACGGCGTCGGCAGCGAGCCATTTTTCATCTTCTGGGCGGCTTACGCGCCGCATGCGCCCGCCACGCCGGCGGATGGAGACGAGACTCTCTTCTCCGATTTCGAGTATCGCGACCGTGCCTGGGGTGAAACCGACCTGAGCGACAAGCCTTCGTGGGTGAGGGATCCGAATCGCTTTCCAGACGCCAAGACGCCAGACGACGAGTTCCATCGCGACCAGTTGCGTTCCCTGCAGGCCCTGGACCGTGGAGTGGATGAGATCGTGGCGAAGGTCAGGGCCAAGGGCCTGGCCGACCGCACCGTCTTCTTGATCCTGTCGGACAATGGCTATCAGTGGGGAGAGCACGGTCTATCCGGCAAGGGCATCGGCTACGAGGAGTCGTTGCGGGTACCCTTCATCGCCTTTGGTCCGGGCATCGACAGCGGCGTGGAGAACGATCGCATGGTGCTCGCCGATCTCGATCTTGCTCCGACCATCATGGACATCGCCGGCGTCAGCGCTCTCGCGTCCGATGGGGCGAGTCTGCGTCCCTTGCTCACCGGTCAGAGCCCGACCTGGCGCGATCGTTTCCTGGTCGAGAGTTGGGGCAATGGCGCGTCCGGACCGCACTGCACCTGGGCGGCGTTGCGCACGGAACAATGGAAATACATTCTCCAGGCTAGTGGCGAGGAAGAGCTCTACGATCTCGCGAATGATCCCTATGAGGAGGAGAGCCGGCATCTCGATCCCTTGTTCGCGGATGTCAAGCAGACGCTGGCCAAGCAGCTAATCGCCGAGAAATCCGTGGCATTCAAGGTTCTGTGGCCAGCCGCTGGCCGGGTTGGCATTCCCTACTCACAGCCGCTCACGGCCTGGGGCGGTAGCGGCGACTACCGCTGGTTCCTCGAAAGCGGGCAACTCCCCGCGGGTCTGACGCTCAATCCCCAAACGGGTGTGATCAGTGGTACGCCGACTGTCGTGGGGACGAGCACCGCCATGATCCGGGTCGAGGACGGGACGATCGGCACCTATTCCGGGCTTCCTCGCTATCACAGGAATCAGTTCAGCTTCACGATTCGCTAGCCGCTCACCCGAGCGACCCTGGGGCCATTGGGCCGCGGTCGCTCGAATTCCCCAAGACTCTTTTTGCGAGGCCCGACCATTTTGGTCGGGCCTTTTTTATTGGTCATTTTTCATGCCAGGATAGCCCTCGGATTAGGCTTAACCCGAATCTTCCTTCATGACTGCGAAATATTTGAACATTAGATGCGGGATTTTTGAAAAACTTCATTTTTGAAAAAATACCTGATTAATTAGGTGCTTAAAATAAATGACCTCGCGCAATCGAGGCGGTATAAAGGGTTCCCACTTATAGGGTTCTCCCTTATCGTGACTCGCGAATCGGGGCTAAGCCCCACGAGCGGAAAACATGAACTCTTGGCTCTGATTTCGCCGATGTTCCAAGTTCGATGGTATCGGCCAATAAGCAATATCTACTTAGACACCAAAACTACTCGAAGCACCCCTCGATTTCCGTTTTCCTCGATCCGCTGAGTTCGCGCGGGGTCCATGCCGATATGGACCCGCTTACCGCGACGCGGCTCAAATCACTCAAGGACGACTCGCCAATGGCGGAGCATCCGCGACGCCGGATTACAACAACGATGTCAATCGGAGACATCTCAAATGACGCAACGATGTAAAACTCCCATCCTCGGCCGAGATTCCCGGCACGGGGCCAACCCTCGCCATCCCGCTGATCGGTGCTCTGGCGTCCAAGGCGCTGTGAAGACATGGCTCGGTGTTGGCCTGTTCGCCGTGGTCAATGGTCTCGTGATTCCAACGAGTCAGGCCGCCTACCCCTATCTCACGGACGCGGAGACGGGTGACCGCATCACCAGATCCTTATCATCGGACATCGACGACAAGCCCTGGCCGCGCCTCAGCACGGGGGATACCCAGGGTTATGGCACGGCCGAGCAGTTCTCCAAGTACGATGTCATTCACCTCAAGGCCTTCTCGTACAATTTCCTCCGCAACGTGCAGGCCATCGACTCCAAGGTCAAAGGGTTTCGCCTCTTCACTCCGTTTGACTATCAGGGCTGGCCTGAAACCAGCGCCTGTTATCAGGGGGCCGGCATCCCCTTCGGTGGAACCGGCGTTTCGACCCAGGGATGCAATGTCTACGCGGGGCATTGGCTCTACGCGCCAGGGACCACCCTGCGCGGCTCCATAACCGCCGGGGCGACCACGGTGACGGTGGCCGATGCCAGCCGCATCAATGCCGGCCGTTACGTGGTCATCTACGATGGGGGGGCGGGGGCGTTCAAAAATGCCGAGCATGCCCTGGTGCAATCGGTCAATCGCACGACCAACACGCTGACGTTGAGTGGTCGTGGATACAAGTCGAGCGCGATCTCTCATCCCGCGGGCGCGATCGTCGCCGAGCATGTGCTGGGCAATGGTCCGGCGCAGAACCCGCTCAACTGGGCCTACAACCTCAGCACCAGTAGCCCGCGCGACGGCAGCGGCAGGACACTGGGTGAAGTCATGGCGGCTTGGCTTGCCGCGAATTACGACAAGGATTATCTGGGTAAGGTCTCGGGCGCGAGAATCGATGGAATCCTGCTCGATTCGGATTTCTATTTCCTCGAACAGGCTGGCCATAACAAGCTCCCGGACGTGGATAACGACCTGGTTCTCGACAAGGGCATCGGCGATGACGGCACAAACCTCTGGGGGGAGGGAATGGAGCGTTTCTACACCCTGCTGCGCCAGCGGTTGCCGAACGTCGTCATCACCGGCGGGGTGACCGAGGCCCGCGGGTATGACTCCCTCAACGGCACGCAACTGGAGGGTTTTCCCAAGAGCGGCAACTTCACCAGCGCGGTGCCGGATTACCGGGATCTGGACGGTAAGCTGTCCATCTACAGCCAGAACATGCACCATCGCGGCATGGGCCCCAGGTACACGGAGCTGTCCAACAAGATGCCGACCCTGGCCTATCCGGACCAGGCCGACGTGCGACCCACCAGTAATGCCCCCTTCCGGTTCAGCTTCGGCCTCGCGCTCATGAACGACGGCTACTTCTCGCAAGAGAACTGGAACACGCGCGACGCCTGGTATGACGAGTACGCCGTGGACGTGACGCCCGGATCCTCGACCTTTGGCCAAGCCATCGCCAGGAATGCCCAGAATGAGTCCGCGATCCGGCGCCACAAGGGCTGGATGGGCTACCCGCTGGGGCCACGCTACCGGATCTATGACAACGCGGCCTTCGCGCCCGAGCGCAATCTGGTCACGGGAGGCAATTTCGATTCCACGCTGGGATCCTGGTCGGGACGCAACGTCTCGGTCACGCGCGATACCTCGGCGGGCGATTTCCTCGAAGGCACGGGGGCCTTGTATATCAGCCGGCAGCAGCAGTACTCCTCGTCCAAGGAAGGGGCCGAGGTCGTCGGTCCCTCGGTGCGTCTGACCGCCGGGCGGCAGTACACCCTGGCCTTCGCCGCCAAGGCGAGCGAGCCGCGCACGATCCAGGCCGCCGTGGGATGGCAATCGGTCCAGAAGATGGAAATCCCCGATGTCTGGGTACGCCGGGTGATGACGTTCCAGGCCACGGGCACCGGCAACTACAGCCTGCGCTTCGAGACCGGACGTGAAAACACCGAGGTCTGGATCGACTCGATCTACCTGTTCGAAGGCAATGCCAATGTGTTCCGGCGTGATTACGAGAACGCGGTCATCGTGGTGAACGCCACGCCCACCGCGCGGACCGTTGCTCTGGGAGAGACACTCCAGCGCATCCGCGGTGCCGGCCAGGACGCCATCAACAATGGGGCTAGAATCAATCAAGTCACCATCGCTCCCTATGACGCGGCCATTCTGGTAAGACCCTAAGGCCGGCTCGCCTGGCATCGGCCCTCGCCGATGCCAGGCGGCTCCGCCGGTCGACCCGCCGAGATCGCCCCGTCAGGCCCCGTGGCGGATGTCCGATCGGCATCGTCGTTCGCGATTCCCGTCCCCTTCGCTCGCACGGGCTTCATCCAGTCCCCGTCGACTTGCCATGGACAGGCGTCATCCCCAGTTGAGTAAAACACCGGCTGCCATCATGGTTTGGCGGGTGCTATCTTGATTTGTGTATCCGTGCTCGATAGGGACCGTCACATTCGCTTCTTGGGAGGGAGGAGGTTCGGAGTCGTCGCATGATTTCTCCTTTTTGGAAACAGAGAAAAACGATGAAGCGAAGCAACTTTTTGTTCATCCTGTCGATGATCGCCTTCCTGTGGTCCCTTGGCGTTCAGGGAGCCGAATCCTATCGGCTGGGAGTGAACGACGTCGTGCGAATCAGCGTCTATGGACATCCGGAACTGGATGTCGTCGCCCAGATCGCGGCGGACGGAAGTATCCGGTTTCCCGCCGTGGGGGAACTGTCGATCGCCGGCTTGACGCCTCGCGAGGCCGAGCGAAGATTGGCGGAGAGTCTGGTGCGGAAGGAAATCGTCAAGGATCCGCAAGTCAGCCTCGTGATCGACAAGTATCAGAGCCAGATGGTCACCATGCTGGGGCAGGTCGCCAATCCCGGTGTCTATGTGATGACCCGTGACAGCACCTTGATGGACCTTGTTTCGCAGGCCGGCGGCCTAAAGGAGGATGCCGGCGATACGGCCGTTCTGACACGCAAGGCCGGTGGATCCGAAAGTCGGGTCGTGGTCGATCTGTTGGCGCTCATGGAGGGTCGATCCGCGACACCAGAGCCGAAAGTGGCCGACGGCGACAGGATCTTCATACCCAGGATGGAGCTTTTTTATGTGTATGGCGAGGTCAACCGTCCAGGCGCCTATCGTCTCGCGCCAGGGATGACGGTCATGCAGGCGTTGTCCGTCGCCGGTGGATTGACCGACAAGGGCACCGATCGTGGCCTGAAGATCAGGCGCAAGACCAGCCATGGCGTCGAGCAGCAATTGCCGGCGGAGCTGACCCATTCGATCGAACCCAGTGATGTCATTCAAGTGAAAGAGAGTCTTTTCTGATTTCCCATCAAACGGCCACCTGATATGAGAAGCCACGAGAGTATTCTGGCGAAGGATGCGCTTGAGGCGCAAATGAAGGAAGGTCAATCCGCTGGATCCCTGACCGAATCGAGCCATGTCGATCAGTACCCGGTCGATGTCGCCGGCGGTTTTTCCAGGATGCGGCTGGGCGAAATACTGGTGGCCATGGGCTTGCTTAAGAGCCGTGACAGAGACCTGGCCCTGGAGCGGCAGTCCAAGCGCGGTTTGTTATTCGGCGAAACCTGCCGGCGTCTGAAAATGATCAGCGCGTCCGATCTGAACCAGGCGCTGGCTCTTCAATTCGGAAATCTTAATCCGCTCACGCCATCCGTTCGTTTTGGCGCGGATCTCGTGACGGTTTCCCATCCGAATGGAACCTATGCCGATACCGTGCGAGCCCTGAGCGCCCGGCTGATGTCGAGATGTCTCGCGGAGGGGCGCAAGGTTCTGGGGGTCGCCAGTGCCGAGGCCGGGGATGGGAGAAGCCATATCGCCGCGAACCTCGCGGTCTGTCTCGCCCAAGCCGGCTGGAAGACGCTGCTCGTCGACGCGGATTTGCGCAACCCCAAGCAGCACCAGACCTTTGGCGTCTCCCAGCATCCCGGTCTCAGTCGGCTCTTGTGCGGCTTCACTCCCGAGGACGTCGTGCGTCAGGTTCCCTACTTCAAGAATTTCTCACTCATCACGGCCGGTCCCTTACCGCCCAATCCATCGGATTTGCTCGGTCGCGGCGAGCTATCGGCCTTGATCGAAAAAGCCAAGGGCTACTACGACATCGTGCTTCTGGACACGCCCCCCGCGGCCCGCTTCCCCGACGCCGAAATGATCGCCTCGGCCGTCGACACCGTCCTGGTGATCGTGCGCAAGAATCGGACGCGACTCAGTAAGACCAGGGATTTCGCCGAAGTACTGTCCGAGAATGGCGTACATATCATCGGGACGCTCGTGAATACCTAGAATCCGCGATCCCGCTCATCGTTCCGGCCATCTGGCGTCGAACGCCCTTGGGATCGCCGCTTCGCCATCCAGCCGCGTGGCATCCAGCGCCATTCTTGACCGTCGACATCGGACGCCATGGCTGGGGTTTACCGGCCAAGCAGTCGTACCCTTGATGCCCTTCGCCCTTGAAGTCCATTCGGTCAGGGAGTATAGTTCCAGTGCTTAAGGAGGAGGCGGATCTAGAAAGTACCTATATCGCCATCCATAAGGCCCCGTTTCGGGGTTTTTTTATCGCTCGCGAAATGGCGCCTACTGGCTGTCACTGGCGCTCGGGCAGGGTTAGAAGTTGGGCCGATGGCCCAATTTTCGTTTCTACGGGGTGGAAATCATGCAGCCGGCCGACAGCCATCTCACGCTTCTGGCGCGCCGGGTCGTCGAGCCCATGGGCTTCGAACTGGTCGCCGTCGAGTTCTTTCAGCGGGGCGGGAGCGGGGCCACGCTGCGGGTTTACATCGATCAGCCGGAGCGCGGAATCACCCTGGACGATTGCACGGCGGTGAGTCACCAGTTGAGCGGTGTTCTGGATGTCGAGG
Source organism: Thiocystis violacea (assembly GCF_016583575.1). Lineage (GTDB taxonomy): Bacteria > Pseudomonadota > Gammaproteobacteria > Chromatiales > Chromatiaceae > Thiocystis > Thiocystis violacea. The sequence continues at coordinate 70,671 of NZ_NRRG01000011.1, forward strand.
ATCCGCTGCCAGGTCACTACGACCTGGAAGTTTCCTCTCCGGGTCTGGATCGCCCGCTGGTCTTCCCCGAGCACTTCGAGCGCTTCGCGGGTTGTCGCGCGAGGATTCGACTGGCCGACAAGCTGGAAGGCCGGCGCAAGCTGGAAGGCGTGCTGATCGGATTCGAGAGTGACCGGATCAAGCTGCGGGCGGAGGATCGCGACTGGGAAATCCCCCTGACGAGCGTGGAGTCGGCCCGTCTGGTGCCTGAACTCTGAGCGGGGCGCGCCACCAAAGGGTTATGAATTTGGATGTTCCGGGTCGTAAAGTTCTAAGTTGGATATTGGTGGAATGAGCAAAGAGATCCTATTGGTCGTTGAGGCCGTTTCCAACGAGAAAGACGTCCCCGAAGGCGTGATCTTCGAGGCGATCGAGGCCGCTCTGGCCTCGGCCACCCGCAAGAAGCATGGCGGCGATATCGAGGCTCGCGTGACGATCGACCGCAAGACTGGGGATTATCGCACCTTTCGGCGCTGGGAGATCGTGCCGGACCCGGAGCAGGGCGTGCTGGAGGCCCCGTCGCGCCAGATCACGCAGTCCGCGGCGGAGTATCTGGAGCCGGAACTCAAGGTCGGCGATTTCATCGAGGAAGAGATCGACTCGGAGCTGTTCGGTCGCATCGCCGCCCAGACCGCCAAGCAGGTCATCGTTCAGAAGGTTCGGGACGCCGAGCGGGCCAAGATCGTCGACGCCTTCTCCGAGCGCAAGGGTCAGTTGGTCACCGGAATCGTCAAGAAGGCCGAGCGCGGCACCATCCTGCTGGACCTGGGCAACAATGCCGAGGCGCTGATACCCCGCGACCAGGTGATTCCACGCGAATCGGTTCGGGCGGGAGACCGCATGCGCGGCTATCTTTACGATGTGCGCTCGGAGCAGAAGGGGCCGCAGTTGTTCGTCAGCCGCACGGCGCCTGAGTTGCTGATCGAGCTCTTCAAGCTGGAAGTCCCGGAGGTCGGCGAGGGGTTGATCCAGATCCTCGGCGCGGCCCGCGATCCGGGCTCGCGGGCGAAGATCGCGGTGCGCACCTCCGATCCCCGGATCGACCCGGTCGGCGCCTGTGTCGGCATGCGCGGCTCGCGCGTTCAGGCGGTATCCAACGAACTCAACGGCGAGCGGGTAGATATCATCCTCTGGGACGAGAATCCCGCTCAGTTCGTCATCAATGCCATGTCCCCCGCGGACGTCGTCTCGATCGTCATCGACGAGGAGTCGCGCAGCATGGACGTGGCCGTGAAGGAAGAGAACCTGGCTCAGGCCATCGGTCGTTTCGGTCAGAATGTTCGGCTCGCCACCCAGCTCAGCGGCTGGGAGCTAAACGTCATGAACGAGCAGGACGCCGCGACCAAGAGCGAGCAGGAGGCGAAGCGCTTCGCGCGGACCTTCGTGGAGCAGTTGGCGATCGATGAGACTCTGGCGACCCTGCTGGTCGAGGAGGGCTTTTCGACCGTCGATGAAGTAGCCTACGTCCCGCTCGCCGAGATGCAGGCGATCGACGAGCTCGATGACGAGACGATCGACATGTTGCGCGAGCGCGCCAAGGATATTCTCCTCACGCGCGCGATCGCCACGGAAGAAGACGTCGATGACGAGGTCGAGACGAGTCTGCTGTCGTTGGAGGAGATGGACGCCGCTCTCGCCGATACGCTCGCCCAGCGAGGTGTCGTTACCCTGGAGGATCTCGCCGAGCAGTCGGTCGATGAACTCATGGAAATCGAGGGTATGGACGAGGAGCGGGCCGCCCGCTTGATCATGAAGGCGCGCGAGCCCTGGTTCGCGAACGCCCAAGAGGAATAGAGGTACAAAAGTCAGTCCATGAGTGAAGTCACGGTCAAGCAACTCGCCTCCACGGTCGGCATTCCGGTCGAGCGACTCCTAACCCAATTGAACGAGGCTGGCATCAGCGCCAGTGGCGCGGATGCCACCTTGACGGAACAGGAGAAGCTCCAACTGCTCGGTTATCTGCGTCGCAGCCACGGCAAGGAAGAAGACGAGAGCGCTGCGGCGCCCAGTCAGGTCACGCTCAAGCGCAAATCGGTCAGCGAACTGCGTCAGCCGACGGCGGCTCCACGTACCAGCACGACCGGGGTCAGACCCCCCCCACCGCCGCGCGGCAGCAAGACCGTGAGCGTCGAGGTTCGGCGCAAGCGCACCTACGTCAAGCGTGCCGACGAGCCCGCTACCGGCGCGCCTGCGGCGGCACCCACCACCACGGCTCCGCGCCGCTCCTCGAACGAACCGCGTAATCGTCCCTCGCGCGAGCGCTCCAGCCCAAGTGGCTCGGTGTTCGACGAGTCAAGACGGCGCACCGAGCTTCAGGGCTTGCGCGCCGAGCAGGAAGCGCGTCGTCTCGCCGAGGTCGAGGAGCAGGATCGTCTGGCCCGCGAGGCCGAGGTGCGTCGACGCGAGGCCGAGGAGGCCCGGCGTCTCGCCGAGATCGCCGCCGCCGACGCGCGCCATCAGGCCGAGATGGAGGCCGCGGCCCGCAAGCCGCCAGAACCCGAGGTTGTCGCGCAGGTCGACGAGAAGGAGACCGAGGAAACCAGCCGTCGCGCCGATGCCGCCAAGCCGAAGAAGGCGGTCAAGAAGGCACCCGAGCCAGTCGAAAAAGAGCGTGCCGCCAAGAAAGTCGTGCGCAAGGAACCCGTGCGGGTGCGTGAAATCGAAGTCGCCGCCCGCAGCGATTACGAGGAAGTCGACGGCGCGGGCGGCGGTCGTGGACCGCGTCGCCGGAAGAAGGCGCCCAAGCCTCAGCTTCAGGACAAGCATGTCTTCCAGCGCCCCACGTCTCCCGTGGTTCGCGAGGTCTCGATTCCGGATAGCCTCTCGGTCGCCGAACTCGCCAACCGCATGTCGGTCAAGGGCTCCGAGGTGATCAAGGCGCTCTTCAAGCAGGGCATGATGGTCACCATCAACCAGCAGCTCGACCGCGAAACCGCCATGATCGTGGTCGAGGTGCTCGGTCATAAGGCCATCCTCGCCGACGAGCGGGATGCCGAGGGCACCCTAATCGACGAGGTTCAGGAGCAGGAAGGCCAGTTCACGCCCATGCCGCGTCCGCCCGTCGTGACCATCATGGGTCACGTCGATCACGGCAAGACCTCGCTGCTCGACTATATCCGCAGTACCCGCGTCGCCTCGGGCGAGGCGGGCGGCATCACCCAGCACATCGGCGCCTATCACGTCGAAACCGAAAAAGGCACGGTCTCCTTCCTGGATACCCCCGGACACGCGGCTTTCTCCGCCATGCGCGCCCGTGGGGCCAAGGTCACGGATATCGTTGTCCTAGTGGTGGCGGCCGACGATGGCGTCATGCCGCAGACCGCCGAGGCGATCCAGCATGCGCGCGCCGCCGGGGTGCCGCTGATCGTCGCCGTCAATAAGATGGACAAGCCCGACGCCAATCCGGACAAGGTGATGCAGGAGCTCACCCAGTACCAGGTGCTGACCGAGGAGTGGGGTGGCGACACCATGCTGGTCAAGGTCTCCGCCAAGACCGGCGTTGGTATCGACGAACTGCTCGACGCGATTCTGCTCCAGGCCGAGGTGCTCGAACTCACGGCGCCTCGGGATGGACCCGCGCGCGGCGCCATCGTCGAGTCCAGTCTCGACAAGGGACGGGGTCCGGTCGCGACCGTGCTGGTCCAGGCTGGCACCCTGCGGCGCGGCGACATCATCGTCAGTGGCGGCGAGTATGGCCGTGTGCGCGCCATGTTCGACGAGTCGGGCGCGCCGGTCGAGTCCGCCGGTCCGTCGATCCCGGTTCAGGTTCTGGGTCTGTCCGGAACCCCGAACGCGGGTGACGATGTCATGACCGTGACCGACGAGCGGCGTGCCCGCGAGGTCGCCGAGTTCCGCTCCGCGCGTTCGCGTCAGAGCCGCTTCGACGAGCAGCGCGGCGTGAGCCTCGATCAGCTCTTCCTGCAGCTCAAGGACGGCGAGCAGAAAGCGGTCAACCTCATCATCAAGGCCGACGTGCAGGGCAGTCTCGAAGCCCTCAAGGACAGCCTGCTGAAACTCACCAACGATGAGGTGAGGGTCGCGATCGTCGCCTCCGGCGTGGGCGGGATCACCGAGTCCGACGCCAACCTGGCTGTGACCTCCAACGCCATCCTGCTCGGCTTCAATGTCCGGGCCGACGCCGCTGCGCGGCGGGTGGTGGAGGAGAAGGGTCTCGATCTGCGCTACTACAGCATCATCTACGAGCTGATCGACGAGGTGAAGCAGGCGATCTCCGGGCTACTGAGCCCCATCGTGACCGAGGAGATCATCGGTCTGGCCCAGGTGCGCGATGTCTTCCGTTCATCCAAGTTCGGCGCCATCGCCGGCTGCATGGTGGTCGAGGGTGTCATCCGTCGCAACAGCCCCATCCGCGTGCTGCGCAACAATGTCGTCATCTACGAGGGGGCGCTGGAATCCCTGCGTCGCTTCAAGGACGACCTCGGCGAAGTCAAGCACGGCATGGAGTGTGGCATCGGCGTCAAGAATTACAATGACGTACAGCCGGGCGACCAGATCGAAGTCTTCGAGCGTACCGAGCGGGCGCGCGTACTGTGAGCGAGCGTGAATTCGCCCGCACCGAGCGTATCGGTGCCGAGATGCAGCGGGTTCTGTCGGTCCTGGTGCGCGACCAGGTCAAGGATCCGCGGCTGGCGAACATCACGGTGCATGAGGTCCGGGTGACCAGGGATCTGGCGCATGCCAAGGTCTATTTCACCTGTTTCCCAGAGGCGGAGAATCCCAAGGAGCAGGAGCGTCTGCTCAATGGCCGTCTCGCCGGCTTTCTGCGTCACGCGCTCGCGCAAGAGGTGCGTCTGCGCACCGTTCCAATCCTGCATTTCATTCACGATGAGTCGATCGGCTACGGCGAGCGCTTGTCCTCGTTGATCGACGCGGCGGTTGGAACCGCGAACAGCGATGATTCGCCCCGCGCGGAGCGGGAGCACTGACACCATGTTACGTCGTCGCAATCCGGGACGCCCGGTGACCGGGATCCTACTGCTGGACAAACCGCTTGGCCTCACCTCGAATGATGCCTTGCAGCGGGTCAAACGCTACTATCGCGCCGCCAAGGCGGGACATACGGGCAGTCTCGACCCCTTGGCGACGGGGCTTCTGCCCTGCTGTCTGGGCGATTCGACCAAGTTTTCCGCCTTTCTGCTGGATGCCGATAAGCGCTATCGGGTTCGGGTCAGGCTCGGCGTGACCACCACCACGGCGGATGCCGAGGGCGAGGTGGTGGAGACGGTTCCGGTCGAGGGCATCACCGAGGAGCGCGTCAGACAGGTTCTGCTCCAGTTTCTCGGTGGCATCGATCAGTTGCCGCCCATGTATTCCGCCGTGAAGCATCAGGGGCAGCGCCTTTACAAACTGGCGCGACAGGGCATCGAGGTCGAGCGTCAGCCACGCCGGATCCAGATCCATGCCCTGGATTTGCTCGATTGCGCTCCGCCCGAGATCGAACTGGACGTCCATTGCTCCAAGGGAACCTATGTCCGTACCCTGGCGGAGGACATTGGACGCGAACTGGGCTGTGGTGGGCATGTGAGTGCGCTGCGGCGCACCGGCGTCGGTCCCTATGACGAGACGGCGATGCCCTTCGTGTCGATCGAGCAGGTCGCCGCCCTGGCCGAGGAAGAGACCCCGGCTGGCCTGGATGCCCTGCTCCTCCCGCTGGATACGGCGTTGGGACATTGGCCATCCGTGCGTCTGTCGGCCGATGCCGCCTTCTATCTCCAGCAGGGACAGGCCGTCCTGGTTCCCCAGGCGCCCACCGAAGGGCTGGTGCGTCTCTACGACCAGTCGTCCCGGTTCCTGGGTGTCGGGGAAATCCTCGACGATGGGAAGGTGCAGCCCAAGCGTCTGATCTAGCCGCCCCTGGTGGTGGTTCGGGCCGATCCGCGAGGCACTCGGAAATTCACTGATTTTTTCACCGATCCTATTCCCTGAAGTCATTGTCGGGGATGGCCATGGCGGTAGCGACCGCCGGGCAAGGGTCGTTCTCTCGTCCCAACCTATTGAGGAGATAACCAATGACAATGACTGCGGCGGACAAGAAAAAGGTCGTCGATGAATACGCGCGTGGCGAGCGTGACACCGGATCGCCCGAGGTCCAGGTGGCGCTGCTGACGGCGCGGATTCTGGATCTGACCGATCATTTCAAGGAGCACAAGCACGACCATCACTCGCGCCGCGGCCTGGTGCGCATGGTCAATTCCCGGCGCAAGCTGCTCGACTATCTCAAGCGCAAGGATCTGGATCGCTATCGCGCCCTGATCGCGCGTCTGGGTCTGCGTCGCTGACAGGCGACGCACCCCCGGCGGACGAGCGGCCCTCCGGTGCCCGTTCGTCCGCCAGCTCCCGCGACCGGTCGGTCGCCGGAGTCGACGGCACAGGCTGTCACTCCTTTTCTCGCTGGCTCGAGCCAAGGTTGGAGTGCGCCAGGGCACACGGCCCCGGCGGCCCAAACACCCCGAGGATTTATCTGTGATTCCCACCCCTATCGTTAAGCAGTTCCAATTCGGAAACCAGACAGTCAAGCTGGAAACGGGCGAGATCGCGCGCCAGGCCGATGGTGCTGTCATGGTCAACATGGACGACACCGTGGTCCTGGTGACGGTCGTGATCGACAAACGACCTGGCGCGGAGCGCGATTTCCTGCCCCTGACCGTCGACTATCAGGAAAAGACCTATGCCGCTGGACGCATCCCAGGCGGCTTTTTCCGTCGCGAAGGGCGCCCGAGCGAAGGCGAGATCCTGACCGCGCGGCTGATCGACCGTCCCATCCGGCCGTTGTTCGCCGATGGTTTCTGCAGCGAGGTGCAGATCATCGCCACGGTCAAGTCGCTGAATCCCGCCGTCAATCCAGAGATTCCCGCCCTGATCGGCGCCTCCGCCGCGCTCGCGATCGCCGGTGCGCCCTTCAACGGACCGATCGGCGCGGCACGGGTCGGTTACAAGGATGGCGAGTACATTCTCAACCCGGCCGTGGTCGGTCTGACCCCGGATTCCGACCTGGACCTGATCGTGGCCGGTACCGACAAGGCCGTGCTCATGGTGGAGTCCGAGGCGCGTGGGCTCTCCGAGGAGATCATGCTCGGCGCGGTCCTCTTCGGCCACGAACAGATGCAGGTCGTGATCCAGGCCATCCGCGAGCTGGCGGCCGAGGTCGGCAAGCCCCCGATGGCCTGGACGCCCAAGGAACCGGATCAGGCGTTGCATGATGCGGTGGCCCGCGTTGGCGGCGAGCCGATCGCGACCGCCTATCGCATCAAGGAAAAGCAGGACCGTTACCTGGCCCTGGGCGCGGCCCGCTCCGCCATCGTCGCGGAGTTGTGCGGCGGCGAGGCGCCCGCCTGGAGCGAGGCGCAGGTCAAGGCCGCGATCGAGGCCCTGGAGTCCCGGACGGTCCGCGAGTCGATCCTTTCCGGCAATCCCCGCATCGACGGCCGCGATGGCAAGACCGTGCGCCCCATCACCATCCGCACCGGCGTCCTGCCGCGCACCCATGGCTCCGCGCTCTTCACCCGCGGCGAGACCCAGGCGATCGTCATCACCACGCTGGGAACCGAGCGCGACTCGCAGATTATCGATGCCCTGGAAGGCGAGCGGCGCGAGCACTTCATGCTCCACTATAACTTCCCGCCCTTCTGCGTCGGCGAGTTGGGTCGGGTCGGCAGCCCCAAGCGGCGCGAGATCGGTCATGGCCGTCTGGCCAAGCGCGGCGTGCTGGCCGTGATGCCGAGCATCGAGGAGTTCCCCTATTCGGTGCGCGTGGTCTCGGAAATCACCGAGTCCAACGGCTCCAGTTCCATGGCGAGCGTCTGCGGTACCAGTCTGGCTCTGATGGATGCCGGCGTGCCGATCAAGGCCCCGGTCGCGGGCGTGGCCATGGGTCTGATCAAGGAGGACGACCGCTTCGCCGTCCTGACCGACATCATGGGTGACGAGGACCACCTCGGCGACATGGACTTCAAGGTCGCCGGCACCACCAGCGGCATCAACGCCCTGCAGATGGACATCAAGATCGAGGGTATCACCAAGGAAATCATGGAGATCGCCCTGGCTCAGGCCAAGGAGGGGCGTCTGCACATCCTCGGCGAGATGCACAAGGTGATCCAGGCGCACCGCTCGGAGATGTCCGAGCACGCCCCACGCATCATCGAGTTCAAGATCCATCCCGAGAAGATCCGCGACGTCATCGGCAAGGGCGGTTCCGTGATCCGCTCCATCACCGAGGAGACCGGCGCCACCATCGACATCAACGATGACGGCGTGGTCAAGATCTTCTCCGTGGTCAAGACCGCTGGCGAGGAGGCGAAGAAACGCATTCGTCTCATCACCGCCGACGTCGAGGTGGGCAAGATCTACGAGGGCAAGGTCGCCCGTCTGATGGACTTCGGCGCCTTCGTCACCATCCTGCCCGGCCGTGACGGTCTGGTTCACATCTCCCAGATCTGCGAGGAGCGGGTGCAGTCGGTGAGTGACAAGCTCAAGGAAGGCGACCAGGTTCGCGTCAAGGTTCTGGAAGTCGACAAGCAGGGGCGCATCCGACTCAGCATGAAGGCGGTCGAGCTGGGCGAGTAGCCTGGCCAGGGCGCGACTGACGCCCTGATATGAAAAGGGGCCTTTCGGCCCCTTTTTCATGTCTGGAGATTGGATGGGGTCAGGGAGCCACTTGCTAGATGGATCCCGCCGATCAGTTGGCCGGTGCTGGCTCCGGCTCCGGCACGGCTGGGCCGTGAGACCAGGGCTGGATCGCGACGGCCGAGATACTGTTCTTGGGTGACCCTTCGATGATGCGGTCGCTGTAGCTCAGGTAGACCAGGGCATGGCGTGGGGCGTCGTAGAATCGCGCGACCTGGAGGCTCTTGAACAGGAGCGATGTCCGTTTCTTGAAGACCTCCTCGCCATTACGCTTGCCGGAGCGCACGTCGTCCGGCAGATCGACGGGGCCAATCTGGGTGCATTCGATCGAGGCGTCCGAGGTATCCTCGGCGACGCCGACCGCGCCCGAGACACCGCCGGTCTTGGCCCGGCTCAGGTAGCAGACGACACCTGGGATGCCTTCGTCCTGGAAGACCTCGACGACGATCTTGTCGTTGGGTCCCATCCATTTGAACTTGGTCGAGACGCTGCCGATCTGCTCGGCAACGACGGTCGTGGACAGTCCGATCAGGGTTAGGGCCGTGAGAACGGGGCGCATCGCTCGATCTCCTTCTGTGCTGTGCCAAATTCGATCAATGGAATCGCGACGGATCTTGCTCGGTTCGGGCGCGCGGGATCGCCGTGCGTCGCGGTCAGGCGCCGAACAGTCGGTCGGCCTCGCTTCGGCTGCGGGTCAGGGCGTCTTCCATCGACACTCCGAGGAACCAGTTTCCGGTCAGACCCAGGCGAGTGCCGGCGAGTGCCGCGTCCAGTCGCGTCACCAGGTCGAAATGTCCGCGCCGCATGGCCGGCAGACGATTCCGGACGGACTCGCGGGCGGCGATGCGCTCGGGGTCGACACCCAGGGCCGCGCAGGCGCGTCGCGCCTGGGACTCCGGGTCGAGCGCGCCGGGGCGGAAATGGAAGGCGAAACCACGATAGCCGTCGTCCGGCAGGAAGTCGCGCGAGACCGCCGAATAGAAGGCGTCTCCCACCGAGATCAGTCCGGCGGTGGGTGGCAGATCCAGATCCGCCCTGCGGAAGACCAGCACCAGGGTCTCGATCTCGGCCACGCCGATGCCGGAGGCGAGTTCGCGTGCCGGCTCGAATCCATCGGGGATGAGTTGGGCCGCGGCGTCCGGCGGGACCGCCAGGGTCAGATAGCTGGAGCGGAGAGTCGCGCCGTCCGCCATCGCGACGCGGAACCCAGGGCCATCGGAGTGGATCGCGGCGACCCGCTGTCCGGTCCGTGTCTCGATCCCTTTCTGGGCGGCGATGGCGTTTGGAATGGCCGAGAGACCCTCGGCGAAGGTGAACGCCTTGATGACGTCCTTGCGACGGGGCTTGCGACGGAACAGCGCCTCGGCCGGGTAGTCGTCGGCCGGCTGACAGATGACGGCCTGGAAGGCATGTCGCAGCAGATCCTGGTAGTTGCGCTGGCCCAGGACGGTTCCGTAGTAGTCACGCACACTGCGTCCGGCCTTGGGCGCCTTGAAGATTCGGGGGAAGCAGCGAGCCGCCTCGAACAGATGCAGGGCGGAGAGAATGGAGCGCCGTTTGCCGTCCTTCCAGAGTTTGTAGCCGACCTTGAGCTTGGGCTGGACCTGGCTGGTCAGTCCCAGGTCGTCGAGGATGGACAGCATGTTGCCGTAGCTGTTGAAGCAGGTATGGCCGCCGGCCTCGGTCCAGAAGCCGCCGAGCGACTCGAAGCGCTGGCTGTTGATGCAGCCACCGAGGCGGTCGCTGGATTCCAGGATCAGGGTGGACAGGCCGCGACGGGCGGAGAAATGGGCGGCGCCCAGGCCGCTGATGCCGGCGCCGATGACGATGTGGTCGAAGTCTTTGCTCATGGGGAGGGGCCGATCAACGTAGGTCTTGGTCGTCGTCTGGTCCCTCGTCCTTGTCGGCCAGCGTGAGGTGGCTGATGTCGGGCAGCCGTGTCTGCGGGAGACGCGGCTCGCAGTCCTCGAGACTCCATTCGGGACCGGGCACCAGACTCAGGTAACTGGTATCGAGGTCGAGCATCTTAACCTCGTGGGGCTCCTCAAGAAAGCCGTCCATGGGCGCGAGTTGGAGCGCTCCCGGTGCTTGCGGCGGATGGGTGGCGGCTGGCTGGTTCGCCGGGGCCTCGCTCGACTCGATCAGGGTCAGGCCGAGAATGGCCCCGGCCTCGTCGAAGATCCGCTTGAAGCGAGCCGCCGTCGCGGCATCGACATCGCGCTTGATCATGACCGGCTTGCCGCCGAAGAGTCGCTCGATCCCAGCGGCGTCGAGCTTGAAGACGGCTCGCAGGCGCTGGCGGGCGTCGGCTGGGTCGGCTTCCGGCTTGAGCGTACCGTCGAAGAGAAGGTCGAATCGCGCGTCTGGCATGAGGCTCCATCTCCAGATCCAGGCCGGAGCCTGGATCGATGCAAGGTTTTACAGCGGCTTGGACAGGCTGAAGGCGCCGCGAATGTCGCCCAAGGCGAAGCCGCGTGCCTGGTCTTGCGGATAGCGCTCGTCCAGCGCCGCGGCGACTGGTTCGCTGATCTCGGTGCCGTGGCAGGCCAGGCACACCTCCTGGGTCGGAACGGCCTTCATGAAGCGGAACCGCTGGCCCTGATCGGTCTCGACCACCTCGGCGTGCGCCATGGTCTCGACGCTCTCACCGCTGGCCTTGCGCGTCTCGAATGACTCCAGGACGCCGCGCTCCCAGTCGTCCGGCGCGCCGAGCTTGGCGTTGCGGGGCTTGAGGCTCGTGCGACCGACCTCCCAGCCCGAGGATCTCGATAGCCCGGCGGCGATGGCAGGTGCGCGCTTCTGGCAGACCTCGATCGCCTTGATTGGGCCGCCATTGTTGATGCTGGTTTTCAGCTCGGACTGCAACTGGTCGGCGAACTGCTTGATGAGGCCCTTGGCCTCGTCGACGTTGGGGTTGGCGGCCTTGTCATCGGCATGCGCCAGGCCGGCGATCAGCAGGGCGCAAGCGGCCGCCAGGGTTGGTCGAGTCAGTACTTTCATCGATGGTTTCTCCTTGTTCGTTCGGTTGATGGGGGCGGAATCATGGGCGCGCTTGGGCCGGCCCGCTGCCTTTGACGGATCGTACCCGAAGAGTTCCGCCCTTGACGATAAACCCGGAAGGAGCCGCCAGCCTCCGGCGGTCGCGGGGCGGGCTGGATGGCTTGGCGGCCAACCGATGATGCACCGCTCGGGTGATGGATGTCTTTGCGAATGGACCGGTAGGGAGCGGTCCGGCCAGGACTCAGCGACGGAGCTGGACCGATGGCACGGACGCCTCCAGGAATCCCGTGTCGGGGGCGTGAAGATCCAGCAGTGTGTGCTGTTCGCCACTGAAGAGATCGGTTCTGAGCGTCTCGACGGCCCGAACCCAGCGCGTGGAGTCCGCGCAGGCGGGAGGATCGCCGTCTGTTCCGCGACAGACCCGTGAATTCGCGTCCGCGAGCACGAAGTGCGCGCCCGGCAGTGGGCGAATGCGCGACTGGTCCGTGGCCTGACTCGCGACCTTCATGAGGCTTGGTCGCTGGTCGCCAAGCAAGTCGAGCAGCAGCGCGGGCAACCGGTAGGCGGGCAGATCGCCCACCGACAGGGGGCCACGCTGGCCGTCGATCAGGATCAGGGGTGTCTCGACCAGGGTGCGGAACATGGGGTCGGTGAAGTCGCCGCGACGTTTGGCCAGCAGGCCGGATTCCGTATAACCGCCGAAATTCGGTGTCAGCGCGGGGAGATGGTCGCCGAAGAGTACGATCAGTCCCTCTGGATCCGCCTGGCGCAACTCACGCAGAAAGGCCATGAGTTCGCGCGACTTGTAGTGCATGGTGTTGGCATAGGCCGCGACCACCTCATGACCCTTGGCCGCCTCGATGACCGGTGGGCGACGCTCGTTGAGCGGGTAGGGCAGGTGACCGAAATAGGTCAGCAGGAAATTGAACAGCGGTCGCGGGCCATCGAGCCGGGATCCCAGACGATCCATGACCTGCCGATAGAGCGATTCATCGCTGAGAAACACCTGGTTCATGTCATCGAGCGCGAAATCCCGATCGGACCAATAGGTCTCGAACCCGATCCGTCGATAGGCATTGACGCGGTTCCAGAAGGACGCGGCGTTGGGGTGGGAAGCGATCGCGTGGTATCCCGCCTCGCCCAGGTGACGGGGAAGACAGGGCGTCTCGCGCTTCAGGCCGGTCTCGAAGAAAACGTTGTCCTCCGTCACCGGAAAGCCGCAGAGGATCTCGAACTCCACGTTGGCGGTGTAACCGCCGAACACGGGGGAGAGGAGGTGCGAATGCCCGGCCTCCGCCCACAGCCGGCGAAACTCGGGGTCCAGCGGATCGGCGGACAGCCTGGAGGCGGTGAGTGCCATGGGATCCCAGAAGGATTCCAGGACGATCATGTGCAGATTGCGCGAGGGTCGGTTGGCGGTCTGGACCTTGACCAGGCGGTCGGATCCGGCGCCGTCGAGAACCTCCAGCGCCTGGCTGACCTCGGAAACCGTCGGGGGCGCCACCCGCCGCGCCAGACCGCGCGCGGTCTCTTGAAGCAAATGGATCGGCAGACCGCGCGACTGATAGTTTTCGGGCTGATTCCAGACCGAGTGACCGAAGTGCCGGTCCATCGCGCGCGAGAGGTCGCCGGGGAAGACGGTGAGGAGCGTCACGCCCAGCGCGAGCAGGCCCAGGCCGACCCAGGTTTCACGCCGCCGCCAGGCGATCGTCCAGGCCAGCAGCAGGAGCGGGGCCGCGACCATGAGCACGGCGCCGACGAGCGGCCAACCGTCGAGCAGCAGGAACATATTGCGCGCCGCCGCGAAGTCGTCCGGCATCACCGGGGCGCCCAGGGTCGAGAGCTTCATGGCGTTGCCGAGCGTCAAGGCGCTGAAAAGCGCGGTCGACGCCATCATGAACCACTTGAGCGAGCGCGAAAGTCCGAAGAGGAGGGCGCCGATGAGCAGATGCGCGATCAGGTCGCGCGCGTAGGCCGAGTCCGAGGGTTTGACCTGGAGGAAGTGGCTGATCGCCGTCTGGGCCAAGAGGTACCAGATCAGCACGAACAGCAGGGCGGCGCCCCAGGCGAGCAAACGGCGATGGGCGAGGGCGGATGGAACGAAAGGAGGCTTCATGTCGGTAGCGGTGGAACGACGGATCCTTGAGGAACGCCTGATGCCACACAGCCTAGCCGATCGTCATGAAAATGTCTCGAAAGCGTAACAACGCCGCGGGGCGTCGAGATTCCATCGCGGCGACTGGCGCGGCGACGGATTCGGTGTGAGGATGTCGTCACATCGCCCGTGCTTGAAATCCAGTACAACAATCCGTGATTCTGAACATCCCGCGCCGCCTATCCGATGACCTCGACGGCACGGGCGCCCCGGCTCAATCGCTAACCCGGCAGGAACCAAGATCCGTGACAAAGGCAAAGACAAAAACGATCTCGACCGATGACGTGCTTCTGATGCTGTGCAACTCCGTGAAGAAGGTTCTCTCGGCCGCCACCCAGACTCAGATCAACTATTCGCCCATGGTGCAGAAGATCACGCGCACCTGTCTGCGGCCGGATATCGGTTGCTTCGTGCTCTTCGATGGGGGCTTCTCGGGTCTGGTCATCATCAACTTCTCGGCCCAGTCCGCCATGGAACTGTACCGCGCCTACATGATGAGCATGGGGATGCCGGAGTCCGAGCTGGCGACCCAGCACACCTCCGACGAGGTGGGGAACATGCTGGGCGAACTGATGAACCAGATCGTCGGCGATTTCACCGGCAAGGTGGGGCATGAGCTGCTGGTCTCCATCAATCAGAACCAGCCGAAGATGCTCACCATCAACAAGGAAGTGCTGGTCAGCATCGACACCAACCTGGACCGCGCCCAGGCGCGGCGGGTCGCCTTCACTACCGCGCGGCATTGTGTTTTCTACATGGAGTTGGCGATGGACAGAACGGAGTTCATCCAACTCCATGACTTCGAGCGCGAGGAGACCGATCCGGACCGGATCGTGGAGGAGGTCGGTCGGCAATCCCCGACGAGCACCAAGCAGGAATCGCTCGTCGATCAGGATCTGTTGGACGAGCTGGGGATCTAGCGAGCGTTCGCCTGGCCTTGGCGGCTCTTCCGGCTCCGGGAGAGCTATCCGCCAGGCTGGGTGTTTGGCGCCCCTGACTCCCCGTCCGAGCGCTCGCCAATCCGTCTGGATCGCGCTCAGTCGCCCGTCATCACCTTGGCGCGCGCGAGGAGTTCATCGATTTCGCGCTCGGCATCCGCCCAGTCCTCGGCCTCGTGCCCTGGCGCGAAGTGGCGTTTCTCGGCCTTGTAGTAAGCGGCCTCGCGGATCATGTCCAGGCGCTGCTCCGGAGGGGTCTTGGCGAACTGGCGGAGACTCCCCTTGTGATCGGACAGCTTCTGGGGTGCGGCTGGCCCAGCCCCGTCGGGTGCCTTGTCCGCCGTCTTCGTTGTTTTGGCGGTCGTGGACCTGGACGGGGGCGTGGACTTCCTGGCGGTCGATTTCGCTGGCGTTTGTTTCTCCGCGACGGGCGGGGCCGCTCGCGTCGCCGTCGTCACCGGGCTGGCCTGCGCCTCGCCGACGGGCGACTTCTTGTCCGCCGTCTTCTTCACCACCGCTTTCTTAACCGCCGTCTTTTTCGTCACGATTTTGTCGTCAGCCATGTCTGTCGCATGCCTCTTGGATTCTGGTTTCTCTCTATGGAATGACCGCTCATGCCCCATCGGTTTAGCGGCCTCGCGGAACCGTCGGTCCTCGGTTTAGAGAACTTATAGAATACACATAAACCAGGGGCCTGATCCCGGTTTTTGTCGCCGCCTGGCGGGGTGTCGCGCCTTCTTCCAATAGGGTACGACATCACTCGGAGCGAAGGGCTCGGGCGGGCTCCGCGTTCGCCGAGCGGATGGCCGGATAAATACCGGCGAGAAAGGCCGCCAGCCAGGCGAGCAGAACCCCGGAGATCAATGGCGCGGGCGATAGGGAAAGGCGCATGGTCCAGCCGAATGATCGCAGATTGATGACCTGGATCAGCAGGTCGCCCATGATCAGGCCCAGGGGAATGGCCAGGAGTCCGGCCGCCAGTCCCAGGAGCGAGGTCTGGATCAGCACCAGTCGAGTCAGCTCGCCGCGCGTCATGCCGGTGGCCCGAAGGATCGCATACTCGCGACCGCGCTCCAGTTGCAGCGCCATCAGGGCACTGAGGACGCCGACGAAGGCGACCCCGATGGCGAGCAGCCGCAGCACCTCGGTGATCGCGAAGGTGCGGTCGAAGATGGCCAGCGAGCGTTCGCGAATCTCGTCGTTGAGACTGACCAGCAGCGGCCTGTCGTGGGACTCGACGATCGCTCTGACCCGTTCGAACACCTCGCGCCGATCCGCCCCCGCGCCGACCATCAGGCCCAGCGATGAGATGGAGGTATCGCCCCAGAGCGCGGCATGGGACTGGCGCGCCATCATCAGCATCCCGCTGCCCGAGCCGTAATCGCGAAAGACGCCACCGATCTCGAAGTCGCGCCAGCCTTGCGGCGTGAAGAGTCCGACCCGGTCGCCCAGGCCGATCCGGTGGTGATAGGCGAAGGGCTCCGAGACGAGGATGACCTCGCCGGCCTCGAACCGGGGCCAGAGGTCGGACGCCTCGCCCTGGGTGAAATCGAAGCCCCTCGGAGAGATCGAGGAGGACTGGAGCGCCAGCAGACGGGCCGGGCCATGTTCCGTCTCGACCTGGGCGCCGCGCGCCTGGCTCATCTCCGCGATCCCCTCGATGGCCCCCAGTGCCTCGGCGATACCGGGCGGGAGTCGCCCGTCCGCCTGACTGCCGGTTCCGGACGGGGCGGCGACATAGATATCGCTGCGCAGGGTCGTCTCCAGCCATTGCGCCAGACTCCCGCGAAAGCTGTCGATCATGACCGCCACGCCGACCGTCGTGGCGATCGCCACCGTCAGGGCGGCGGCCGCGATTCCGGTCCGGGTGATGGAGGCGGCGATGCCGCGCGCGGCATGCCGGGCGGCCACCCCACCGATTCGTCCCATCCAAGGGGCTAGGCCCGAGGCGATGATCCGCAGCAGCCAGGGCACGCCTAGGCTGTAGCCGAGGATGAGCAGGAACAGCGCCAGGAACCCGAAGGACAGCGAACGACCGGGCGCTAGGGCGGACAGCCATCCGATGGCCGCCAGAACTGCTCCAAAGAGGGCGAGCCAGATGACCCAGCGCTGCCCCAGACGCTCCAGGCTGCCCTCGCGAAGCACCTCCCTCGGCTGGGTGCGCGCGGCCTCGATCGCCGGACCCAGGCTGGCGACGAGCGTGACCACCAGGCCGAGTCCAACCCCTTTGATCAGGCTCGCCGGGGCGAGCGCGAGCCCGCTCACCGTCAGGGTGAAATAGAGGTCATTGATGGTACGGGTCACGAGCCCGACCAGCCCCCAACCGGCGAGAACGCCCAGCCCGACGCCGAGCAGTCCACCGAGCAGCGCGAAGGGCAGCGCCTCGGCCAAAATCAGCGTGAAGAGTTGGGCGCGGGTGCAGCCAAGTGTGCGTAGCGAGCCGAACAGCGTTCGGCGTTGCAGTACCGCGAAGGTCATGGTGTTGTGGATGATGAAGCCACCGACCAGCATGGCGAGCAGGCTCATGGCGGTCAGATTGATGCGGAAGGCGCTGGTCATCCGTTCGAGCGCGGTGCCGCGCTGAGCGGACGGCAGCAGCCGCGAGCCGGCCGGTAGATGGGCCGCGACGCGCTCGACCTCCTCGGGCGAGAGCACCAGGTCGATCCGGTCGACGGCGCCGACCCGGTCGGTCAGCTCCTGCGCCGTGGCGATGTCCGCGATCATGATCCCGTCCCAGCCGGTTCCCGACCCCTGGCCGAGGACGCCGAGCAGCTCGACCGCTGGCTCCCGCCCGCCGATCCGCAGGGTCAGCCGATCGCCCGGCGCCACCCCGAGCCGCGCGGCGTCGGGCTGACCGAGCAGAATGGTGCCGGGATCGGTGAGCAGTCGGATCAGCGCCTGGCCTTCGATCTCGATACCGGCGTCGATCCCGCGCAGGGTTCCGAGGGCGAGCAGGTCCAGGCCAAGCAGGGTAAAGGTCGCGTCTTTCAGCCGAACCGTCGCCTCGATGACCGGAGAGGCGTCGCGCAGCCCCAATTCGCGGACCAGGCGCGGATGGAGCGCGTCCGGGATTTGGCCGGAGGCCGATTCGATCCGATGGGTCGCCCGTCCGGCGACCTGCTCGATGGAGCGCTCGAAGGCCCGTTGCGCGCTCGCGTTGGCGATATCGACCGCGACCACCACCGCGACGCCGAGCGCGATGCCGAGCAGTGAGAGTCCAGACGGCCAGGGATGGCGAGTCAGGAAGCGCAGACTGGCCCGCCACAGGATCGGGGTCACCAGGCGGGCTCCAGATCCGCCTCGATCAGCCGGCCCTGCTCCAGGGTCAGCACCCGGTCGGCGATCGCCGACACCGCCCGGCTATGGGTGACCAGGATGAGTGTCTGACCGCGCTCGCGAAAGATCTCCGACAACAGCCCCAGGATCCGCTCGCCGGTCTCCGCGTCCAGATTGCCCGTGGGCTCGTCGGCCAGAACCAGCGCGGGCTCGTGGATGAGCGCGCGCCCGATCGCGATCCGCTGCTGCTCGCCGCCCGAGAGCTGATCGGGAAAGGTCTCCGCGCGGTTCTCTAACCCCAGGCGCTCAAGCATGGTCTGGATCCGGGGCTGGCGCTCGCGTGGACCCAGGCCGTTGAGTTCCAGCGGCAGCGCCAGGTTCTCCGCGACCGTCAGGGTCGGAATCAGGTTGAAGAACTGGTAGATGAAGCCGATGTGCCGGCGGCGCAGGAGGGTGAGGGCCGGCTCCATCAACTCGGATAATGGCTCTCCCAATAGCTCGATGCGGCCCGCGTCCGGCCGGTCGATCCCCGCGAGCAGGTTCAGCAGTGTCGACTTCCCCGAACCGCTGCGTCCCAGCAGCGCCACGCACTCACCACGTCGGACATCGAAGCCGACGGAATCCAGCACAGGGTGCCTGGTTGCGCCCTCGTGGTAGTGTTTTTGGATGTCCCGCACCCGCAGGGCGGTCGTCTCGGCGTCGCCCCGCCCATCCTGAACGGCCTTCGGGGTCATTCCAGCCACCGCACCAGATAGTAGACCCGCTGACCCTCGGACGAAGCCGAGGGGCCATACACCAGCGCCGGACGCAGGTGACGTTCGGGATTCGCGCCCGCGATCGCCGTCGCCTCATCGTCGGTCAGGGTCACGCAACCCTCGGGGAACCGGGCACGGTTCGCGCGCGGGCTACGGATCAGCGCAAAACGCTCGGCCAGCGAGCTGGATTCGGGGTCGACGATCACATGCGGCATGGATGTATCCAAAGGCGATGACTGGCTTGAGTCCCAGCGGAACCCGTATCCTCGTATAGGTGGTGAGTTTCTCGGGCGCATCAAGCGTTTCCATCCCAGGTCGACCCCTGAGCGTCATGGAGTGGGCCAGGCTGGGATATGCCGCCGTCCGTACCGCCCGGCCATGCGCCAGCGGATCTGAGCTGACGAAGCCGTCGGTCTTGCCGTGGCGGACGCCATTCTCATGGATCGACTTCATGATCTGGCGCGGCCGCATGTCGACCGTTCACCCCAACGATCGATGGACGCCGGACGGGGCGGTTGGCGGCGGTATCGACGCGATGTACTTGCCGCCGACATCGGACGCCGCGGCCGGGGTTTCCCAGCCAAGCATCGGTCATGGTCGCGCCCGGCGAATCCGGATCTCTTTCGCTTGAAGTAACCAACTGTCATACTGGGTTCATGGCCGCATAGGGCCGCATAGGCTCGTCGAACCCGCGTTGGAATACACTCTAAAATGACTCTCAACCCACCGCCAAGGTTGCCGGTTCAGGCTCCGCTCGATGTGGAGTCGATCCGCGCCCAGTTCCCGATCCTCAAGACGCTCGCCCATGGTCGGCCGCTGACCTATCTCGACAGCGCCGCCAGCACCCAACAACCGGAGCGGGTGATCGAGGCGGTCGCGGACTATCATCGTCTCCATCACGCCAATATCCATCGCGGTGTCTATGGACTCTCCCAGACCGCGACCCGTCTGCACGAAGAGGCGCGCGCGGCCGTCGCCCGTTTCCTCAGCGCCGCCGAGCCGGCGGAATGTCTCTTCACCCGAGGGGCGACCGAGTCCATCAACCTGGTGGCGGCTTCCTGGGGCCGGGCCAATCTCAAGCCGGGCGACGAGATCCTGCTCTCGACCCTGGAACACCATTCCAACATCGTGCCCTGGCAGTTGGTCGCCGAGGCCACGGGCGCCCGCGTCCGGGTCATCCCGATCGACGACGCGGGCGATCTGGATCTCGACGCCTATCGACGCCTGCTGACGCCCCGCACCCGGCTGGTCGCGGTCAATCATGTCTCCAACGCGCTTGGTACCATCAACCCGGTCGCCGAGATCATCGCCGAGGCCCATGCCGCTGGCGCCCTGGTGCTGATCGACGGTGCCCAGTGGGTGGCTCACGGCCGTACCGATGTCCAGGCCCTGGATGCCGATTTCTATGTCTTCTCAGGACACAAACTCTACGGGCCGACCGGTATCGGCGTGCTCTACGGGAAACGCCATCTGCTGGAGGCCATGCCGCCCTACCAAGGCGGCGGAGACATGATCGAGCGCGTCACCTTCGCCGGCACGAGCTACGCGCCGCTGCCCAACAAGTTCGAGGCCGGCACGCCGAACATCTCGGGCGCGGTCGGCCTGGGCGCCGCGATCGACTGGGTCGAGTCGATCGGGGTCGAGGCGATCGGTCTCCACGAGCAGGCCCTGCTGCGGCAGGCGACCGAGCGTCTGTCCCGGATTCCGGGGCTCGCGATCAAGGGCACGGCCCGACGCAAGAGCGGCGTCATCTCCTGGGTGATGCTCGACCCGCCGATCGCTACCCTGGATATCGGTACCCAGCTCGATCTGCAAGGGATCTGCATCCGCACCGGACACCATTGCTGTCAGCCGTTGATGGATCGGCTGGGCGTCTCCTCGACCGCGCGCGCCTCATTGGGCGTCTATAACCGGTCGGAGGAGATCGATCGTCTGGCCGAGGCGCTGGAGGCCATCCAGGCGTCGTCCAGGCCTCGCGTTCAGACGGCGGACGGGGGGCGCGAGCTGGTGTATCCGGCGGCCGTCGCCGAATCGCCGCAAGCCGCCGCCGAGGAGATCGCCGAGATCTTCGAGCTGCTGCCGGACTGGCCCATGCGCCATCAGCACATCATCGACCTGGGCGACAAGCTGCCGACCATGCCCGAGTCGCTCAAGACCGAGGCCAATCATGTGTCTGGCTGTCAGAGCCAGGTGCATATCGCCGCGCGGCTCAAGCCGGGCTCGCGGGACATCGTCGAGTTTCTCGCCGACAGCGACGCCAACATCGTGCGCGGCCTGATCGCCCTGCTCCAGCAGCTCTATTCGGGGCAGCGCGCGCGCGACATCATGGGCTTCGACGCCGAGGCGTTCTTCGCGCGCATCGGTCTGGACCGGCATCTCAGTCTGACCCGTCGCAACGGGCTGGAGTCGATGGTGCGGCGGTTGCGTCGGTTGGCGAGCCCGCTCGCGGGTTGAGCGGGCTCGAAAAAAAGGCCGGCGGATCGCCGGCCCGGTCGTTCGGGGACGAGGGATCCCTCAGTAACCACCCTTGCGGTTGACCGCCGGCAGGCCCGCGATCTTGGTGCCCTGCTTGGTGGGCGCCAGCGGAAAGAGCTGGTACAGATCCTTGCTGGTGGGCTTGCTGCCCCACAGCTTGGCCATGTCCTTCAGTACCACGCGCTCCATCGGCTGGTTCTGGCCATTATTGATGTACTCGTCGCGCAGATACTTGACCACATCCCAGTGCTTGTCGGTCAGCTCGATCCCCTCGATCTCGGCCAGCCGGCGCGCGACATCCTCGTTCCAGTCGGCGTGATTCTCCAGATAACCACTGTCGGTGGTCGCGATGGTTTGCCCGTTTACCTCGATGGCCATGGTTTGCTCCTCTCTTCGTCATGAATTCTTGGTGGCCCCCAAGGTGGCGGCCTCTTGTTTCGTGTTCAATCAAAACATTGGAATTTTATGATTTTATGATCGGATCGTCACCCGCTTTGCGCGCTCGGGCCGCGGGTCTCGGCGCGGGCGATGGGATGGCTCGCCTGGTTCGTGCCGGATCGGGCCTGGACGATGTCGATCATGCCCCGATGGCGAGGTGCCGTGAGTGCTTGCCGAAATCCGGGCCGGATGAGAAATTGCACGGTTTTTGAGTCGAGGAGACACCGCTCTGGGACCGCATGCATCACCCCATCATGGTGGCCGGCTGCGCGAGGCCGCTGTCCGTTTCGGTCGTCCGCTGGAGGACTGGCTGGATCTCTCGACCGGCATCAATCCGCTGGCCTGGCCGGTTCCGGTCGTTCCGGCCTTCGTTTGGGGGCGTCTGCCGGAAGATGGCGATGGCTTGGAATCGGCGGCGGCGGCTTATTACGGCGCGCCGGACGCCTTGCCGCTGGCGGGCTCGCAGGCCGCCATCCAGATCCTGCCGACACTGCGCCCCCCCGGCCGGGTCGGGATACCCGAGGTGGGCTATCAGGAGCATGCCCACGCCTGGCGCCGCGCCGGACATGAGGTCGTCGCGCTGGCGAACGGCGATCCCGGATCCCTTCTGGACGCCGGTCCAGACCAGTTCGATTGTCTGGTCGCGATCAATCCCAACAACCCGACGGGGCAGGTCTGGCCCCCGGAACTCCTGCTCGACTGGCGGGCGCGTCTCGCCGCGCGCGGCGGTTGGCTGGTGGTCGACGAGGCCTTCATGGATACGACACCCGCCGGGAGTCTGATGCCCTATGTCGGTCTTCCCGGACTCCTGGTGCTGCGCTCGCTCGGTAAGTTCTTCGGCTTGGCCGGGGCGCGCGTCGGCTTTCTGTTCGCCGAGCCGAATCTGCGCGAGCGGGTCGCGCGCCGGCTCGGACCCTGGACACTGGCCGGGCCTTCGCGCTGGATCGCCCGTCAGGCGCTGGTCGACGCCGATTGGCAGGCGGTCACGCGCGCCGCCTTGCCGGCGGCCTCCGCCCGGCTAGCCGCGCTCTTGCGTCGTCACGGGCTCGCGCCGGCGGGTGGCACCGCGCTTTTTCAATGGGTGTTGACCCCGGAGGCGGAGCGGCTCCAGACGGCCCTGGGCGAGCGCGCCATCCTGGCGCGACACTTCGAGCATCCGGCCAGTCTGCGTTTCGGATTGCCCGGACGGGCGTCCGAATGGGAGAGGCTTGAGCGGGCGCTGGGGTCGATCGCCGGCGATTGGAGCCGGGGCGCGGATGACCCGGACCGCGTGGCGCCGCGCTAGATGAGGATGCCCGATTGGCTTTCGATTCCGGCCTCGCATGGGTCCGAGAGGCTTTGCGTGCCTCCTTTCCGGTCCAGCCTCCATCCGGCGAGCCAGGGTGGCGGTTCCCCGAGACTAGTGCTCTTCGTCGCGGATCCGAGTCTGTCGGCTCGCTTGAGACGGGACAGGGGCGCGGCGCCGGGCGCGCCTTGGGCCGAGGGTCTGGACGCCGGGATCCTCGCTCTACTGGCGGAACAGGCCAAGGCCGAGATCGAGGTCATCGACACCGGCGGCCTGTCTCCGGGCGGCGCGGATTCCGGTTCCAGGATGGACCGGCATCGCCTGGACGTCGCGCTGAGCGTCGGTCGTCATGCGGCCGAGCGGGCGAAACTGGCCGGATGCCCGCGACTGACCTGCCTTGGACTCGGCGGCGAGGAAGGGGCCGGTGCGCGCGTAGGAATGAGGCCGCCGGGTTCGGAAGGCCCTGGTCGATGGGGGCGCGAAGCGGGATCCGTCGACTGGGATTGGCCCATGATCCTGGATGAGCCCGAGCTTCTGGACTGGCTCGATCCATCCAGCGCCTGGCGGGCACCAGTCCGCCGCGACAGGTTCTATCGCGCCTTGCGCCGTCTGGGTCGTTTCGACATCGCCGCGCTCGTCGGGGCGATGGTCGCCTGTGCTCAGATGGGGATCGGGTCGAGACCACTTGGACCGCGCGCCAGAATCGCGGGTTGGATCGCGATGGGCCTGCACAGGGGGGTTGGGGATTGGCTCTTGGTCCCTGGCGAGGACGGCTCGTTCCGCTCGAAGGTTAGACCGCCAGACGTGGATCGGGAGTGGGGGCCGGTCGCCCGCTCACCCATGGTCGAGTCGTGGCTTGACGTCGTCGGCTAGCGGTCGCTCCTCAGGGGTGCTCGGTCGCTCGTGCTTGAGCCGATGGCGCAGCAGGTTGAACTCCCAGATCCCCTCGGCGAGCGTCCGGCGCAGCTCGGCCTTTTCGAGTTCCGTGCTCAATAGCTTGCGCCCGAGCCATTCGATCCGGATGCCGACGACGTCGAGCTTGGTTCGAGTGGTCGCGATGGATTGCTCCAGGCGTCGCAGCCTGCGCTCGTTCAGATTCGCGACCGAGCATTTGATTGGATGAGGATCCGCGTCTGGCATGTCCGCTCCTTCCTGCTGTAGGCAGGTACACCGTGTCGTCATCCTAACCCCATGGTGTTTTCGCGTAATCCGGTAAAACACTTAAGCCGACAGTCTTGCCCTCTTGGTCGCCCGCGCTTGACCGGGGAGTCGTCCGGGCCGGTCGGTGCCCGCGGCGCGGGCACGACCGGCCTCGATCATCCGGCCTTTCAGAGACTCGCGGTCTCGAATACCAGGTTCAGCATGATGAGGGCGACGACGAGGAAGATGACGGTCATGATGCCGCCGGCACGCATGTAGTCCGTCACCCGGTATCCGCCCGGACCCATGATCAGGGCGTTCACCTGATGCGTGGGCAGGAAGAAGGAGTTGGAGGTCGCGATGGCCACGGTGAGCGCGAAGACCGCCGGATTGGCTCCGACTCCGAGGGCCATGTTGACCGCCAGCGGAACCAGCAGCACGGTGGCGCCGACGTTCGACATCACCAGGGTGAAGGCGGTGGCGAGGACGGCCAGCGCGGCCTGGACCACCCAGATCGGCACGTCGCCCAGGGCCGCCAGCGTCCGTTCCGCGATCCAGGCCGCGGTGCCGCTCTGTTCCACGGCGATGCCCAGCGGAATGAGCGAGGCCAGCAGAAAGATGGTCTTCCAGCTCACCGCCTCGTAGGCCTCCTCGATCGACAGCACGCGCGTCAGCACCATGCCCAGGGCACCCGTCAGCAAGGCGACGGACAACCGAAGATCGGTGAAGAGGATGAGTCCAAGCGTCAGGGCGAACAGGGCGAGCGCCGCCGGAACCTTGTGTGGCCGCAGTTCCTCGTGCGGGTACTCGGTGGTGACCACCACGAAATTGCGATCCTGCTCGATGCGGGCGAGATCGGCCCAGGTGGTGTGCACCACCAGGGCGTCGCCGGCGACGAAGGCGGTGTTGCGCACGCCGCCGGTCTTGTAGGTGATCTGCTCGCCGCCGCGATTGATCGCCAGCAGCGAGAGTCCGTAGGTCTTGCGCAACCAGATGTCGCGCGCGGTCTTGCCAAGGAGGCTGGAGCCGGGCGGAATGACGATCTCCGCGATGCCGGCCTTGGTATTGGCCATGGCCTCGGAGAAGAGCTCCAGATCCCGCTTGCGCTCGACCTTGTTGGCGTTGCTGAAATCCAGGAAGGAATCGGCGTTGCCGAGCAGTCCGAGCGTGGTGCCGGCGGTGATGCCGAGCGTGCGGTCGACCCCATCGGCGCCGAAGCGCAGGCCATCGCCCTTCTCGACGGCGACGATCCGCACCTTCCAGGTCCGCTCAAGTTCATCGACGCTCATCCCGATCAGGTTGCTTTCACGCGGGACGCGGAACTCGCCGATCTGTACATCGTTCAGCCCGTAGGTGTCGGCGAAATACTGGCTGGTATCGCTGCCCTCCAGCTTGTCGGTCCCGCGCGAGGGCAGGATGAAGCGCCCGGCCAGCACGAAATAGACGATGCCGGAACCCAATAGCGCGATACCGATCGGCGTCACGTCGAAGAGGTTGAAGGTCGCCATCGGCGCGACCCCTTCCGGCAGGGCCGTGTTGGAGGTGAGGATGAGGTCGTTGAGCAGGATCAGCGGACTGGAGCCGACCATGGTGATGGTGCCGCCGAGCAGGGCGCAAAAACCCATCGGCATCAGCAGGCGTGACATGGGCAGGCCGGTGCGGGCCGAGATGCGACTGACGACGGGTATGAACAGGGCGGCGGCGCCGACGTTCTGCATGAAGCTGGAGATGGTCCCGACCGTGCCCGAGATCAGCGGAATGATGCGCGCCTCGGTGGTGCCGCCGATGCGCATGATGAAGGCGGCGACCTTCGACATGATGCCGGTCTTGTCGAGACCGGCACCGACGATCATGACCGCGATGATGGAGATCACCGCGTTACTCGCGAAGCCATCGAAGAGATGCTCGACCGGTACCAGGCCCTGTTCCAGGCCGATCCAGGGCGCGGCCAGGCTCGTCAGGCCGAGCAACACCATGACCGTGATCGCCGCCACGTCGACGCCGACCACCTCGAAGGCGAACAGGAAAACGGTGAGTAGCAGGAAGGCGCTCACCCAGGCGATCTCGGTGGTCGGGACGATCCCCGCCAGATAAATGGCGAACGCCGCGAACAGGGCGGCCGCGAGGTCTGTTTTGGATAGGGCTCGGATGGCGGCGAGCATGGCGTGTCCTCTCGTGCGAGTGTGTTGGAGTGCTTGGCGAATTTCGGGAATCGTCGCCCAGCCTGGAGCGACCAGGCCGGGGCCGATGGGCGGGCGCTGGCGCGATCGGCCGGGAGGGTGAATCCGCGAGGCCAGGAGCTGGCTGGAGGCGACCTCTGGTTCGCGACGGGTTCGTTCGAACCCGAGGATCGCGGCATGCCTTCTGTCCCGTGGATCGTCGATATTACTTTAAGAAACCCTAATATTCCTTCCTTTTTTCGTGCTTGCCCAGGGCCGATGCCTGACAATCGACCGGGATGATGGCGGGCGTCGGATGTCGCTGATAGTCTGTCGATTCGCTTTCCAGACCGCCTTTTCGGAGCCTGAAACCATGATGCTTCCCAACCGATGGTCCCTGCTCGCTCTGCCCATGATCGGGTGGAGTCTGGCCCTCGCGGCGGCCGATGAGTCACCCCGAGCGCCACGGGTCGAGGTCGCGGTGGAACTCGAACGGTTGAGGTCGGAATTTGGATTCGAGGTGCGAGGGATCGAACAGACCGAGGATGCCAAGGCGCATTCGGTGGACGGGAGTCTACTTGAGCGCCTGCATCTGCTCCTGGAGGACTTCGATCATGTGATCGTGCAGAGCCCCGGTGCCGGGATCGAGCGGGTGATCATCCTGGGAGAGAAGGCGGCCTATGTGCCGCCGCCGATGGTGGTCGACGCTCAGGCCGGCGGCGTCGAGGGCGTCCCGCCAGAATCGACCGGGGACGAAATCGTCCTGGCGACGCAGCGCCGCGGCTCCTCGCACCTCGTCACGCTTGGGTTGGAGGGATCCAATCAACAACAGATACAGGAGTCCATGCTCATCGATACGGGCGCTGATCGCGTGGTATTGCCGATCTCGCTCCTGTCCACGCTTGGCCTATCCACCGAAGGTCTCCAGGAGCAGCAGGTTCAGACCGCCAACGGATCGGTCGATGCGCGGGTCGGCCAGTTGAACGCCATCTGGGTCGGGGGAAAACGGGTCGAGAATGTCGATGTCGCCTTCATCGACGACCAGAGCCTGGGCGGAACCTCGCTCTTGGGCATGAGCCTGCTCGGGCGGTTCCGCATGACGATCGATGATGAAAAGAGCCAACTGACGCTGGGCTCGAAATGAATCTTCCCTGTCGGGGAGGCGCTGGTCGACGCCTTGGCTAACGCATCGGCTTGAGTCGGCGGAGCTGTTCCTTGATATCGCGCAGTTCCTTGTCGAGATTCTCGACGTTGGTCGACTGAAACTCCTCGTGCTTGGCCTGATTCAAGGCGATCTGGCGCATGTATTTCCTCAGCTCGTTGAGGTCGTTCTCGATGCGCGCCAGACTGCCGATGGCCTGCTCCAGGCGCTCGTTGGATCCGTCCATCCGTTCGGTGGAGTCCTGCCGGAATTTTTGCAGACCCTCTCGCAGTTCCCTCAGGAGTACGAGTACGAAACCGTTTGACATGTGGCGCTCCAAGGGCGAAATCGGCCCGGCATGGCAACCGGCCTCGACACGACGTTCATTTTCGCGGGGTGGGCGATTCCTCCGACCCCCTCCGAAGCACGCGACGACCGGCTCGTCCGAGGGGTTCAAGGCATCCCTGATGATACCAAGAGTGTCTCACTGGCCGACGCCGGCTTCGAGCGGAGCCTGGCCAGGGAATCCCGCGCATGCTTTCATGAATCCCTCCCCAGCATCGTGACCCACGCCTCGATTTCCGTACTCGAAATCTGGTATTGAGCGAGCGGGCGGGCGCGGTTCGTGCCGGCTGATGGCGGCGGCGGGCGTTCATCTCAGCCTTGCCCGCGGGTGCGTGTCTTACCGAGCGCGGCGTTCTTCTCGATGAAGTCGATCATGAGACCCGCGACATCCTTGCCCGTGGTCGACTCGATCCCAGCGAGTCCCGGAGAGGAGTTCACTTCCATCACGACCGGACCATGATTGGAGCGGAGAATATCCACCCCGGCGACGTTGAGCCCCATGATCCGCGCCGCGCGGGTCGCGGTCGAACGCTCCTCGGGCGTGATGCGGATCAGCGAGGGGGTTCCGCCACGATGGAGGTTGGAGCGGAACTCACCCTCCTTGGCCTGGCGCTTCATGGTGGCGACCACCTTGTCGCCGATCACCAGGCAGCGGATGTCCGCGCCATTGGCCTCGCTGATGAATTCCTGCACCAGAATGTTGACCTTGAGCCCCATGAAGGCCTCGATGACGCTCTCGGCCGCCTTGTGGGTCTCGGCCAGCACCACGCCGATCCCCTGGGTGCCCTCCAGCAGCTTGATGACCAGCGGCGCGCCGCCGACCATCTTGATCAGATCCTGCACGTCGTCCGGGGCGTGCGCGAAGCCGGTGATGGGCAGACCGATCCCCTTGCGCGCCAGCAGTTGCAGCGAGCGCAGTTTGTCGCGCGCGCGCGTGATGGCGACCGACTCGTTCAGCGGATAGACCCCGAGCATCTCGAACTGCCGCAGCACCGCCGTTCCGTAGAAGGTCACCGAGGCGCCGATGCGCGGGATCACGGCGTCGAAATCCTTGAGATCCTCGCCCTTGTAGTGGATCGATGGCGCATGGGACGTGATGTTCATATAGCAGCGCAGCACATCGATGACCTTGGACTCATGCCCGCGCGCGCGCGCGGCCTCCACCAGTCGGCGGGTGGAATAGAGGGACGGATTGCGCGAGAGGATGGCAATTCTCATGAGAGTCTCCGGGAAATGAGCTGGAGCTCGATGCCGGTAACGCCCGGCCCAGGCCCTATGCTCGACTCGGATAAGGGTTACTTGGCTGGGGCGGGTTCGACGCTATAGGGATACGGATGAGCGGCGCGGGGGCTGATCGAACAGCGTCGCCGGGGGCTCGTGGGTCAGGGACCGGATGATCCCGATGGGATGCGCATGATACCTAAATCGTGCCGCGATTACCGGACTCGCGGCACCGATTCCTGGCGGTCGCGGGCGGGGCGGATGCCTCCGGTCAGGCCGATGTCCCGCTCGACGGCGGCGCGCGGTTCCCGTCCGCCGTCAGCGTCGTGATCAGCAGGATCAGGACACCGATGGTGATGGCGCTGTCGGCGATGTTGAACGCCGGCCAGGGATTGAAAAGGTCGAGCGGGATGACGGGCAGATAGACCTGAATGAAATCCACCACATGACCGAAGAGAACGCGGTCGATCAGATTGCCGAGCGCGCCGCCGATGAGCAGCGCGAGCGCCGATGCCTGGAGCCGTTCCTCCGGCTTGAGCCGGGCCAGCCAGACCGTCAGCACGCCGGTCACCACCAGCGCCAGGCCGGCCAGGAGCCAGCGCTGCCAACCCCCGGCCGTCGCCAGGAAGCTGAAGGCCGCCCCCTTGTTGAACATGAGGGTCAGGTTGACGTTAGGGATCAAGGCGACCGTCTCGAACGGACTCAGGGTCAGGAGCACCATCCATTTGCTGACCTGATCCAGAGCCAGAACCGCGAACGAGAGCCAGAGCCAGTGTTTCAAGATGCCGTTTCTCCCCTTGTCGAGCCCAGGCTCGGATGCGTGGGGGGCATTATACCCTGGCGCCGAGCGATTCCGGCCGACTCGGCGCGACCTTTTCGGGCGCGCCCGGCCTCGCCGTCGAACTCGGCCGGCTTCCGCGGGCCTTTGCCCCTTTTAGTTGCACAGGGCGTTTTCGTTAAGTCTTGGAGCGGTAGTCGATGGGTTTCACGGCCAGTCGGCGTCCGTGCCAAGCTTCGGCTTCATGCCGTGACCGTTCCATCCATCCAATCGGATCCGGAGGCTGGATCGGGTCTCGCGTCCTCAGATCATTTTCCGCAGTTCGTACTCCAGAATCCCCTCGGCCCCGGCGGCGCGTAGCCGGGGGATGAGATCGCGCACCAGGGCGGAGTCGACGATGGTCTCCACCGCGAGCCATCGCGGGTCGTAGAGATGACTCACCGTCGGGGCGTGGAGACTCGGCAGCAGCTCGACCACGGCGTCGAGGAGTTCCGCGGGCACGTTGCATTTGAGCGCGACCTTGTGTCGGGCGGCCAGGGCCGCCTGGAGCATCAGCGCGATCTGCTCGATGCGCGCGCGCCGCGCCGGGTCGCGCATGGCCTCCCGGTTGGCGATCAGGCGGGTATCGGTGATCAGCAGATCCTCGACGATCCGCAGCCCGTGGGCGCGGATGGTGCTGCCGGTCTCGGTGATCTCGACCACGGCGTCGACCAGTCCCTCGACCGCCTTGGCCTCGGTGGCGCCCCAGGAGAACTCCACCTCGGCGGTGACTCCGCGCTCGGCCAGATAGCGCTTGGTGAAGCCCACCAGTTCGGTGGCGACCTTGCAACCCTGAAGATCCGCGACCGACTGGATCGGCGAGTGCTCCGGAACCACCAGAACCCAGCGGCTCGGACGGTTGGATGCCTTGGAATAGGTGAGGGTGCAGATCTGCTCCACATCCGCCTCGGTCTCCAGGATCCAGTCCAGACCGGTCAGACCCAGATCCAGGGTGCCGCGCTCGACATAGCGGGCCATCTCCTGGGCGCGCAGCAGCGAGCAGTGGATCTCCGGATCGTCGATGTCGGGATAGTAGTTGCGCGAGTGTGGCGTGATGCGCCAGCCGGCCTGGGCGAAGAGGTCGATGGTGGCCTCCTGGAGACTGCCCTTGGGGATGCCAAGTTTGAGCATGGTCGATCGTGAACCCTGTGATGAAGAGTGCCGCGATTGTATCCCGACACTCACCAGTCACCACGCATTCACCACCGACTCAGGACCGGCGCGTCTTGGTCAGCTTGAGTCCCACTTTCCGAATCCGGTCGTCCTCGACCTCCCGCACCACCAGTTCCATGGCGCCGAGACGCAGCCGATCGCCCACCACCGGGTGGGCGTTGAGGTCGCGGCGGATGCGCGCGTCGAGTGTGAGATCCGGCTCGACGCCCGAGGTATCCAGTCCGTAGAAGGCGCAGAGATCGGCCAGACGGGCGTCGCCATTGAGGACGAATTCGCCGAAGAAGGCGCGTTCGGACAGGCGTTCGTCGGGGCGCGCGACGAACAATCGGTCGAGTTCCGCCAGATCCCTGGGGTCCGCCAGGAGATAGACGTAATCGTTCGCGCGCGGATCCAGCGGGGCGGATGTCTCCAGCAGGTGCTTGTCGCGCAGGACCGCGACCAGGCGGGCGCCCTTGGGCAGGCGCGGCTCGGCGCGCCGATCCTGGATGACGGGGGCGTTTTCCGCCAGCCGGTAGCCCACCAGCTCAAGCTCCTGTTGACCTGGGATGTCCAGCTCCACGCGCTGGACCCGATGCGTGGTGGGCGGGATCTCCAGATCCAGCAGGCGGGCGAACGAGGTAACGGTCCAGCCCTGGATGAGGAGCGACACCAGCACCACGAAGAAGACGATATTGAAGATCATGGGGGCCTGATCCAGGCCCGCGAGCAATGGGAAGAGCGCCAGAATGATCGGCACCGCGCCGCGCAGTCCGACCCAGGCGAGGAACAACTGCTCGCGCCACGGAAATCGGAACGGCAGCAGACACAACCCGACCGCCAGCGGCCGGGCGATCAGGATGAGCACACCCGCGAACAGGAGCGCGTCCGGTGCTACCGGCAGGAGCGCGGAGGGCGTGACCAGCAGCCCCAGCATCAGGAACATGCCGATCTGAGCGAGCCGGGCGATGCCGTCGTGAAAACGCTTGATCTCCAGTCTCGAATGCAGGGGCCGATTGCCGATCACCAGTCCGACCAGATAGATGGCCAGGAAGCCGCTGCCGTCGAGCGCCGCCGTGATGCCGAACAGGCTCAGGCCGCCGGCCATGATCGCCAGCGGATGGAGTCCCGGCGACATTTCCAACCGGTTGATCAGCCAGACGAGCGCGAATCCGCCGCCGATTCCGATGAGCATCCCAAGGCCCATCTGGCGGAAGAACTCCATGAGCAGGATCAGCCCCGGATTGGCCTGGTCGACGAGCAGCAGCTCGATCAGGGCGATGGTGAGAAAGACCGCCATGGGATCGTTGCTGCCGGACTCGATCTCCAGGGTCGCCCCCACCCGCTGTTTCAGCTCCAGACCGCGTGAACGCAGCAGCGAGAAGACCGCCGCGGCATCGGTCGAGCCGACGATGGCGCCCAGCAGCAGGCCCTCCAGCCATCGCAGTTCGAGCCACCAGACCGCGAACAGTCCCGTGACGGCGGCGGTGACCGCCACGCCCAGGGTCGCCAGTCCAAGCGCGGGCTTGAGGCCGACGCGGAAGTCCTTGTAGGGGGTCGCCAGGCCGCCATCGAAAAGGATGATGGCCAGCGCCAGGCTACCGAGCAGATGGGCGAGCTGGATGTCGCCGAAGGCGATGCCGCCGGGGCCGTCCTCGCCCAGCAGCATGCCGATGACCAGGAAGACCAGCAGCAGGGGCGCGCCGAGCCGGCTGGTCACGACGCTGGCGAGCACGCTGACGAACAGCACCAGCGAACCGATGAGAATGATCTGGTTGGTTAGATCCATGCGGCTTTAGCGGCTTTCATCAAGGTCGCCGGCGGGCGCGAGGTCTGGCCGACGGCTGTTTCAGGACAGGAACGAGCAGCAGTAATCCGTCAGACTCAGGACCCGGACGGTGAATTTGGCGTTGGCGGGGACCTCGAAGGACTCGCCGCCCTGAATCCGGCGCCAGCCCTCCGCGCCGGGGAGTTGAACGTCCAGTTCTCCGCTCAGGATCTCCATCAACTCCGCCGCCTGGGTGCCGAACTCGAATTCGCCCGGCTGCATGATTCCGAGCGTCTTACGTTGGCCGTCCGGAAAGATCAGGGTGCGGCTGGTCACGCCCCCATCGAAATAGATGTTGGCGGCCTTGGTCACGGTGACATGGGTGAATTCGGACATCGTCGGTTCCTGGGTGGTTGGGTCGGGTTCCGGTGCGAAACGGAGTTGTGAATCGCGCCGCGATCAGCCCCGCTCGGCGGGGGTTGACCCTCGCATCCTACCATTCTCGATGCGCGTCCAGAGCGCGCGACGGCCTCGCGAAGGCGGCCGGCCGGGTCGGGACGTCCCGGTGGTCACCTTGACCTCGGTCAAGGCCCCTGTCATCCCTATCGGCAAGACTTGCGCCCACGCCACTCTTGGGCCGTCGAGACCCAATGGCCATCGCGTCTTGACCCATTTCCCGGATTCAGAGGCCAGCATGTTTTGTAATCAATGTGAACAAACCTTCCGTCAGACCGCCTGCGTCAACTCACCCGGCGTCTGCGGCAAGGACGCCGATGTCCAATCACTCCAGGAGACCCTGCTCTACGGCCTCAAGGGTATGGCCGCCTATGCCCATCATGCCCGTCGAATGGGTAAGTACGATGACCGCGTCTCGGCCTTCATCGAGGAGGCCCTGTTCGCGACCATGACCAACGTCAACTTCGACCTGGAGTCGATGCTGGCCTACTGCCTCAAGTGCGGCGAGATGAATCTGCGGGTCATGGAACTGCTCGACGAGGGTCATGTGGAGACCTTCGGCAAGCCGTCGCCGGCCAAGGTGAAGGAAGGAACCCAGGCGGGACCGGGCATCCTGGTCACGGGTCACGACCTGGTGGATCTCTGGAATCTGCTCGAACAGGTCAAGGGGACGGACATCAAGGTCTACACCCACGGCGAGATGCTGCCCGCGCACATGTATCCGAAGCTGCGCGAGCACCCGAATCTGGCCGGTCACTACGGCGGCGCCTGGCAGAACCAGAAGAAGGAATTCGCGGCCTTCCCCGGTCCGGTGGTCGGCACCACCAATTGCGTGCTGATTCCCCCGGAGAGCTACAAGGGCCGGCTCTTCACCATGCGCGCGACCGCCGTGCCCGGCGGTCAATGTCTGATGGATGACGACTTCAGCGCGGTGATCGCGGAGGCGCGCCGCTGCGATCCCTGCGAGGAGACCCTCGTCGGCGAGTCCACCATCGGCTTTCATCGCAGCGTCCTACTGGACCAGGCCCAGGTGATCGTGGACGCGGTCAAGGCCGGCCAGATCAGTCACTTCTTCGTCATCGGCGGCTGCGACGGGGCGGAGAAAGGGCGCAACTATTTCACCGATTTCGCGCAGGCCACCCCGAGCGATTCCTTCATCCTGACGCTGGGCTGCGGCAAGTACCGTATCCGCGACCATGACTATGGCGAGCACCTGGGCCTGCCGCGTCTGATGGACATGGGACAGTGCAACGACGCCTATGGCGCGATCGCGGTCGCCCTGGCCCTGGCCAAGGCGTTCAACTGTGGCGTGAACGATCTGCCGCTCACCCTGGTCGTGAGCTGGTTCGAGCAGAAGGCCGTGGCGGTGCTGCTGACCCTGCTGAGCCTTGGCGTCAAGGGCATCCGGCTCGGTCCCAACCCTCCGGGCTTCATTACCCCCAACGTCTTCGCCGTGCTCCAGGAGCGCTTCGATCTGCGTCTCACGGGCGACGATCCCAAGAGCGATCTGCGCCTGGCGATGGGGGCCTGATACCGCTCGACGCCTTTTGATCGAACTTGATGTGTATCAAGGATGATTTCGTGGCGCACCGGCACCTTCGATCCTGGATGGAAGCAACGAGGCGCGCATGGACTCGGCGGGCTCGGCCGATGTCCGTGCGGACGACGAAAGGACCAAGGGTCCATCGTCATCCAGGAGGAAGCCAAGCCCCCCGGCTGACCTAAGCCCGAGGGGGGCCACGCTAACATAACTAAGGAGTGCATCATGAAGCGTCAACCACATGATTCCTGGCCGAGCCTATTGGCCAGGCTCTGCCTCGTCGTCGGTCTCGGCTCGCTGCTGTCGTCGGCGAATGCCGCGCGTCCGCCGGGTGAGGCCGGAGTCGATTGGGGCGATCCGCGGGGGCAGGAATGCGTGGATTGTCATATGACCGAAAGCCCTGGGCTCTACATGGAGTGGAACAGCAGCCAGCATGGCCAATCCGGCGTCAACTGTCTGGATTGCCACCAGGCGAAGGAAGGGGATATCGACGCCTTCAAGCACGAGGGGGCCTTCATCTCCATCGTGGTCACGCCCAAGGATTGTTCGACCTGTCACAAGATCGAGTTCGAGGAGATGGACGGCTCGCACCACGCCAAGGCGGGTCGGATCCTCGCCTCGCTGGACAACCTGCTTGGCGAGGTGGTCGGCGGTCCGGCGGCGGTCAATGCCGGCTGCAAGCAATGTCACGGCGGCGAACTGGAATTCATCACCGAGGGCAAGGACAAGGGCCGTCCCACGCCCGGCACCTGGCCCAACACCGGCATCGGGCGCGTCAACCCGGACGGGAGCCTCGGTTCCTGCTCGGCCTGTCATGGCCGCCACCGCTTCTCGCGCGCCCAGGCCCGCACGCCCGACACCTGCGGCAAGTGTCATGTCGGACCCGATCATCCCCAGATCGAGGTCTACAACGAATCCAAGCACGGCATCATCTATCGCGCCAAGGTCGATGAGATGAACCTGGACTCGGATAAATGGGTCGCCGGGGTCGACTACAGCGCCGCGCCCACCTGCGCCACCTGCCACATGAGCGCCGGCCCTGGGATCGGCAAGACGCACAACGTCGGCGAGCGCATCTCCTGGACCCTGCGTCCGCCCATTTCCACCAAGATCAACCTGGTGCGCCTGGAGAACGGCGACGAGTTCGACGTTCCGGAAGGCAAGGAGATCCCCAAGGTCGGCGACGTGGCCAAGGACTCCAAGGTGATCGAGGTGCTGACCTGGCGGGATCGGCGCGCCAAGATGGAAGCGGTCTGCTTCGGCTGTCACTCTACCAGCGTCATCGAGGGCCACTACAAGCAGTTCGACGACGTGGTAGATCTCTACAACGAGAAATTCGCCAAACCCATCTCCGCCATCATGGGCGAGCTGAAGGACGGCGGCTACATCACGGGCGCGCCCTTCGACGAGAAGATCGAATGGGTCTGGTGGGAGATCTGGCATCACGAAGGCCGGCGCGCCCGTCACGGCGCTTCCATGAACGGACCGGACTACACCTGGTGGCATGGCATCTACGAGGTGGCCAAGAACACCTATTTCGAGTGGATTCCGGAACTCAAGGAGGTGGTGCACAAGAAGGATGGCAACGAGGAGTTCGCCACCGCCATGCTGAAGAAGCATTTCGCGCCGAACGAAGGACATGACTGGTATTTCAACGGCATGAACCCCGAGCAGCTCGAGAACGTCCGCAAGGGCTTCGAGGCTCGTTACGGCAAGGACTCGTTGAAATAGATCCTGGGCGGGCTCCGGTCCGCCCGCGCGATCAGGACGCACAGGGACGTGCCTTCATCCGCCTGCCGAGGGTCCATCATGTCACGGCTTCGCTACCTGTTGGTTCTGCTCATCTGCATCCCCTCGTTCCTACTGGCCGAGGATTCCACCGCGCTGATTCGGGCCGGGGAGGGCAAGCTCCAGGCCGGGGAGGTCGACGCGGCGATCGGCCTGCTCGAACAGGCCATCGCGGCCGATGCCGGCTCGTCGCTCGCCTACACCCGTCTCGGCGGGGCCTTGCTGCTCAAGCAACGACACGAAGAGGCGATCGAGCGGTTTCGCGCGGCGATCGGACTGAACGCGGGGAATGCCGACGCCTTCGTCGGGATGGCCATCGCCGATATTCATCTCGGACGCCACGCCCTGGCCCGCGCCGCGCTTCAGGAGGCCAAGCGTCTCGATCCCGAGAAAGGGACCGAGGCGGATCGCTTGATCGCCTGGATCGACAGGCGTCTGGAGGAATGATTCTGGGTTGTGGATGGGTCGAGCACGGCGAAACCCATTACCCTCGCACCGAGCTATAAGCGCCGTAGGATGGGCAGAGCGAGAGCGATGCCCATCCTGTACGCTCCGGGCTCAAGATACAAGGATCCTGTACGCTCCGGGCTCAAGATACAAGGATAATGGGATGGTCTGCCCCGCTCCTCCAACGCGCCCTGAGCGGGCACAATGAGCGATGTAGGTGAAGCATCGTCAACCGAGGTAGCGGAGCCGACCAATGAAAGAGTGTAGCCAAGAGCCTGTGGTCACGATCGGCATCGATTTGGCGAAGAACAGCGTTCATGTCTACGGCGTGGATGCGCAGGGGCACCCAGTGTTCAGCAAGAAGGTGAGCTGCGAGAAGTTGAGCGCCTTCATGGTGAATCAGCCACCGTGCCTGGTGGCGATGGAGGCGTGCGGCAGCGCGCCCCATTGGGCGCGGGTGTTTCGTGGCTTCGGGCATGAGGTGCGGCTGATCGCGCCCCAGTTCGTCAAGCCGTTCGTGAAATCCAACAAGAACGATGCGTTGGACGCCGAAGCGATCTGTGAGGCGGTGCGCCGGCCTAACAGGCGGCTTCGTGGCCGTCAAGACCGTCGAGCCGCAAGACATCCAGGCGATCCATCGGATGCGAAGCCTCAGCATCGAGCGGCGCACCGCCCAGGTCAACCAGGTGCGCGGTCTGCTCTTGGAGTACGGGATCGAGATTCCCCAGGGACGCGCGGCGCTGATGCGGCGCCTGCCCGAGATCCTCGAAGACGCCGAGAACGGCTTGACGGAGCGCTTTCGCGCCGAACTCAACCGCCTACTTGAGGAACTACGCCACCTTGAGGCGCAGGTCGCGCCTTTCGACACCCAGATTCAGGTCATCGCCCAGAGCGATGAGACGGTCCAGCGGCTGATGACGATCCCCGGCATCGGCGCCCTGATCGCCACCGCCCTGATCGCCGCCGTCGGCGAGGACGTCGGCCTGTTTCGCAACGGGCGCGCCCTGGCGGCCTGGCTGGGGCTGGTGCCGCGACAACATTCCACCGGCGGGCGCGAACGCCGGCTCGGGATCAGCAAACGCGGCGACGTTTATCTGCGTCAGTTGTTGATCCATGGGGCGCGCGCCGTCATGCGCTGGGTGGAGCGCAAGGAGGACGCCACCAGCCGCTGGGCGACGGCCCTCAAAGCTCGCCGTCACACCCATGTCGCCGTCGTGGCGCTGGCCAACAAGATCGCGCGGATCGCCTAGGCCGTGATGGTCACCGGCCAACCCTACGACCCGGCGGCCGGCCGGCCGCTCCAGGCCGCTGTCTGAGACCGGCGAGACGCCGACTTTGGCGGGATGAATCGCGACCCGGCGGTCGCCACAACCGAACACCGAGTACCGAGTACCACGAGTTGCGAAGAGTGAACATCACTGTGATGGCCTGAAAGGCACGGCCAGCCTTCCTGAAAACCTGGTTTGCCCATCAGCCGGCTAAGCCGAGACTGTTAGGATGATAAGGACGGGAAGGCGCGCGAATTCCATCAGGGCACGAGGGTCGGCGACGACACCTCAAGATGCCGGATATATGGCTGCAACGTCCCTTCTGTCAGAAACAGCGGTTTTCCTCTTGCATCGCGGGGCGGACCATATATGGGCAGAGCCCGTGCTCTATCGCATCAGCCATACGACCGAGGCTTAACGGGCGTGCCCATCCTGTACGCTCCGAGGCTCAAGAGAAAAGGTTGGGGTTCACGTTCGCCCACCCCAACGCCAGGCATCGGTTATGGTCGCGCCCGATTGGATAGTTATGGGTCATCCTGGTCGAGACATCAGGTAGCATGGGCGCACTCCCTTGGAAGACGAACAACCGAGGGAACCTCACATTCACCAGAAGAGGAGCACAGCCATGCAACTTGGCATGATCGGACTGGGACGCATGGGGGCGAACATGGTTCGTCGGCTGATTCGGGGCGGACACGACTGCGTGGTGTACAACCGTTCGCCCGGCCCGGTGGCGGCGCTCGCCACGGAGGGGGCCGTCGGCGCCACCTCGCTGGAGGATCTGGTCGGCAAGCTCACCGCGCCGCGCGCCATCTGGCTGATGGTCCCGGCGGCGGTGGTGGACCAGTCGATCGCCGCTCTCGCGCCGCTGCTCGCGCCGGGCGACATCCTGATCGATGGGGGCAATTCCTATTATGTCGACGACATCCGACGTGCCACCGATCTGGCGGCCCTGGGCATCCATTACGTGGATGTGGGCACCAGCGGCGGCGTCTGGGGCCTGGAGCGCGGCTACTGCATGATGATCGGCGGCGAGGCGGACACGGTGAAGCATCTGGATCCCCTCTTCGCCACCCTCGCCCCCGGTCGGGGCGAGATTCCGCGCACGCCCGGCCGCGAGCCGCTCGGCGGCACCGCCGAGCAGGGCTATCTGCACTGCGGCCCTAACGGTGCCGGACACTTCGTCAAGATGGTGCACAACGGCATCGAGTACGGCCTGATGGCGGCCTATGCCGAGGGCTTGGGGATCCTGCGCGCGGCCAATATCGGCAAGCGCGAGCAGGCGGCGGACGCCGAGACGACCCCGCTTCGCGACCCCGGGCACTATCAATATGACTTCGACCTGCGCGACATCAGCGAGGTATGGCGGCGCGGCAGCGTGGTGTCCTCCTGGCTGCTCGACCTGACCGCCGCCGCGCTGGTGGAGGATCCCGATCTGAGCCAGTTCGCCGGCCGGGTCTCGGATTCCGGCGAGGGACGCTGGACGATCAAGGCCGCCATCGACGAGGCGGTGCCGGTGCCGGTGCTCTCCACCGCGCTCTATCAGCGCTTCAGCTCGCGCGGTGAGTCCGACTATCAGGACAAACTGCTCTCGGCGATGCGCTTCCAGTTCGGCGGCCATCACGAAAAGCCCGCCAAGTAAGTGGCGTGTGAGCGCTTCCCGATCCGATGTCTTGGTTTTTTCGGGGCCAGGGGAGACCTGGCCCGCGATTACATCCGTGCCGGCAAGAGCCTGCCGGTGACCGCCATCCTGTTCGCGCCCCCGACCCGGCGGATCATCTGGCCAAGATCATCCCATCGGTGTATTAAGCGCATCGAGCCAATCGAGACAGGTGCCGTGCCATGACCGCCGAGAACTCCCCGTCCGCCGATTTCCCCCGGATCATCGAGAGCCCAAGCGGACTGGCCGCGCGGGTGAACGCCAACGGTTCCATCCAGCGGCTGGACCACCAGGACATCATCCTCAACGGCTTCCTCGGCAACGAGCTGGAGGGCGGGCCGGCGAATCTCTATCTGCGCCGATTGGGCGAGCGGATCGAGTCCGTCCCCTTGCTCGGTCCGCGCGGTCCGGGTCTGGCGGCGTGCGACGGGTCAGGGCTCCGGGTGAGTGGCGTCTGGCGCGACATCCGTTTCAGCCTGGCGCTGGTGCTGGCGGAATCGGCCCCGGCCTGGTTCTGGCATCTGGAGCTGGAGAATCTTGGCGCGGAGACCGTGACCCTGGATCTGATTCACACTCAGGATCTGGCGCTGGCCCACTACGGCGCGGTGCGGCTCAACGAGTATTACGTCAGCCACTATCTCGACCATAGTCCCCTCAGCCATCCCGAGCGCGGCTGGGTGCTGGCGACGCGGCAGAATCAGTCCATGGGCGGCCGACATCCCTGGTGTCTGATCGGCTCGCTCGGACAGGGTGTCAGCTACGCGACCGATGCCTTGCAGGTGCATGGTCTGGCGACCCGCGCGGGGCTGGAGCCCGTCGCGCTGACCGAGGGACTGCCCGGCACCCGCCGGCAGCATGAGCACGGGATGGCGGCGATTCAGGAGACGGCGTTTCGGCTGGAGCCCGGCGAGCGGACGAGGCGCGGCTTCTTCGGCTGGTTCGAGGCGGATCACCCGGAAGCGACCTCGAACGCGGATCTGGCCCGCATCGAGCGCGTGCTCGCGCTGCCCGAGGCGAGCCCCGCCGAAATCCTCTTCGAGCCCATCGCCCCCACGGGGAAGAGGGGTTGGGGAGAGGTGGGGGGCGCGAACCTATTCACCAGCGCCCCAATCCTGGAGTGCCTGGACCTCTGTCATGGCGAACTGGCCGCGCTCTTTCAAAGCGACTGGCGTCACCTGGAATCCGAGGATGGCGTGCTTTTGTCCTTCTTCGCCGACGAGCACACCCATGTCGTCCTCAAGCCCAAGGAGCTCAAGGTTCTGCGCCCGCACGGGCAGATCCTGCGTACCGGCTCGGCGCTGACGCCGGACGAATCGGGCCTGACCTCGACCGCCTGGATGGCCGGCGTTTTTCACTCGATGGTCACCCAGGGGCATGTGAGCATCAACCGTCTGCTATCCACCACCCACGGCTATCTGGGACTCTTCCGCTCGCACGGCCAGCGCCTCTTCGTCGAGCTGGACGGAATCTGGCATCGGCTCGACATCCCTTCGGCCTTCGCCATGAGCCCCAGCGCCTGTCGCTGGACCTATCGTTACGCGGACGGCTGGATTCAGATCACCAGCCGTGCGCCGACCGACCGCCATGAGTTGACCCTGGAGGTTGAGATCTACGCCGGTCAGCCCGCGCGCTTCCTGCTCGTCAACCATGTCGCCATCAATGGGGACGATGGCTCGGGGTCGATCCCGGTGCGTTACGAGCACGATGCCGATGGCTTCTTCATTCGGCCCATCCCCGACAGCGATGTCGGCCGGCGCTTTCCCGAGGGCGGCTTCCGGCTCGATCTCCTGCCCGGAACCGAGACCGAGATCGCGTGCGTCGGCGGAGACGAGTTGCTGTTCGCCGACGGGCGCTCGCGCAACCAGCCCTATTTCTGTCTGATGACCGAGCTGGCGATGTCCATCGGCTTCCGTCTGACGGGTCATCTCGTCGCCGGGACCGAGGTCGAATCAATCGAGGAGGCGGACTACTGGTC
Source organism: Thiocystis violacea (assembly GCF_016583575.1). Classification (GTDB taxonomy): domain Bacteria; phylum Pseudomonadota; class Gammaproteobacteria; order Chromatiales; family Chromatiaceae; genus Thiocystis; species Thiocystis violacea. Next base: position 112,549 of record NZ_NRRG01000011.1, read on the forward strand.
GCGCATGACCGCCGGGCTGCGCCTGCATCCGCCGACCGCAAGCCCACTGGCCGGGGATGCGGAGCGGCTCGGCGAAATCCTGCCCTGGCTGGCCCAGAACGCGCTCGTCCATTACCTCAGCCCGCGCGGGCTGGAGCAATACTCCGGCGGCGGCTGGGGCACGCGCGACGTGGCGCAGGGGCCGGTCGAGATGCTGCTGGCGCTGGACCAGCACGCACCGGTGCGCGATCTGCTGCGGCGTCTGTTCAAACAGCAGAACCCCGACGGAGACTGGCCCCAATGGTTCATGTTCTTCGAGCGCGAGCGCCACATCCGCCCGGACGATTCGCACGGCGACATCGTCTTCTGGCCGCCGCTGGCGCTCGGTCAGTACCTGGCCGCATCGGGAGACGGCGCGCTGCTCGATGAAATCGTCCCCTTCTTCCATCCCGAGGGCGACGCCCAGTCCGAGCCGGCGACGATTCGCGTCCACCTGGAGCGCGCGCTCGCCTGCATCGCCGCGCGGCGCATCACCGGCACCCAGCTCGCCGCCTACGGGCACGGCGATTGGAACGACTCGCTCCAGCCGGTCGATCCTGCCATGCGCGAGCACCTGTGCAGCGCCTGGACGGTCACGCTGCATTTCCGCACCCTCGCCACCCTGGCCAGCGCCTTCCGCCATCTGGGCCAGGACGCGCCAGCGAACGACTACGCCGCCATGGCCGAGGCGGTGCGCGCGGACTTCCAGCGATACCTGATCGTCGACGACACCCTGACCGGCTTCGCCGATTTCCGGGATCCGGAGGCCATCGCCTATCTGCTGCACCCGCGCGACCAGACAACCGGTCTCTCCTATAGCCTGCTCGCCATGATCCACGCCATCATCGAGGGGCTTTTCACCCCCGAACAGGCGCGCCACCATCTGGACCTGATCGAGCGCCATCTGCTCGGTCCCGATGGGGCCAGACTCTTCGATCGACCCATGCCCTATCGCGGCGGTCTGCAACGCCACTTCCAGCGCGCCGAGAGCAGCAGCTACTTCGGGCGCGAGATTGGACTGATGTACACCCACGCCCACCTGCGCTATGCCGAGGCGCTCTGGCGCTATGGCGATGCCGAGGGCTTCTTCCGCGCGCTCGGCCAGGCCAACCCTATCGGACTCCAGTCACTGGTCCCCGCCGCCGCCCCGCGCCAGGCCAACTGCTACTATTCCAGCTCCGACGCCGCCTTCGCCGACCGCTACCAGGCCGACGCCGACTATGCGCGGGCGCTGCGTGGCGAAACCCCGCTCGAAGGCGGCTGGCGAGTCTATTCCAGCGGCGCGGGCATCGGCCTGGGCCTGATCCTGCGCGGCCTGCTCGGGCTACGGCTGGAGCGCGATCGGCTGGTGATCGATCCGGTGATCCCGGCGCGGCTGGATGGGTTGCGGGTTGAGTTGGCGTTGATCGGCGAGGCTTTCGAGGTCACCTACCAGGTGCGTAGCGCCGGTTGCGGACCGCTCGCCGTACGGCTCAATGGGGTCGAGCTGGATTTCGCGCGGGGGGAGTCGCCCTATCGCCTTGGCGCGGCGGAGATCCCGCTGGACGACTTCCGCGCGGGGTTGACTCCAGGGTTGAATTGGCTCCAGATCGCGATGGGTTAAACCGCTGGCGATGCACAACAACCATCAGGCGGCGGTCGGGCGCCAGACCGCTCCAGCGCTGTCGCTCTGGATCCTCTCGATACCCCTCATTTCGGGTTCATGAGCCGATTACAGGCGTAAGCCCGGCCTTGCGCGAGTCCCAAGGCGGGACTATCTTGGTAGGCATGCGCGTCATTGCACTCTCCACGCTGAAAGCATTCTGGGCGGAAACCGCGTCCCTCCAAGACTCCAAGGAGCCTGCCCTTGCTTGGTATCGCATCGCTTGCCGCGCCGATTGGGCGGCGCCCACCGATGTCAAAGCGGATTTCCGCAGCGCCAGCATTCTCAAGGACGGGCGTGTCGTCTTCAATCTTGGCGGCAACAAGTACCGGCTTGTCGTCTGGATCAACTATCCGTATCGAGTAGTCTACATTCGCTTTATCGGAACGCACGCCCAGTACGATGCCATTGACGCCCAGACAGTTTAACCAGAGGAAGTCTCATACACTCATGGATATCAAGCCGATCAAGACCGAAGCCGACTACCGCACGGCGCTTCGTACCATCGAGAGTCTGATGATGGCCGAGCGGGACAGCCCTGAAGGCGATCAGCTCGACATCCTGGTCACGCTTGTCGAAACCTATGAGCGACGGCATTTCCCGCTCGACCTGCCTGACCCAGTGGAAGCCATCCGTTTTCAGATGGAGCAAAAAGGGCTCGCACCAAAGGACTTGGAGCCCATGATCGGGCGCTCCAATCGTGTCTATGAAATACTCAACCGGAAGCGCCCCTTGACCCTTAAGATGATCTGGCGGCTGCATCGAGATTTGGGCATCCCGGCCGAAAGCCTGATCAGACCTCCGGGCGATGTTTTTTCAGCGTGAATAGTCTTATTGCGCTGGTCGAGAACTCCCTGGTTCCTTGTTCCCCTCACTGGCAGATCAGGTCACTTGGGGAATCTGTATTTTATCCACGGTATTGCTCGTTAGAATGATAGGGAGAGCACAATGCTGGCTAAAAATCAGCGGTGGATACAATTTGCCGACCTGCATTTACTGAGAGATCCAGAGCACTCACCGATCATCTAAATCGAAGAGCTGATCCCTCGGCTCAAAACACGGGTGGCGGCTGGGTTGGCGGCCAAGCTGATGGACAACGGACGCGCAGCCATTCGTATTACAGCAATCGATGAGCGTCCTGCTCAACAGGCGCTCGTGCTATTGGTTCAGCATGTGAACTCGAACATGTCCGCCCCTAGCATCGGAGACTTGGACACCAATCTCGTCCGTCACGAACCACTGCTAGAGCGGCAAGGAGTGGCCGTTTCTGGGCATATCGTGGTATCCACGATTCCGAGAATGCCACCAGCCTCTCTACCCCGATACCTCTGCTTGTTGGAAGAAGTCCCAGGGCTTGGCAGAAGCGTGTTGCAACCATTTCTCAGAAAAGAATTCAAAGAGGTTGCCATCGACTGGGCATGGCCAGACGAAACGGACAATAACCGCGAGAAGCACTATCATCCCGTGGTTGAGATGCATACCTTGCCGGATATTACCCTGCGTGAAGAACTGGAAGACGGAGGTGCTATCACGGGTTTCGAGTTTTACCAGCATGTCAACGACGAGCATGGCATTGATGAGCATGCATCGATTCGGGAGTCTAAGCGAATCGTCGTACTGAAGGCGACGAGCCAGCAGGGAATCCTTGAGCAGATCACCAGGCTCATCCCTTTTTATCGAGAAAAGGGGTACAGCGAACTCAAGGTTCGCTACAAAAACCGCAATGGGCGCCAAAAAACAGGCCCCATGGGCATGAATGAGACAGATGTCGCGGACACTCTTCTTGGACGGTCAAGTCTGATCTATTCCGACCAGAGCCTTGCGCAGTGTCACGAGAACATCGTTCTGTCTCTAGTCGACCAAATGATTGCTGCGCTTCAGGCGGCAAGGGGTGATTGATGTCCTTGGCGGCTCTACGCCAATTAATGACGCCGGTCCGCTATCTTAGGATTCAGCACCCGGCGAAGCGGTTATTGGACGTGATTGTTCCCGCGCTGATGGCAGGATTGGCGACGGCCTGCCTGATGCTGCTTCCATATCCAGTTCGTTTGTTGGGTGACTCAGGACTAATTTCTGTTTTTACGGATTTGCTGCAGATTCTAGTGGGCTTCTACATCGCGGCGCTTGCGGCGGTAGCTACATTCGACCGCCCCGGCATGGATGCTCCTTTGGACGGCGAGCCAGCTCGTTTGATCGAGCGTCGTAACGGAGCCCTTGTCCCAGTCAATCTGAGTCGACGGAGGTTTCTCTCCATGATGTTCGGGTACCTTTCATTTCTTGGATTGGTTCTGTACTTCTGGGGTGCGTTAGCCGGTCTGTTGGCCGAAAACCTTCGGGACACCATCCCCGTCGAGATTTATGTGTTTGCTGTTCCTGCATGTCTCTTTTTATACCTGTTTTGGATCTGCAATCTGCTTGTGACGACGCTTTTGGGGCTGCATTACCTTAGTGATCGCATTCACCGATAACAGTACGGTTTTTAACAGGCGCAGCAAGTGGGCTTGAATAATTGCTGAGTCGACAGTCCGTGGTTTTCGGGCTGGGAGGCGGATCACGGCATCACTGAGCCCACTCATTGGCACGGGACATTGCGTCATGGACAAGCAACACATCCCCCACAAGCTCACCGCCGCGCGCTTCGTGCGCGCCGTTCATTTCTTCGCGGCTTCCGAGGTGGGTTGGAAGGCGCGCTGGATGTTCGCCGGGCTGATTGCTTTCCTCTTCGCGATCAACGGCATGAATGTGGTCAACAGCTATGTCGGCCGGGACTTCATGACCGCCATCGCGGATCGCAACCAGGCCGAGTTCGTCCGCCAGGCTGCTTTCTACGTCGGCGTCTTCGCCGCCTCGACCCTGATCGCGGTCAGCTCGCGCTTCACCGAGGAACGCCTTGCGTTGCTCTGGCGCAACTTCATGACCGGACGGATCCTCGGGGTCTATCTCGCCAACGGCACCTACCAGCGCCTGGAGGCCGAGCACGCCCTGGCCAACCCCGACCAGCGCATCACCGAGGACGTGCGCGCCTTCACCACCTCCACGCTCTCCTTCGTGCTCATGCTGCTCAACAGCAGCTTCACCGTGGTTGCCTTCTCCGGGGTGCTCTGGTCGATCAGTCCCTTGCTCTTCATGGTCGCGGTGCTCTACGCCGCGAGCGGCTCGCTGCTGACGATCCTGCTCGGACGCCCGCTGGTCGGGCTCAATTACGACCAGCTCGACAAGGAGGCCGATTTTCGCGCCGGGCTCATCCATGTCCGGGAGAACGCCGAGGCGATCCGTCTGGCGCGCTGCGAGGGGCGTCTTGAGGAAGGCTTGCGGGCGCGGCTCGCGGCCCTGGTGGGCAACTTCCGGCGCATCACCAGCATCAACCGCAACCTCGGCTTCTTCACCACCGGGTACAACTGGCTGATCCAGATCATCCCGGCACTCATCATCACGCCCGCCTTCATCGCGGGGCAGGTCGAGTTCGGTGTCATCACCCAGTCGGCGATGGCCTTCTCGACCCTGGTGGCTGCCTTCTCGCTGATCGTCACCCAGTTCCAGTCGATCTCCAGTTTCGCCGCCGTGGTCTCGCGGCTGAGTTCGCTGGTCGAGGCCGTCGAGCAGACCGAGACGCAGGCCCCATCCGCCATCGCGGTTCGCGAGGAGGCGGGGCGCCTGGTCTATGAGGGGCTGACCCTGCGTGCGCCTGAGGGCGGCCAGGTGCTGATCCGTGCGCTCTCGATCGCCATTCCCGAGGGGACGCGAACCCTCATCCGTGGCGCGGACAAGGCGGCGACCCTGGCGCTGCTGCGCGCGACCGCCGGACTGCCCGTAAGCGGGGAGGGGATCTTGATCCGACCACCCGCCCGCGACCTGCTGTTCCTCGCCGAGCGACCCTATCTGCCGCCCGGCCGTCTGCGCGCGGTCCTGGTTCCGCTCGGTCGGGACGAGGCGATCCCCGATGCGCGAATACTCGGACTGCTGGCCGACTGGAATCTCGATTCACTCCCGAGCCGCGTGGGCGGGTTGGACAGCGAATAGGATTGGGACAGGCTGCTGTCGCTCGGCGACCAGCAGCTTCTGGCCTGTCTGCGGGCCAGGCTGGCCGCGCCGCGTTTCGTCGTGCTCGACCGGCTCGGCGCCACGCTTGGGCATGAGCAGGTCGATCAGGTTCTCGGGCGGTTCGCCGAGGCATCCATCACCACCATTCATCTCGGCCGGTCCACCGATTCAAGCGAACGCTATGACGCTACCCTCGACATCCAGGCGGACGGCTCCTGGACCTGGACGGGACAGACGGCCGCTCACGACACCCATGCCAACCAACGGGGAACCCACCCATGAACGCCAACATCCTGGACGACTTCGCGGATCTGTCCGGCTGGACCGCCATCGCCTCGGGGCAGGCGCGGCTGAATCTCTCCCCAGAGCCCGGACGCCAGGGGATGGCGATGCGTCTGGATTTCGACTTCCACGGCGGCGGCGGTTTCGTGGTCGCGCGCAAGGAGTTCGACCTGAGCCTGCCGGAGAATTACGCCTTCAGCTTCGGCATCCGTGGCCAGGCGCCGGCCAACATCTTCGAATTCAAGCTGGTGGACGCCTCCAACCAGAACGTCTGGCGCTATCGCGAGGACGTCTTCGCGATGCCCGAGGATTGGCTGGATCTGCGCATCAAAAGTAGCCAGATCGCCTTCGCCTGGGGACCGCTGGGCGGGGGTACGGCGCGCGCCATCGCCGCGATCGAGTTCGTGATCGCGGCCGGACCCGGTGGTAGCGGCAGCGTCTGGATCGAGGATCTGTGCCTCACGGACACCAGCTACTACCTGACCCCGCTGGTCGAGGCGAGCAGCGCCCTGCCGGGTTGCGAGCCGCACTATGTCTGCGATCCATCCCCTGAAACCTGCTGGCGCGGCGCGCCGACCGATCAACCCCAGCGGCTCCTTATCGATTTCCAGACCGAGCGCGAATACGGCGGTCTGACGATCCGCTGGGATCCCGAGCGGCGGCCCCGAACGCTCGCCATCCAACTCTCCTCCGACGGGCAGACCTGGCGCACCTGCCTGGAAACCGATCAGGGGGTCGGCGGGGAGACCCATGTCTATCTGCCGGACGCCGCCTCCCGCTATGTGGCGCTCGATCTCGGGGCCGACGCGGGCCGTGATGGGATCGGCATCCAGTGTGTCGAGGTCCAGCCCTACGACTTCTCGCGCTCCATCAATGATTTTTTCACCACCATCGCCAGGCGCTCGCGCGACGGGCTCTATCCGAAATATTTCCTCGGCCGTCAGACCCACTGGACGCCCGTCGGCACGGGCGAGGACATCACCCAGGCGCTCTTCAACGAGGAGGGCCTGGTCGAGGTCGACAAGGGCAGCTTCTCCATCGAGCCCTTCCTCTTCGCCGACGGTCAACTCATCGCCTGGGCCGACGCCGAAGTCACGCAAAGCCTGGAGCGTGGCGATCTGCCGATCCCCTCGTCCGACTGGCGCGCCGGCGACCTGCGTCTGAGCACCACCGCCTTCGCCACCGGGCCAAGCGGGGCGTCCAGCCTCTTCATCCGCTACCGGATCACGAACGACTCGGATGCGGCGCGGCCGGTGTCGCTCTTCGCCGCCATCCGACCCTTCCAGGTCACGCCGACCTGGCAGCATTGGCAGCGCTTCGGCGGTGTCCGCCAGGTGAGTGAGCTGACCTACGTGGACGGACAGGTGCGGGTCGATCAGGGCAAGCGGATCATCCCCTTCACCCCGCCCAGCGGCTTCGGCGCGGCCGCCTTCGCCCAGGGCGCGATCACGGAGTACCTGAAGTCGGGCGAGCTGCCCGCCCAAGACCAGGTGACAGACCCCTTCGGTTATGCTTCCGGGGCATTGCGCTTCGATCTGGAGTTGCCGGCGCGCTCGGAACGGGAGGTCTTCCTCGCCATCCCCTTCGGCGACTGCCCGGGGGATCGGGCCGAGGGCTGGCCGACCGATCCGGACGGCGGCGAAGCGTTCGCGAGCGCCCTGTCCGACTGGGAGGCCAAGCTCGACGTCCTGGACATCCAGCTCCCGCCCCATGCCGCCGGGGTCGTCGGGACCCTCAAGACCGCCGCCGCCCACATCCTCATCAGTCGCGACGGTCCCGCGCTGCAACCCGGCCCGCGCCGTTACTCGCGCGCCTGGATCCGCGATGGCGCGCTCATGGGCGCGGCGCTGGCGCGGGTCGGCCGCCCCGAGGCCGGGCGCGACTTCATCCGCTGGTACGCCGGCTTTCAGACCGAGGACGGCAACCTGCCGGACTGCGCCGATCGCGATGGCCAGGAGTGGCTACCCGAGTTCGATTGCTGGGGTGAGCTGATCTTCGCGGTCATGGATCACTACCGCTTCAGTGGGGACAGCGACTTTCTGGCCGAACTATGGCCGGCGGTGCTCAAGTCGGTCGACTATCTGGAGCGGCTGCGCAACCAGCGCCTCACGCCTGAGTATCAGACCGAGGCCAAGCGCGCCTGTTACGGAATCCTGCCAGAGTCTATGAGTCACGAGGGCTACATGGCCCATCCGGTCCATGCCTATTGGGACGATTTCTGGGCCGTGCGCGGTTTCAAGGACGCCGCCGAGATGGCCGAACTGCTCGGCGAGACCGATCAGGCTCGACGCATCGCGACCCTGCGCGACGCTTTCCAGGAGACGCTGTACGCCTCGCTCGATCGCGTCATCGCCGAGCGCGGAATCGACTTCGTCCCCGGCTCGGTCGAATTCGCCGACTTCGACCCCTCGGCCACCGCCATCGCCATCGCGATCGCCGACGAGCTGCACAATCTGCCCAGCCCGGCCATCGACCGGACCTTTGAGAAATACCTGATCGGCTTCCGCGAGCGCACCCGTCCCGATTCCAACTGGGCCAACTACACCGCCTACGAGATTCGCATCATCGCCGCCCTGGTGCGGCTCGGCTGGCGGCGCGAGGCGCACGAGTTGCTGGACTTCTTCCTCGCCGACCGCCGCATCCAGTCCTGGAACCAATGGCCCGAGATCTCCTGGCGCGACCCGCTCGGCCCCAGCTTCATCGGAGACATGCCGCATAGCTGGATCGGGGCCGAGTACATCCTCGCGGTGCGCGGATTCTTCGCCTACGAGCGCGAGTCCGACCAGAGCCTGGTCATCGCCGCCGGGGTCGCCGAGGATTGGCTGAACGAAGGCGGCGAGGTGTGGGTGCGCGATCTGCCGACCCAGCACGGGCTGATCAGCTACCGTCTGCGTCGGGAGGCACCGGATCGGCTGCGCCTCTCGCTCTCCGGGGAACTGGCCATGCCACCCGGCGGACTCATCCTCATGCCGCCCTTGCCACACCCGCTACAGGGTGTCGAGATCGACGGCCAGGCCAGCGCGGACTTCGGCCCAGACTGGGCGGTCTGCCGTATCTGCCCCGCCGAGATCCTGTTGCGCTACTGACACAATCCGTCGTTAGGATGGGTAGAGCGCAGCGAAACCCATCTTCCAGGCTCCAAGGCCCAAGCCGGTATATGAGCACGTAAAGCGTCCAAAAGGACCGGGGCATGCGATGACGCGCGGCGGGCCTGCCCATCCTTGTCTCTTGAGCCTCGGAGCGTACAGCGTCTCGCGAATACATATCTGATATGTATATTTCAAGGCGATGAACATCACCTTCGACCCCACCAAAAATACCCTCAACCGCCAAAAACATCGGGTCGATCCTGTCGGATGTCGAAGGCGTTTTTTACGATGACCAGGCCATCGCCGTCGAGGACCGCGACCATGCCGAAGAGCGTTTCGTGACGCTTGGGCTGGACGGCTTGGATCGTCTTATCGTGGTGGCGTACCACTATCGGGGCGAGGATGAGATCCGGCTGATTTCCGCGTGCTTGACTGAACCTCACGAGCGGCGCGCCTATCAAGAGGGCTTAGGCAATGCAAGACGACTATGATTTTTCCAACGGCACGCGCGGCGCGGTGCTGAACGCCACCGGCAAGACCCGTATCACCCTGTTTCTGGACGACGATGTTCTGGCGGCGTTCAGGGAGCGCGCGGCACACAGCGGCAAGGGCTATCAAACCCTGATCAACGAGACGTTGCGCGCCACGCTATCCCCGGAATCGGCGCCACTCACGGTGGAAACCTTGCGCCGGGTATTGCATGAGGTGTTACAGGCAGCCTGAACTTGATGGGGCTGGGGCGAACAACGTGAGCCTCAGCTTGTGTGGGAATGAGCGGGGAGACCAAGGATCCCTCCATTTCCGGAAATCGCCCGATTCCCCCTTGATCGAATGGCCCGGAGTCCGCCGGGTTTGCCCTCATACGCGAAACTGCGAAAGCTCGGCGTGCAGGCTTTGGGCCAGGCTGACGAGGTCGGCGCGTGCCGCCGCGGTCTGGCGATTGGCGGAGACCGCGTGCTCGGCCAGGGCTTGAATCCGGACCGTATTGCGATTGACCTCCTCGGTCACCGCCGACTGCTGCTCGGTCGCGCTCGCGATCTGCGTGTTCATGTCGTTGATGCTGGCCACCGCCCGCGTGATCCCCTCCAGGGCCGCGCTGGCCTCCGAGGCCTTGCGCAGGGTGGCGTCGACCATGCCGCGTCCGGAGCTCATGACGCCGACGACCTTGTGCGCGCTGGATTGCAGGGACGCGATCATGGTCTCGATCTCGCCCGTCGATTTCTGGGTGCGCGAGGCCAGATTGCGCACTTCCGAGGCGACCACCGCGAAGCCGCGACCGCTTTCACCGGCGCGGGCCGCCTCGATGGCGGCGTTCAGCGCCAGCAGGCTGGTTTGGTCGGCGATTCCCTTGATGACTTCCAGCACCGCGCCGATGTGGCTGGTCTCGGCTTCGAGCGCCGCGATGGCCTCGGCCGCCTTCTCGACGACCTCGGCGAGCTGCCCGATGGCCACCGACGCCTCACCGACCACCTGACCCCCGGAGCGCACACCGCTATCGGCCAGGCGCGCGCTCTCGGCCGCGGTCGTGGTGTTGACCGCGACCTGGCCGATGGTGGTGGCGACCTGATGCATCGCCGTGGCCACCATCTGAATCTGCGTGAGCTGTTCGAGCATCGCCTCGTCGCTCTCGGTTGCGACCATCTCCAGACGCTCCACCGCGTCGTCGACCTGCTGGGCGGACAGGATCGATTGCCCCACCAACCGCTGGAGCTTTTCGAGCAGCAAATTGAAGGCACTGGCGATCTGGCCGATCTCATCGCGGCTGTCTTCCGCGAGACGGGCGGTCAGATCCCCCTCGCCATGGGCGATGTCGCGCACGCGATGGAGGATGCGCCGCATGGGACGAACGATCAGCGGCGGGAGCGCGAAGATGACGAGCGTCAGGGTGCCGATTCCTACCGCCAGCAGGATGAGCGTCTGCATCCGGCTCGCCGCCACGGACGACTCGGCCCGCGCGGCGACATCGCTGGTGGCCGTGATGACGATCTCTTGGAGCCCGTCGAGGATCGAGCGCATCTGGTCGAAGGACTGGCGGGCCTCCTTCAAGCTCAGATCGATGGCGGTCGAGCGGCCCGCCCGGGTGTCCGACTGGCGTTCCGCGACGATGCGCCTGGTCACCTCTTCCCAGGCTTGACGGGCCGTGTCGAACGCCTTGATCTTCTCCGCCACCTCGGGCACGGTCGCGAGATGGCTGTCCATCAGGATCCCGGCGGCGTGATCGAAGCGCTCCCTGGCCTGCCTAAGGTTCTCGCCATGCTGCCCGGCCATGTCCGCGAAGTCGGGCGAGCGCACGTCGACGAACATCAGGGTCCGCTCGGCGACCAGCGCCTGGTAGAGATCCCGGTCGGCCTGGAGCAGGTTGTCCACCACCGGGATGTTGACACTGACGAGCGCGGTCACGTCCTCGGCCAGCCGGTCCACCCGCTCGATCGTCCTCCAGGCGAAGAACACCATCAGCAGACCGATGAGACCGAGCGGAATCATCAGCTTGTAGCGGAAGGAAAGATTCTGAAACCATCTCATGAGCTCGGCTCCTTGACGAAGAGCGCCGTGCCCGCGCGGCGCGGGCGCTTGGCGAGATCCTATGGCTGTGCCTGCCCCAGCCGATCGAGATCGATCCCGATCGTCAGGGCACCGATCGCCTGGCCCTCGTCCATCACCGGCACCGAGATCTGCACCAGATAGGCTTGGGCGCTGGAGTCGAACTTGATTTCACCCATGTCGACGCCACCCTGGCCGGCGTTGAATGACCGCGTGAATTTGTCCTCGTCGCCCTGCCAGTAGTCCGAGGTCTTGTTGGTCATGGCGACATTGGCGCCCTGGCCGTCCATGAGGAAAAGCTCGATGAAATACGGCTGGGTCTGCTCCAGCCGTCGCAGCTCCCTGGCCGGCGGATTGTCCTGCATGGCCGCCATAAGCGGCGTGATACCGCTGGCGGCCATCCAGTCCGCATCCAGCCGCTTGATCTCATCGAGCGAGCGCCCCAGGGCGTTCTGCTCGCGCACGGCCTGGATCAGGACCGGATTGGTTCCCCACTGCTGAAAGGTTGGCACCAGGGCCTTCACGGCGTCTGGAAGTTCCTCGGCGATCGCCGGGGGCATCGCCAGGACACCTGTCGTTAGCGCAACCGCAAGCGTCAGTCTCTGGAGCGACATCGGCGCTCTCCTTTGGTGATGAGGTTTGAGTGGAGCCGCGTGGCCGCATGCGCGCAACGCATCAGCCACTCTTATTGGGCCGCCGACTCCAGGAATCGAGCGCATGGAGCGGCATGCCCCGCTCGGCCATGAGCCAAAGAATAGATGATGACCCGGTGTCGGGCGTCGGATCTGCGAACAGTGTCTAAAGTCTGACGAACCGAGCCGCTTCGAGACTGGCACCGGGATCGGCCGCGCGGTTAAGGTGGTGACCTCGATGCCCCTTGGATCCGCCGTGGAAATTGAACGGGTCGCTCGTCGGCGCGCCGATGATTCCCATCAATCAAATGCGCCAAGCCTCCCGATGGTATTCAGTTCCTAGGGATTTTCTGATATGAAAGTAGGTAATGCTACGCATTGATCTCGGAATCGCTGTTTCCGGTTCCGTGCCCGACCATGACAGATGGATCCATGGACGACACCCATGTCAGATGAAGTTGGCGCCGCTCGCCGCCGACGGTCTTCGCCGCATGACGCCGCGCGAAATGTGTTCTCATGGCCACCGATATGCCGACTCGCCGAGGGTCCACGCCAAGCGTTGGCCCGTCTCGGAGACCCCCTGCGGCTCGCGCTGCTCACCTCGATCGTCCTCATCCTCATCTTCTGCGGTTACGGCATCGCCACGGCCCTGATCGGCGAGCACAACCGGGAGAGCCTGCGGCTGGAGGCCGTCGCCGAGATGCAAGCCCACCAGATCGCCGACTGGCTGCGGGAACGCCAGGGCGACGCCGATCTCGTCCGCACCAGCCCCACACTCCCGGAGGAATATCGGCGCTGGCGCACGGGTGCCGACCCGGAGGCGGCCGCCAGTATGCAGGCGCGACTCACCCGGCTGCTCATGCCGGGGGGCTTCGAGGCGGTCAGGCTCTACGACGCCGACGGGCCGTTGGTCTGGACCAGCCTGGAGCCAACTCCGGACACCCGGCCCGAGCTGGCGACGGGTCTGCGCGAGGCGGAGCGCGCACGCCAGTCGCGGCGGGTCGGCCCCTACCTGGACGCCGGGCAACGGCCCCATCTGGACTACGTGGTTCCACTCGCCGCGAACGCGGAGCCACTGGCCTTCGTGGTTCTGCACGCCGACCCCGAGGGCTGGCTGTATCCCACCCTTCGGACCTGGCCCAATCTCACTAAAAGCGGGGAGAGCTTCCTCTTCCGTCGTGACGGCGATCAGGTGCGCTACCTTAGTCCGCTGCGCTTCCATGCCGACGCGGCACTCAAGCTGCGCCTGCCCGTGGCGGGCGGCCGCCTGCTGGCGGCGCGGCTCCTGCGCGGCGAGATCTCCGGGGACGAGGTTCTGCAAGGGATCGACTACCGTGGCGAGCCCGTGCTCGGGGTGGCGCACTCGATCGCCGGCACTGACTGGTTCCTGGCCACCAAGCTGGATCTGGCGGAGATCCGGGCCAACGCCGGGCTGGAGATCACCGTCATCGGTCTGGCCGGGCTGCTCGCCCTCCTGATCGCCATCGCCGGGACGCGGATGGTGCGGCACAGCCAGCAGCTCGCTCTGGCGACCGCCACCCAGGAAGCCCAGGCCGAGCGACTGGCGACGCTCGGACGCCTGCGGGAGACCGAGCAGCGCTTCCTCTCCACCTTCGAGCAGGCCGCCGTGGGCATCGCCCAGGTCGCCCCGGATGGCCGCTGGCTGCGGGTCAACCAGCGGTTGTGCGAGATCGTCGGATACGACGAGGCGGAGCTGCTGAACCGGACCTTCCAGGACATCACGCACCCGGACGATCTGAACCGCGACCTGGATCAGGTGCGCCAGATGCTGTCCGGGGAGATCGATACCTACAGCCTGGAAAAACGCTACCTGCGCAAGGATGGCGACGACGTCTGGATCAATCTCACTGTTTCGCTGGTGCGCAAGGACAGCGGGGAGCCCGATTACTTCATCTCCGTGGTGGAGGACATCCAGGCGCGCAAGCTGGCGGAGTCGCGGCTCGCGCTCTGGAACAATGCCTTCGAGAAGGCCGAGCTGAATCTGGCGATCGGAGACGCGGTCCATCAACGGCTGCTGGCCGTCAATCCGGCCTTCGCGGCGCGGCGCGGCTATCGCCCGGAGGAGATGGTGGACATGCCCGTCGCCGCCCTCTTCCCACCTGACCGCCTGGAGGAGGTTCTCGCCCAGGCGCGGGAGGCGGACGCCAGGGGGCATCACCTCTTCGAGACCGAGCACCAGTGCAAGAACGGCGAGCGTTTTCCCGTGCTGCTGGACATCACCGTCACGCATTCCGACGACGGCCGGCAGGCGACGCGCATCGTCCATGCCCTGGACATCAGCGCCCGCCTCGCGGCGGTGGCCGCCCGGCGCGAGAGTGAGGAACGGCTGCGCGAGGCGCAGCGGATCGCCGGTCTGGGTCACTGGGAGTGGGATCTTCGCGCGGATCGCCATCGCTGGTCGGAGGATATCTACCAGATCTACGGGCGCGATCCCGGTCTGCCTCCCGCCCAATATCCGGAGGTCGCGCGGTATTTCACCCCGGAGAGCTGGGCCGGTCTGACGCGGGCGGTGGAGCAGGCGCTCGCCGAGGGCACCGCCTATCAGTACGACGCCGAAGTGGTGCGCCCGGACGGGAGCCATCGCTGGATCACGGCGCGCGGCGAGGCCGTGCGCGACACGGCGGGCCAGCCGATCCTGTTGCGCGGCACGGTACAGGACATCAGCGCGCGCAAGGAGGCGGAGCAGGCGCTGCGCGAGAGCGAGGAGCGGCTGCGTCTCTTCATCGAGCATGCGCCCGCCGCGCTGGCCATGTTCGACCGCGAGATGCGTTATCTGGCCGTGAGTCACCGCTGGCTGGAAGACTACAGCCTGCTGGATGTCGACCTGCTGGGCCGCTCCCACTACGCGGTCTTCCCCGAGATCGGCGAGTCCCTGAAAGCCGTGCATCGGCGTGGCCTGGCCGGCGAGGTGATCCGCGCCGACGAGGACCGCTTCGAGCGCGCCGACGGCCGGGTGCATTGGGTGCGCTGGGAGATGCACCCCTGGTATCAGACCGATGGCGTGGCGGGCGGCATCCTCATCTTCACCGAGGACATCACCGCCCGGAAGCTAGCCGAGCTGGATCTGCGCGAGAGTCAGCGACGCTTCCAGGACATCGTCGATGCCTCGGCCGACTGGGTGTGGGAGGTAGACGCTCAAGGGCGCTTCACCTATACCTCCGAGAGCGTCCATGACGTGCTCGGCTACAGCGCCGAGGAAATCCTGGGCAAGACGCCCTTCGATCTGATGCCCGCCGAGGAGGCGGCACGGGTGGCGGACGAGTTTGCTGGTATCAGCGCCCGGCGCGTGCCTTTCCGCGACTTGGAGAATCTCAATCGGCACAAGGACGGCCGCTTGCTCTATATCCACTCCAGCGGCATGCCTATCCTCGATGCGGCAGGCGAGCTGCTCGGCTACCGGGGCCTGGACCGCGATGTGACGGAGAAGCGCCAGGCCGAGCTGGCGCTGCTGGAGAGCCAGGAACTGCTCCGAACCCTGTTTAGCAGCCTCCCCGATCTGGTCTGGCTCAAGGATCCGAATGGCGTCTACCTGGCCTGCAACCCCCGCTTCGAGCGGCTCTTCGGGGCCGCCGAGACGGAGATCGTCGGCAAGACCGATTACGACTTCGTCGACCGGGAGCTGGCGGATTTCTTTCGCGCCAACGATCTGGCCGCGATTGCCGCCGCTGGTCCGAGCTGCAACGAGGAGGAGGTCATCTTCGCGAGCGATGGGCATCGGGAGCTGGTGCAGTCCATCAAGACACCCATCTACGACGCGGGCGGGCAGGTGATCGGCGTGCTGGGGATCGCGCGCGACATCACCCATCTCAAACGCAATGAGGAAGAGCTGGAGCGCCACCGTCATCATCTGGAAGAGCTGGTGACGGCGCGCACCGCCGAGCTGATGCAGGCGCGCGCCGAGGCCGAGCGTCTGGCCCAGGCCAAGGGCGAGTTCCTGGCCAATATGAGTCATGAGATCCGCACCCCGATGAACGCGGTGCTGGGTCTCGCCTACCTGCTGGAGCGTCAGGATCTGCCGGCGGAGGCGCGCGAACTGGCCCACAAGATCCGTCAGTCCGGTCGCGGTCTGCTCGCGATCATCAACGACATCCTGGACTTCTCCAAGATCGAGTCCGGCCGCGTCGAGATCGAACGGGTTCCCTTCCAGCTCGGCGAGGTGCTCGACGCCCTGGCCACCGTCATGACCACGACCGCCGCCGACAAGGCCATCGAGCTAGTCATCCAGCCGCCCGACTGCCTGGACCGCACCCTGCTGGGCGATCCGCTGCGGCTCGGTCAAGTCTTGACCAATCTCACCAGCAATGCCATCAAGTTCACCCCGGCGGGTATGGTCGAGGTGCGGATCGACAGGCTGGATCGGAACCCGTCGCGGATCGCGCTGCGCTTCTCGGTGCGTGATACCGGCATCGGCATCGATCCCCAGGCTCGGGCCCGACTTTTCCAGCCCTTCACCCAGGCGGATGCCTCCACGACGCGCCGTTTCGGCGGCTCGGGCCTGGGGCTGGTGATCTCGCGCCGCCTGGTGGAGCTGATGGGCGGGCGCATGGGATTGGAGAGTGTCGTCGGCGAGGGCAGTACCTTCTGGCTGGAGCTGACCTTCGATCTGGCGGAGCCGAACCCGACGGCCCGGCTGCGGGGCGCCCCGATGCGGGTGCTGATCGCCGATGACAACCCCATCGTCCGGGGGGCGGCGGCCATCACGGTCGAGGCGCTCGGATGGTCGGCCACGCAGGCGGAGTCGGGCGACCAAGCCTTGCGAAAAGTCCTGCAAGAGCCGGGGCTTCAGGGTCCAGGCGCGGTCGTGCTGCTGGATTGGCGGATGCCGGGACTCGACGGTCTCGCCACCGCCAGGGCCATTCGCGACGCCCTGTCGGCCGACTCCGTGCCCCTGCTCTTTCTTTTCACCGCCCACCCGATCGAGGCGGTGCGAACCTTGTCGGGCGTCGAGGCAGTGAATGGGGTGCTGGCCAAGCCACTGACGCCCTCAATGCTCTATGACGCCGTGCTGGCGGAGCTTGCACGCCGGCTGGGGACGTCCTCGGTCGTCGTGTCCCCCGCGACCGCCGAGCGTCGTTTGAACGGTATCCGGATGCTCGTGGTCGACGATAGCGACATCAACCGCGACGTGGCGCGCCGCATCTTCGCCGGCGAAGGGGCCGAGGTGCATCTGGCGGGCGACGGACGCGAGGCGGTGGATTGGCTCGTCGCCCACCCGGACGCCGTGGACATCGTGCTCATGGACGTGCACATGCCGGTCATGGATGGCCATGAAGCCACCCGGTTGATCCGCCAGACGCCGGAGATCGCCCGGCTACCCGTCGTCGCCCTGACCGCCGACGCCCTTCAGGATCGGGAGGCCGTCGCGCTGGACGCGGGCATGAGCGCCTTTCTGTCCAAGCCCTTCGAGGTGCCGGAGGCGGTCGCCTTGATCCGATGTCTGACGGGTCATGCGCCGGGCGCCCCCGAGAAGAGTCAGCTCACCCCGACCGACGGCGATCCCGGAGCGAGGGGGGCGGCGTCGGGCGAGGGCGACGATCGCGCCTCGATGGGGGCCGATGCGCTCACCCCATCGCGCACCTCTCCTGACGAGCACACCAAGTTGGACGAGCGACGCCCCGATGAGGCCCCGGACCCCGCATTCCCCGGTATCGCGCTCGACCAGGGCTTGGCGCTCTGGTCGGATGCCGCCATCTATCGCCAGTATCTGCGCCGTTTCGCCCACGCCTATGCCGACAGCGCTGGCGTCATCGCCACCGCCGAGCCCAACTCGGCGCGCCAACTGGCGCACAAGCTCAGGGGCACGGCGGGCAACCTCGGTCTGACCGAGGTCGCCGCCCGCGCGGGGGTGCTGGAGGGACATCTGGGGCAAGGCGCGACGACCGAGGCCGGCGCCCTGGTGGCCGCGTTGCGGGAGGCGCTCGACACCGCGCTGGACTCCATCGCCCGCTACGCGCCCGAGGAGCCCAGGCCCCTGTCCGCGACACCAGAATCCGCCCCGAGCATCCGCACCGAGCCGGTGCGCGCCCAGTTGGCGCTCCTGCTTCGGCAGGTGCTGGCGGCCTGCGAGCGGTTCGATCCCATGGCCGCCGGGCCGGCCATGGAAGCGCTGAGCAAGCATCTGCCCGCCGCGTATCTGGCACCCTTGCGGCTGGCGATCGAGGACTTCGACACACCAGCCGGCGCGGCCTTGGCGCGCGCACTCGCTAGCGAGCTGGACATTTCACTGGAGGATTGACCATGCCCTTAGGATCCCTGCTCATCGTAGACGACGAACCGCCGAATCTGGCCGCCATGCGCCAGATCCTCGCCGAGGATTACCAACTCATATTCGCCCGCAGTGGTGGCGAGGCGATCGCCGCTGCGGCCAAGTGCTCACCGGCGCTGATCCTGCTCGATATCCAGATGCCGGACATGGACGGCTACGCGGTCTGCCGCGCCCTCAAGGCGGATCCGGCGACCGAGGCCATCCCCGTAATCTTTGTCACCGGGCTGTCCGAGGCTGGCGCCGAGGCCGCCGGCTTCGCCGCCGGGGCGGTGGACTACATCGTCAAGCCGCTATCCGCGCCCATCGTGCGTGCGCGCGTCGCCACTCATCTCTCCCTGGTGCGGACCTCCCGGCTTGAGCAGAGCTACCAGGACGCGCTCGCCATGCTCGGCATGGCGGGCCACTACAACGACACCGATACCGGCGTGCACATCTGGCGCATGGGCGCCTACGCCCGCGAGCTGGCTAGCGCGCTGGGCTGGACATCTTCCGCCTGTGACGAGCTGGAGCGGGCCGCGCCCATGCACGACACCGGCAAGATCGGCATCCCCGGCGAGATCCTGCGCAAGCCGGGCAAGTTGGACGAGCGCGAGTGGGAGGTGATGAAGCGGCATACCCGGATCGGGCACGAGATACTCGCCAGGAGTAATGCGCCCATCTTCAGACTGGCCGCCGAGATCGCCCTGCGCCATCACGAGAAATGGGACGGCGGCGGCTACCCGGACGCACTGGCGGGCGAGGCCATCCCCGAGTGCGCCCGCATCGTCGCGGTGGCGGATGTCTTCGACGCACTCACCATGAAGCGACCGTACAAGGATGCCTGGCCGATCGAGCGGGCGATCGCGACCATGCGCGAGAGCAGCGGCAGCCACTTCGAGCCGCGTCTGATCGAATGCTTCGTCGACATCCGAGCACGCATCCTGGAAGTCAAGGCGGAATGGGATGGACGCGAGGCGTAGCGATCCGGCGGCGAGCCGCGCCCCGGCCCACCCTCTTCTCCGGCCCTTCTCCCTCGGGGGAAGGGGAGAGAGCCTCTTTTCTGGAAATCACCTTAATGGTTGGTCGCCTGGATTTCCGCCCAAGCCTGTCGAATCAAGGTCTCGATCCTGGCCCTAAGCTCTCGAAACGCCGGATCCTCGCGAAGCTCCTCGAAGACCGGATCGATCTCCAGGAGTTTCAGGTTCCTGAACCCCCGGCCGACTAGCGCGTCCAGCCGTTCGAGCGCGGCGGTCGGCTCTTGACGCAGCATGAGCAGGCGCGCCTCGGCGTATTCCAGTGGCGGGGTCTTCCAGCCCTGTCGCTTGGCCTCGGCCAGGTCGCCTTCGCAGCGGTCGAGCCAGCGGGCGGACTCGTCGGCTTCCCCCGCGCGTCGGCTGGCGTCCGCGAGCGTGGCGCAGAGGAAGAGATCGTAATCCGTGCGCTCGATCGGGTAGGCGCGCCCATCCAGCGCCTGGCGCAGACGGTCGCGCGCGATGGCGTGCTCGCCCGCGACATAGCGTGCCAGTCCGGTGCGGGCGTTGGCGAGACGCCAGTCGATTTCCGGCAGGTCCGGCTCCTCTCGCATCCGGGAGATGTAAGCCTCGTCGGGATCCGTGGGAAGAAGGCTTGGCGCGGCGATGCCGAGCCGATCGATGTAACGCTGCACGGCTCGGCCGGGCTGGGAACTGCTCCAGGCATCAAGCATCAGCGTCGCCGCCGGCTCGGTCTGCCCGAGAAAGCCGAGCACCATGGCCAGGTTGGCCTTGGACAAGGCGTCGTTCGGGTCGATCGCCAGGGCCTTGGTCGCCCAGGCGTGGGCCTCGACCAGCTCGCCGGACTCCAGCGCCAGGTCGGACAGCACGCGAAACAGATGGGGTTGATCGACGACCGTCGCCGCTAGCTCCAGGAGCATTTCGCGCGCTGCGGTCCGATCACCCGCCCAGGCGAATGCCTTGGCCTGATTGCCGACCGCCGTCGCCATGAGCGGCTCCAGGGCGCGCGCCTTCGCGAAGGCGGCGGTGGCGTCCGGCAGTCGGCCTTGTTGCTGCCGCGCCAGACCGAGCCACATCCAGCCCTCGGCGTAGTTGGGCTGGATCCCGACCGCGCGCGTCAGATAGTCCTCGGCCAGTCCATGGGCGCCGCGCAGGTAATGCGAGAGTCCGATGGCGCCGATGACCTCGGCGTCGTCCGGGTGCTCGCGCAGACAGTCCGCGAGCAGCGGTTCGGACTCCTTGAGCGCCTCCGCCAGCGGGAGATCACCGTAAAAGGAGAGCAGCAGATAGGTGGCCGCCATCTCGCGGCGCGCCGGGGCGAAGCCGGGATCGATGTCCTGGGCTTGGCGAAAATAGCCGAGCGCGCGCCCGAGCGAATCCGGCGAGCGCGCGGCACGGTAATAACGTCCGAGCAGGAAGAGATCATAGGCGCGCGGGCTTTCCGGTTCGGCCTCGATCGAGGGTGAGGCGTCGCCAACCGCGAGCGTGCGATGCAGCGCCTCGGCGATCTCCTCGCCGATGCTGCTTTGGATGGCGAAGACATCGGCGTCCTCCCGGTCGAAGATGTGGGTCCAGAGCTGATAGCCGGTCGCGGCGTCGGTCAGGGTCGCGGAGATGCGCAACTGTCCGGCGGCGCGTCTGACGCTGCCGCTGACGACGGCGTTCGCCGCCAGGCGCCGCCCGACCTCGGCCAACTCGATCCGTGCCTCGCTGACCAGCTTCGAGGACACCGGCCCCAGGACGCGCAGATCGTTCGACCGTCCCAGCGCATTGGCGAGTTCGATCGCGAATCCCTCGGCGATATAGGCATCCGACGCCTCGTGCGAAAGACTCGCGAAGGGAAGGACGACCAGGGTGCGGTAGACGGACGGATCGGGCGCCGGCTCGTCGAGCCAGATCCAGGATCCGCCAACCAGGATCGCCAGGAGCGCGGCGGCCAGGATCGCCCGCCATCGGCGGCTTTCCATCCAGGCTCCAGGTAACGGCCCGGATGACTCGGGCGCCGCCTTCGCGTGGTCGCGCCGAGCGGGCGTCCGCGCGGGGTCGGGCGGGACATCCTCCACCTCGGCCATCAGGCGATAGCCGCGCTTGGACACCGTTTCGATATAGGTCGCGTTGGCGGCATCGTCGCCGAGCGCCTTTCTCAGCTTGGCGATCGCCTGATAGAGGGATTGATCGCCGACGACCTGTCCGTTCCAGACGCCGGCGATGATCTCCTCCGTTCCGAGCACCGCTCCCGGTCGGTCGGAAAGAAACAGGAGCAGCTCCACATGACGTGGCTCAAGACGAATCTCCTGGCCCTCGCGTTGGAGCAGATTCCGCGCCGGAATCAGCCGCCATGGCCCGATCCAGCGTTCTTGAACAGTCTTGCCAGGTTGCACGGAAATATCCCCAACCAACTGTTTTCAAGGCCGTAAAAAAACCGTCAGAAAAGCATCAGCGAAGCATTGGTCGGCCATCAGGCTTCTGGCCGTCACGCCTGCTATCGATGGCGTCGCCCATCGAATCCGGGCCGCCGACGAGAGCGAGCGATGAATGACGTGAATCACGAAGAGTGTCCCGGCGCCCGCCGCGCCCAGGCCAGTGAGTCGACCCAGACGCGCCTTCAGGGGTTGATCGCGCTGCCGCCATTGCCGCGCCGATCGCACGAGATGCTGAACCTCTTGTCCGATCCGTCGCTGAATATCCTGCGTCTGGTCGAACTGATCGAGGAAACCCCCTCACTGGCGGCTCGGATCATGGGTGTCGCGGCCTCGCCCTTCTTCAAGAGCGCCATGCCTCCCCGCCATGTGTCGGACGCCATCATACGCCTGCTCGGCTTGAATCTGGTCCGAGACCTGTCGATGTCGCTGATTCTCGGGCAATCGTTTAGTGTGCGGGGGAGCGCCCGCTTCGATCCGATGCGGTATTGGCGGCGCGCCATGCTGGCGGCGACCCTGGCCCAGACTCTGTCACCCAGGGTGGGGCTGGACGACGCGCCCAGTCCTTCCGAAGCCTACCTCGCCGGCTTGCTGCACAATCTCGGGCTGCTGGCGCTGGTGCAGGTCGCGCCGGATGGGATGGACATCGCCTTCGAACAGGCGGACGCGGATCCGGCCCGCTCGCTGATCGACATCGAGTGCTCGCTACTCGGTATGGATCATGCCCAGGCGGGCGGCGAAGTCGCCGTCGCCTGGCGCCTTCCAGCCGCCATCGGCACGGCCATGCGCCATCACCCCGACGCCAGCTACCGGGGTCTGGATTGGCCCCTGGTCGC
Organism: Thiocystis violacea; assembly: GCF_016583575.1. GTDB lineage: Bacteria > Pseudomonadota > Gammaproteobacteria > Chromatiales > Chromatiaceae > Thiocystis > Thiocystis violacea. The sequence goes on from NZ_NRRG01000011.1 coordinate 135,307, forward strand.
CCTGACCAACCTGGCGAATGGCGCCAGTCGCGAGCTGGCGCGCGGATCGGCGGGGACCGAAGAGGCCGAGGAGCGGTCGCTGTTGCTCGGCGATCTCGGTATCGCCCAGGTTTATTGGGAGCGCGCCATCCAACAGTGGCGCGCGCAGGTCGACAACATCGATCGACTGGCGGCTGTCCTGGGGAGCCGTCTGTCATGAACGGCCCGAATATGCCCGCAGGGCCAGGCTCGGGAATCCTGTTCCTGATCGATGCGCTCGGTTCGCTGCGGGAGTTGATCGTCGCGGCGGCGGGTGACTGGGATTCCAGTACGCCGCAAACGGCCGCGCGGGCCTTGATCGCGCATCGCGAATTCGACGGCTGCGCGATCTATCCGGCGGGCGGGGAGCAGGGGCGCGCGGATCGCAACACCCACTCATCCGACACACTCGAACCGCTGGCGGCCTCCGGGTTGCCCCGGTATCTGTCGGCGGTGAGCGCGGAGGTTTCGGCCAGTGTCATGCGCGTGGGTTACGCGCATTACGAGCCCGATCTCGCCAGGCGCTCGGGCCAGCTCCATGGCAGTCTGATCGTTCTGCCGATCATCGCGCCCACGCATGTCTTGGGCGCCCTAGCGGTCTGGAGCCGCGAGCCGTATTGTTTCAAGCCCTGGCACGAGAATCTGCTCGGACTCTATAGCGACGTCCTGTCGCTCGCGCTGCGTCAGCGCGGCTTCCCGGATGGCGCGTCGGCCACATCGGGTCAGGCCGATTCAGGGCCGCGCGCCGCCTCGCCCCCCGATCGGCCGACCGCTTCACGCGGACGCCGGCTCGACCCAGTGACCGGCCTGCTGAGTCGATCCGCCTTCGAGTCGAGTCTGCAAGACGCGCTCGACGGTGGGCCGACCCCGAGGCGGTCGCCCTATCTGCTCTACCTCGATATCGATCGTTTTCGCTGGATCCGCGACCATGGTGGCGACCAGACCGCCGATCGCGTGCTCCGGATCGTCGCCGATATCCTGCGCCGCGAGGCGGGTCAGGACATCGTGCTGGGCCGGTTGGGCGGGGATGAATTCGGGATCGCCGTCGACCTGGAAACCGAGGACGACGCGGTGGCCATGGCGCAACGCCTCGTCCATGGCGTCGACGCGCAACGCATGTCCTACGCCGGTCAGCTTTACGACATCAGTATCAGCATCGGGCTCGCCCCGATCGGGAGCGGATGGCGCGCGGGCCACCTCGCGCTACGTCAGGCGCGCGATGCCTGCGCCGCCGCGCGCCGTCAGGGCGGAGGCGCGATACAGGTCTATAGCGAGGCGGTCGACAATCAGCGATGCCTCAAGGATGACGGCCGGATGCTCAACCATCTGACCAGCGCGCTCAAGGAGGATCGTCTGCGGCTGTTCGCCCAACCGATCGTGGCCGCGCATCCGGGCGCGAACGAGCCGGCGGGCGCGGCCTCGATCCATGAAGTCCTGCTGCGGATGCTCGATAAGGACGGGAACCTGCATGGCGCGGGCGCCTTCCTCCCGCTCGCGGAACGCTGCGGTCTTTCGGTCAAGCTCGATCGCTGGGTCATCCAGGAAACCTTTCGGTTGCTGGCCGCCGCGCGACGGCCGGGCCTGGAGCAGAGCGAACTCGCGGTGAATCTGTCCGGACACTCCATCGACGACACCCGTCTGCTGGACTTCATCATCGAGCAGTTCGCCGCCACCGGGTTGTCTCCAGAGCGGATCTGTTTCGAAATCACCGAGACCGTCGCCATTTCGGACATCGACGCGGCCAAGCATTTCATCCGTGTCTTGAAGGATATCGGCTGTAAATTCGCCCTGGATGATTTCGGCAGCGGGCACTCCTCCTTCCTCTATCTACGGGATCTGGAGGTCGATTATCTGAAGATCGACGGCACTCTGGTGCGCGAGATCGCCCGCGATCCCGTGAGTCTGGCCTTCGTGCGCTCGATCGATGACATCGGCAAGATCATGGGCAAACGCACTATCGCGGAATACGTCGAGGACGGTCGGGTGCTGGAGGCGATCGTCGAGATCGGTGTCGATTTCGCCCAAGGGTTCTGGGTGGGTCGGCCCGAACCGCTCGAACGCTGGCTTTCCTGATCGAGGTGGCCAGGGGGCTGGCGAATCGCCGGATTCCTTGAGATCTCCGGTACAAGGTCTGACAGAATAGGGGGGCTTGCATCCGAACAAGCTGGGCTCCGATGGAGCCCGTATTTCCCCCTAAACCCAGCGACGAGAGAGGGCGATCCAATCGATGGATACCACGGCTAAGTATGTCTTTGCCTTCGAGGAAGGCGATGGAAAGAACAAGAAACGGCTCGGTGGCAAAGGCGCGAATCTCTGCGAGATGACCCAGATCGGGCTGAACGTTCCGCCCGGTTTCGTGATTTCCACCGATGCCTGCCTGGAGTATCTGGACGAGCCTAAGCGCGCCTTGCCGCCGGGGCTGATCGAGCAGGTGCATGAGCAGATGCGCGCCCTGGAAAGCAAGACCGGCAAGGGGTTCGGTGATCCCGAGAATCCGCTGCTGGTCTCGGTGCGCTCGGGTTCGGCCATGTCCATGCCCGGAATGATGGACACCATTCTCAATCTGGGTCTCAACAGCGAGACCCTGCAAGGCGTGATCCGCGCCACCGATGATCCGCGCTTCGGCTACGACGCCTATCGGCGCTTCATCCAGCTCTTCGGCAAGGTCGCCCTTGGGGTTTCCGACGAAGCCTTCGACAAGGAGTTCGCGGCCATCAAGGAGGTCGCCCACGCCAAGCAGGACGTGGATCTCTCCGCCAACGACCTGCGCGATGTCTGCGAGCGTTTCCTCAAGGTGGTGGAGGAGGCCACGGGCCATGCCTTCCCGTCCGATCCCTATCAGCAGTTGGAGATCGCGATCAAGGCGGTCTTCAACTCCTGGGGCGGCAAGCGCGCGGTGGATTACCGCAAGCAGTTCCATATCACCCCGGACATGGCCAACGGCACGGCGGTCAATGTCGTGACCATGGTGTTCGGCAACCGCGGCGACGACTCGGCCACCGGTGTGGCCTTCACCCGCAACCCCGCCAGCGGCGAGAACAAGCTCTACGGCGAGTATCTGGTCAACGCCCAGGGCGAGGACGTGGTGGCCGGCATCCGCACCCCCAAGCCGATTGATCGGCTCAAGGTCGAGATGCCCGAAATGGCCGACCAGCTCGACGAACTGCGCGACAAACTGGAGACCCACTACCGCGAGGTGCAGGACTTCGAGTTCACCATCGAACGCGGTCAGCTCTATTGTCTCCAGACCCGCAACGGCAAGATGAACACGGTCGCCATGGTGCGCACCTCGGTCGAGATGGAACGCGAGGGGCTCATCAGCAAGGCCGAGGCCCTGCTGCGCATCGCGCCCGATTCGCTGGAGCAGATGCTGTTTCCGCGTCTGGATCCGACCATCAAGGCCAACGCGGTCGCGCAAGGCTTGCCGGCCTCGCCGGGCGCGGCCTCGGGCATCGCGGTATTCGACGCCGATCGCGCCGAGCAGTTAGGGAAGGAGCAGGGCCACAAAGTCATCCTGGTACGCGAGGAGACCAAGCCGGAGGACATCCACGGCTTCTTCGCCTCCGAGGGCATCCTTACCTCGCGCGGCGGCAAGACCTCGCACGCCGCCGTGGTCGCGCGCGGCATGGGCAAGCCGTGCGTGGCGGGCGCCGAGGGGATCAGCGTGGATGTGAACCGGCGCGAGGCGCGGGTCGGTCTCACCAGCTTCAAGGAAGGCGACGTCATCACGCTCGACGGTACCTCGGGCAAGGTCTATTTGGGCGCCATCCCCACGGTCGAGCCAGACTTCACGCCCGAGTTGAACACCCTGCTGGGCTGGTCGGACGAGGTGGCCCGGCTCAAGGTCATGGCCAACGCCGACACCCCGGACGACGCGCGGCGTGCCCGCCGCTATGGCGCGGTCGGCATCGGCCTGGCGCGCACCGAGCGCATGTTCAACGATGTCGAACGCCTGCCGATCGTCATCGAGATGATCGTCGCCGACACCATCGAGGAACGTCAGGAGGCGCTCGACAAGCTGCTGCCGCTACAGCGCAAGGACTTCCACGATCTGTTCGAGGTGATGTCGCCGAACCCGGTGACCATCCGTCTGCTCGACCCGCCGATCCACGAGTTCCTGCCCGACGAGCATGTGCTGGAACGTGAGATCTCCGAGCTGCGGGTGCTGGCGCAGAACGCGCGTGGCGTGACCGTGCTGGCGGGCGCCATGGGTCTGCTGCATGCCTCCGAGAGTCTTCGCCACGAGGTGGACACCGCGCGGCGCCTGATCGACCCAGGCGTGGTGGAGGAGGCGATCGCCAAGAAAGAGGCGATGCTGCGTAAGGTTCGGGTGCTCTACGAGACCAACCCCATGCTCGGTCATCGCGGCGTGCGTCTCGGCATGACCTTCCCCGAGATCTATCAGATGCAGGTGCGCGCCATCCTGGAGGCGGCGGCCGAATGCGCCAAGGCCGGCATCGAGGTCCATCCTCAGATCAAGGTGCCCCAGGTCTGTACCGCGCAGGAACTGCGTAAGGTCAAGGCGTATGTCGACAGCATCCATGCCGAGGTCGCCGCGCATTATGGCAAGCCGGTCAAGTACAAATTCGGCACCATGATCGAGGTGGTGCGGGCCTGCATGCGCGCCGAGTCGCTGGCCGAGGAGGCGGAGTTCTTCTCCTTCGGTACCAATGACCTGACTCAGGCGACCTTCTCCTTCTCGCGCGAGGACGCCGAGAACAAGTTCCTGCCGCTCTACAACCAGGCCGAGATCCTCCAGGACAACCCCTTCGACGTCCTGGACGTCAAGGGCGTCGGCAAGTTGATGCAGTTGGCGGTGGACTGGGGTCGCTCGGTCAAGCCGGATCTGCATGTCGGCATCTGCGGCGAGCACGGTGGCCATCCGGCCTCCATCGCCTTCTGCCACGACGCGGGGCTGGACTATGTAAGCTGCTCCGGACCGCGGGTGCCGATCGCGCGGCTTGCCGCGGCGCACGCGGCGCTCAAGTCCAAGGTCGGTAAGTAGCCAGCCCCAGACCCGACGCGCCCCGTTTGGGGGCGCGCCGGGGTCGGACAGTCGCCCGCTTGGAATGAAGGCGCGCCATGATCTCCCCGCTGGGGAGAGTAGCTAAACGGTCACATTTCGTTTCGTGTGGCTTTCTTGATTCAGGAAAACGACCATGATTGATCGCATTACCTTCGATCCCGCTATCTGCCATGGCAAGCCCTGCATCCGTGGCCTGCGCTACCCGGTCGAAAACGTACTCGAATGGCTCGCTAGCGGCATGAGCATCGAGGAAATCCTGGCCGATTATGAAGACCTTGAGCGCGAGGATATCCTCGCTGTGCTGGCCTTTGCCGCCCGTCTGGCCCATACCAAGCGCATCGAACCGCTAGCGCCATGAAATTCCTGATCGACGCCCAACGGCCGCGCCGCCTGGCCCGCTGGCTCCGCGCGCAAGGGCACGATGCACTCCATACGCTCGATCTACCTTCCGGCAACCGTACCCAGGATACGAACATTATCCAGTTTGCCCAACAGGATGACCGGGTCGTCGTCACCAAGGATGACGATTTCGTACAGTCGTTTAACGATCGACCGCGACAGCTTTGGCTCCTATCCACCGGAAACATTGCAAATCCCGATCTGGAGCGCCTGGTAGCCGACAATCTGACGGCTATTATTGGCGCGCTCAGCGTGAACCGTTTCGTCGAGCTAACACGAACCAGCCTGATTATCCACGACTGATACCCGGTGGGTCTGTCATCGGTGCCGCTGGCCGCGCGCGGTCAAGCCGCGTCCGAAGAAGAGGCGCGCGAACCCGCCGGGGTCATGAACAGGCGGCTGGCGAGGGTTTAGACTCAACCTGATTCCCTATCTTCTCCAGGCCACCCGCATGACCCGTAAAAAACTGCCCATCGGTATCCAGACCTTCCGGGTGATCCGCGAGGGGGACTGGTACTACGTCGACAAGACGGCCTTCGCCCTGAGTCTGATCGAGTCGGGCCGGCACTATTTTCTGTCGCGTCCGCGCCGTTTCGGAAAATCCCTGTTCATCGATACCCTGGCGGAGCTGTTCGCCGGCAGCGAGCCGCTGTTTCGGGGGTTGGCGGTTCATGATCGCTGGGACTGGAGTGTCCGCTACCCGGTCATCCGTCTGAGCTTCGCCGCAGGGGTGCTGCACAGCCGATCGGACCTGGACGAAAAGATCGCCGAGTTGCTCGACGAGAACGAGCGGCGGCTGGGCGTCAAGGGCGACTACCCCAGTATTTCCGGACGCTTCTCCGAGTTGATCCGTCTGGCGCATGAGGCGCACGGGGAGCCGGTCGTGGTGCTGGTCGACGAGTACGACAAGCCCATCCTGGACAATTTGACGCGGCCCGAGATCGCGGGCGAGATGCGCGACGGCCTGCGCAATCTCTATTCCGTCATCAAGAGCGCGGATGCCCAGATCCGCTTCGCCTTCCTTACCGGGGTGAGCAAGTTCAGCAAGGTCAGCATCTTTTCCGGGTTGAATAACCTCCATGACATCACTGTGTCTCGGGAACATTCGTCCATCTGCGGCTACACCGAAGCGGATCTCGACACTGTCTTCGCCCCTGAGCTGGAGGGACTGGATCGCGATCGGATCCGCCGCTGGTACAACGGCTACAACTGGACCGGTGAATCGGTCTATAACCCCTTCGATCTGTTATTGCTGCTGAGGGAACGCCAGTTCCGACCCTGGTGGTTCGAGACCGGCACGCCGACCTTCCTGATCGATCTCCTCACTCAGCGCGGTTTTTTTACCCCGGATCTCGCCCGACTGCGCGCCGATGAAGCGCTGCTGTCCGCCTTCGATGTCGACCACATGGCCCCCGAGGCCCTGCTCTGGCAGACCGGCTATCTCACCTTCACCGCCACCCGTCAGATCGGCGCGCGCATCGAATACACCCTGGGCTATCCGAATCTGGAGGTCGAGAGCGCGCTGAACGACGTCCTCGCCAAGGCCCTGATCGGCCACCCGGCACGCGCGAGCGAACTGGCCAGCCGGCTCTACGATCTGCTCTTCGCCAACGATCTGGCCGGGCTGCATCGCCATTTCGAGAGCCTTTTCGCCAGCATCCCCCATCAGTGGCACGACACCAACCCCATCGCCCGCTACGAGGGCTATTACGCCAGCGTTTTCTACAGCCATCTGGCCGCGCTCGGGCTGGATTTGCGAGTGGAGGACAGTTGTAGCGCCGGACGGCTTGATCTGGCCCTGCGTTTCGAGGGCAGGATCTATCTGTTCGAATTCAAGGTCGTGGAGCTGGAGCCCGAGGGACGCGCGCTGCGCCAGATCAAGGATCGCGGCTACGCCGACAAATACCACGCCGAGGGCCAGCCGATCCACCTGATCGGGGTGGAATTCAGCCGCGAGCGCCGGGGCCTCGTGGGGTTCGAGGTGGAGACCCTCTGAGCCGGTCGGGGCTGGAGCAGGATCGGAGACGAGGCGTCTTCTGGTTTCGTGCGTTCGTTCCGGTTCGATCCCGTCCGCGCGCCTAGAATCCGTGTCGACACAGCCGCCCGCCTCAAGGAGACGCCCGTGAATCCGACCACCATCATCGTCCTCGCCCTGATCCTGGTCGTCGTGCTCTACGCGATCCAGATCTACAACCTGCTGGTCCGGCTCAAGCACAACGTCACCCGCGCCTGGTCCAATATCGACGTCGCCCTCAAGCAGCGCCATGAAGAGCTGCCCAAGCTGGTTGAGGTCTGCAAGCAGTACATGGTCTACGAGCAGGAGACGCTGGAGCGCGTCGTCCAGGCGCGCGGTGCGGTCGCCGAGGCCAGCCGGCGGGGCGATCCGCGCGCGCTCGGACGCGCCGAGACCGAGCTGCGGATGGGTCTGGGCCACCTCTTCGCCCTGGCCGAGAATTATCCGGATCTCAAGGCCAACGACAGCTTCCGACACCTGGCCCAGCGGGTCAGCCAGCTTGAGGAACTGATCGCCGACCGGCGCGAGCTTTACAACGAGAGCGCTAATCTCAACAACATGCGTATCGAGCAGTTCCCGGATGTGCTGATCGCGCGACTCATGAAGGCCCGAACCTTCGACCTGCTGCAATTCAAGGAGGCACGGCAGGACGTCGACCTGGGGGCGCTGTTTCGCTGAGTGCCGGGAGCGAGACGGGCATGGAAACGCGGATTGAATTCGTCCTGGATCTGGACGGCCTGGAGTTCTGGTTCCTCATGGCCGCCCTGCTTGGCGTCGCCATCTACTCGCTGCACCAGGCGATACGCACCTTCTGGCGGCTGCGCACCATCCTCGACACACCCAGATCGAGGATCAAGTCCGCGTCCCAGGGATATCTGGAACTCTCGGGATTTGCCAGCGAGCGCGATGGCGTCGTGCCCGCGCCTCTGACCGACAAGCCCTGCGTCTGGTATCGGTATCGCGTCCAGAAACGCCGGGGGTCGGGGCGCGACAGCCGCTGGACCACCGTCGAGGAAGGCACGGCCGAGCGTCCCTTCCTGCTCGACGATGGCAGCGGCCGCTGTCTGGTCGAGCCGGAGGGCGCTCGGCTCAAGCTCCAGCGGACCGAGCAATGGCTCGGTCCCCATCGCGATCCCCGTCAGCGCCAGATCCGCTTCGCCTGGTTGGGTGGCGGCGAACGCTACCGCTTCACGGAGTCCCGCATCCAGGCCGGCGATCCCGTCTATCTGCTCGGCCGTTTCGAGACCCCGCGCCGCGGAACCGCCGAGCGCCAGCGTCTCCAGCGCGAACTCCTGCGGCTCTGGAAGCGCGACCCGAAGCGCATGGCCAGTTTCGACCTCGATGGCGACGGCCAGATCAGCCCGGACGAATGGGAACGGGCGCGCCAGGAGGCCGAACGCCTCGCCGACCGCTCGGAGGAACAACGCCGCCTCGCGCCCCCCGTGCCCCGCGTGGTAGATACGGGCGATCCGCGCCACCCCTTCATCATCTCCACCCACTCGCTCGAAGACCTCACATCCAGTCTGCGCTGGACGACCTTTGCGTATACGGCGGGTTTTGTCTGTCTGGTTGGACTGATCGGATTCGCGGTGATTCAGCGGCTGGGAGTGGGCTGATCCGTCGGTTAAAACGCGCGGCGTCGATCATCATTTGGCCCATGATGGCCATCCCTGGGAGCGCGGGCCTCTGGCCCGCGAGGCGGGCGAGACGCCCGCGTTCCCAGGCAGGCCCAACGATGATCAAGGCCAAACGCGCTCCTTGTCTCTTGAGTCTCGGAGCGTACAGGATGGGCATCGCTCCCGCTCTGCCCATCCTACCCAAGGCCATGTCTGGATATCAGGTGCGAAGGCTATACTCGACAACAACAGGGCAGGCGCGGCCCGTCGCCACCCCGTGCCGTGCAGGAATACCCATCCGATGAACCTATCGACCGAAGGCTCGACCGCATGACCCGCCGCCGTCTCATCAGCTTCGATTGGGCCATGAAACGGCTGCTGCGCAGCAAGGCCCACTTCGGCATCCTTGAAGGATTTCTCAGCGAACTGCTGCGCGAGGACATCCAGATCCTGGAAATCCTGGAGAGCGAGAGCAACAAGGACACCGCGATCGAGAAACAGAATCGGGTGGACCTCAAGGCCCGCAACGCCGGGGGCGAGATCATCCTGATCGAGGTCCAGTACCAGCGCCAGTTCGATTATCTCCAGCGCATCCTGCACAGCACGGCGCGCACGCTGGTGGAGAACCTCCAGGAAGGTCAACCCTATGGCGAGGTGGTCAAGGTCATCTCGGTCAGCATCCTCTACTTCGACCTGGGCCAGGGCGAGGATTACGTCTATCACGGCGCGACCCGTTTCATCGGCCTGCACCGCCACGACGAGCTGCACCTGAGCGAGGCGCAGCAGGAACTCTACCGACGCCAGGAACCACAAGCCCTGTTCCCGGAGTATTACCTGATCAAGGTGAATCAGTTCGACGACATCGCGCGCGATTCGCTGGACGAATGGATCTATTTCCTCAAGCACGAGGAGGTGCCGGACGGCTTTCGGGCGCGGGGTCTGCAAGAGGCCAAGGAGCAGTTGGACATCCTAAAACTGCCGGACGCCGAGCGCTGGGACTACGAGCGCTATCAGGACGATCTGCACCAGCAGGCCAGCATGGTCCAGTCCTCCTATGGCTGGGGGGTGCACCAGGGGCGCAAACAGGAACGCCTGCGCATCGCCCGGAGCCTGCTGGACCTGATCGCCGATGACCGGGTACTGGCGGATAAAACGGGTCTGACCGAGACCGAGATTCGCGCCCTGCGGGAGCCGACTTGAGCGACGCCATCCGTCCGCGCGATGTCCGCCAGAACAGTCCGAAGGATCTCGACCTGGATCCACCGCGGCCCATTCAAAACCCTGGTCCCTGATCTGATTCGATACGCGACCAGCCAGCGCCGGTCGCGATTCCCGCTCGATCCAGCCACTTCCGCTAGAATTCGCTCGCGAACACGGATAGGATACTCCGCGTCTTGATCCGAGGATTCGGGCGAGGGTTTTTGTCTCTCGCGGTTCTATCCGGATCGCGGTATCGGTATCCTGGCTGGATTCTTCAAAAATCCGCCCGCGCGGCGATCGAAACGAAACATAAGACATGGGCGAGTCGGCACGGCAACTCCTGAAGCAGGTCTTCGGCTACGAGCATTTTCGTGGCGATCAGGCCGAGATCATCGAGCATCTGATCGGCGGCGGCGATGCGCTGGTGCTGATGCCCACGGGCGGCGGCAAGTCGCTCTGCTACCAGATTCCCGGCATCCTGCGGCCCGGCACGGCGATCGTGGTGTCGCCTCTGATCGCCCTGATGCAGGATCAGGTGGACGCGCTGCGCCAGCTCGGGGTGCGGGCGGCCCTGCTGAATTCCTCGCTTACACTGGATGAGGCTAGAGCGGTCGAACAGGCGCTGCGTGTCGGCGAGCTGGATCTGGTCTATGTCGCCCCGGAACGCCTGCTGACCGAGCGCTTTCTGTCCCTGCTGGATTCCATCCAGGTCGCGCTTTTCGCGATCGACGAGGCCCATTGCGTGTCCCAGTGGGGACATGATTTTCGCCGCGAGTACATCCAGCTCGATCTGCTGCACCAGCGCTGGCCCCAGGTGCCGCGCATCGCCCTGACCGCGACCGCCGATGCCCCGACCCGCAACGAGATCCTGACCCGCCTGCAACTCGGGCAGGCGCGCCAGTTCGTCTCCAGCTTCGATCGGCCGAACATCCGCTATCGCATCGTCGAGAAATCCAGTCCGCGTCAGCAGTTGCTGGCCTTTCTGCGCGCCGAGCACCCGGAGGACGCGGGCATCGTCTACTGTCTCTCGCGGCGTCGGGTCGAGGAGACGGCGACCTATCTGCAAGGACAGGGATTCACCGCCTTGCCCTATCACGCCGGGCTGCCGGCCGAGACGCGCCGGGTCCATCAGGCGCGTTTTCTGCGGGAGGAGGGCGTCGTCATGGTCGCGACCATCGCCTTCGGCATGGGCATCGACAAGCCGGACGTGCGCTTCGTCGCCCATCTGGATCTGCCCAAGAGTCTGGAGTCCTATTATCAGGAGACCGGGCGCGGCGGGCGCGACGGTCTACCGGCGGATGCCTGGATGGCCTATGGATTGGGTGACGTGGTGATGCTGCGCCGGATCATCGAGAGTTCGGAGGCAGAGGAACAGTTCAAGCGGGTCGAGATGCACAAGCTCGACAGCATGCTGGGCTACTGCGAGACCACCGAATGCCGCCGCCAGGTGATGCTGAATTATTTCGGTGAGGCCCTGCCCAAGCCCTGCGGGAACTGCGATACCTGTCTGGATCCGGTGGAAACCTGGGACGGCACCGAGGCGGCGCGCAAGGCGCTGTCCTGTATCTACCGCACCGGGCAGCGTTTCGGCAGTGCCTATCTGGTGGACGTGCTGCTCGGCAAGGACAACGAGCGCATCCGCCGCTTCGGTCACGACCAGGTCAGCACCTTCGGCATCGGCCGGGAGCTAAACGCCGATCAATGGCGCTCGGTCTATCGCCAACTGGTGGCGGCCGGGCTGGTGGCGGTCGACATGGAAGGGCACGGGGCGCTGCGTCTGACCGAGGCGAGCCGACCGCTCCTGCGGGGCGAGCGCGCGATCCGGCTGCGGCGCGATCCGGACCGCAAGAAGGCGTTGGCTGGCGCCCGTCCGTCCCCGTCGCCGCTCCCGAGCGATCCGGATTCGGTGGCGCTCTGGCAGTCCCTGCGGTCCTATCGGCAGGCGCTGGCCCAGGAGCAAAACGTGCCGGCCTATGTGATCTTCGGCGATGCCACCCTGCGCGAGATGCTGGCCTACCGTCCCCGGAATCTGGATGAGATGCGCCGGATCAGCGGCGTGGGTCAGGCCAAGCTGGAGCGTTTCGCCGCCGGTTTCCTGCGGGTGCTGGCGGATCACGAGGCCGCGCACGGTCGGCCGTCGAGCCTTCCACCATGGCCCGAGGCCGGTCGGATGACGACGCCCTCGGCGCGCGCCGATCTGAGCGATACGATCCTGGAGACGCTCGATCTCTTTCGCGACGGACTCACGCCAGAGGCGATCGCCGAGCGTCGGGCCGTCAAACTCGACACCATCCATACCCATCTGTCGCGCTGCATCGCCGAGGGACGCCTGAGTTCGCGCGAGGTGGTGAGGCTGGACGAGGAGAGCCTGCGGCGGATCGAGTTCGCCTTCGAGCAACTGCCGGAGAACGCGATCCTGTCCATCAAACCGGTCTTCGAGGCCTTCGAGGGGCGTTATTCCTACGGCTTGCTGCGTTGCGTGCGGGCGGGGATGGGGAGGGTCGTCGAGGGTTGAAATCAGCCGGCCGCCATCGCTGGCGGCCGGAAGCACGCGCTGGGCGAGATCAGACCTTACGGGCCTCCATCATGCGCTCGATGATGGGTTGCAGGATGATCTCCATCGCCATCCCCATCTTGCCGCCAGGGACGACCATGGAGTTACGCCGCGACATGAAGGAGTCGTGGATCATGGCGAGCAGATAAGGGAAATCGATCTGTAACTTCTGCGGATCCTTGAAGCGGATGATGACGAAGCTCTCGTCCGGGGTCGGGATGTCGCGGGCGATGAAGGGATTGGAGGTGTCGACCGTCGGCACGCGCTGGAAGTTGATGTCGGTCATGGAGAACTGCGGCGTGATGTAGCGGATGTAATCCGGCATGCGACGCATGATGGTGTCGACGATCGCCTCGGCGGAGTAGCCGCGCTCCAGGTTGTCACGATGGATTTTCTGGATCCATTCCAGGTTAACGATCGGCACCACGCCGACCCCGAGGTCGACATGCTGGGCGACATTGGATTCCTCGGTGATCACCAGTCCATGCAGACCCTCGTAGAAGAGCACGTCGGTGTTCGGCGGGACATCCTCCCAGGGGGTGAACTGACCGGGATCGAGCGAGGTGCCGAGCCGCGCGTTGAGTTCCCGCGCCTCGTCGTCGCTATGAATGTAATAACGCTTCTTGCCGGTTCCGCTTTCGCCGTATTCGCGAAAGAGTTCCTGCAGCAGGTCGAAACGATTGGCGTCGGGACCGAAATGACTGAGGCTTTGTCCGCGCTCGGCGAAGCTGGCCATCTCCGTCTTCATGGCGGCGCGGTCGTAGCGGTGGAAGCTGTCGCCCTCGATCACCGCGGCGCTGATCTTGTCGCGATGGAAGATGTGCTCGAAGGCGCGCTTGACGGTCGTGGTGCCCGCCCCGGACGAGCCGGTGACGGCGACGATTGGGTGTTTCTTGGACATGTGGCTCTCCCCGTTCTCTATGATTATCTTCGCGTTTGGGTGTATGGCCCAATACTGGTTTCCGATGTCAAGGTGTTCGACATGATTCGCTAATATATCACGATCCTGGTACCTGATCGCTGGACGGGAAGCGGTCGGTCGGCCACGGATGGATAAGGGAGGAAGGACCGATGAGACAGTACGAATGGCCCAGGCCATGGCGGTATTTTGGGTTCGGTTGGCCGGCGGAATCGCGCGGCCATCCGGAGTTTCAGTCGGGATTGGTGCGGATCCTGACCGCGCTCTTCGGCGCCGTTTATATCGGTGTCGGGGCCTGGACAGCGTATTACCGGATCGATGTCCCCTACTTCCTGACGATCTACGTGCTCCACCTGCTGGTGAGTCTGGCCCTCCTGGTCAGCGTGACGAGGCGTCCGGACTGGCCGCTACGCCGCTATCTGGCCATCTGTCTCGACATCGTGGTGGTCAGTCTCGCCATCTCGGTCACCGAGGAGGCGATCAGTCCCTTCTATCTGCTCTACATCCTCATCTTCATCTCGGCCGGCACCCGCTTTGGGCGGGGCGAACTCATCCTGGCCTCGGTAGTGGCGGTGATCGCCTACAACTTCGTCCTGATCGATTTGGATGAGTGGCGCAAGCACACCTTCGAGGCGGCTTTTTTCCTGCTCCTGCTGGTGCTTCTGCCGCTCTATCAGGCGTCCCTGCTGCGTCAGCTCCAGCGGGCGCGCGAGGAGGCCGAGCGGGCGAACCGGGCCAAGGGCCATTTCCTGGCCTTCATGACCCACGAACTGCGCACGCCCTTGACCGGCGTGATCGGCATGGCCGAGCTGCTCAATGAGACCCGGCTCGACGCCGAACAGAGCGAACAGGTCCGGGCGATCGTCAGTTCCGCCAAGTCGCTCGCGGCCCTGATCGGCGACATCCTGGATTTCTCCAAGATCGAGGCGCGCCAGCTCCGACTCGAACGGCTGGCCTTCTCCCCGCGCGAGCTGGTGCGCGAGGTGTGCGCGATCCTTGAAACGCAGGCGCGGGCGGGTGGTTTGACCCTGATTCAGGAGGTCGCGTCCGAGGTGCCGAGGCGGGTCGTCGGCGACCCCTTACGGGTGCGCCAGATTCTCTACAACCTGCTGGGCAACGCGATCAAGTTCACCGAGCGGGGCGAGGTCTCGCTACGGTTGAGCCTGCGTCCGCCGGAGGCGTCGGTGGAACGGGCGCATCTGCTGTTCGAGGTCGCCGACACCGGCATCGGTATCCCGAGCGACAAACTTGACGTGCTGTTCGAGAGCTTCCGTCAGGCGGACGAATCGACGACGCGCCGTTTCGGTGGCACCGGACTGGGCACCACCATCGCGCGCGAGCTGGCGCTGCTCATGGGTGGGACGATCGAGGTCGAGAGCGAGGTGGGTCGGGGTAGCCTGTTCCGGGTGCGCCTGCCATGGCTCGATGAACTCCCGTCGGACGTCGCGGACGAGATCAGCCATGACGAGGAGGCGCGGCGGTCGGATTGGCGCCTTCCCTATGTCGGTCCCGAGATCCGGGTTCTGGTCGCCGAGGACAACGAGATCGCCGCCAGGGTCATCACCCGTTTTCTCGATCACATGGGATTCGTCCATGCGCGCTTCACGAATGGGGAATCCGCGCTGGAGTCGGCGCTGGCGGGCGGTTACCAGATCGCCATCGTGGACATGCACATGCCCAAACTCGACGGAATCGGCTTCACCCGGCGCTATCGGGCCGAGTCGAACGGCCGGCCCCTGCCGATCCTGGCCCTGACCGCCAACGCCGCCGAGGAGGCGCGACGGGACTGTCTGGCGGCGGGAATGGATGGCTTTCTCGCCAAGCCGGTCAATCCGGATGAACTGCGCCGGACGGTGGAGCGGCTAGCGCTCGGAGCCCCGAGGGGAGGGGAATGAAGGCGAGGAGTCCTGGTTTCGGCCGCGAGGCTCAGGGCGTCCCGATGATCCGTAAATCGGGCCGAGTGTCGCGCGGTGCGTTCCGAGCCTGGGGCGCGAGGGTCTGGCGCGAGGCCTCGGCCTTCAGCGCCTTGGCCCGATACATGGCGGCATCCGCCTCTTTGAGCAGCCCGATGGGATCGGTCTTGGCATGGATGCGAGCCACGCCCAGGCTGCAACCGACCCGCAGTTCCCGGCCCTGAACCAGCATCGGCCGCGCGATCGACTCGTGGATGCGCTGGACAAGCGCTTCGGGCTCGAAGCCGGGTTCGATCCCGTTGAGCAGGATCGCGAACTCATCCCCGCCGAGTCGGCCCAGGCTGTCATTCTCCCGGATCAGCCGGCGCAGACGCTCGGCAACGATCCGCAAGACGGCATCGCCCGCGTCGTGGCCGTAACGGTCGTTGATCGGCTTGAAACCATCCAGATCCAGATAGAGCAGGGCGCCATCGGTGGCCGGATGGTGCTCCCGATCGGACCCATGCCTGAGCAACTCCAGAAAGCGTCGGCGGTTGTTCAAGCCCGTCAGGGCGTCCGTATTGGCGAGGTTGGCCAGCTCCCGCTCCGATGCGCGACGGGCGAGGATCTCCCGTTGCAGGGCGGCGGCGGCTTCGTTGAAGTCGTGCGTCAAGGCGGCCAGCTCACCCCAGCCCTGCTCGGGGATACGGACCTGGTAATCGCCTTCGCGCAGCCGTCGTGTCGCCTCGCTCAGGGCCTGGATCGGCGCGGTGATGGCGCGGGCCATCGTAACCGCCATCATCAGCACCAGAAGCACGAGGCTCAGGGTGACATACAGCAACGGATCGAGACGCGGACGCGCGATCTGGCCCATCTTGTCCAGGCTGGTGTAGACCAGCAGCCTGGCGCGGTCGAGCGCCAGCGTGCGTTCGGCATGGAGCAGTATCTCGTCTCGCGGGATTGGGAGCGCCGCGCCCTCTAGGCAGCCCCCCACGGCGGGGGTGCTGGAACGCAGCCAGTCATTCAAAGGGGTCGATCGGGCCGTCGCCGGATTCCAGATCCCCTCCCGCGCGTTCAAGGCCAGCAGCCCGGCGTCAGCGTCGCACAGCAGCAGTACGCTTTCGCCTCCTGGATAGGGATGGGGGAAATCCGCGAGCAGGGCCTGGATATCCTCCATTCCGACCAGCAGATGCAGGCTTCCGATGGTGGCCTCGTTCAAGCGCAGCGGTCCGGCGAGCCAAAGCTCCGGGTCCGGCCTGTCCAGGTGACGGAACCTCGGGGTCTCCAGGCCGAGGGATGGATTGACGGGCGGTTCGATCGCGTTCGCCGGGACGCCGTCGCGGGCGACGCCCGTGAGGGTCCGGCCGGATGGGTCGCGAATCCAGAGGCCGCGCGGACCCCGGATCGACTGGAGCGCGTCGTCCAGGATGCGTTCGATGAGCTTGAGGTGGGCGGGATCGCCGTCGCGATTGTAGGCGTCCAAGCTCAGACGCATCTGGGTGCGACTGGCCACCAGCTCGACCAGATCATGCAGGCGTCGCCATTCCAGGTTGAGACGTCGTTGCTGGGCATCGGCAATGAGACCCAGGGTGCTTTCCGCCAACACCAGGGTATCCGACCGGATCTGTCGATGTTCCACCCAGGACAAGGCGAGCACGGGAATCAAGGCGACCGTCACCAAGGTCAGGAGCAGACGCTCACGTAATCCCAGGTGGCGCCAGAGCCGCGTAGGATTTCGGTCCTTCCTCTTCGCGGAATCCGGGGCGGACATCTTGGGGCTCCTGCGTCCTGCGTGCCTTGCGGCGACCTTCGGGCATTTCCGGTCGGACCCTTCGGTTAGCGGTCGACCTACCTTTGAGTCTAGATGATTGTCGGGCGGCTCATCAGGCCGAGGAGGCCGTTGCCGGGACGATCGGACGAGCGGTCGCTTTCGCCGGGCCACGTCGTTCGACGCGGCGGTCGATCAGGTTCTTGAGGGCGATCATCAGTCCCAGTCCGATGAAGGCGCCCGGTGGCAGGATGGCGACCAGGGCGCCCTGGAAGTCGTCTCCCAGCCGAACCGTCAGTACCCGACCCCAATCGCCGAGCAGGAGATCGGCCTGGTAAAAGATGGTCCCCTGGGCGACCAATTCGCGCAGGGCGCCGAGCGTCGTCAGGACCAGCGTGGCGCCCAGGCCCACCGCCAGGCCATCGAGGAGCGCGCGGTCGACCCGGTTCTTCGAGGCGAAGGCCTCGGCGCGACCGATGATCATGCAGTTGACCACGATCAGCGAGATGAAGAGTCCCAGCACCAGGTACATCTCATAGAAGAAGGCCTGCATGATCAGCTCGACCAGGGTCACGAAGGAGGCGATCACCAGCACGAAGACCGGGATGCGGATCTCGGGTCGCACCAGATGGCGCACCAGCGAGACCGTGCCGTTGGAACAGACGATGACCGCCGTGGTCGCCAGGCCCATGCCGAGCCCGTTGGTGGCCGAGGTGGTGGTGGCGAGCAGTGGGCAGAGCCCGAGCAGGGCCACGAGCGATTGGTTGTTTCTCCAGAGTCCGCCGCCGATGATGTGGCCGTAGGACGGAGGGGCGGACATCAGCTTTTCTCCCGTTCGGCCGGCACGGCGGGTTCGACCGGCCTGAAGAGCCGATCGCCCTGTTGATCGACATAGAGCAGCGCGTTCTTGACCGCGTTGACGATCGAGCGGGGCGTGATGGTGGCGCCCGTGAACTGGTCGAACTCCCCGCCGTCGCGCTTGACGCCCCATTTGTCGAGCGGCGGATCGGTCAGCGACTTGCCCGTGAACGCCAGAATCCAGTCCGACTTGGCCTCCTCGATCTTGTCGCCAAGCCCAGGGGTCTCATGGTGCGAGACGACCCGCACGCCGCCCAGTGTGCCGTCGTGCAGCACCGAGATCAGGAGCTTGATGGGACCGGCGTAGCCATCCGGGACCACGGGCTCCAGAACCAGGGCCACCGGATCCTCGCCCTTGCGCGCCCGGTAGACCTGTGTGGTCTCCGTGCCCAACAGATCCCGCGCCGCGACCTGGATGTGGTCACGGAGCGGGTCGTTGTCCGCCCGTCCGGCCGGAAGGATGGTTTCGAGCTTGCGCTTCATGGCCTGGTACTGATTGTCCGCGATGCGCCCGTCCACCGCCTCGTGGGTGACGGCGACCAGCGAGACGCCGCTGATCGCGAAGGTGCCGAGCACGAAGCCGGCGAGCAGAATGGATCGAGTCTTCATCCGGGTTTTTCGCCATGTCCAAAGACGCGTGGTTGGGTGTAGTAGTCGATCGTGGGCGCCGCGATGTTCATCAGCAAGACCGCGAAGGCCACCGCGTCCGGATAGCCGCCCCAGGAACGGATGACATAGACGGTCACGCCGATGCTGGCCCCGAAGATGAGTTGCCCCTGCTTGGTGGTGCAGGCGGTCACCGGGTCGGTGGCGATGAAGAAAGCCCCGAGGATGGCCGCGCCGCTGAACAGATGGAAGGCCGGGAAGGGATGGGTCTGGGGATCGATGATCCAGAAGACGCCCGCGCCGATCAGCAGCCCGAGCAGCATGGAGATCGGGATATGCCAACCGATGACTCGCCGCCACAGCAGGTAGAGGCCGCCGAGCAGGAACCCGCCGGCGACCCATTCCCAGCCACGCCCGCCGAGTTCGCCCCAGACCGGGCCTTGACGGATCTGCTCGATGGTCAGGCCAAGATCCAGCTTGCCGCGCATCTCGTCCAGCGGGGTCGCCGAGGAGATGGCGTCCCACTCCAGGCCGGTCGGGAGTCCGCCGGTCAGGATCAGCCGCAGGGATTCCATGAAGGAAAAGCTGTGCTCGGCCAGCATGCTGGGCGCGAGCCAGGTGGTCATGGCGACCGGATAGGAGATCAGCAGGAAAACATAGGCCGCCATCGCCGGATTGAATGGGTTGTAGCCCATGCCGCCATAGAGTTGCTTGACCAGAACGATGGCGAACAGCATCCCGATCAGGGTCAGCCACCAGGGCAGCGTCGGCGGGACCGAGATGGCGAAGAGCACGGCGGTCACCACCGCGCTCAGATCACCGATCGCGATCCAGGGCGAGCGTCCGCGCGCCAGCATCACGGCGGCCTCGGCCAGCACGGCGAAGGTCACGGCCAGCGTGATGTTGACCAGCAGACCCCAGCCGAAAAACCAGGTCATGGCCGCGATTCCGGGGATCAGCGCCAGAAGAACCTCGAACATGATCCGGTCGACCCGGTTCAGGCGCGGCACATGGGGAGAGGAGACGAGGGCGGTCTTCATCGAAGAAGTTGTCAGTTGTCAGTTGTCAGTTGTCGGGGCGGTGTGACGGCCTTTTTGGCGGCGGCGCGCCGACGGGCGGCTTCGATCAGGGCCTTTTTCGGATCCTCTCCCTCCGGATCGGCGGCCTTCGGGGTTTCCAGCGCCTCTTTCTGCTTGCGTAGTCTGGCCTGGCGTTCCTGCTCCTGGCGTTCCAGTCTGGCCTGCTTCGCGGCATGGCGCGCGCGCGCCAGTTCGGACTTGCGCCGGTCCTTTTCGCGCGCCCAGATCTCGGTCTTGGCGTAGCGGTAATACTGCACCAGTGGGATATGGCTCGGGCAGACCTGGGCGCAGCAACCGCACTCGATGCAGTCGAAGAGGTTGTAGTCCTGAATCCGGTCCAGATCCTTGCTGCGGGCGTACCAATACATCTGTTGGGGCAGGAGCTTGGCCGGGCAGACCTCGGCGCAGCGACCGCAGCGGATGCAGGCGAGCGCGGGCTCGGGACTGGGGGATTCCTCGGGCGTCAGCGCCAGCAGGCAATTGGTCGCCTTGGTGATGGGAACCTCCGCGCTCCTCAGCTCGAAGCCCATCATGGGACCGCCGCAGACCAGTTTGCGGGGCGTCTCGCGGTAACCGCCGCAATGGGAGATCAGATGTTCGGCCGGCGTGCCGACCGGAACCTCCACATTGCTCGGCCGGGCGATGGAGCGCCCGCTGACCGTCACGACCCGTGAGATCAGCGGTCGCCCCAGGAGCACGGCGTCCGCGACCGCCGCCGCCGTGCCTACGTTCTGACAGACGATACCGATCTGGGCCGGTATGCCACTGGTCGGAACCTCCTTGCCGGTCAGGATGCGAATGAGCTGCTTCTCGCCACCACTTGGATAGAGGGTCGGGATGGGCAGGATCTCGGTGTAGTCGTGCATGTCCGTCTCGGCCAGGGCGAGGCGCATCGCTTCGATCGCCTCGGGCTTGTTGTCCTCGATACCGATCATCACCGCCCGCACGCCGAGCAGGTGATGCATGATCCGCACGCCCTCCAGGACATGTCCGGCGCGCTCGCGCATCAGGCGGTCGTCGCAACTGATGTAGGGTTCGCATTCGGCGCCGTTGATGACCAGGGTCTGGATTTTACGATCGGTCCCAGGCGTCAGCTTGACATTGGTCGGAAAGGAGGCGCCGCCCATGCCGACCACGCCGGCCCAGAGGATGCGCTCGCGGATCAGGGCCGCGTCCAACTGGGGGTAGTCGGTCAGCGGCGGCGGCAGTTCGGCCCAGGTATCCTCGCCGTCGGTTGCGATGACCGCGCACAGGGCCGCGAGTCCCGACGGATGGGGCACCGGATGCTCCTCGATCGCGATCAGACGGCCCGAGCTTGGGGCATGCACCGGGGCGCTGATGAAGCCGCTCGGTTCCGCGATCATCTGTCCCTTGAGAACCCGGGCGCCCAGCTCGATCAGCGGTCGGGCCGGCGCGCCGATGTGTTGCTGCAAGGGCACGTATAGCCGCTGGGCCAAGGGTGGGGATTCGATCGCCTGGGTGTTGGACAGGGATTTTTCGTCCGGAACATGAATGCCGCCGTGGAAGGTCCAGAGCCGGCGTTTGGAGGTCAGCTTGAGGGCGATGGCCATGCTTGATGCTCCCTCAGGCCGCGTCCCGGACGGGGACGGGCGAGGCGGTGTCCGAGGGTTGTTTGCCGGGATAGGGCCAGCGCCAGCGGGGGATGTCCTCGGTCAGTGGGCGCATGCGGATGCATTGGACCGGGCAGGGGGGCAGGCACAGCTCGCAACCCGTGCACTCATCGATCAGCACGCCGTGCAGTTGCTTGGCCGCGCCGATGATGGCATCCACCGGGCACGCCTGGAGACAGAGGGTGCAGCCGATGCAGAGGGTCGGGTCGATCATCGCGACCGATGGAACCTTCTCCTTGACCTCCATGGCGACCGGCTCGCGCCCGAGCAGATCCGAGAGCGCGAGCACCAGGGCCTCGCCGCCTGGGAGACATTTATTGACGTCGTCCTCGCCCTTGGCGAGCGCCTCGGCATAGGGCCGGCACCCCGGATGCCCGCACTGACCGCACTGGGTCTGAGGCAGGAGGCTGTCGATCTGATCCGCGATGGGGTCGCCCTCGACCCGAAAACGGATCGCCGAATAGCCGAGCAGCAGCCCGAAGAAGGCGGCGAGCGCGGCGATGGCCAGGATGGCGGCTAGCATGACGGGGACGGCCTCAATTGGCGACCAGGCCGGCGAAGCCCATGAAGGCCAGCGACATGAGTCCGGCGGTGATCAGGGCGATGGCGCTGCCCTGAAAGGGCTCGGGCACGTCGGCGACCGCGACCCGTTCGCGGATGGCGGCGAACAGCGCCAGCACCAGCGAGAAACCGAGCGCCGCACCGAAGCCATAGAGCGCCGATTCCACCAGGGTATGCGCCGCCTGCTGATTCAGCAGGGCGACCCCGAGCACGGCGCAGTTGGTCGTGATGAGCGGCAGGAAGATGCCGAGCAATTGATAGAGCATGGGGCTGGTCTTGCGCATCACCGTCTCGGTGAACTGGACCACGGCGGCGATCACCAGTATGAAGGCGATGGTGCGCAGATAGCCGATGTCGAGCGGCTCCAGCACGTACTCGTTGACGACCCAGGTGATGACGGATGACAGGGTCATCACGAAGGTCGTCGCCAACCCCATTCCGGTCGCGGTCTCCAGCTTCTTGGAAACGCCCATGAAAGGGCAGAGTCCGAGGAACTTGACGAGCA
Organism: Thiocystis violacea; assembly: GCF_016583575.1. GTDB lineage: Bacteria > Pseudomonadota > Gammaproteobacteria > Chromatiales > Chromatiaceae > Thiocystis > Thiocystis violacea. The sequence continues at coordinate 157,953 of NZ_NRRG01000011.1, forward strand.
CGAAATTGTTGACCAGCACGGTGCCGACCAATATGAGTGCGTATTCAGTCATGCGAGCACGGAGTCGGGGGAAGCAAGGGCCGGGTGATCCGGGAGTCGATTGGCGGCGAGCGAGGCTCGTCTTGACCCGAACGCGCAAGAATACGCCGCGCGTTCGAGCGCTACAACCGAGATTCGCTAGGGTTATCCCGGATTGGGCGGCCCGGCGGATCGCTGGTCATCCCGCTTGATCCTAGTCTCCGACCTCGGAGTTACAGGCCCGGACGAAGGTCGATCGCATCGAGACGTGTGCGGCTCTGGCTGGAGACGATATCGGGAAGGCGTACTCGTAAAGGCTGGTTTTGGGCGTCGTCCGCGGGGAGGGCGAACCGTGTGCTCGTCCCGCTGTCTACATCAAGGCTAGCGGGTCGCCATCGCGCCCTGAGCGCCAATCGGCGCAGGGGATGCTTGTCGATATTTTGCACAGGTTTTCTGTCTGGCCTTTTCCTTAGAGTCCAGACCTTCGATCCTCGCGCCAGGCCCCGTGACGACTTGCATTCATGTCTTCTAATAAAATGATATGAAAAGCAAAAACATCCTCGATCAGCTTGAACGATGATTGTCATCGAAACATACGATCTGTTTTCCGACACACGGCATCTTGTGTGAACCTGAACAAACGCCTAGAGTTTGAAGCAACACGAAGCGGGTCAGAATAAAAAAACCCTGCCGTGAGTACTGGGAAAATCCAGACTTCAATGCTAGGATAATTTTGAACCCAACTGACTCAGGTATCGCACCATGGCCAAAGACTACTCAATGATGCCGACGGGCACGATCGAGGCGTATATCAGCAGTGCCTACCAGATTCCGGTGCTGACGCCAGAGGAAGAAAAGTCCCTCGCGGTTCGGCTGCGCGACCATGACGATATGGAGGCCGCGAGACGGCTGATCACATCCCATCTGCGCTTCGTGATCCGGATCGCCCGCGGCTATCTGGGCTATGGGTTGCCCCTGCCGGATCTCATCCAGGAAGGCTCGGTCGGCTTGATGAAGGCGGTGCGCCGCTTCGAGCCGGACATGGGTGTGCGCTTGGTGTCCTTCGCCGTGCACTGGATTCGCGCCGAGATCCACGAATACATTCTGCGCAATTGGCGGATCGTCAAGGTCGCGACCACCAAGGCACAGCGTAAACTCTTCTTCAATCTGCGCAGCGCCAAGAAGCGGCTCGGCTGGCTCACGAAGCAAGAGGTCGACGACGTGGCGGCCGACCTCGGCGTCAAGCCCGAAGTCGTGCTGCAGATGGAGTCGCGGCTCGCGAACCAGGATCTCTCCTTCGATGGTCTTGAGGACGACGACGACGACGCGCCGTCCGCGCCGTCCACCTATCTGCCGGATATCCGCATGGAGCCGGCGCGTCTGCTGGAGCGCGAGGACAGCGAGCGGAAGCAGCGCGAAAGGCTTTACGCGGCACTCTCGGGTCTTGACGAGCGCAGCAAGACGATTCTTCACGAGCGCTGGCTCTCCGAGAAGAAGCAGACGCTGCATGAATTGGCCGAGCAATTCGGTGTATCGGCCGAGCGGATCCGGCAAATCGAAAAGAACGCCATGAAGAAGATGCGGCTTCAGCTCGAGGTTTAGCAAGGCCCCTGTCGATCGACGACAGGATAGAGTGCACAAGGCCCGCCCATGGCGGGCCTTGTGCGTTGCGGCGATCCTGGTCGAGGCCGGCGCCGACCGGGGTGCCGATTTCTTCCGCGTCCGACTTGACTCGGCCATGCCGAGATCCAGCCTATTGACGGTCCAGACTCCTTCTCCATGCCGATGAGGCTTCAGGGCAACGCCCGGATGGCTTCGATGGCCTCTTCGTAGCGACTTTTGAGCTGTTCCGGCAGATCCGAGTTCTTCGCTCCGGGGCAGCCGCCGGCCGCTTGCAGCGTCTCCACGAAATCCTGTTCGAGCCGCTGCTGGACGCGGCGATAGCTCTGTTCCGGGAAAAAATCGTCCTGGACGGATAGAACCGTCGTGCGCAGTTTGCCGACGATGAGTTTGTTGAGGTTGTCGACTCGACGCCCCGAGACGTCCCCGCGGCAGCGGGCGTGATAGAAATCCAGCGCGACCGCGGCCTCGACGGCCTCGACCAGTAGCATCCGGGTCGGCTCGTCCAGATCGGGCCGCGCCAGTACGGGCGCGCCGAGAAGCCCGCCGATCAGAATGGCTCCTAGGATCGCCTGGATCGGCCGACGTGGGATCCGGGGCCTGGCCCGGAGCCGAATGATGGCGGTAAGCGGGGCGGGTGTCGTTCGCGGTGTTCTGGATGTGGCCTTGACTCGCACGATGATCCTCAACTGCGTCCGTAAACAGGAATGGCGGCTCCCGTGATGCCGCGCGAGGCGTCCGAGGCCAGGAAGAGGAGTACATCCGCCAGGGCGTCGAGCGAGACCCAGGTCGAGTGATCCTCGTCCGGCATGGCCGCGCGGTTTTCTGGTGTATCCAGCGTGCCCGGCAGGACGCAGTTTACATTGATGCCCGCGTGCCGAAGCTCATCGGCGAGGCTTTCGGTCAGGGTGATGACGGCCGCCTTGGAGACGCAGTACGGCCCCATGTGGCCCATGCCCCTGGTGGCCGCGCGCGCCGAGACATTGATGATGCGCCCGGCCCCGGCCTCCAGCAGCCTTGGGATGGTCGCGCGCGCGCAGTTGAAGACGGTGCGGGCATTGAGATCGAGCATGAATTCCCAATCGGCATCCGATGTTTCCTGGATGGGAGGCCCCATGCTGAAGCCGCCGGCGAGGTTCGCCAGCACATGGATGCCCCCGAAATGCGCCGCGACTTCCTCGACCATCGCGGCGACCGCGTCCGGCGCGAGCAGGTCGACGGCCAGGGAGAGGGACTCGGTCTTCGGGGGGAGCGCCGCTCGCGCCTCTTGCAGCGCCCGTGGATCGCGACCGATCAGCGCGAGCCGTGCTCCGCGCGCGGCGAAGGTCCGGGAAGCCGCACGGCCGAGGTTGCCGGCGGCTCCCGTCATGATGACGGTCTTGCCTGTGAGATCGTGCACGACATCGACTCCTGCGTCGGATTGAAGAGATAGCCCATCGGGAGGCGCCCGAGCCCCCATCCTGGCCAGGGCGCCGCCCGAGGTTCGATCGGCTCGCCAGTGAGAATCGGGGCGCGAATGACGGTGATGCCGTGGCGGTTTCGGGCACCGCTGGTTATGACCCTCTCCAGACAGTATGGGTTTCCGTCCCCATGGGCAATTCCCAATGGACCCAAGGTTGGATTCTTCGCATCATGCGGGCCGTCTCGCTTGTCTGTATGATTCGTGCCTTGAGCATGGGATTCAAATCTCAAGGCCGTATGCCATCGCCTCGTCGACCCGATCCAGGCGTCGGGGCTTCTTCGCTTGAACCATGGGTCTAACGCCATGGCGGATGGGGTGCGGACATGATTGAAGCGCTGTTTCTTCTCCTGCCGGTGGCCGCCGCCTCGGGCTGGCTGCTGGGGCGTCGAGAGACGCGGGGCAAGGGCGACGGCGTTGGACCCACCCATCCGGATTTTCTGCGGGGACTGAACTACCTGCTGGAGGAACAGCCGGACAAGGCCCTCGACATGTTTCTGAAGCTGGCCGAGGTGGACGGCGAGACGGTGGAGACGCATCTGGCGCTAGGCAGTCTCTTCCGCCGCCGGGGCGAGGTCGACCGCGCCATTCGGATCCATCAGAATCTCGTCGAGCGCAGGAATCTCAGCCCCGATCTGCGTGGGTTCGCGCTCTTCGAGCTGGGACAGGATTATATGCGCGCCGGGCTCCTGGATCGCGCGGAGGGGCTGTTCCTGGAACTGGTGGAACTGCGTCTGCACAGTCAGCGCGCGCTTCAATCCTTGCGCGAGATCTACCAGCAGGAGCGCGACTGGTCGCGCTGTCTCGAGGTCGCCGAGCAGCTCAAACCACTGACCGACCAGTCGATGGCGGTCGAGATCGCCCAGTATCACTGTGAGCTGGCCGAGGATGCGCGACGCAAGGGAGACGCGCCCTCGGCGCGGGCGCAGTTGAGCCTGGCCCAGCGGGCCGACCCGAATGGCGTGCGCGCCGCCATGCTGGAAGGTTTCATGGCGCTCGAGGAGGACGATGCCGAGCGCGCCGTCGTGCTGTTCCGACGGGTCGCCGACCGTGGCGGCGCCTATGTGTCGGAGATCCTGCCGGCCCTGATCGAGGCCATGGGGCGATTGGGCGAGGACGACGTGATCGGCCAGCTCGAGACCTTGGCCGGACGCTACGCGAGTCCACCCCTGATGTTGAGTCTCGGCGAGCTGGTGGCGCGCGCGCGCGGACCCGAGGCGGCGTTGGAGTTGTTGTCCGGATATCTCGCGCGCCATGCCGACCTGGCGGTGCTTGAGCGCTTCCTCGATCTCCAGGCGCGCGAGCCGGATCCGAAGGCGAGGACCCAGTATCGCGCGGGCGTCGCGCTTGGGGTGGCCCGTCATCTGCTGTTGCGTCAGCCCGTCTACCAATGCGAGCAGTGCGGCTTTCAGGCGCGCTCACTGCACTGGCAGTGCCCAAGCTGCAAGAGCTGGGGAACCATTGTCTCGGTTCTTCCCGAGCCCATCCATGGCGAGGCGCCACGACAGTTGGCATGACCCGCGTGACCAGGCTTCCTCGAACAACCAACAATCCTGCCGGAGACTTCCCGCGACCGTGACCCAGGCTAAGCGAATCATCGTTGCGCTCGACTATTCCGACGAGACACCGGCCCTTGCGCTGATTGAACGGCTCGATCCGTCCCGCTGCCGGCTCAAGGTCGGCAAGGAGCTGTTCACCCGACTCGGCCCCGCGTTCGTCGCCAGGCTCCAGCGCCAGGGCTTCGAGATATTCCTCGATCTCAAATTCCACGACATCCCCAATACGGTCGCGGCGGCCTGTGCCGCGGCGGCGGATCTTGGGGTGTGGATGGTCAATGTCCACGTCTCGGGGGGCGCGCGCATGATGGAGGCGGCTCGCGAGCGTTTGAACGGCTTCGATCGGCCGCCCCTGCTGATCGGCGTGACGGTGCTGACCAGTCTCGATCGGGACGATCTGGCGAGCATTGGTTGTCCCGGCGCGCCCCATGAGCGGGTGCTCGCCCTGGCGAGGCTCGGGCAGGGCGCGGGCCTGGATGGGGTCGTCTGCTCGCCGCTGGAGGCCGCCGATGTTCGGGCCGCCCTGGGGAGCGGCTTCCGGCTCGTCACGCCAGGCGTGCGTCCGCTCGGTACGGAGGCCGGCGATCAGAAACGTATCATGACACCGCCCGAGGCGATGGCCGCGGGCGCTGATTATCTCGTGATCGGCCGTCCCATCACGCTGGCGCCCGACCCTTTGGCGGCGCTTGTCGAGATCGAACGGTCGCTGCATTCCCTTTGATCTGAAATCCGCACAGTTTCTGGAGGAACAACGATGGCGAAGATCCGTAAGGCCGTATTTCCTGTTGCCGGATTGGGAACGCGCTTCCTGCCGGCCACCAAGGCGAGTCCTAAGGAGATGCTGCCGATTGTCGATAAGCCGCTGATCCAGTACGCGGCGGAAGAGGCCGAGGCCGGCGGGGCGCATCAGTTGGTTTTCATTACCGGGCGTAGCAAGCGCTCGATCGAGGACCATTTCGACAAGGCCTACGAGCTGGAGTCCGAGCTGGAACAAGCCGGGAAGCATAAATTGCTGGACATCGTCCGTGGCGTCATGCCCAGTTCCGCCTCCTGCATCTACGTCCGGCAAGCCGTCGCGCTGGGACTCGGGCACGCGGTCCTGTGCGCCAAGCCGGTGATTGGAGACGAGCCCTTCGTGGTGCTTCTGGCCGACGACCTGATCCGCACCAGCGGCAAGGGCGTGGTCGAGCAGATGGCGGATGTGCATGCGCGCCACGGGTGCAGCGTGCTCAGCGTCCAGGAGGTGCCACGCGAGGAAACCCATAAATACGGTATCGTCGAGGTCGAGCGGGGTTCCGATGGTGTGATGCGCGTCATCTCGATCGTCGAGAAACCGGCGCCCGCCGATGCCCCGTCGAATCTGGCGGTGGTTGGTCGTTATCTGCTCACGCCCAGGATTTTCGAGAAGCTGGAGCAGACCGAGAAAGGCTCGGGCGGCGAGATCCAGTTGACCGATGGCATTTCCGACCTGCTCAAGGACGAGCATGTGATCGCCTATCCCTTCGAGGGGAAACGTTACGATTGTGGCAGCAAACTGGGCTATCTGGAGGCGACCGTCGAATACGGCCTGGCCCATCCGGAGCTTGGCGAGCGCTTTTCAGCCTATCTGCGGGCCTTCGGTGCCGCTGGCTTCGGGGATTTCCAGTCCTAGCGGCCAGATTCCCAACGAACCCGGCCGCAGATCCGTAAAAACCCCCTGTTCAGCTTGAACAGGGGTTTTTTATTGCCGTTCAAGCCCCCTGAGCGGAAGGCTCCGGCAAGGCGGAACCCGCTCGATTCGCCACTGCTCGGTGGCCTGTTTCCAGAATCCGCTTGGCGAGCCGAGGCCGTCCAGGGGCGTTTGACCGAGGGCTCGCCAGGCTAGGCGCAGGGCTGGAAGTGGATCCCCCGGGTCCACTGGGGCGGAGGCCAGCGATTTGCTCAGCTTGCGCCCTTGATCATCCAGAATGACCGGGATGTGGGCCTGGCTCGGATGCGGGAGACCCAGCACCTGTTGCAGGAGGATCTGGCGGGGCGTCGACGCCAGTAGGTCGGCGCCGCGCACAACATGCGTGATCCGCTGCCAGGCATCGTCGACGACGACGGCGAGCTGATAGGCGTGCATGCCATCGGCGCGGCGCAAGACGAAATCGCCGACCGCTTCCTCGATCACCTGTGCTTGCTCGCCCTGCACACGGTCGGTGAAGCGCGCGCAGCGCGCGTCGGTTCGCATCCGGAGGCTGCGTGGACGCCGGTCGCGGGGCAGCCCGTCGCGACAGGTTCCTGGGTAGATGGGGCCGTCGACGCCGATTCGCGCGACCCTGGCGATCTCGGCACGGCTGCATCCGCAGGGATAGGCCAGACCCAGCGATTCGAGCCTGGACAGGGCCCCTTGGTAAGCCTCGGAACGGTCGTGCTGATAAACCACCGGCTCGTCCCAGTCGAATCCGAAGGCCCGCAGGGTGCGCTGGATGTCCTCGGCGGCTCCAGGAACTTCACGAGGCCGGTCGAGATCCTCGATCCGCAGGAGCCAGACTCCCGCGTGGGCGCGCGCGTCGGCGTAGCTGGCCACGGCGGCGAGCAGCGAGCCGAAATGCAGTGGACCCGTCGGGGAGGGAGCGAAGCGCCCCCGGTAGCCAGGGGTGGCCGGAAGCGCTTCGTCGGTCATGGAGAAATAGGGTGGCGCGGGCGCTGATCCTCAGCCGCGCTGCTTTTCGCGGATCTCGTCGAGCGTCTTGCAGTCGATGCAGAGGGTCGCCGTCGGGCGGGCCTCCAGGCGGCGGATGCCGATCTCGACACCGCAGGCCTCGCAAAAACCGTAATCGTGATCGTCGATGCGGGCCAGGGCCTCATCGATCTTCTTGATCAGCTTGCGCTCGCGGTCGCGTGTGCGAAGTTCCAGACTGAACTCCGATTCCTGGGTCGCGCGATCGTTCGGATCGGGGAAGTTGGTCGCCTCGTCCTGCATGTGATGCACGGTCCGGTCGACCTCTTCCATCAGGGACTGCTTCCAGGCCAGGAGGATCCCCCGGAAATGCTCCTCCTGCTCCGGGCTCATGTATTCTTCGTCGCTCCCCGCGTTGTAGGGTTCGAATGAATACACCTCGGCTTCTTGTGTTCGTGCTTCGGCCATTGTTGTCTCCCGAAGGCTCTAAATTCGTTGGACGCCCGCGGATCGAATCCTGTTTATTCGGTGATCCGTGCCGCGAAAACGTGCTTAAGTACCAGATCGTGGCCCCAGGGGCAACTTCCATGCGGGTCGCCATCGGTGCGGGCGATCCTTACTTTGGGTAACCTTCGCGCTTACAGCCTCGCGGATGCGCGACCACACCAAGTTGGAGTCCCAGTATGCACGGATTCAAGGCCCTGATCTTCGACGTGGACGGAACCGTCGCCGATACCGAACGCGATGGGCATCGCCCCGCCTTCAACGCCGCCTTCGCCGAGGCCGGTCTGGATTGGCGGTGGGATCCCGAACTCTATGGCGAGCTGTTGGCGGTGACCGGCGGCAAGGAGCGGATCCGTTATTTCATGGATCGGTTCGACATCGCGCTCGATCCGGCGGTGGATCTCGACGCCTTCGTGGCGCGCCTGCATCGCGACAAGACTCGTCACTATCTGGCCCTGTTGCGCGAGGGCGCCATCCCGCTGCGTCCCGGTGTGCTGCGACTCTGGCGCGAGGCGCGCGCGGCCGGGATCCGTCTGGCGATCGCGACCACGACCACGCCCGAGAACGTCGTCGAGCTGCTCGCGAACGTCGGTGTGCCGGGTCTGCCGGACTGGTTCGACGTCATCGCGGCGGGCGATGTGGTTCCGCTCAAGAAACCGGCCCCGGACATCTTCGACTTCGCGCTGGAACGCTTGGGGTTGGCCCCCGAGGACTGCGTCGTCATCGAGGACTCGGACAACGGCGCACGCTCGGCGTTGGCCGCCGGTATCCGGGCGCTGGTGGTGACCGTCAATGGCTACACCGCCGGGCAGGATTTCGGGGCCGCGGCGCTGGTGGTGGACCAGCTCGGCGAACCAGAGGTACCGTCCAAGGCCCTCGTGGGCGATCTGGATGACCGGCCGCTGGTCGACCTGGCCGGGCTCGAGCGCCTCCATCGCCAGGTTCAGGCGGGCTGAAGGCTGGTCCGCGTGAGCGCTAGCGAACCCAGCCGGCTGGCGAGCCGCGCCCGTCGGATCGAGCCCTTCCATGTGATGCGTCTGCTCGGGCGTGCCCGCGAGCTGGATGCCTCCGGTCGATCCGTGGTTCACCTGGAGATCGGCGAGCCGGATTTCCCGACCCCGGCCCCGATCCTGGCGGCCGGACAAGGGGCGCTGGCCGCCGGGCTGACGCACTACACGGCGGCGGCGGGTCTCCCGGCGCTCCGTCAGGCCATCGCCGATGACTACCGGCGCCGTTATGGGGTCGCGGTCAGGCCGTCCCGTGTCCTGGTGACACCCGGCGCCTCGGGCGCGCTTCAGTTGGTCTTTTCGGCCCTGCTGGAGCCGGGGGATCGCGTCCTCCTGGCCGATCCCTCCTATCCCTGCTATCGACAGATGCTTCGGCTCATGGGCGGCGAGCCGGTCATGGTGCCGCTCGGATCCGAAGCCGACGGCGGCCTGACCGTGGAGCGTCTCGAATCGGCCTGGACTCCGGGCATCCGCGCGGTCGTGGTGGCCTCGCCATCCAATCCGACCGGCTCGATCCTCGCTCTGGAGACCTTGGGCCAAATCCAGACGTTCTGCCGTTCGCGCGGAGCGGCGCTCATCGTCGACGAGATCTATCGGGGGCTGGTCTACGGGGTCGCGGACGAGAGCGCTTTGTCCCTGGACGGGCGCGATCTCTATGTCATCAACAGTTTCTCGAAATTCTTCGGGATGACGGGCTGGCGGGTCGGCTGGGTCGTGGGTCCGGAGGACGCGGTCGCGGTGATGGATCGTCTGGCTCAGAATCTCTTCATCGCCGCCAATACGCCCGCGCAGCATGCGGCCCTGGCCGCGTTCGACCCGGACACGCGCCCCATCCTGGAGGCGCGTCGGGAGGTGTTCCGTCAGCGGCGTGACTGCTTGTTGCCGGCCTTGCGCGGACTCGGTTTCACCATCCCGAAGCCGCCGGACGGCGCCTTCTATCTCTATGCCGGCCTGCCGGAAGGCGTCGCCATGGATTCGATGCGCTTCGCCACCCGACTCCTGGAAGAGGCCGGCGTGGCGCTGGCCCCAGGTCGGGATTTCGGCGATCACGCCGCCGATCGGCATGTGCGTTTCGCCTACACGCGCGAACTGGAGGTGCTCGACGAGGGCGTGCGCCGGATCGGTGCCTGGCTGGGTCGCGGATGAGGTTCGCCCCCGTCTCCCGGCCCGGTATCAGCCCGACTCTTCCACGGACATGACATTGTTCGGGACTGGCTCGAAGGTTGGCGCCTGTCGGCGACCGATCCGATCCGGCGCGACGAAATAAAAACCGCAGGTCTGGGGGGTCAGGTTCTCGGCGGCGACACGGGGGTATTTGCGGCAGCTTGGCGGTCGGGCGAGGTAGACGGCGCAGCGGCTGAGTCCTTCGTCGTCGAAACGCAGGAAGGGACAGGGATAGGGCAGCTTGCAGCACTCGCCGCAGCGGTTGCAATCACCGCGGCGATTGCTGTCCACGGGCATGAGCGAGGTGAAAAACCGTTTGAGCTTGTTCTGCATGGATCCGTTTCTCCGCAGGCGGGGCAGTGGCGCCGATGCCGTCCGGCGCACCCAATATCGATAAGATGCTAGTCAATCGTCCCGCCGCTGTCACTGACTCTTGAAGCGCGACGCCCTCCGTGATTTTTTCGCGCCTTCCTCAGGTCTTCATTGACCGACATGGGGGGCTGGACTCACCTTCTGGTCCTGACCGATGACACAAGCCAATTCCTTGGATTCCTTACAGCCGCGTGACAGTGCCCAGCGCGAGGCTGGCGAACGGCTGCTCGCCTTGCATCGGCGCCTGCTTCGGGAGCCTCCCGGTCAAGCGGCGCGACCGGGATGGTTGGGGCGGATCAAGGCGCGCCTCTCCGGGCCGCCGGTCCCGGTGCGCGGTCTTTATCTCTGGGGTGGGGTCGGGCGCGGCAAGACCTACCTGATGGATTGGTTCGTCGAGGGCCTGGAGCTTCCGGGTAAGCGGCGCGTGCATTTTCATCACTTCATGCGTGACATCCACGCGGTGATGTCGCGTCTGCCAAAGCAGCCAGATCCGCTCGAGGTCGTGGCGGATCGGCTGTGCGAGGAGGTCAGGGTTCTGTGCCTGGACGAATTCCTGGTCACGGACATCACCGACGCCATGCTCCTGCACGGTTTGCTCAAGGCGCTCTTCGCGCGAGGACTGACCCTGGTCACCACGGCCAATACACCACCCGATGGTCTTTATCGCAACGGCCTGCAACGCCCCTTGTTTCTTCCGGCGATCGCGCTGCTCAAGCAGCATACCCAGGTCTTCGAGCTGGACGGTGGGGTCGACTACCGGCTGCGCGCCTTGACGAGCGGTGGCGTGCTCTTCGAGGCGGGCGAGGAAGGCGATCGACGGCTCGCGGAGTATTTCGCCCGACTGACCGGAGGACACGCGGCGGCCGCGGAGTCGATTCTCGTCAACGGCCGTTCCATCCCGGTGCGCGGGCTCGGCATGGACGTGATCTGGCTCGATTTCGCCGCGCTGTGCGAGACCGCGCGCTCCGCCTCGGACTACATCGAGATCGCCAGCGAGTACCACACCCTGTTGATTTCGGGCGTGCCGAGGCTCGGCCCCCGTCAGGAGGCCGCGGCCCGTCGCTTTCTGCATCTGGTCGACGAGCTTTACGACCAGCGCGTGAAGCTCGTGATGTCCACCGCCGCTCCGGTCGAGCAGCTCTACGCGGGCGGTCTGGTGGAGTTCGCGCACGAGCGCCTGCTGAGCCGTTTGATCGAGATGCAATCGACCGAGTATCTCGCCGCGGCGATCCCCTAGACTTCCGGTCTCGCGCCTGAACGTGGCGAGACTTGGAAAGCCTCGTCCGCATCACGATGTCCGCGCTATCGCCGCCCCGTCTCCTGGAGATCATCCATGTCCGCCGTCCATCTCACCGCGCCCAGCATCGACCCGGAGGAAGTGGTCTATTTCGAGCGTCTGGCCCATCGCTGGTGGGATGCGGAAGGGCCGTTCTGGCCATTGCATCGCCTGAATGCCTTTCGCGTCGACTACATCCGCGAGCACCTCGCCAGCGCCTTAGGGCGAGACGCGAGCGCACCGCAGCCGTTCGAGGGGGTGCGGATACTCGATATCGGCTGTGGCGGCGGGATTCTGAGCGAGTCCATGGCGCGACTCGGTGCCCAGGTGACCGGGATCGAAATCACGGAGAAGAATGTCCGCGTGGCTCAACTCCATGCGCAATGGAGCGGGCTGGAGATCGACTATCGCCTGGCGACGGCCGACCAATTGGTTCGGGAGGGCGCGCGGTTCGATGCGGTGCTGAACATGGAGGTGATCGAGCATGTCGAGCATCTGCCGGATTTCCTGGCCGACTGCGGGCGTCTGGCGCGTCCGGGCGGGGTCATGGTCGTCGCCAGCATCAATCGCACGCCGGCGGCCTGGCTCATGGCCATCGTCGGAGCCGAGTACATCCTGCGCTGGCTGCCGCGCGGAACCCATCATTACCGCAAGCTCGTCCCGCCGTGCGAGGTGGTTCGCCTGTTGGGCGATGAATACCGCAGGCTTCACGAGACCGGGGTGCGCGTGAATCCCTTCAATCGGGTCTTCGGTTACACCGGCTGGAAGGGCGTCAACTACATGCTCGTCATGCAGAGGCTCGCTTCCCGAGGCTTTTCCGGAACACTTACTTGAATGGGCGAGGTTGCGGGCCTATTCTGATGATGCATAGGGAGATTCATAATAATCGAGAGGCCGTCTGGAGAGTGTCGCGCGGTCCAGGATCGCGCGAGGCGAGGCGGAAAGCCGTGGACGGACTCATGGATCGGTTGCTCAAGGCGTTGCTTGGGATGGCGGCCTGGGAGTGACGGAGTTTTTTGCGGAGTAAGTGGAGATGGAGAAAAGACAAAAAGAACTGGAGGGTTGGGTGGCGTCCATGGTCCGCGGCGACCTGGGTTACACCTACATTCGGCTGTACGCGGACGCGCCGGACTGGGTGCGGGACTTGGCCGTGAATCGCTTCGGCAAGGGCACGGTATTCCTGCCGCCGGCGCAGTCCAGGCCGCGCGCCGCCTAGGCGGCCGGTTCAGCTTTCGGTCTCTTCCGTGCTGATGCGATCGGGGGCGACCCCCAGATCGCACAGAGAGGCCAGGGTTCGCTGAACGGGGATCGCCGGACCGGCGATATAGAAACGCAATCCCTCCAATGCCTCGTGATCGGCCCGGATCACCGCCATGAGATCCTCCGTTCTTCCACTCACGAGGGGCGTGAAGCTGAAGTTGTCCAGTGCGTCCTTGAGCGCGCGCCCCCACCGAGCCTGATGATGCCCCTCCGGATGCTGGGTATCCCAGTAGAGATGGAAGGATTCGATCAGGTCGATGGACACGGCATGTTCGATCAGGCTTTTGATCGGAGCGATCCCATCGCCCAGGGCGATGAAGACGGCCGGTTCCGGCGCATCCTCCTTGAGTACTAAGCGGCCGCTCGGCCCGGTAACGGTGACGAGCTGACCGTGCCGCAAGCCCGCGTGCACGGCCTGGGAAAAGGCGTCCGCCCGACGTCTGACATAGAACCAGAGATGACGTCCGTTGCAGGGGCAGCTCGCGATCGGCAACTCTTGCGTCTGTCCGCCCTCGAGTGCGAGCGTTGCCCGTTGTCCGGCCATGAAGCGCAGGGTCTGGGTGCGCGGGGTCTGGATCGTGAGCGCCACGAGATCGGGCGATAGCCGCTCCAGCTTGCGCAGGCTGGCGCGGATCTCCTGACGCGGCAGATCCTCGACCCTCAGGGCCTCGGCCGCCTCGATGACAAGATCGGTGACGGCGGTGTGCGAGCAGGTCAGGATGTAACCCATGGCCTTCTCGCGCTCGCCGATGACATAGTCGTGGTCGCGGATTTTCCAGGTCTCGCCGCTCAGAACCCGCGCCTTGCAGTTGCCGCAGTTGCCGCTGGCGCAGCCATAACCGAGCTTCAAGCCGGCCCGGACCGAGGCGTCCAGGATGGTCTCGTTGCCCTCGACGAAGAAGTCGTGTCCGCTGGGGATGAGTTTGACGTTGGCGGCCATGAGGCGCAGCAGGGTGTCCTTGGCGAGGAGTTGGGCGCGTTGGTCGGGCGCGGCCTCGGAGTCCAGGCGTTCGCGTTGCGTCCGCAGCCAATCGCGCGTTGCTTGCAGGGCGTCCGGGAGTTGCTCGGGGGGCCGCCGCGACACGGCATCGAGACGCGCCCCGATCTGATCCAGCAGGACGTTGGCGGCCTCCAGATGCGACATCCGATCGGCGAGGGTGGCGCTCAGGCCGCGCAGGCGCGACAGCAGGACCCGCGGATCGGGCAGGGTGGTCTCGCCGGCGTGGCCCAGCTTGGGCAGGGCGTCGCTCTTGATGCGCTCGGTGCGCTCTAGGGCGGCGTCGTCCGTGAGGCTTACCCGAGGGTAGAGCCGCAGCAGGTCGCCGATCGCGACCGAGCCCTCGAACGTCGCGATCTCGCCGCGTCGGATGCGGCGTTGCAGCTCGGCGCGGGTCACTCCGGCGAGACGCGCGGCGCGCGAGAGGCTCAGGTAGTCCATGGTCTAGAGGTCTCCGGTCGCGCCGGCGGTCATGATCTCCATCATGGTGTCGCGGACCTTGACGGCCAACTCCTTAAGGCTCGGCGGCAGGTCGGACATCCCGATAACCTTGTCCATGTCCAGGGTGACCAGCCAGGGCTTGCCCGCCTGATCCTCGATCAGGGTGATGCGGCAGGGCAGATAGGCCGAGAAGTCGATGTTCTCCGCGATCATCTGGGCGGCGATACGGGCGTCGCAGAACTGGAAGATCTCGATCCGCTTGGTCTCCACGCCCATGGCCTCCAGTTCCTTGGAGAGCGGCAGGCGGGCGACCAGCTTGAAATTCAGTACGTTGGCGCGCAGCAGCATGGATTCCACCGCGTCGTCCGGGGAGACGTCCTCGGCCAGCGGCATCTTGACCACGGTGTCGGCGATGCTCATGCCCTCGGCGCGGGTCGCGGCGGTGGTCAGCAGCAGCATCGGCAGCGCGATCAGCAGGGTCAGCCACTGGGTTCTATTCGTTTTCATGAGTGTTCTCATTATTTGTCCTCAGTCGAATCGATAGTGTTTTTCAACGGCCTCCAGCACCTCCCAGACGCAGGAGAGTCCGGCGGGGAAGGTGATCAGATCGCCCCGGCTGAAGGCTTGGGGCGCGCCTCCTTCCGGCGTCACTCGAAACCGGCCGCGCACCACGTAGCAGGTTTCCGTCTGATCGTAATGCCAGGGGAATTCGGACGGCTCCTTCTTCCAGATCGGCCAGTCCTCGACGCCGAGCACCTCCAGTTTGGCGGGCGAGGGCTTGTGTTCGCAGCGGATCTCCAGATCATTCATGCGGTCAGGGCTCCAGTTGGGCGCCGCCGGTCGGCGGCCGGGTTCGTCCCAGGCTCTATATTGCGGATCCTGGGCGGGGTTTTCCATGCGCGGGATTGTCTGGGGCATCCGCTTCGGCGACACTCCGGCGCATGGCACCCTCGATCTCCAACGCATCGCTCGATGATATCGCGGCGCGGGTCGGCGAGCAGATGCGGGCGCGTGGTTCGATGCTCGCGACCGCCGAATCCTGCACCGGTGGCTGGATCGCCAAGGTCGTGACGGATCTGGCCGGTAGCAGTGCCTGGTTCGATCGTGGATTCGTCACCTACAGCAATGCCGCGAAGCAGGAGATGCTGGGGGTCGACGCGGATCTCCTGGAGACGCACGGGGCCGTGAGCGAACCGGTGGTGAAGGCGATGGTCGCCGGCGCCCTGGCGCGGGGGCGGGCGGAGGTCGCCGTGGCCGTCAGCGGCATCGCGGGTCCGGGCGGCGCCGTCCCCGGCAAACCGGTCGGAACCGTCTGGTTGGCCTGGGGTCTGGCTGGACGTCAGCCCCTGGCCCGCTGTCTTCGGCTGGAGGGCGATCGCGAGGCGGTGCGGGCTCAAGCGGTCCAGGCGGCGCTCCTCGGCCTGCTGGAGGTGCTGGGGGCGGATGTCTGAACGCTGGTTCCTTGCCCTCTGGCCGGATTCCGAGACCCGCACGGCGCTCGAGGCCCAACTCGTCGGGCTGATTCCGTTCCAGGGGCGCGCGACACATCCGCTGGACCGGCATCTGACCCTGGTCTTTCTGGGCGAGCTGGATCCGGATCGGTTAGGCGGCGTGGAGTCGGTCGCCTCCCAAGTGAGCGCGCCCAGGTTCGAGCTTGAGCTGGACCGTATCGGCCACTTCGCGCGATCCCAAATCCTCTGGTGCGGGCCGTCGCGCACGCCCGAGCCCTTGACGGCACTGGTCGCCGACCTCCAGATCCGGCTCGCCGCCCGCGGGATCGCCACGGATCCGCGACCCTATCGGCCGCATCTGACGCTGGCGCGCCGGGTCCGGCAGGGGGCGTCGCTGGATCTGCCCGCGCCGGTGCCTTGGCCGGTGACCGAGCTGGTGCTGGCCTTCGGGCGGAGCGGGGCGCCGCCGCGCTATCGGATCCAGCGACGCTGGCCGCTCGGTCGCGTTGGGATATAACGCTTGACGCTTGGTTATGCCATAATTCCAAGCTTATTCACGGGGCTTGGAGGGCGGCTTTCGAGGCTTGGCGCGCCCGATCGGCTCGATAAGGATCGCGGCTTGGGGTTTCATTTCGCAACGGAGACCGAATGAACGAGAACCGCAAAAAGGCGTTGGCCGCCGCGCTGACCCAAATCGAAAAGCAGTTCGGCAAGGGCTCGGTCATGCGCATGGGCGATGTCGGAGCCGTGCGAAATATCGAGGCCATCTCCACCGGCTCGCTCGGTCTCGACCTGGCGCTCGGCATCGGCGGGGTACCGAAGGGCCGCGTGATCGAGATCTATGGTCCCGAGTCCTCCGGCAAGACCACCCTGACGCTGCACATCATCGCCGAATCGCAGAAACTCGGCGGCACCGCCGCCTTCGTCGACGCCGAGCACGCGCTCGACCCGGTCTATGCCGAGAAGCTCGGCGTCAATGTGACGGATCTGCTGGTCTCCCAGCCCGATACCGGCGAGCAGGCGCTCGAGATCACCGACATGCTGGTGCGCTCGGGCGCGCTGGATGTCGTGGTCGTGGACTCGGTCGCGGCGCTGACCCCCAAGGCCGAGATCGAGGGCGAGATGGGCGACTCGCACATGGGTCTGCAGGCGCGGCTCATGTCCCAGGCGCTGCGCAAGCTCACCGGCAACATCAACCGCTCCAACTGCTGCGTCATCTTCATCAATCAGATCCGGATGAAGATAGGCGTCATGTTTGGCTCGCCCGAAACGACCACCGGCGGCAACGCCCTCAAGTTCTATGCCTCGGTGCGGCTCGATATCCGCCGCACCGGCAGCATCAAGAAGGGCGACGAGGTGATCGGCAGCGAGACCAAGGTCAAGGTAGTCAAGAACAAGGTGGCGCCCCCCTTCAAGCAGGCCGAGTTCGATATCCTTTACGGGCACGGCATTTCGCGCGAGGGCGAGATCATCGATCTCGGCGTGTCCCAGGGTTTCGTCGAGAAATCCGGCGCCTGGTACAGCTACGAAGGGACGCGTATCGGCCAGGGCAAGGACAATGCGCGCAATTTTCTGTGCGAGAACCCCGCGATCGCCCAGGGCATCGAGGCCCGGATCCGCGACAAACTGTTGCCCAAGGTCGGGGGCGAGACGCCGACTGAAGCGGCCGAGGCGTCCCCGGAGGATTGACCCTGAACGCTCGGGCTCCAGATCCGGCCGATAGCGATGGCCTTGAGGCCATCGGCGAGGCCGAGCGTCTAGCGCTTCGCCTGCTGGCGAGGCGCGAGCATTCCTGTCTCGAATTGAGGCGCAAGCTCATGGCGCGCGGTCTTGGATCGAGCGCCGTCGACGGCGCGCTTGAGCGTCTCTTGGCCCAGGGCGCGGTGAACGAGGCCCGTCTGGCCGAGCACTATGTCGCCGAGCGTGTCGGCAAGGGCTTCGGTCCGCTGCGCATTCGCGGCGAGCTGCGCGAGAAGGGTCTTGACGCGACCCTGATCGACCGTTACCTGGAGCCCATGAGCGAAGAATGGCCAAGCTGTCTGGCGCGGGTGCACGATCGCCGCTTCGGCCCCGAACCCCCCACCGACCGTGCCGACTATGCCAAACGCGCGCGTTTCCTCGAACAGCGTGGTTTCACCCCAGATTCGATCCGGCGCCTGCTGCGCTTTCATGACTGACCGGAGCCGAGCGGCGAACGGTCCATTCGAGATGTTCCCATGACCACCAGTGCAGAGCTTCGAGCGAGCTTCCTCGATTATTTCGAGCAACGCCAACACGAGCGGGTCGCCTCCAGTCCCCTGGTGCCGGCCAATGATCCCACCCTGCTGTTCACCAACGCCGGCATGGTCCAGTTCAAGGATGCCTTCCTTGGACGCGAGCGCCGCGCCAACAACCGCGCGGTCAGCTCCCAGCGCTGCGTGCGCGCCGGCGGCAAGCACAACGACCTGGAGAACGTGGGCTATACGGCCCGGCATCACACCTTTTTCGAGATGCTCGGCAATTTCAGCTTCGGCGACTATTTCAAGCGCGAGGCCATCGCCTACGCCTGGGATTATCTGACCCGTGTCCTCGCCCTTCCGCCGGAACGGCTCTGGGTGACCGTCTTCACCGAGGATCAGGAGGCGGCCGACATCTGGCTGAACGAGATGGGGGCCGACCCGCAGCGCTTTTCCCGCTGTGGCGCCAAGGACAATTTCTGGTCGATGGGCGACACCGGCCCCTGCGGTCCCTGTTCCGAGATCTTCTACGACCACGGCCCCGGCATCTCCGGCGGCCCGCCCGGCTCGCCGGACGAGGACGGCGATCGCTATGTCGAGATCTGGAACCTGGTTTTCATGCAGTACAACCGGGACGCCGATGGCAATCTGACCCCATTGCCCCGGCCCTCGGTCGATACCGGCATGGGTCTGGAGCGTCTCGCGGCCGTGATGCAGGGTGTTCACAGCAACTACGAGATCGATCTCTTTCGCCATCTGATTCAGGCCGCCGCCCAGGCCACCGGCTGCGCCGATCAGGCCGACAAGTCGCTGCGCGTGATCGCCGACCACATCCGCTCGACGGCCTTCCTGATCCTGGACGGCGTGACGCCGGGCAACGAGGGGCGCGGTTACGTCCTGCGCCGCGTCATGCGGCGCGCGATCCGTCATGGATATCGGCTCGGTTGCTCCGAACCCTTCTTCCACCGGCTGGTCGAGCCGCTCGCGCGCGAGATGGGCGATGCCTATCCCGAATTGCGGACCGGTCAGGCGCACGTCGAGCGAATCATCCGACTGGAGGAGGAGCGCTTCGCCGAGACCCTGGAGAACGGCATGCGCCTCCTCGACGAGGCCATTGGCGCGCTGAGCGATGGCCAGATTTCCGGCGAGACCGTCTTCAAGCTTTATGACACCTACGGCTTCCCGATCGACCTGACCGCAGACATCGCTCGCGAGCGCGGTCTGTCGCTGGACACCGAGGGATTCGAGCGGGCCATGGCCCGTCAGAAGGAACGCGCGCGTGCCGCGAGCCAGTTCGGCACGACCCAGACCCTGGGAATCCAGATCCAGGGCGAGACGGATTTTTGCGGCTATGACCGGCTCCAGGAAGAAGCCACGATCGTCGCCCTCTATCGCGACGGCGACTCGTGCGACGTCCTGGAGACGGGCGAGGAGGGTCTCGTCATCCTCGATATCTCCCCCTTCTATGGTGAGTCCGGCGGCCAGATGGGCGATCAGGGCTGGCTGACGACCGAGACCGCGCGCTTCGAGGTATCGGACACGCAGAAGAAGGGCGATGGCGTCCTGATCCATGTGGGTCGGGTCAGCGCGGGTCCGCTGGTCGTGGGCGACCGCGTGGACGCCCATGTCGACGCCGAGCGACGGCGCGCGACGGCGCTGAATCATTCCGCGACCCATCTTCTGCACGCCGCCCTGCGCGAGGTGCTGGGCGAGCATGTCCAGCAGAAGGGCTCGCTCGTCGGGCCGGAGCGTCTGCGGTTCGACTTCTCGCATTTCGAGCCCGTCTCGCGCGCTCAACTGCTGACCATCGAGCGGCTGGTGAACCGCGAGGTTCGCGCCAACCATCTGGTCGAGACCCGTATCATGAGCCTGGAGGACGCCAAGGCGTCCGGCGCCACGGCCCTGTTCGGCGAGAAGTACTCCGATCAGGTGCGGGTTCTGCGGATGGGGGGCTTTTCCACCGAGCTGTGCGGCGGCACCCATGTCAAGGCGGTCGGCGACATCGGCCTGGTCAAGGTCGTCTCCGAGAGCGGTATCGCCGCCGGCGTGCGACGCATCGAGGCCATCACCGGCGCCATGGCGCTGGACTGGATCGAGGCGGACGAGGATCGTCTCTTGCGTCTGGCCGGTCTGCTCAAGGGCGGACGCGAGGATGTCGATGAGCGCGTCATCCAGCTCATGGATCGCGCGCGCCGGCTTGAGAAGGAGCTGGAGCAGCTCAAGGCCAAGCTTGCCAGTTCCGCCGGGCAGGATCTGGCCGCCCAGGCGGTCGAGATCCAGGGCGTCAGGGTCCTCGCGGCGCGTCTGGATGGGGCGGATCCCAAGAGCCTGCGCGTGACCCTGGATCAGATCAAGGACAAGCTCGGCCGCGCCGTGGTGGTCCTGGCGACCGAGTCCGACGGCAAGGTCAGTCTGGTGGTTGGCGTGACCAAGGATCTCACCGACCGGCTCAAGGCCGGCGACCTGATCCGCGAGGTCGCGGAAAAGGTCGGCGGCAAGGGCGGCGGTCGACCCGACATGGCCCAGGCGGGCGGCAACGACCCCGCCGGACTCCCCGCCGCCCTGGCGCTGGTCCCGACCTGGGTCGCCGATCGCCTCGCCGGCTGACGCTCAATCTGACAACTGACAACTGACAACGGTTCGAGATGAAAGACGTGCAACCCAGGAAGAAGCGATGGCCCTGATCGTTCAGAAATACGGCGGAACCTCGGTCGGAACCACCGACCGGATCCAGGCGGTTGCCGATCGTGTCAAGCGCTGGCGCGACCAGGGCGATCAGGTCGTGGTGGTGTTATCGGCCATGTCGGGCGAGACCGACCGGCTGATCGGTCTGGCCAAGCAACTCCAGCCCTGCCCCGAGCCGCGCGAGCTCGACGTGCTGCTGTCCACCGGCGAGCAGGTCACCATCGCGCTGCTCAGCATGGCGCTCGCCGCCCAGGGTTGCCCGGCGCGCTCCTACACCGGCGCCCAGGTGCATATCCTGACCGACAGCGCGCACAACAAGGCGCGCATCCGTGACATCGACGCCGCGCGCGTGCGAGCCGATCTGGACGCCGGGCGCGTGGTCGTGATCGCGGGCTTTCAGGGCATCGACGAACACGGCGACATCACCACGCTTGGGCGTGGCGGCTCGGACACCTCCGCCGTGGCCATCGCGGCCGCCCTCAAGGCCGACGAGTGTCAGATCTATACCGATGTCGATGGGGTCTACACGACCGACCCGCGCGTCGAGCCCAGGGCGCGCAAGCTCGACCGCATCACCTTCGAGGAGATGCTGGAGATGGCCAGTCTGGGCTCCAAGGTGCTACAGATCCGCTCGGTCGAGTTCGCCGGCAAATACCAGGTTCCCTTGCGCGTGCTTTCGAGCTTCGAGGAAGGCGAGGGCACCCTGATCACCTTCGAGGACACCAACGTGGAAGACGCCAAGATTTCCGGAATCGCCTTCAGCCGCGACGAGGCCAAGCTGACCGTGCTCGGCGTTCCGGATCAGCCGGGCGTGGCCTACCAGATCCTGGGTCCGATCGCGGACGCCAATATCGAGGTGGACATGATCATCCAGAATATCGCCGCCCAGGAGACCGCGACCGATTTCACCTTCACCGTCCATCGCAACGACTACGCGCGCGCCCTGGAGATCCTGAAGGATACGGCGCGCGATCTGAGTGCTCGCCAGGTGCTCGGCGACGACAAGATCGTCAAGATCTCGCTGGTCGGGGTCGGGATGCGCAGCCACGCCGGAATCGCGAGCCAGATGTTCGCCAGCCTGGCCAAGGAAGGGATCAACATTCGCATGATTTCGACCTCCGAGATCAAAATCTCCGTCGTGGTCGACGAGAAATACCTGGAATTGGGTGTGCGTACACTCCACGAGGCGTTCGGTCTCGATCGTCCGGAGGCCGCCTAGCCCGGATTCCGTGGGTTGGACCGTTAGTCGGAAGTCTTGCGTTCGTCGCTTGTTTTCGTCCCCTCCGACCAAATCTGACGCAACATGGGGTCTCGTACTATGGAGATCTCGCGGTAGTTGGTAGAATACTCGACATAGAGCCTCGCTCTAAGAGCTTGGTTTAGGCATGGTTCAACCATCGCGCGCGCGCCGCGCGACAATAGGTCGGGTTCGCCGGGCCACATGAATCATTTGTTCGGAATAGGGATTCCATAGGGAGACCGAAACAATGTTGATTTTGACTCGCCGGGTGGGCGAAACGCTGATGATCGGTGACGAAGTTACCGTTACCGTGCTTGGCGTTAAGGGCAATCAGGTCCGGATCGGCGTCAATGCCCCGCGTGATGTCGCCGTCCATCGTGAGGAAATTTACGAGCGGATCAAGCGAGAGCAAGCCGAGACCGGGCAGGACTCGAGCGTGATGAGTCATGCCAATCAGCTTGACTGATTGGAATGCAAGGCCGGGTGTGTTAGTATACTCGGCCTGATGAAGCGTCTCGGCCTTTAAGGGGTTTTCACGGAACCCAAAAAGTCGAATAGCTAAGTCAATAAATGCATAATTTACATTGCATTTAAAAAGTTTAAGGAGAGATGGCCGAGTGGCTGAAGGCGCTCCCCTGCTAAGGGAGTATAGGTTAATACCCTATCGAGGGTTCGAATCCCTCTCTCTCCGCCAATTCTTTAACGCTACTGATTTTTCTTTAAGATCAGTCAGTTAAAGTGCTAAAATAAATCGTTTCCCCACACGTAATCCAGCGCTTTCCTTGGCGTTTCTTGCCGCATCCGTTCTTCCCGCGAACCCAGACACCCGGTCCTTCGGCTTTCAACTACCAGCTCCGCTTCCAGCTTAGAGCCAGGGGGTGGCATGGCCGTAATCACTTCCGTGCGGGTCGGTTTTCATCTGCTTGGCGGACGCTGGGTCATCAGCCAGGAGACCCCGAACGAAGCTCGACATCCGCGCTGTCTCGCCATCGCCATCGCCGTCTTCGGCGCAGGTTCGGCCATGCTCGGAAGTTCTCTGGCGTTGCCCTCCAAGGCTTTGCCACATTCGATCCAGGTAGCCTTGATCCCTGGTGCCGGTTCGGTGAAAGCCAGATCGTAGATGAAGCCGTGACCATCTTCCCCGAGGTTGCTCTTGGCTCGGGCCAGTAGTCTTTGACCGTCGGGCAATCTGGTTGTCGCCATGGACGCACGGGCCAAGGCACCTAAGGCCAGCGAGCCTGTCACTCGGTCGACTGGATCTTTGCCTTGGCTCCCTTTGGAGAAGTGCGAGATGCCCAGGACAGCACATTGACGGAGAGCGACAAGGTCAACCATGGGTTGCATCTATCCGCAAAGGCAAGGGGTGCGGTGCGGTGAGTTGGAAAAACATGTGGGCCATTTACGCCATGATCGGCGAGCTTTCCACAAAGTGGAGCATGGGGATCATCGCCGTAAGCTCGACCGTAGACCGCTTTTCGTCAACTCGCTGCGATCACCCGAAGGCGCGCTAATCCCCGAGCTCATGAGGGAGAACCGAAGGATGTTCGACATCTGCCGGACGATCCCAGTCGCGGATTTTGAAAAAGATGGGTTAGTGTTAGCCGCGCGACCAGGACGAACCCCGAAACTCCCGCCCCGGCGGAGTTTTTGCCCGCCCAAGATTGGCCCATGAAAAAAATGGGTTAGCCGAAAAAGCTAACCCATTGTTTTATTTGGTGCGCCCTGTGCGACTCGAACGCACGACCACCTGATTAAAAGTCACAAAGTCCGCTCTTCGACCGTTATCGCCTGTCTACGATATCTCCTTATATATCATATGCTTAAAAGATCACGCTATACTCTCCTTCACGCAGAGTCACCGCCTCTCACCCTCTTTACGGGTGACTCAGTGGTGACTCAACTCGGAGGAGAGCGCACCGATGAAACTGACCAAGCGCGTGATCGATACGGCCGCTTATCAGGGTGAGAGCAACGCCCGATGCGTCCTCTGGGATACGGAAGTCCCGGGCTTCGGATTACGGATTTTTCCCTCGGGCAAGAAAGCCTTCGTGCTGTCCTACCGCACGCAGGGACGCAAACGGCTGATGACCATCGGCACCTATGGCGTTCTGACGCTGGACCAGGCACGCATCAATGCGCGTGCGTTGCTGTCGAAGGTGGAGACGGAGCGAGCCGATCCACTCGCCGAGCGTCAACGCGACGCGCAGGGCGAAACCCTGAGGGATCTCTGCGTTGCCTACATGGAGCGGCACGGACAAGCTAAGAAGAGTGGCGCTGAAGACCAGCGGCGTATCGACAAGCATCTCCTACCCGCTTGGGGAAGCCTGAAAGTACGAGCCATCACCCAGGCCGATGCGGCCGCCCTCCATGCGAAGATCGGCAAGACCCGCCCCTACGAGGCGAATCGCACCCTGGCGCTCCTGTCCAAGATGTTCGAGCTGGCCCGACGGTGGGACTTCGTCCCCAAAGATCACGCGAATCCGGCACGCGACATCGATCGCTTCAAGGAGCACAAGCGCGATCGCTGGATCACGCCCGAGGAACTCCCGCGGCTCGCGCAGGCGATCAACGAAGAGCCCAACGAGGTGGCTCGGCACGCCTTATGGCTTTACCTGCTGACCGGGGCGCGCAAGAGTGAGCTACTGCAGGCACGCTGGGAGCACGTCGATTGGAGTCGCGCCGAGCTGAAGCTGCCCGACACCAAAGCCGGCCGGGTTCACTACATTCCGCTTTCCTCTCCGGCCCTGACGCTCCTCCGCGAGATTCCACGCGAAGACGGCAACCCATACATTCTCCCTGGCCGCGGTCCGCGCTCGAAAAAGGACGCTGGCGAGCATGAGCCGCAGCCGGCGCCTCTGGTGAATATCAGCAAACCTTGGAACCGGGTTCGAAAAGCCGCTGGCGTGGAAGATGTTCGTTTGCACGACCTGCGCCGCACGGTCGGCAGCTGGCTGGCCCAGTCGGGAAATTCCCTGCACCTGATCGGACGGGTTCTCAACCATTCAAACCAGTCGACCACCGCCGTTTATGCTCGCTTCGGTGAGGATTCGGTACGCGCCGCCTTGGAGCAGCACGGCGCCCGGCTCCTGGGTGTTGCGGGCGTTACCCCGACAGCGACGGCCGTCGAGCCCGCGGCGAAGCCTACGCCGGACGACCAATAAGGCCTCCCGGACGGTGGGCGGCCCGTGCCGCTCGCCGGTCCTGAGCACGCCCGAACGCCGAGCCTTTCGTTCACAGCCGCGGAATCGCTCCGGTCGGAAGCCTGAGTGTCGGCGGTGCGTCCGGGAAGCGCGCGAATTCATAGCGCTCGTATCAGCCGCGTACCCGCTCGTGCTTGGCGTCGACGATCATGCCGATCTCCACGGCGAGTCGGGCGCACCGCTCGAGCGCATCCATCAGCAACAACTCCCCCAGCCCCTGCCCTTGATGCGGCCGATCGACCGCCAAGCACGCCAGGCGCGCGACCGGGAGCGGAAAACGCGGGAATCGCGTGGCATAGGCCGCCGGGAGCTGGTCCTTGAGGATGGCCGCCATCGCCAGACTATAGAACCCCAGCACCCGCGACGTAAATCCCGGGCCATTCGCCTGACCCTAAAAGCCATCGCCAGACTATAGAACCCCAGCACCCGCGACCCCTCGGCCGCCACATAGGTTCGGCTCAGGTTGGTGGTGGTGTGCTGGCGCGCGAAGCGGCGCAGGTAGTGGTCCAGCTCGACCTCACCGCACGCGAAGGCACGCCGATCGTGATGGGCCGCCAAGGGCTCGAGGCGCATCCGCGGCGCGCGCTCAAGCGTCCGTCGGTTCGGAGCGCCAAGCGCGGTAGCGCGCCATCGCCGCCGCGAGCTTGGGGCGCGGCTGGTCGAGACTGTCGAGCGCGGTGACGAAGGCCTCCCAATCACGCGGACTCAGGGCCAGGGATTCGACCTCGCTCAGCACGGCCTTGGCGCGCGCTTGCGCCGCGCTCAGGAGAAAGGCGCTCACCGACATCCCGGCGGTGGCCGCCGCGCGGGCGATCAGCGCCTTCGTCTCCGCCGAGGTGCGCAGGTCGATGCGCTCAAGTGCCGCGGGCATGGCTCGGTCCTGTGTCGGTGCGGATGATGTACGGATGAGGGTGGCTTGCTGTACACGGACGCGCAACGCCGATCGGACCTCAAGGACGGGCGTGGCGACACCCGCATCCAGATGAGAGCCGCCGACGCGACACGTCGATCCCCGCCATCCTCGATGTCCGCCATTCATAGCCGTCACCGTAAACGGTGCCTCGTTCAAGGGACCGTTGTCGAGTGACGTGCGCGTGTGAGTTTTATAGGCTACGCGTGTCTTCGACAACCGACGTGCTATGAATCCGTCATCGCACCAATGATGCGCGTTCATCCTGGCGTTCGCGGACAGTGCGAGCGACTTTACTCCACTCGATGAATGACGCCGCCGCGGATGACAGGGTTTCTGGCACTGATTTCAATGTATCAACCCTTCATTTCAATCGAGGCTCCCATGCCGCGGATATCGACCTCTCCCCTGCGTCGCCGGCTCACCGAGCGTGAAGCCGCGGCCGAGCTTGGCATCAGCTTTCGCACCCTTCAGCAATGGCGCGTGCGGGGCGTCGGTCCGTCTTTTCTCAAGATTGGCCGCGCGGTTCGCTATGACGCCGAATCGCTCGAAGCCTGGCTGTCCCAGCACGTCCACACGAATACGGTGCGGTGAGGAGTCGGGGCCTGCGCCATTGAGCGGGCCACCAAAACGTCTCCGTGATCCTCACGATCACGGAGCCGTCGAGACAGCCGCTCGCACCGCCTCAGAATGACTAAACCGTTCCCCAGGGGCTCACAGACCCTGGAGACAAAGCCCGACCGCAGCCACGGTTGAGCACCGGCGGCCTGATTCTAGCGCATCCGTGGAATCATGGCGCCGGAGCGCGCCCCGCCGCGCCTGCGGTCATTCCATCATGGCCCTGGAATGACCCCCATGTCTGCATTCGATTGGATTGATTGGCGCCCGTGTGCCAAGCAGACGCCTCAACACCGTCTGGACGTACTCTTACTGGACGTGCTCTTACCAGTCATGCATCGCCTACTCGTGCGGGTGGTCGTGCGAGACCCACGCCTCGGGAGCTGGCCAGCGTCCCAGCGCAACCGCGGGGACGCTGGCCGGCGAGTCAGGGAGGGGAGAGGATGCGACGACTGACCGCCTCCGTGCTCAAGGCCGCGTTGCCCGCCGCGCTCTACTACGCCCGCGTACTCCCCACGATGCCCACGCCCACGCGCGCGGGCTGGGTCGACGGAGGGCTCTGTCCCTTCCATGCCGACCGCCATCGCGGCAACTTCCGTGTCCACCTGACGACCGGTGCCTATGGCTGCTTCGCCTGTGGTGCCAAGGGTGGAGACATCCTCGCCTTCCATCAGGCCTCGACCGGTCAGTCCTTCCAGGGCAGCCTCCGGGATCTGGCGGAACAGTTTCGGCTGGGTTCGGGAGATTGGCCATGAGCGCCCCGGCACCGACCGGTCCGTGTGAGGGGTTCAACCCGGATCCAGATGCGCAGAGCCCCTGGCAGCCACCGGCGACCTGGCGGGACGCGGACGGTGGGGCCATAGCGCACGGCACCCGGGTCTGGCCCTATCTCCCGATCGACGGCGGTGTCCCGCTCGGATACGTCGCCCGCTACGAAACCCCGGACGGGCGCAAGCGGGTCATCCCCTTCTTCCGCCGCCGGGTGCGCGGCGGCTGGACAGTGGGCGCACCGCCCGAGCCACGCCCGCTCTTCGGGCTCGATACCCTGGCGCGGGACGGGCCGATCCTCGTCACGGAAGGCGAGAAGGACGCCAGCGCCCTCCAGGCGCTCGCCCTCGCGGCGGTGACCTCCCAGGGTGGGAGTCAGGCCGCCGGGAAATCCGATTGGACGCCGCTGCGGGACGCCGCCGCGCACGGGCGACCGATCCTCGTTTGGCCGGATCAGGATGCCCCCGGACGGCACTATGCTGCGGCGGTGGCGGAACGGCTCGGATCGGCCTGCCGCTGCCTGCTGCACGCGCCGGTCGGGACACCCGACATCGAGGGCGCCGGGGCGGCGGATTGGCTGCGGGCCGAGCTGGCGGCGATCGGGATCGACTGGGATGGCCTGACCCCGCCGGCCCTCCCCGATGCGCCGCGAGCGGCCTTGCGGGCGCGGCTGCTGGACGCCCTGCCCGAGCTTCAAGGCCCACTCCCCTCGGCCTGGAGGGCACCGTCCAAGCAACCGGCGCCGGATCGGCGCGCCGACACGGCCCCCAAGACCTATGTCGTCACGGACGAAGGCACCTTCCGCATCACCCGTGGCCACGGCGGCGAGCCGGTCCAGCAGCCGTTGGCCAACTTCGTCGCCACCATCCAGGAGGAGGTGCTGCGTGACGACGGACAGGAGCAGACACGCACCCTCACCCTGACGGGTACCCTGTCCGGTCAGGCGCTCCCGCCCATCACCCTCGGCCTGGAGGCGTTCGCGCGCATGGAGTGGCCGGCCCGCTACTGGGGCACCCGGACCCTGATTCATCCCAGCCAAGGGGCGAAGGAGCACCTGAAATACGCCATCCAGCTCCTGTCGCATCAGGGGGCGCCGACCGTTATGACCCGCACCCTCTTCACCCATACCGGTTGGCGGCGGCTCGACGGGGCCTGGTACTACCTCTCGGCGGGAGCGGTGATCGGGGCGCAAGGCGCGGTCAGCGACATTGAGGTGGACCTCGGGGAACTGGGGCCGCTCTACCGTCTGCCGGCGCCCAGCACCAGCGACGCCGAGCGCGGCGAGGCGGCCGCGGCGAGTGCCGCGAGTGCACAGCTGGCACCGCCCGAGGTCGCGGTGCCCTTGATCGCCACCGTCTATCTGGCCCCGCTGACGCAAGCGCTGGGGGTCGATTTCGCGCTTTGGCTGGAGGGGCCGAGCCGCAGCATGAAGAGCACCCTGGCGGCCCTCATGGCGGCCCATTTCGGCGCTGGCGCCGAGCGCACCCAGCTCGCGGCCAGCTGGCTCGATACGCCCAATGCGATCGGGCTGAAGCTCTTCCTGCTCGCCGATACCCTGGCGGTCATCGACGACTATGCCCCGCAGCCCTCGGCCAGCGAGCAGGCGCGGCTCGACAAGACGGTGGCGACCCTCATCCGCGGCATCGGCAATCGCGCCGGACGCGGACGGCTGACGGCCGACATCCGCCTGCAAAACGAGCGCAAGCCGCGTGGTCTGGCTCTGTGCACGGCCGAGCAGTGGCCGACCGGCGAGAGTCTCCAAGCCCGTCTCTTCGGGGTCTCGCTGCGACCCGGTCAGTTGGATCTGGCGCGCCTGAGCGAGGCGCAGGGGCTGGCCCGGCGGGGTGTGCTCGCCCGCGCCATGGCCGATTACCTCCAGACCCTGGCCGCGGATCTCTCCGCCCGTAGCGAGGCGCTCAAGGCCGAATGGCAGGCGTGGCGCACGACAGCGCTTCGGGCCGGACTCTCGGGGCGGACACCGGACCAGGCCGCCTATCTTCTCATCGGCTACAGTCAGGCGTTGGACCATTGG
Organism: Thiocystis violacea; assembly: GCF_016583575.1. Lineage (GTDB taxonomy): Bacteria > Pseudomonadota > Gammaproteobacteria > Chromatiales > Chromatiaceae > Thiocystis > Thiocystis violacea. Next base: position 187,391 of record NZ_NRRG01000011.1, read on the forward strand.
CGCGCCTGCGGTGCCCTCGCGCCAGCGCAAGCCCAGACGCAGCTGCGCCAGGCCGAGTCGCTCATCCTGGCTCTGGCCAAGACGCACGAGGGACGCCTCGCCGACGCCCAACCCGCCGACACCTTCATGGCGATCCTTGGTGATGCCTTGCACTCCGGCACCGTGCATGTGCGCAGCCTGGCGGAAGGTCGTCCGCCGGGCCACGCCGAGGCGCTCGGCTGGAAAGGCGATGAGCCGGGCGGTCCGCACATCGGCTGGGTCGATGCCACGAAGGCGCTGCTCTACCTGCTCCCAACGCCGACCCTGGAGGCGGTCTACAGTGCCTCCAGGCGCATCGACACGCCGCTCAACCTGCGGCCAACGGCCTTGAAGCGCCAACTGTTCGAACGCGGCTTTCTGCTCTCGGGCACCGCCGAGCCGCGCGGCGGCAAGCCGGTCGAGCGCACGACACGCAAGGTGCGCATTGGCCAGCGGACGGCCTCGGTTCTGGTCTGCCCGCTCGACAGGCTCGAGCTGTAGGGGGAGAGCGGCGACTCGCCACCCAAGCCACCCAAGCCGGCGATGCTTCGAGCGGGTTGGTGCCGAAAACAAACTTCCGACATCTTGTGCGTCTGCCAGTCCGAGCCGCGACCACCGCAGGTTTCCAAAACGACCGAGGGGGTGGTGTCAGGATCTGGGAACAGTGGGAACAGATCTGTAACACGCTGACGATAAAATACATTCCTTAAGCGGAAAGGCTCTTTTTGGCGGTCAATGATGGGAACATTGGTGGGAACAAGCCGACACGAGCCGGCGCAAGGATCGGGTCATATCGGTGTTGCCCCAAATGGAGAGCACAACAAGGCGCGCTGAAAAGAACCGGTCGACACCTCCTGATCGCTTGGGCGCCGCCTCGCCTATGCTGTTACGGTGGTCGAGGGCCGTCCTGAACACGGGGTGGTCGCGTGGCTCCGCGGCCGCGTGGAAGGCGTCGAGGTCGACAGGCCGGATCAGGCGTGTCATAGACGGATTTGCTAAAGGCGTTGGTTGTCGGGCGACGAGCCTCCCGGCCAGGGCGGATTCCAGTCGAGGTTCCGGTGTGACACGATTGGTCGTATGAAGCGGGTGTCCGCCGCCGGCCCCGTTGGTCTCTACCCCAGCTCACCTGAATCCTATGTCAGATCTCCACGCCTGGCTGGCTTGCTTCCCGCGCTCCGGGCGCCTGGAGTGGATCGGTCTGCGGCCCGAGCGGCGCGCGCCCGTGCGGACGCCGCCATCCGTCATAGCCTTGGCTGGCCAGGGCCTGGAGGGCGATCGCTATCGCGCCCGCGGTCGCGGTTCGCGCCAAGTCACCCTGATCCAGGCCGAGCACCTGGCGGTGATCGGCGCCCGGCTGGGCCGTGCTCCGCCCGCGCCCGATCTCCTGCGCCGCAACCTGGTGGTGTCCGGGATCAACCTGCTCGCGCTCAAGGGGCGGCGCTTCCGGATCGGGGAGGCCGTTCTGGAGGGAACCGGCCTCTGTCCTCCCTGCGCGCGCATGGAGGAGGTTCTGGGCGCTGGGGGATACCAGACGATGTGTGGCCACGGTGGCTTGACGGCCCGCGTCGTGCGCTCCGGACGGATCGCGGTTGGGGATGGCGTCATGGTCCTCGGTCCAGCCGAGGCGCCTGATTCGTCGTCAACCGAGAGCGGCCACTGAGTTCAACTAGCTGGCTGGCTCTTGCGTCCCAGGAGCGGTCGCCGGACATGCCCTGGATGGTGACCGCAATGCAAGGTTAAGCGGAACCCATAGGCTTGTAGGGCACTCGCTGTTCCTTTGCCCCAGGCATTGACTCGCAACATCGGAGTCAGGCTCCCCGCGATCGCCGTTCGACCAGGGAAACAGCCACCGGCACCCGCAAGTGGTGTCTTCCGCCTGCTCGGTTGGCAAGGCTAGTCGTATCCGTTGAAAGTGTTGCAGTAGCATGTGAGCATCGGTGGGCAAGAATCGACCTGTTAACAACCCAACAAATCGGACTTATCTTGGACATGATAGCCCCACCGACGCTGCAACTCCGTTCGATCTTTGATCTCCTGCAGGACAAATTCTTTGTCCCGTCCTACCAGAGGGGTTATCGCTGGACGGCTCGACAGGTTGAGGATCTGCTGGAGGATCTGGCCACGTTCCAGCTGGCGTCGCGACAGACCGATCCGACGAACTTCTATTGCCTGCAGCCAGTAGTCGTCCGCCGCTGCGGCCCGAACGAGTGGGAACTCGTCGATGGCCAGCAGCGGCTGACCACGATTTACCTGATCCTCCGCGCATTGCAGAAGTTTGCGGATCTTCTCGGTCGCGGCTGCTATGAGATTTCCTACCAAACCCGCCCTGACAGTGCCAAGTTTCTCAAACAGCCTATCCCCGAGAAGGCCCAGGAATACATCGACTATCACCACATGTACGAAGCTTACCAGGCCATCAAGCGCTGGTCTGACGGACGGGACGGCGGGCTGCAGCTGGATTTGCTGAGATGTCTGACAGGCCCCGATGGCGACGCGCCGAACGTGCGCGTCATCTGGTACGAGCTTAGTGAACATCAGGATCCAGTGCAGGTCTTCGTGAGGCTGAACGTGGGCCGCATCCCGCTGACCAGCGCCGAGTTGATCCGTGCGCAGCTGCTGCGTTCTGATCGCAAACAACTGGAGCAGCGCGACGCACTCCAAATCCCGCAGGATTGGGACCTGATCGAGCGCCGTTTGCAGGAGGACGGCTACTGGTACTTCCTGCAAAGCAGCAATTTGGACCTTCCTGCGCGCATTGAGTACCTGTTCGATGTCTTCATTCGTATGAAGCACGAACGCAAGGCGGAGGATCTGGCCAACGATCCGCTGGCGACGTTTCTGGAGTTCCAGGCGCTGCTGGAGGTGAATCCGGGAAATGTGTGGGACTTGTGGCAGGAGTTCAAAAAGCTAACGCAGACATTGGAAGATTGGTACGAGGATCGCGTCCTGTACCACTTGGTTGGTTTTCTCATCGCAACAGCTACGGCGGACAAGACCGCAGACGCCCGGCCGCGCCAAGCCGAGGCCCGGGTCCTGCTCGATCTCCTGAGGGAACGCATTAAGTCCACCAACACGGCATTCGACCAACACCTCCGGCGGTTGGCCTGGAAGCGCTTTGCCGGCCCGCGCGTCGCCGAGCTTCCCGCTAATGGCCTCACGGCGCCGGAACTGGCACGGCGAATCACCGACCGCATCGCCGAGCTCAGCTACGGTTCGGCGTCGGTCCGCTCGGTCTTGCTCTTGTTCAACGTCGCGGGCCTCTTAGAGCAGACGGCGTCAACCCAGCGGTTCCAGTTCGATGGGTTGAAGAACAACACCTGGGACATCGAACATGTCAGGTCAAACAGCTTGTCCTCGGCCTCTTGCCAAGTCAATCGGCCCTGCGGCGGGGCCTGGAGTTTCGCAAGCTCCTTTCGCTTCTGCTCCAATACGGGCTGAAGCGCCGGACTGGCCGCCACAAGTGGCTCTAGTGCCTGTATGGCTTGCTCGACTTGTTGAACCTGTTCCGGATCGACTGCTTGAACGCTCGCGGCAAGCTGATGGAAAAGCAGACTCCGAACATGATCGCGCTCGCTTTCCTGCTGAAGCTTGGCGGCAAAGCGCGCGGTACCCTGCCGACTGTCGGTAAAGGTAATGATGCGTCGCCCATCAAGTGGCCTGGCCTCTTGCCCATCCGGCAATGGCGGCATGGCCTCAAGCAGCGTCGGAATGGCCGCGCCAAGCAGGAAAGGCGCGCCGATGCGTACCGGTCGAAATAACTGACGGTCTCGTTCGCGTTCATGACAAACCGCGCATTCCAGACCCTGATCGTCTGGCAGACGCAAATGCACCTGAATGCCTTCCTGTCCTGAGGTGTCGAGCCGACCGTCCGCGGCCAATCCCCAGTCTCGAACCGTGGCGTGATCCGCCCGCGTCAGCAGACGGGGTTGCTTCGCGGACTGGATCACAGGCTCGGCATCGCTTTCTTCGTCGTTGATCGGCGGCTCAAGCTCCTGCTGAAACTCATCTTCGGTCCAGTCGAACTGGCGACACTCCAACCAATCCTGACCATCACGATGCGTTTCGGCCGCGGACAGATACTCAGCGCGGCATTCGCCGCATTGCACCAGGTCAAAGACGGGGGACTGACAATCCGGACAATGCTCGCGCCGTTCGAGGAACACACCCCCAAAGGGCCAGTCCGCGGCGTCGAGCCTGGTGTTCGCGCGTCCTGGACAGCTTGCGTTAGCACAGGCCCACAAGCCACTGATGGTGCGCTGAAAGAGATGTCCACGCAGGGGTAGAAAAGCCTCGTCCTTCTCATTGGATGCCTGAGTGCAGACATCCAGCCAACCGAGCATCTCGCGCCGGGCTGCTGCATCGTCACGCCCGAGCGTTTCCCGAGCCAGCTCGCTCAACCGACGGGGACGTTCGACGAGTCGAGCGCGCAAGTTGCGCATCCGGGCATCGCTTGCGAGTGTACGAAAGCATTGAGCCGGATCCAGCGTGCGGAGATTATCCTGATCGGGGCAGGGCTGATTAAGTTCACGCAGCGACTCGGGCAGGGTCGGTGTCTCGCGCTGCCCTTCGATGACCTGCACACGATCCAGGCCGACACCGGCGACATCCGCCAGGAACTCGGCAAGATGGCGACGAGACTCGTCACTGGCATCCCCCAAGGTGGCCGATGTCGCGATAAACCGCACCTCGCTCGCCTGACAACCGAAGGCATGTAAAACTCGTCTGAGCAACAAGGTGAGTTCGGCGGCCTGAGAACCCACATAGGTATGCGCCTCATCGATCACGATCCAGCGTAATTGACCCTGTGACTGATCGAGGATGGGGCGATCCTGGTTCCGCACCAGCATGTACTCCAGCATGGTGGCGTTGGTAATCAGCAGTGGCGGTGGATCGGTGCGCAACGTCCGGCGGTCGGGTACCTCGCAGCGCCAGTCGCTCTTCGCTTGGTCGGGGGTATCCCCGTTGTAAAGGCAGAAACGGACCCCGCCCTTGAATGGCTCTGACCAGGCGATGAGGCGATCTTTCTGGCTCTTGATCAAGGCGTTGAGCGGATAAAGGAACAAGGCCCTGACTCCGGTCAGCGGTGCCCGTTGGCGCTGCTCCAGCTCGACAGCAAGATCATTGAGGATCGGAATCAGGAAGCACTCGGTCTTGCCCGAGCCGGTTCCGCTGGTGACCAGGATCGAGCGCGCGGCCTCCAGCAAGGCCCGCCAGGCTTCCAACTGATGACGGTAGGGGCGCTGCCGAGCGGGAAAGCTGTAGTCCTCGCTCAAACCCTGTCGTGGAGGCTCACGCAGCGCCCGCACGAGGTCAGGATGCAGCAGCTTGCCACCCAATCCGCCAAGGGTGAAGTCCGCTGGCTGCCATCCGAAGCTGGCCTCGAAGACCGGATCGGCCAGAAAAGCGCCTGGTAGTCCCGCATTCTGGTCGAGCAAGGATCGCAGATGCTCTCGCAAAGCATCGTTGCGGAAACCTCGCAGCCCCAAGACTGCGCGGGTTGCGCGCCGGCTGAGTTGTTCGGTCAAGGTGGTGTAGAAACGGTCGGCACTTCCCATGTCAAGACTCCGTCGTCATCTCGGCCAGATGCATCGTCAAGGCGATGGCATAGGCAATATCAAACCACTCACGCTCAGTACAGTGCATTTCACATTAAGATATTGATTATAATGACATCGCCATGAGATTCTGCCCCCAATGTCCTGATGTCTGAAATCCGTACCGTCAAACGGCTCCGAACCCTGCTCGCCACTCACCTGGACTG